>NZ_UCNM01000009.1:0-152640 GCF_900473975.1 Synechococcus sp. N26 | reverse complement strand
AGGGCAGGAGAGCCCTGCCTAAAGGGGAGTGTAAAGGAAGTTTGCGCTGTGTGTCGCTGGCTTGATGAAGTTGTTGTGAAGAGGCCCTACGCCCCTTTGGCGGCAGCGCTTGTTAGCGTCCCGAAAGCCTCATGGCAGCTGACGTGGCACCACAACAAGAACGGGTGTTGCTGGTGCGGCTGCCCTGCAATCCGATCTTTCCGATCGGGCCGATCTATCTCGCCGACCATCTGCACAAATGCTTCCCGGAGATGCCTCAGCGCATCCTGGATCTCGCTGCTCTTCCGGTGCTGGATGTCCATCGCGTGCTGGACGCCGCAGTTGACCAGTTCCAGCCGACGCTGCTGGTGTTCTCGTGGAGAGACATCCAGATCTATGCGCCGGTCGATGGGCGGGGGGGCAACCCTCTTCAGAATTCGTTCGAGGTCTTCTACGCCCGTAACCCTTTAAAGCGTCTGCATGGAGCCTTGGGTGGGCTTCAGTTGATGAGCAGTCATTACGGCGAGCTGCGCAGGAACCAGCGTCTGGTGCGTCAAGGCTTGAAACGTGCACGCCGCCACCAGCCGACGGCCAGAGCAGTGCTTGGCGGTGGAGCTGTCAGTGTGTTTTACGAGCAACTCGGCAAATCGCTCCCCAAAGGAACGGTGGTCTCCATCGGTGAGGGGGAGCCGCTTCTCGAGAAGTTGATTCAGGGCCACTCCCTCGAGGGCGAACGATGCTTCGTGGTTGGCGAGAAGCCGCGTTCAGGCCTGATCCATGAGCAGCCGGAAAGTCGGCCCAAAACCGCCTGCAATTACGACTACATCGCTTCGATCTGGCCCCAACTCGACTGGTATCTCGAAGGCGGTGACTTTTACGTAGGAGTACAGACCAAGCGCGGCTGCCCCCACAACTGTTGTTACTGCGTCTACACGGTGGTGGAAGGTAAGCAGGTGCGTCTTAACCCCGTGGATGAGGTGGTGAAAGAGATGCGCCAGCTGTACGACCGTGGTGTTCGTGGGTTCTGGTTCACCGATGCCCAGTTCATACCGGCGCGGCGCTACATCGAAGACGCCAAGGAACTGCTACGGGCGATCAAGGCTGAAGGGCTGACCGGCATTCGTTGGGCCGCCTACATCCGCGCCGACAATCTGGACCCCGAATTGGCCCAGCTCATGGTGGAGACGGGCATGAGCTATTTCGAGATCGGCATTACATCCGGCTCGCAGGAGCTCGTTCGCAAGATGCGCATGGGCTACAACCTTCGCACCGTTCTGGAGAGTTGCCGGATGCTGGCGGATGCGGGCTTCCGAGATCACGTGTCGGTGAACTACTCCTTCAACGTGATCGACGAACGGCCGGAAACGATCCGCCAGACCGTGGCTTATCACCGAGAGCTGGAGGCCATTTTTGGCGCTGACTTGGTTGAGCCAGCGATCTTTTTCATCGGTCTGCAGCCCCATACCCACTTGGAGCAATACGGCTTTGATCAGGGTTTGATCAAGCCGGGTTACAACCCGATGAGCATGATGCCTTGGACGGCGCGAAAACTTCTCTGGAACCCTGAGCCGATGGGGAGCACCTTTGGTCGGGTGTGTCTTGAGGCCTTTGATCGCAATCCTGCAGATTTTGGTCGCACGGTGATGTCACTCCTCGAAAGGGACTACGGCGTGGCTTCGCTTCAGGACGCTCTTCGTGCTCCGGTGGAAGGCCGCAAGGCCTTGGCAACGGCAACTCGTTGACTCATCGCCACCATCGGCGCCTGATCAAGATGAATGCCCCCAGTCCGGCCCAACCCAACAGACCACTAATCGGGTTGGGATTGGCGCCACCTGCCCCAAGAAGCCAAGTTGGGCTCGTTCCAGGCAGGGTGATCAGCCCAGCTTGAAGGGCGAACCACCCACCAACAAGCCCGCCGTGCAGGCCAATTGATCCCCAGAGCATTCCGTTGTCGGCTCTGCGTTGCAGGGCTAGGGCAAGACCCAGCAAGACCAGGCCCACGAGCAGTGCAATGGCTTCGACGGGAGGCAGCTGATACCAGGGATGCACCAGGGCGAAGACAGCCGCCTGAATCCCGATCGCCCGCTGTCGACCTGTCAATAGCTCCAATTCACCCCAGAGCCAGCCACGAAAGAGCAGCTCCTCTGCAAAACCCACCAGAAGCATCAGGGCAATGGCATTGGCAAGATCACCTGTGGTGATTTGGCCCTGCCATAGGCCGTTACCGCTAATCAGAAGGACAGCAACCACTCCGAAAAGAAGGGCTGAGGCTGCTGTGAGACCACCTAGGAATGCGTGAAGGGCTTTGACGACTGACCGAACCACTCCAAGTTGCTGCCAAGGGCGATCAACGCCCCAGGTCCGTCTCAACCGCCAAGGCAGTGAAATCAGCATTGCTCCAACGCTTGGGCCCGCCGCTAAGGAAGCCTGCTGAGCCGTGGGAACACCTGCGAGGCCAAGCAGTCCTTGCAAGCTGAGAAACAATGCCACCAACGACGCCGGATACAGAAGAGTGCCTCGCCAGTAGGGCCTCACGCCTCAGGCTCGATGGAGCTGGTCAAGCCTTTGGATTTCAGCGTCTCGCAATAGAACTCAGCCGGTTCGATGTCGCAGACGATCACCAAGCCCACTCCAGTGTTGTGGGCCTCCAGCATCACGGCCATGCAGTCCTGCTCGCTGAGTTGAGGCACAACCTGCTGCAGGGTGGCCACCACGTATTCCATGGAGTTCACCGGATCGTTGTGCAGCAGCACCTTGTAGCGAGGCGAGCGCTTGCGAACCCGTTCCGGCGCTTTGTCCAGAACAGCTGCACCACCTGGTTTTTGGCTAGGAGAGTCCACCACCATGGCCATTGATCCGAAGCGATTGAAATCTAAAGGCAATGCGAACGGGGAGCGGCTCACAGGGCTTTGATGCGGGCCATGGCCTCATCCACATTGGCCCGGCTGTTGAAGGCCGACAAGCGGAAATACCCCTCGCCAGCGGCGCCGAAACCGCTGCCGGGTGTGCCCACCACGTTGGCTTTGTTGAGCAGATGGTCGAAGAATCCCCAGGAATCCATGCCCTCAGGGGTCTTGATCCAGACGTAGGGAGCGTGTTCGCCGCCATAGACAGTGAGGCCTGCGGCACTGAGTTCGCGACGAATGATCGCGGCGTTCTCCATGTAGAAGCTCACCAAGGCCTTCACTTCGGCCTGACCGGCTTCGGAGTAAACAGCCTCAGCTCCGCGCTGAATGATGTAGCTAACACCGTTGAACTTGGTGCTCTGACGTCGGTTCCACAGTCCCCAGAGTTCCACCGCTTCGCCGTTGGCCGATTTGCCTTTCAGCCCTTTGGGCACCACGGTGAAGGCACAGCGGGTGCCGGTGAAGCCAGCGTTTTTGGAGAAGGAACGGAATTCGATGGCACAGTCCCGTGCTCCTTCGATCTCGAAGATGGAGTGGGGGAGTTCAGGGTCCTGGATGAAGGCCTCATAGGCAGCATCGAAGAGGATCAGTGCGCCATTGGCGCGGGCGTAGTTCACCCAGGCCTGGAGTTGTTCCCGGGTGGCGACGGCACCGGTGGGGTTGTTGGGGAAGCAGAGGTAGATCAGGTCGACCGGTTCACTGGGAATCTGCGCTGCAAAGCCGTTGTCTGCGCTGATCGGTAGGTAGGTCAGTCCTGCGTAGCGACCGATCTCTCCGGCTTCCCCGGTGCGGCCAGCCATCACGTTGCTGTCCACGTACACCGGGTAGACGGGGTCCGTGACGGCCACCTTGTTGCCCTCGCCGAGGATGTCGAGGATGTTGCTGCTGTCGCACTTGGAGCCGTCGGAAACAAAAATTTCCTCGGCACTGATGTCGCACCCTCGGGCTTGGAAGTCGTTTTTGGCGATGGCCTCCCGCAGCCAGCCGTAGCCCTGTTCCGGGCCATAGCCATGGAAGCCTTCGGCGGTGCCCATCGCATCGATGGCGGTTTTCATGGCTTCACGGCAGGCCAGCGGCAGGGGTTCTGTGACATCACCGATGCCCAGGCGGATCAGCGCTGCCTCGGGATTGGCGCTGCTGAATGCTTTGACGCGTCGACCGATCTCAGGGAACAGGTAGCCCGCTTTGAGCTTGAGGTAGTTGCCGTTGACCTGAACCACGGAATCGGGAGCTATTTCTGCGGGGCATCCTGCCGTGTCGGCAGCTCCATACGATGACCTCAGGAGTCAGGACATCCGACGTGGTCGTCTCATCCCTGGATCACCCGGTTGATTTTCATGCCCTGGTGGACAGCGGCATCAACAAACCGGCCCGCTACATGGGGCACGAGTTAGGGGTTGAACCACGGGACTGGCAGACAGCGTCGGTTCGCTGGGCGCTCACCTACCCCGAGATCTATGAGGTTGGCTCCAGCAACCTGGGCCACATCATTCTCTATTCGATCCTCAATGCCCTCCCCGGGCAGTTGTGTGATCGCGCCTATCTTCCAGCGGTTGATCTGGCAGGCCGCTTGAGGGAACGTTCCCAGGCGTTGTTTGCCGTGGAAAGCCGTCGGCCTTTGCCGGCCTTCGACATCCTGGGTTTCAGTCTCAGTTACGAACTGGGCGCCACCAACATTCTTGAGATGCTGGATCTGGCGCAGGTGCCCATCCGCGCCGCTGATCGGGGCGACTTGCCCCTGAGTGATCCTGCAGCACATCCTCTGATTTTCGCTGGTGGGCCCACCGCCACCAGCAATCCAGAGCCCTATGCCCCGTTTTTCGACTTCATCGCTCTGGGTGACGGTGAGGAGCTGTTGCCCGAAATCGGTCTGGTGGTGGCGCAAGCCAAAGCGGATGGATTGACGCGATCGCAATTGCTGCGGGATCTGGCCCAGGTTCCCGGCGTTTACGTGCCTGCGCTTTATGGAACGGGCGCCGATGGGGTCACCCTCGAGCCCCTTCATCCTGATGTCCCGGCACGGGTTCTTCGCCGTGTGGCGACGCCAATGCCCCACTACGCCATGGGTCTCGTGCCCCATGTGGAAACGGTGCATGACCGTCTCACGGTGGAGATTCGCCGCGGTTGCACCCGGGGTTGTCGCTTCTGCCAGCCCGGAATGTTGACGCGACCGGCTCGGGATGTGGAACCCGAAGCTGTGATCGAGGCAGTGGAGACCGGCATGAAACAAACCGGCTACAGCGATTTCTCGCTGCTCTCCTTGAGCTGCAGCGACTATCTGGCGCTGCCGGCGGTGGGGGTGGAGTTGCGCAACCGCCTGGCGGATCAGAACGTCACGCTTCAACTGCCCAGCCAGCGGGTGGATCGCTTCGATGAAGACATTGCCCACATCCTTGGCGGCACGCGGAAAGCGGGCCTCACCTTCGCCCCGGAGGCCGGGACACAGCGCCTCCGCGACATCGTCAACAAGGGCCTCACCGATGACGACCTGCTGCATGGCATCCGCACGGCTATGCAGAACGGGTACCGCAAGGTGAAGCTTTACTTCATGATCGGCCTCCCCGGTGAGACGGATGCCGATGTTCTCGGCATTGCCGAGACCTGCGTGATGCTCCAGCAGCGCTGCCGTGACCTGGGTCGGCTGCACCTGAACATCACGATCAGCAATTTCACGCCCAAGCCCCACACCCCTTTTCAGTGGCACAGCGTCTCCACGGCTGAGTTTGAGCGGCGCCAGGTGCTGCTCAAGGAGGCCTTCAGGCGTTTGCGCGGTGTGAAGGTGAATTTCACCGATGTGCGGCTTTCGGCTATGGAGGATTTTGTGGGCCGCAGCGATCGGCGCCTTGCCCCGGTGATCGAGGCGGCCTGGCGGGCCGGTGCCGGCATGGATGCCTGGTTCGAGTCGCTGGATCGCACCTACGACGCATGGACCGGAGCCATCGCGGATGCCGGCCTGGAGGGGCGTTACCGGGAGATGGAGGTGGGGGGCTGGAGTGCTGTGGCTGCGCTGGATCGGGAGGATCTGGAAGCGTTCTGTGCTCAGCCACTCCCCTGGGATCACATCGACACCGGCATCGACAAAGCCTGGTTGGCTGACGATCTGCAACGGGCTCTGGCAGCGGCGGTTGTGCCCGACTGCTCCTTTGATGGTTGCAGCAGTTGTGGGGTCTGCGGCCCGGATCTCGGGCACAACGTGGTGGTTCCCGCTCCTGAGGTGCCAACCCAGGTGCCGACCCAGGCGCCGCCCAGTGACCGGGTGTGCCGGATCCGGGTGCAATTCGCCAAAACGGGATCGATGGCTCTGCTCAGCCATCTTGATCTGATGCGCATGCTGGAGCGGGCCCTGCGTCGCAGTGCGCTTCCGATCAGCTTCACCGGTGGGTTTCATCCACTGCCGCGGGTTCAGATCGCTTTGGCACTTCCCCTCGGTGCTGAGGCCCAGAGCGAGTGGATGGATCTGGAATTCACCGAGGCCCTGGATCCCAACCACTTCCGCAAGACGCTTCAGCCGTTGCTGCCGGAGGGCATTCAGCTGCTGGCGGCAGCCGAGGTTCCCGTCAGTGGCAAGAGCCTTTCGCAAGAACTGACGGGGGCCATTTGGTGTTTTGATCTCGTGCCGCAGGAGCAGGACCCAACGTCATTGGACTGGAATGCGGCGGTGGATCAGCTCCTGCAGGCCACAGCCTTGGTGTGGCACGACACCGATAAGAAGGGCCGCCCTCGGGAACGGGATTGCCGCCCCGCGTTGAAGGCGCTGCAGGTGACGGATCAGAACGCCAATGGATCCGTTCGGCTTCGCTTGGAAGCGGCGGTGGATGAGATGGGTCGAAGCTTGCGCCCTAGTCAGATTCAGCACTGGCTGGCTGAGAACGTTGGTCAGCCCTTGCAGGTGCAACGCTTGGCGCGAGAGGCCCTGCTCCTCAGTGCGCAGTGCTAATTTGGCTACACAACAGGTGTTTCGTCCATCGGGACCAACCTTGTTCCGGTCTTGTCTGATCCAACACGGATATCGAGGTCCACATCACGGCTTGCACGGCGGTCTTTTTTGGAACCCCCAAGCCTGAGTCATAGGAGTTTTTGCTCCGCAACCTTTTGGTCTTGCTGACCAGCTCAAATCTTTCCATCAACCCGTGAGGGAGAACCGGCAGGTTCCTCAACGGATTTGGCCCTCAATCGGGCTCAACCAGTCCTGTTATGCCCCAGCAAATTGTCATCGCGGAGCAGCTGCGCATCGCAGCAGTGCTGACCGATGAACGCGTTGATGAACTGATCGTCGCGCAGGGTCGTTATCAGATCGGAGATGTCTATTTAGGAACGGTAGAAAATGTTCTGCCAGGCATTGATGCCGCCTTCGTCAATATCGGTGAGAGTGAGAAAAACGGGTTCATCCATGTCACCGATCTTGGGCCGCTGCGTCTGAAGAAAGGTTCAGCAGGGATCACTGAACTTCTGGAGCCTCGCCAGAAGGTTCTGGTTCAGGTGATGAAAGAACCGACCGGCACCAAAGGCCCACGGTTGACGGGAAATCTTGCTCTGCCAGGTCGCTACCTGGTGCTTCAGCCCCATGGCCAGGGGGTCAACATCTCCCGGCGCATCAGTTCTGATGCAGAACGGAACCGGCTGCGTGCCCTTGGTGTTCTGATCAAGCCGCCTGGAGCCGGTCTGCTGATCCGTACGGAAGCCGACGGCATCAGCGAAGAGCTGTTGATTGAGGATCTGGAATCCTTGCTGCGCCAGTGGGAAGCGATTCAGCAAGCCGCTGAAACCGCTGCACCGCCGGTGCTGCTCAACCGCGATGAAGACTTTATCCATCGGATTCTGCGGGACCACATGGGCCCGGATCTGGCCCGTGTTGTGGTGGACGATGCCGCCGCTGTGAACCGTGTGAGCAGCTTCCTTGGTGCCGAAGCCGGCAATGTGCTGGTGGAGGCTCACAGTGAACCCAGCGAGTTGCTGGAGCACTACAAGGTCAATGCCGCCATCCGCGATGCGCTGAAGCCGCGGGTTGATCTGCCGTCCGGTGGCTACGTGATCATCGAGCCCACCGAAGCACTCACTGTGATCGATGTGAACTCGGGCTCGTTCACACGATCGGCCAATGCGCGCGAAACCGTTCTCTGGACCAACTGTGAGGCGGCGATCGAAATCGCTCGCCAGCTCAAGCTGCGCAACATCGGTGGGGTGATCATCATCGACTTCATCGATATGGATTCCCGTCGTGATCAGCTCCAGCTGCTGGAGCATTTCACGACAGCCGTCCGCGACGACTCAGCCCGCCCGCAGATCGCACAGCTCAGTGAACTGGGCCTGGTGGAACTCACCCGCAAGCGTCAAGGGCAGAACATCTATGAACTGTTCGGTCGGGCTTGCCCCAGCTGTGGTGGTCTGGGCCATGTGGCCGTTCTTCCCGGCAAAGACCTGCTTCAACCCCTGGCAACGGCCACAGGATTGGTTCGCTCGGCGGCCTCTGCCCGCGCTGAAGTTGTTGCGCCCGGAGAGAGCGGTGGCAATGGCCGGCGGCGGCGCGGTGGTCGAGGGCGCGGCAGTCAGGATGCCGTCCTTCCTGTCGAGACGTCCGACACCACTGCCCCTGAGGTGTCGACCCAAGAGGCTCAGGAGCCAGCGACCGCCCGTCGTCAGGACCCTGAATTGGTTGCCGTCCAGATGACCGACGAGCAACAGCAGCTGTTTGGTTGGCTGGGATTGAACCCTGCCCTGTTGCTGGAGGAGCCCCCTGCATCCGACAACGTCGTGGTCCGGGTTGTGCGTCCTGGCGAGGACGAGCAGGAGGTGCTGGAGGCGGCGCGTCAGCAATTGGCAGCCAGTTCCGGACGCCGCCGTCGTCGTGGCGGACGGGGTGGTCGTTCAGGGTCCCGCAACGGTGCGAGTCAGCCCACTGCGACTCCTGCCGCTGAGACGCCTGTTGTTGTCACTTCATCTGCCCCGGATGAGTCGGCTCCCCTGATGGTGGAGATCACCCCCTTGGAGGCGGTGACCAACCTGACGATCACCGAACCAGAACCGGCCCCCATCAGTGAACCGGCTGAACCCGAGCCTGTGGCCGTGGTGGAAACAGCTGAGCCTGATGAGCCTCGCCGTCGCCGTCGCCGCTCCTCGGCTGTCGCCACGGTCTGAGTCGGATGACCGCGCAGGACTCCCTCCCCCTCGGGCGGGACGTGGCTGGTGTGGACGAAGTCGGTCGCGGTTGCTTGTTCGGTCCTGTCTTTGCGGCTGCTGTTGTGCTCGAGACCGCAGCGGCTCAAGAGCTGTTGAAGGCAGGGCTGACCGATAGCAAAAAACTGTCAGCCAAGCGTCGGGCTGCTCTGGTTCCGGTGATCCAGTCGCTGTGTGCGGCATCCGGTCTGGGCCAGGCATCAGCGCGCGAAATTGACGCCTGCGGCATCCGCGTTGCCACGGAACGCGCCATGTTGCGGGCGCTGCAGCGACTGCCGCAGCGCCCTGGGCTCGTGCTGGTGGATGGCAACCTTCCCCTTCGGCTGTGGCAGGGCCCGCAGCGCACGGTGATCGCAGGGGACAGCCGATCAGCGGCCATTGCTGCGGCGAGTGTTCTGGCCAAGGAGGCCAGGGATGCACTCATCCGGCGCTTATCGGCTCGATTCCCTGGTTACGGCCTCGAGCGCCATGCGGGCTATGGCACGGCGCAACATCGTCAGACCTTGATGGCCTCAGGCCCCACGCCCCTGCATCGGCACACGTTCTTGAGGCGTCTGCTCGGTTGAGCCTTGCCCGTCGGTTTCCCGGCACCAGCTTCGGTAGTCGTCGATCAGTTGCTGGCCAACCCGGGCTTTGATGCCAACGAGGATGCCACTCAAGATTGATTCGCCCGTTGATTCCAGCACCCGTTTGGGGATTAGCTTGAGCAGCGATGGCTGGCTGACGCTCACCGAAAGATGGGCATGTCCCTGAAGTCCGTCGGGTGTGGACGTCAGCCGTGCTTCCAGGTTCAGGGCGAAGTCATCAACAATCCCCAGACCCTCCAGTTCGCAGTCGAGGGCCTGCATCACCAATGTGTCGCCTTCCATGTGGATCCGGAGGGACACCACGGGTTTCACGTGGAGCTGGAAGACCTGAAGGCTGGTCACCACATAGCGGTAGCGCCCTGACTGCAGGCGGGTGAGCTGTTTGGCGTCCAGCAGGGCCCCGAGGACGCGCTCCTCCTCCAAAAGGTAAGTGGGAAGCCGCTCTGCTCCGGTTCGGACAGGCAGATCAAGCTTTTGACTGGCTTCGAAGGCCAGGGGCATGGTCTTCACCTGACGCGGCATGATCTTATCGAGTCCATCCAGTGCGGCTTCGATGCCTACACGTCTCGCATTCCTTGGCCCAGTAGGGACCTATGGCGAGCAGGCCGCCCGGGTGTTGATCGAACAGGACGCACTCGAGGATGTTCAGCTCGTTCCCTGCGTGGGGCTCCGATCGGTGGTGGAACAGCTGGCTGGAGGGCAGTGTGATGCAGCCGTTGTCCCGATCGAGAACTCGGTTGAAGGGGGGGTGACAGCGACCCTCGATGCGCTGTGGTCCCATCCGGAGCTCTGTATCCGTAGGGCTTTGGTGCTGCCGATTCAGCACGCTCTGCTGGGGAGTGGGCCGCTCAGCAGAGTCACCGAAGTGCTCTCCCACCCGCAGGCCCTGGCCCAGTGCAGTGGCTGGTTGGCCCAGCATCTGCCCGACGCCTTGCAACTGCCCACCTCATCCACGGCTGAAGCAGCTCGCATGGTGGCGGGCAGTCCCTTCCGTGCTGCGATCGCCTCCCAGACCGCTGCCCGGGAACACGGGTTGGATCAGCTGGCGTTCCCGGTGAACGATGTTGCGGGCAATCGCACCCGTTTTCTGCTGCTGCGCCGTGGGCAGCGCAGTGAGCATGGCGATGTGGCCAGTCTGGCGTTCTCGCTGCATCGCAATGCGCCGGGTGCTCTCCTGGAGGCTTTGGCCTGTCTGGCTGAGCGGGGCCTGAACATGAGTCGGATTGAATCGCGACCGTCCAAACGGGAGCTGGGGGAATACGTGTTCTTTGTGGATGTGGATCTTCCGCCGGCTCCGTCAACGGCTCTGCAGGATCTGATCGCCCAGTTGCAGCCTCTGTGTGAGCATCTCGCCCATTTCGGTGCTTACCCCAGCAGCGATTTGAGCGGCTGTTGAGGATCAGCCCTTTCTGATCCGGAAGACGCCGAATTGCATCAGACCAGTAGCGAAGGCCCAGTGCATCAGCAGCAAGGTCGGCGTTTCTCTCAGGCCTTGCAGGACCGCTTTCGGTCCCAGGCTGAGCACCGCCCAGGGACGGCGGACGCCCTCGATGATCGAGTCAATCCATGAGGGGAGCGTGGCCTGGGTCCAGTCACCGGTGACAATCTCGCCACGGTTGTGCACGCTGTTGTCGAGGTTCTGGCGGAACCCCTTGATGCTGGCGAATTCAGGGTGGGCCCATTGGTTGAGCAGCTGACGCATCACCCAGCGTTCGGTTCGCGTCATGCCGCCCTCAGATGGATCCCGGCGGTTCCAGTCGGCTACTGCAAGCAGACCCCCCGGTCGCATCACCCGCAGCAGCTCATCGGCATAACACTGCTTGTCCGGCATGTGGGGCCCGGCCTCCACACTCCAAACCGCATCAAAGCTCTGATCGGGCAGTTGAAGATCCAAGGCGTCCATCACCTGGAAGCGGCAACTCAGACCTGATGGGGTGAGTTGTGTGGCTCGTTCCACCTGGGCAGGGCTGATGCTGATGCCGAGAACGTTCAATCCGTAATCCCGCGCCAGGATTCGGGCACTGCCACCGATGCCGCATCCCACATCCAGCACCCGGCTGCCGGCGGGGAGTTGGTCCAGACCGCTCCATCGCACCAGCTCGTGGACGAAGGCTTCCTTGGCTTCGCGGAAGTCGCAGGAGCCTGGCGGGGTCCCGTAATGGCCGAGATGGACATGCTCTCCCCAGAGCTGCTCCAGCAAGCGGTCTTCCGTCCAGGCGTCGTAGGCGGAGGCGACACTCTCCGACGATTCGTAGCGCCGGTCGCGGCGAAGCCACAGTGCAACTCCGGTGGCTCCAACGGCGCCGGCTACCACTAACAGAGATCCCAACATCACTTCAGATCCATCAACACAGTGCGGGCCGCCAGTTGGCGTCGGGTGTGGTCCAACATTTCAAATTGCTGACTCAACCGTTCGTGGGTGTCGGTTAGTTCGAGAAGACTCTGTTGCTCAGAAGCGGCCTGATCCAGATGGGCGCTGATCCAGAAGGAGAGTTCCCGCGGTAGATCAGGCAGATCGTCAGGCAGTTCCACCTCTCGGTTCTGCAGTTTGCTGGTCAGCTGAACGACGTCGCTCAAGGCTTCGCTCACCTTGTCCCGCAGGCTGTTGAGCTGGTCGGTGTCGGCCACGGGCTCATCCTCCAGCCAGCTCACCATCCCTGTTCGGTAGGGCGTTTCACGCGTGATGTTGAGCAGCCGGAACCGCTGTTGGCCCAGCGAAACGATGTAGCTGCGACCGTCTTCCGTTGTTTGATGCTGAAGCACCTCAGCGCAGCATCCGATTTCGGCCATTTCGCCGTTCTCGGGATTGATGCGAACAATGCCGAATCGCTTGTCGGTCTCCAGAACCGTCTGGAGAAGCATCCGATAACGCGATTCAAAAATGTGCAGCGGCAGGAGCTGCTGCGGGAACAACACGACGTCCGGCAGGGGGAACAGGGGAAGCTCCCTCACAGAAAAATCGGACACGAACGCCGTGTTGTAGGCAACTGAATCCTAGGAAAATGAAGTTCTGATCGAACGGATCAGAGCTTCACTTCGATGTCCACACCACTGGGGAGATCCAGCTTCATCAGCGCGTCGATGGTTTTGGCCGATGGGCTGTAGATGTCGATGATGCGACGGTGGGTGCGGGTCTCGAAGTGCTCGCGGGAGTCCTTGTCCACGTGGGGAGAGCGCAGAACGCAGTAGATCTTGCGTTTCGTGGGCAGGGGGATCGGACCGATCGCGGTTGCAGCGGTGTTATCGGCCGTTTCAATGATTTTCTCGCAAGAAAGATCGAGCATGCGGCGGTCGAACGCCTTAAGGCGGATGCGGATCTTCTGCTGAGCGATGGCAGTTGACATAGGAAGGGAGCGAAAAAGCTTCGAGATCGAAGCAGGACTTCAGTTGTCGAGGTTCTGAGAAATTTAGGAGATGGGGGGCTGAGCCCCTCCATCTCCTGCCATTTGGTTCAGCTTGCGCTGATCACTCGATGATCTTGGAGACCACGCCAGCACCGATGGTGCGGCCGCCTTCGCGGATAGCGAAGCGCATGCCCTGCTCGATGGCGACGGGGCAGATCAGCTCACCGGTCATCTGGATGTTGTCACCAGGCATCACCATTTCCACGTTGGAACCGTCTTCCGCGGTGAAGGCAGTGATTTGGCCGGTCACGTCCGTTGTACGGATGTAGAACTGCGGGCGGTAGCCAGCGAAGAAGGGAGTGTGGCGGCCGCCTTCTTCCTTCTTGAGCACGTACACCTGACCCTCGAACTTGGTGTGAGGGGTGATGGAACCGGGCTTCACGAGCACCATGCCGCGCTCGATCTCTTCCTTCTGGATGCCGCGCAGCAGCAGACCAACGTTGTCGCCAGCCATGCCCTCATCGAGGAGCTTGCGGAACATTTCCACACCGGTGACGGTGGTCTTGCGGGTGTCCTTGATGCCGACGATTTCGATCTCTTCGCCGACCTTGACGATGCCGCGCTCGATACGGCCGGTGGCCACGGTGCCGCGACCGGTGATGGAGAAGACGTCTTCCACAGCCATCAGGAAGGGCTTGTCCACTTCCCGCTCAGGCTCAGGGATGCTGGCGTCAACAGCCGCCATCAGTTCCTCGATCTTGGCTTCCCACTCAGCCTCGCCCTCGATGGCCTTCAGGCCGGAGACCTGAACCACGGGGATGTCGTCGCCGGGGAAGTCGTAGCTGGAGAGCAGTTCGCGGATCTCCATCTCCACCAGTTCGATGATCTCTTCGTCATCGACCATGTCGCACTTGTTGAGTGCAACCACCAGAGCGGGAACACCCACCTGCTTGGCCAGGAGGATGTGCTCCTTGGTCTGGGCCATGGGGCCGTCGGTGGCGGCACACACCAGGATGGCGCCGTCCATCTGAGCGGCACCGGTGATCATGTTCTTCACATAGTCCGCGTGGCCAGGGCAGTCCACGTGGGCGTAGTGACGAGTCTCGGTCTCGTACTCAACGTGAGCGGTGTTG
Source organism: Synechococcus sp. N26 (assembly GCF_900473975.1). Taxonomy (NCBI): domain Bacteria; kingdom Bacillati; phylum Cyanobacteriota; class Cyanophyceae; order Synechococcales; family Synechococcaceae; genus Synechococcus; species Synechococcus sp. N26. Next base: position 138,517 of record NZ_UCNM01000009.1, on the reverse strand, counting down.
ATGGTGATGCCGCGCTCACGCTCTTCAGGGGCGCCGTCGATGTCGGCGTAGTTCTGAACTTCAGCCTGACCCTTCTTGGCGAGCACGTTGGTGATCGCAGCGGTGAGGGTGGTCTTGCCGTGGTCAACGTGGCCGATGGTGCCGATGTTGACGTGGGGCTTGTTCCTTTCGAACTTCTCGCGTGCCATGAGTGTTTAAAGAATCGAGGGTTGGATTTGGAGGAGTTTAGAGATCAGGAATTGCCCTGATTCTTGGAAATGATGGCCTCGGCCACATTGCGAGGAACTTCGGCGTAATTGTCGAATTCCATCGAGAAAATGCCCCGGCCCTGGGTCATGGAGCGGAGCTCGGTGGCGTAACCGAACATCTCGGCAAGGGGCACCTTGGCCGAGATTTTGGACGTGCCGTCTTCGACGGACTGGCCCTCAACCTGACCTCGACGGGAGGACAGGTCGCCGATGATCGAACCGAGGAAATCCTCGGGAGCTTCGACCTCGACCTTCATCATCGGCTCAAGCAGCACAGGGTTGCACTTCTTGACGCCGTCCTTGAAGGCCATGGATCCGGCGATCTTGAACGCCATCTCCGAGGAGTCGACGTCGTGATAGGAGCCATGCACCAGGGTGCATTTCACATCGATGAGGGGGTATCCGGCGATCACACCGGATTCGCAGGTCTCCTTCATGCCCTGCTCGGCGGGCTTGATGTATTCCTTCGGAACGACACCGCCCACGATCTTGTTGACGAATTCGAAGCCGGAGCCGGGCTCACCCGGTTCCATCTCGATCACAACGTGGCCGTACTGGCCCTTACCACCGGTCTGACGGGAGAACTTGCCCTCGCCACCTGCTGAACCACGGATGGTTTCGCGGTAGGACACCTGAGGTGCGCCGATGTTGGCTTCCACCTTGAATTCACGCAGCATGCGGTCCACCAGGATTTCCAGGTGGAGTTCGCCCATGCCTGCGATCACGGTCTGGCCGGTCTCGGCGTCAGTGTTGACGCGGAAGGTGGGGTCCTCTTCAGCCAGAGCAACCAGGGCCTTGGAGAGCTTCTCCATGTCGCCCTTGGTCTTCGGCTCAACCGCCACGGAGATCACCGGTTCGGGGATGAACAGGGTCTCGAGAACGATCGGATCGTCCTGGGTGCAGAGGGTGTCACCCGTGGTGGTGTTCTTCAGTCCGAGCACCGCACCGAGGTCGCCGGCACGCAGTGCGTCGACTTCCTCACGGTCGTCAGCCTTGAGCACCACGAGGCGGGAGATGCGCTCCTTCTCACCTTTGGTGGAGTTGAGCACATAGCTGCCCTTCTCGAGGATGCCGGAATACATCCGAACGAAAGTGAGCTTGCCGTAGGGATCCGCCATCACCTTGAAGGCGAGGGCACTGAAGGGAGCGTTGTCGTCGGACGGACGCACCGCTTCGCTGCCGTCGGGGAGCACACCCTGGATGGGGGGAACGTCGACGGGGGCAGGCAGGTAGTCGATCACAGCGTCGAGCAACAGCTGCACACCTTTGTTCTTGAAGGCGGAGCCGCAGAGCATGGGCACCAGGCCGTGCTTGAGCACGCCCTCACGGATGCCTTTTTTGAGCTCGTCAACGCTGAGTTCGCCGGTTTCGAGGAACTTCTCGATCAGCGCCTCATCGGTTTCGGCGACGGTCTCCATCAAGGTGTTCCGCCATTCGGCCACCTCATCGGCCATGTCGGCCGGCACCTCGGCTTCTTCGATGTCGGTGCCTAGATCGTTCTTATAGATGTAGGCCTTGTTGGCAACGAGATCGATGATGCCGCTCAGCTCACCTTCAGCACCGATCGGAAGCTGGATCGGTACAGCGTTGGCCTTGAGGCGATCCTTGATCTGGCCGTGAACCTTGAGGAAGTCCGCACCGGTGCGGTCCATCTTGTTCACGAACACCATCCGGGGAACCGAATAGCGATCGGCCTGACGCCAGACGGTTTCTGATTGGGGCTGAACGCCACCAACGGCGCAGAAGACGGCGATCACACCATCCAGCACACGCATGGAGCGCTCCACCTCAATGGTGAAGTCCACGTGGCCAGGCGTGTCGATGATGTTGATCCGATGGTCCTGCCAGGACGTCGAAATGGCAGCTGCGGTGATCGTGATGCCACGCTCCCGTTCCTGGGCCATCCAGTCGGTCACGGCGGCGCCGTCATGCACCTCGCCGATTTTGTGAACCACACCGGAATAGAACAGGATCCGTTCTGTCGTGGTGGTTTTGCCGGCATCGATGTGAGCAGCGATACCAATATTTCTGACGCGTTCCAGGGGGAAGTCGCGGGCCACAGGAAATTCTCCGGGGGTGGGGCGTGAAAAGGCGGAGAGACTCTACAGGCCAGCCATGAACATCTGTGTTGATGGCTGGCCTGCGAGGCTCAGTAGCGGTAGTGGGCGAAAGCCTTGTTGGCTTCGGCCATCTTGTGGGTTTCTTCGCGCTTGCGAACGGCGTTGCCAGCCTCGTTGGCGGCATCCATCAGTTCGCCAGCCAACTTCTGCGCCATGCTGCGGCCGTTGCGGGCACGGGAGAAGCTCACCAGCCAGCGCAGAGCCATGGCGGTGCCGCGCTCCTGGCGCACTTCCATGGGCACCTGATAGGTGGCACCACCAACACGGCGGGCGCGCACTTCCACCAGGGGGGTGGCGTTTTTAACAGCTGTTTCGAACAGTTCGAGCGGATCTCCGCCGGTGCGCTCGTTGATCAGGCCGAACGCGTCGGACAGGATCCGTTGCGCTGTCGACTTCTTGCCGTGCTGCATCAGGCGCACCACCATCATCGTGGCGAGGCGGCTGTTGAACTGCGGGTCGGGAAGAATCGGGCGCTTCTCAGCGGCGTTGCGGCGTGACATTAGGGATCAGAACTTGATGGGGATGGGGAAGAAACCGGTGATCACTCCTTCGGAGCCTTGGCGCCGTACTTGGAGCGGGACTGACGCCGGTCTTTCACGCCAGCGGTATCCAGGGTTCCGCGGATGATGTGGTAACGGACGCCAGGGAGGTCTTTGACACGACCGCCGCGGATCAACACCACCGAGTGCTCCTGCAGGTTGTGACCGACACCGCCGATGTAGGCCGTGACCTCAAAGCCGGAGGTCAGGCGCACACGAGCCACCTTGCGCAGCGCCGAATTCGGCTTTTTCGGCGTTGAGGTGTAAACGCGGGTGCAAACACCGCGACGCTCAGGGCAGGACTTCAAAGCCGGGGACTTGGTCTTGGCCTTGAGGCGTGAGCGCTCAGTGCGGATCAGCTGTTGGATGGTTGGCATCGATGGTCGGTGAGCGGTCGGACTCCCGACCTGATTCGACAATCGACCACGATACCGGGTGACGGTCCCCCCTCACAGGCGGCTGAAGGCACTGCCGCAGGCACAGGGTTCAACCCCATCGCTGTTGCGGATCAGAAAACCACCACCACTGAGGTCGCCGCGGTAGTCCAGGCAAAGGCCTTCAAGCAATTTGAGCTGTTCAGCAGGGGCGTGCAGGGTCACGCCATCGGCCCTTGCGATCGCAACGCCGGCCAGATGTCCTGCCCGGATGCGCAGCACATGTTGTGCGCATTCGCCGGGCGTGAGATCGAGATGCATCTGCCCCGGCGTTCCCGCAACGGCCGCCTGTCGCCCTAGCTCGGCAGCAGCGGCAGCGGTCAGCCGCAGATTGGCAGCCATGCTCAGTTCCTCGGGGCCCCCACTGTTGCAGGTCTCAGAGGGGGATCAGCCCCAGGCCGTTGTGGACTCTCGGGGTGCTGCTTCGGCCATTCATCACGGTGCGTCCGGCCACTACGAGGGTGGTGGAGCTGCCGCCATCCATGTTCAAGGCATCGCGCAGCCCCAGTTGCTGGGCTGCCAGGGCTGTTTCCACAAGGGTGGGATCACTGCCGGCGGCGCCACGCAAGGTCATCAGCCACTGACCGTTCGGCCCCTGGGCCACCACCGTTCTTGGTGCCGCCAAGCTCATGAAGCCAGGGCTGAATCCCTCCTGGCGTCCATTGAGAACCACGTTGCCGTTCTGCATCAGCAATGGACCGCCGCCCAGAACATTGGGTTGTTGCGCGAGGGGAGAGAGTGATCTTTCTGTCACCTGGATCCGATCCCCAGGCCGTGCTGGCAGCGGCGTGCGTCCCCGGGCCACCACCAATGCAGCGTCTTTGGGGATGGTGATGCCGCGTTGCAGGCTGTTCTTGTCGACCGTTGCTTCGACGCGGCCGCCGCGAATCAACAGTGCTTCCTCCTCGCCGCTCAGGGCCCGGTAGCGGGGCCCCCATGCAGGTGTGTAGAGGCTCAGCCCCTTCTGGACGTAGCCGCTGTTGAGGGCCATGAGGTTCCAACGGCGACCGTTGTTCACCTGCAGCGTCTGATTCAGACGCAGCCGGCCGAACTGCAGATCCCCTGAGGATCCCCAAGCGATCACACCGCGGTTCAGGATCGGACCGGACAGCCAGACCCCCTGATGCCGCACGGCCCCCAAGGGTAGTTGGTTGATCCGGTTGAAAAAGCCTCCGTTAACTGCGACCAGTGCCCCGGCGGGTTGGGAGAGCTGAGGCAGAAAACGCAGACCCTGTTGCTGCTCGGCTTTGACCAGAGGCTGAAGGGTGATGCCGAGACGGCTCAGCCGTCCGCCGGCACGGAACACCTGAATGGGTTTCACCCCCACCTTGATGGTGCGTTGCTCCAGGACGAAGCCCCGCCTCAGCCATTCGGCCACGGCTGGGTTGCGGAGGGGGAGACGTGCGCGCTGGACCGGGCGGCGACCACCGGTCTGCACACCATCCAGCACCACCCGCCAAGGGGACGCCAGGCTCAGGCTTCTCAGCTTGGTGGCTTGTCCCTTCAGCACAAGGCCGCCGTGGCGATGCAGCTGTGGCGAGAGCCCCCATGCCTTGAGTTGACGTTGCTGGGTCCGCGACAGCTTGAGCTCCAGCAAAAGGTCGCCGTTCAAGCGCTGCACCAGGGCGGGACCGTTCAGGTCCAGCACCAACCGATCGGCTGTTGAACCCTTGCCGCGGCGCAGGTTGTTCACCTTTGGTAGGGGCAGCCGAAGCTCCAGGGTCTTTTCCCTCACTTGGGCGCGGACGCCAGTCGCGGCCAGCCAGTCGCTCACTTCGAGGCCGACTTCATCACCGAGTGAACGGGTCGCCAATGCGGTCAATGCGACCGTTCGACCAAACCATTCCAGTGCTTCTCCCTCGAGACGGGACACCCGCCGGAAACCCAGACGGGATTCCAGAACCTCCAAGGGCAGCCAAAGTTCCTCCGGTTCTGTGTCGCTGCCCCGCCAGAGCCAAACCGCTTTGCTGCGCTCTCTCCCGATCAGCACCTCCTCACCGCTCTGGTTCGGAACAGGGCGAAGCTCAGGCGGTGGCGCGGGAAGTGGGGCAAAGGCCAGCATGAAATGCCTTGGCGGAGAGGCGCCTGCCTAGGATCGTCCCTCGAGATGGATTCTGCAGAGCTCGAAGCTGCAGGCCCATGCGATCGTCCGGTTGAGTTCCCTATGTCTGACGCCATCCGTTCCGCTTTCTGGCCTTATTGCGACAGCCCTGCACCTGAGGTTGTTGCGGGCGAGAAGGATGCGTGTGGCGTTGGTTTCCTGGCTCAGCTCCAGGGGCAGACCAGTCACTGGGTGCTGGAGCAGGCCCTGCGTGGTCTGGGATGCATGGAGCACCGTGGCGGTTGCGGGGGAGATGGCGACTCCGGAGACGGCGCGGGGGTGTTGTGTGAAATTCCCTGGTCGTATCTGAAAGCCGTCTGGCCCGAGGCGGCTGCAGCACGGGGCCTCGGCATGATGTTCATGCCGACCGATGCCAGCCGTCGTGCTGAGGTTCGGGGCCTGTGTGATGAAGAGGCCAAAGCCCTTGGCTTGCAGCCTCTGGGGTGGCGAACGGTGCCTGTCGACCCTGCGGTTCTCGGGCCTTTGGCTCGTGCCACAGCCCCCGTGATCGAGCAGTGGGTGCTGAATGGTGATGCCGACGACGCAAGCTTTGATGGCCAGCTGCTGCAGTTGCGGCGCCGTATCGGTGCCCGTGTGCGGGCCGCTTTGGGTGCTGAGGTGGCCCAGGACGTTTATGTCGCCTCCCTGAGCAGCCGGACGGTTGTTTACAAGGGAATGGTGCGATCCGAGGTGCTGGCGCAGTTCTACGCCGACCTGCAGGACCCACGATTTGAGGTGAGCTTTGCGGTGTACCACCGCCGTTTCAGCACCAACACCCTGCCGCGTTGGCCCCTGGCTCAGCCGATGCGGCTTCTGGGGCACAACGGCGAAATCAACACGCTGCTGGGCAACCTCAACTGGGCCAAGGCTTCAGAAGCCAGCCTCGAGAACGTCTGGGGTGAGGCGGCTGATGACCTGATTCCGGTGGTGAACCCTGCCTTCAGCGATTCCGCCAACCTGGACGCCACTCTGGAATTGATGGTGCGCAGTGGGCGGTCGATCACCGACAGCCTGATCACACTGGTGCCCGAAGCGTTTCGCAATCAGCCCGATCTCGACAGCCGTCCCGATGTGACGGCGATGTACGAATTCAACGCGGGCATTCAGGAACCCTGGGACGGCCCGGCCCTGTTGGTGTTCGCCGACGGCAAGCGAGTGGGTGCAACGCTCGATCGCAATGGGCTGCGTCCGGCGCGTTGGTGCACCACCGCTGACGGCTTCGTGATCATGGGATCGGAGACCGGCGTGGTGGATCTCAGCGGCAAGACGATTGTTCAGAAAGGTCGTCTTGGTCCGGGTCAGATGGTGGCCGTCGATCTTGAACGCGGCGAGTTGCTCGACAACTGGTCGGTGAAGGAAGACGCGGCGCAGCGCTTCCCTTATGCCGATTGGCTGCAGAAGCATCGCCGCGGCGTGGCCCCCCAGCCCTGGACCCAGGACCGGCAGGTGGGTGAACTCGATCTGCTGCGGTTGCAGACCGCGATGGGGTTCACCGCCGAAGACTTCGATCTGATCATCGAGGACATGGCTGCCCTCGGCAAGGAGCCGACCTACTGCATGGGCGATGACATCCCCCTTGCGGTGCTCTCCGACAAGCCCCACCTGCTTTACGACTACTTCAAGCAGCGTTTCGCCCAGGTCACCAACCCTCCGATTGATCCCCTGCGGGAAAAGCTGGTGATGAGTCTGGAGATGCACCTGGGTGAGCGCCGGCCCGCCCTGAAGCCCCAGCCGGAAGCTGCCTCCGTCATCCATCTGGAGACGCCCGTTCTGAACGAGGCGGAACTGGCGGCCATCAGTGAGCAGGGTTTGCCCGTCAAGACGGTGTCCACCCAGGTGGCTGTTGAGTCGTGTGCGGGAGGCCTGCAACAGGCCATCGCTGCGCTGTGCAGTGTTGCCGAACAGGCGGTGCGTGACGGAGCCCAGGTTCTGGTGCTGTCTGACCGGGTCGATGGCACGGGGGCGGCTGCCCCGCTGACCCCCACAACGGTGGCGATGCCGGCCTTGCTGGCCGTGGGTGCTGTTCATCACCATCTGCTGCGCCAGAAGCTGCGGCTGCAGTGCTCTCTGGTGGTGGATACGGCCCAGTGCTGGAGCACCCATCACATGGCCTGCCTGATCGGTTACGGCGCCAGTGCCGTCTGCCCCTGGCTCACCTGGGAGACCACCCGCCACTGGCTGGATCACCCCAAAACCAAGAAGCGGATCGAACAGGGCAAGTTGCCCGCCCTGGATGCCAATCAAGCCCAGGCCAACGTTCGTGAGTCGCTGGAGAACGGCCTGCGCAAGATCCTCTCCAAAATCGGAATTTCATTGCTGGCCAGCTACCACGGCGCTCAGATCTTTGAAGCGATCGGCTTGGGAGCGGATGTGGTGGAGACCGCCTTCACCGGAACGACCAGCCGTGTTGCCGGCATGACGTTGGCCGAGCTAGCGAACGAAACGCTCTCGATGCACGCCAAGGCTTTCCCTGAGCTCAACCGCAGCAAGCTCGAATTCATGGGCTTCGTTCAGTACCGCAGTGGTGCTGAGTACCACCGCAACAATCCCGAGCTGTCGAAGGCGCTCCACAAGGCGGTGGCTCAGGGCCCTGGTTACGACCACTTCTCCACTTACCAGGCCTTGTTGGAGAACCGACCGGTGATGGCCCTGCGGGACCTGCTGGAGTTCAAGTTGGCTCCTATCCCAGTGCCCCTGGATCAGGTGGAGAGCGTCGAGAGCATCTGCACCCGCTTCTGCACGGGCGGCATGAGCCTGGGCGCTTTGTCCCGCGAAGCCCATGAAGTGTTGGCCGTGGCGATGAATCGCATCGGCGGCAAGAGCAACAGCGGTGAAGGCGGCGAAGACCCTGCCCGCTTCCAGATCCTCAAGGATGTGGATGGCGAGGGCCGTTCCGCTTCATTCCCCAGCATTGGTGGTTTGCGCAATGGGGACACCGCCTGCTCGGCAATCAAGCAGGTGGCTTCAGGTCGTTTCGGTGTGACGGCGGAATACCTGCGCAGCGGCAAGCAGCTGGAGATCAAGGTGGCCCAGGGCGCCAAGCCCGGTGAAGGTGGTCAGCTGCCAGGGCCCAAGGTCGACAAGTACATCGCCTGGTTGCGCAACAGCAAGCCAGGTGTGGCCTTGATTTCACCGCCGCCACACCACGACATCTATTCGATTGAAGACCTGGCGCAGTTGATCCATGACCTGCATCAGGTGCATCCCGCTGCTCCCGTCAGCGTGAAGCTGGTGGCCGAGATCGGCATCGGCACCATCGCGGCGGGTGTGGCCAAGGCCAACGCCGATGTGATCCAGATCTCCGGTCACGACGGTGGCACTGGTGCATCTCCCCTGAGTTCGATCAAGCACGCCGGCAGCCCCTGGGAACTGGGCCTCACCGAGGTGCATCGTTCCCTGGTGGAGAACGGTCTGCGCGATCGGGTTCTGCTGCGCGCCGATGGAGGCCTGAAAACAGGCTGGGATGTGGTGATCGCTGCCCTTCTGGGGGCGGAGGAATACGGCTTCGGCTCGATCGCAATGATCGCCGAGGGCTGCGTCATGGCTCGCGTTTGTCACACCAACAACTGCCCTGTGGGAGTGGCCACGCAGAAGGAGAACCTGCGCAAGCGTTTCACCGGCATTCCTGAGCATGTCGTCAATTTCTTCTGGTACGTCGCCGAGGAAGTGCGTCAGCTGATGAGCCTGCTCGGCGTCAGCCGTCTCGAGGAGCTGATCGGTCGCACCGATCTGCTCCAGGCCCGCTCAGTTGATCTGGCCAAGACCAAGGGTGTGGATCTCTCCAGCCTGCTGGCCCCGATCAGCGGCGCCGAAGATCGCTCTTGGCTTCGCCACAGCGACGAGGCCCACGGCAACGGACCGATTCTTGAGGATCAGCTCCTCGCCGACGCTGAACTGATGGCTGCCCTGGAGAACCACGGTTCCATCAGCCGCAGCATCGAGATCATCAACACCGATCGCAGTGTCTGTGCCCGTCTGGCCGGTGAAATCGCCCAGCGCCATGGCAACCGCGGCTTCAAGGGACAGCTCGATCTCACCTTCCGGGGGGCAGCAGGCCAGAGCTTCGGGGCTTTCCTGGTGCAGGGCATGCAGGTTCGTCTGGAAGGCGAAGCCAACGACTACGTGGGCAAGGGCATGAACAGTGGTTGCATCACCCTGGTGCCATCAGACGGTTGTGCATCTCCCGGTAACCAAGTGATCCTCGGCAACACCTGTCTTTACGGGGCAACCGGCGGTGAGTTGTTTGCCCATGGCCGGGCTGGTGAGCGCTTCGGTGTTCGCAACAGCGGCGCCCGCACGGTTGTGGAGGGAGCTGGTGACCACTGCTGTGAGTACATGACCGGTGGTGTCGTCGTTGTTCTCGGCAGCACCGGCCGCAATGTCGGCGCTGGTATGACCGGTGGAGTGACCTTCCTGCTGGATGAGGAGGGGCGTGTCGCTCCTCGGGTGAACCCGGAAATTGTTGAGGTCTGCACCATCACCACCCATGAGCAGGAGTCGCTGCTGAAGGGTCTGCTGGAACGGCATGTGGCGCTCACGGGAAGTGAAAAGGCTGCTGCTCTCCTGGCCGATTGGTCTGCGGCGAAGGGTCGCTTCAAGGTGTTGGTCCCCCCCAGTGAGCGGGAGGCGATGGGATTGGCTGACAAGCAGGCTGTGGCGGCCTAGCGCCGTCCCCAGTCCGTGGCCTGGTTCGTCAAGACCGAAACCTTCACGGCCGTCGCCGCCGCTCTCTCCGTTGAGCAGCGGAGACCCACCCTGGAGGCTCACCGCCATTGGGTTTCAGGGGAAGCTGCAGTAGGCCGCCGTCTACGCAGCGGCTACCTGGTGGATGGCGATCGGCGTCCGGGCGGCGGGGGTTTGTTGATCTTTGAAGCGTCGTCCTATGCCGATGCCCTTGCGTGGGTGCAGAACGACCCGATGATCCGCGATGGCCTCGTGGACTGGCAGGTGCAGGAATGGATCCCCGTCAGCGGGGATGGCTGGCCATGAGCCGTTGTACTTCGCCGGCGTGGTAGCTGCTGCGGGTGAGTGGTGTGCTGACCACCTGGAGGAAGCCCAGCTCCTTTTCGCCCACTGTTCTGTAGGTCTCGAATTGAGCCGGGGTGACAAAGCGGTCGACGGCCAGGTGCTTGGGGCCAGGTGAGAGGTACTGACCGATGGTGACGATGTCGACCTTGTGTTTGCGCAGATCCCAGAGCGTCTCGATCACCTCTTCATCGGTTTCCCCGAGCCCCACCATCAGGCCCGACTTGCTGTAGGCCTTGGGCCATTGGTCCCGCACCCGTTGCAGCAGCTCGAGGGAGCGTTCATAGATGCCCTGGGGCCGCGCCAGGCGGTACATCCGCGGCACCGTTTCAATGTTGTGGTTCAGCACGTGGGGGGCGGCGGCCATCACCGTTGCCAGGGCATCCCAGTTGCCGCAGAAGTCGGGGATCAGCAGCTCAATCGTGGTGAGCGGTGAGCGTTGCTTCACCTGTTCGATGCAGGCCACGAACTGGGACGCTCCACCATCGGCGAGATCGTCGCGGTTCACTGAGGTGATCACCACGTGCTTCAGGCCCAGACGGGCCACTGCCTCCCCAAGCCGTTGCGGCTCGGTGGGATCGAGCTCGCGCACGCTCTTGTCGAAGTCGATGTCGCAGTAGGGGCAGGCGCGGGTGCAGCCGGGCCCCATGATCAAAAACGTGGCGGTGCCGCCTGCAAAGCATTCGCCGATGTTGGGGCAGCTTGCCTCTTGACAGACCGTGTTCAGGTTCAAGTCCAGCAGCAGGTCGGCCACGGCGCCGATTCGCTCGCGCTGCGGAGCCTTAACGCGCAACCACTCCGGCTTGAGCACGGCGAAGCATCTTCAATCCATGACCCTAGTCGCTGCTGAGATCTGCCTGGATTTCGCTTCACTGCGATCTTTTAAGATTGCAGAGCCGGGATGTGGCGCAGTTTGGTAGCGCACTTCGTTCGGGACGAAGGGGCCGCAGGTTCGAATCCTGTCATCCCGATTCTTGGTTTGCATGGCACTGCCTGGTCTTGATGGAGGCCTGAGCTAGGCCGAAAAAGACTTGGCGCTCATTGGAGACTCGCCCCGGGGTAGCCCCGCGGCGTCACCATCCAGCCATCCTCTGCACGGCTGCTGCTGTTCCCGATCAGAACCAGCGTGAGCATGTCCACGGATTCCGGCTTCAAGCGCTCAAGGCTCGTGAGCTCACGGGATTCCTCTGCGCGGCCCAGCTGCCGCGCCAGCGTCACCGGGGTTGTGGGGGGGCGGTGTTTCATCAGGATTTCCTTGGCGTGTCCCAGCTGCCAGTCCCGGCCCTTGGAGCGTGGGTTGTACAGAGCGAGCACAAAATCTCCAGCGGCGGCGGCCTCCAGTCGCTTTTCGATCACGGCCCATGGCGTGAGGCGATCGCTGAGGCTCACGCAGCAGAAGTCATGCATCAGTGGCGCTCCGGCCCGGGCGGCGGCCAGCTGCAAGGCTGAAATGCCGGGATGCACCGCGAAGCTGGGCCGCTCCTGCTCGGGTTGCTGAAGCAGCAGCTCCAGAGCCAATCCCGCCATGCCGTAGATGCCGCTGTCGCCGGAGGAGATCAGAGCAACCTTGGCCCCTTGTTGGGCCAAGCGCAGCGCTTCGGCACAGCGGTCCCATTCCCGGGTGAGCTGGCCATCGAATCGGACCTGATCCGGCCGGCGCAGGGGCTCCAAAAGATCGAGGTAGAGGCTGTAGCCAACCCAGGCGCAGCAACGGGAGAGGGCCGCTTTGGCGTCTCCGCTGAGCAGGGACAGATCCCCTGGACCGCTCCCCACCAGATGGAGTTCGCCCCTCTCTGGCGCGTGGGGGAGGGCCGCCTCGGCAATGGCCACCGTCACGGCACCCTGCTCTCCTGTTGCCGGACGGCTGATTCGCTTGGGCTGGATCAGATGGCCTTGTTCGCCCGCAGCCAGCAAGGCCGCTGCTTCAGCCACCGACGCGGTCCCCATTTCCTGGCGCACCACTTCGGAGGGATTGGGCACGTCGATGGATGCAAGGGCATGCTCCGCAAAGGTTCGGAACGGCCATGCCCTGGTGCGGCTTAGCTCTTGCAGGGCCGGTTCATCGGATTTCCGCGCTGCGCTGGCGATGCCGGCTATCGCCTCCTCCGCCAGTCCTGCTGTTGCCAAGGCCTCGGCAATGGCCTTCTCCACCAGCGAAACACTGGTGTTGCGCTCACAGCCGATGCCGATCCAGAGCGTGGCTGGATGCCACTGGCAATCACCCCGACGGCGCGCTCCGATCACTAGATCAGCGGCGTCTGGCACATCCTTGGGATCGATGTTGTGCAGCAAGGGATGGCCTTCAGGGCCACGCCAGGTGGTGGATCCACTGCTCTGGTGAACGCTGATGCTGGATCCCTGGGATTGCCGCACCATCAGATCGCGCCAATGGGCCACCGATCCGCTGCGTTTCCAGCCCCAGCTCTCGCCAAAGGCATCCAGGGGGAGACGTCCTTCATGGGCGCAGGCGCCCGTGATCACCGCCTGCCCGCCGAGATCCATGGCGATTTCCCAGGCGCGTTGTTCGGCCCCTGCGGAATGGCCTCCCAACAGCGGAATGATGAATTCTCCTTTCGGGTCAAGCACCAGAACGGCTGGATCCTTCTCCTTGCCTTGGATCCGAGCTGCAATCAGGCGCGTCACTGCTCCCACGGCGCCCACGAACAAAACAACGTTCTCTGCCGTCCAGTGCCCATCAAGGGCGATGCTGATGTCTTGATCGACTGGCTTGATCCGGTCGATGTGGCCGCGTAGCAGCAAACGCTCCAACAGCGGCATGGCGCTGGGGCTCAGTCCTAGGCCCAGAGCGGGAGCGGCGGATGTGGGGTTCAGGGCAGGAAATCCGGATCAGGGCTTGCGCAAGCGCCCATCGCTGTTGAGCAACTCACGGGCTGATCCTCCCAGGCTGCTGCTTGGCTTCAGCTTGGGTTCCTCGTCGGCTGCCTGCTGAGGCTCCGCTGGCTCACCCGGGGCGGGAGTGGGAGGAGTGGGCCGAGCAGCTTCTGATTTGGATGGCTGTTCAGCAGGTGGCTGCTCAGCAAGCTGCTGTTCAATAAGGGCTGGCTCAGGATCCTGCTCTTCGTTTTCCTCTGGTGCCGCGGGCTCGGGGGTGGCCTTGGGCTTGGTTTCAACCTCGTCCTTGACGACGACCTCTGCTTTGAGCTCAGCCTGAGGAAGGTCTCGGGGCTGTTCTGTCTTCTCCTGTTGTTTCTCCTCAGTCTTTTGAGGAGGCTCTGGCGAGGATTCGACCACCTCCAGAACGTCAGGCTCAGGGGAGCCGCTCAGGCGCGCGAGCTGGCTTTCGGTGAGGCGTGGGCGCATCCAGCCCGCTTTGGCACCGGATGCGGCTTTCAGATGAATCAGCTGGTTGTTGAAGACCGGTGTGATTGGCTCGCCCAGCCCATTCAGCAGTTCCATCTGAATGTCATGGCTGCCTGAGCCGTTCGATCCTTTGAGCCAAAGGGCTTCCTGGTGATCAACCAAAAAGCTGTCCCCATCAATGCTGATGCGGAGTCGCCAGCGTCCATCGCCCTCCCGCAGGTTTTGCAGCGGAGCATTCCAGATCAGCCAATCCACCAACAGGGGTTGCAGGCCCTGCTCTCCGGCCGGTGAGACAGGGACCAGCCAGGGGGCATCACGTTCGGGTTGTGTGCCCTGCAGTTTTTGCCAGAGGTGCACGCGTCCCTGGACTGAGCTCCCCGGTGCTTGAACGGCTTCTCCCCAGGGGTAAGCGGCCCAGGCGCTGAACCGATGACTGCCCGCCTCCAGGTCATCGATGCGGACCTTCAGGCGGTTTCCATCGCTTTTGCTCAGTCGTAGGGGAGCGCGGTTGTCGATTTGGAGCACCACATGGGGCCCCAGGCCCAATTCGGGGTCGCTGCTGAGGGGCCAGTCGTCGATTTCGAAACGCAGCTCAAGGGTGTCAGAAGAAACGATGCTGTCGTTGCTTGGATCGATCAGCCGCAGGGAGGGGCGGTGCTGTTGCAGGTTCTGGCGCAGCTGTTGCACTGCCCCTGGAGGAGCCACTTCCTGGAGCTTCCCGCTGGGGGCTGAACTCGGCAGCGGTTTGGCAGCGGATCCTGCATCGCGATTGAAGAATCCAGGGCGAGCATGAACAGGTAAGCCGGCACCAAGAAGCATCACTGCTGCCAGCAGAACAGCCCATATCGACTTCAGGCCAGGGCGATGCATCGGGTATGAACAGATCCGATCATTCTGAACAATCCGCCCTTCAGCGGCAGAGTTTTAGTTATTTAGAAAGGAAATATGCGTGAAATTGTGTTGCTTACTGCCTGAGATCTTTGTTGTTTCGCTGATTCTCAGCCTTCTGCAGACGCCTGTCGCTGACTGGCTCGCCACGGGATTGAACCTTTGTAACTCAGGGCCCTTTAACCCCCTTCTCCGCCCCTATGCTTCCGCCAGCGGTCCCCTCTTTGGGGCCCCAGCTTCAGTGCAGACAAGGGGTTTCGGCCTCTTGCTGTACTGACGCCCGAACACCGATTCCTTGTGAATCCTTGTTCGGGGCCCCGATTGGCTTCGGCCCTTCGGAGGGGTGGCCCACCACCTCGAAACCCGTCCCTCGAGGAACGACTCGATGACCATCAGCCCACCTGAGCGTGGGAGTGACGCGAAAAGCCAGGTCGAGAAGGTTGACAATCCAGCAACCTTCGAGCTGTTCGGCAAGCCCGGACACTTCGACCGAGCTCTCGCGAAAGGTCCCAAAACCACCACCTGGGTTTGGAACCTTCACGCCAACGCTCACGACTTCGACGCTCACACGAGCGACCTTCAAGAGGTCTCTCGGCGGATCTTCTCCGCCCATTTCGGCCACCTGGCCGTCATCTTCATCTGGCTCAGCGGTGCCTTCTTCCATGGCGCCCGCTTCTCCAACTATTCCGGTTGGCTTGCTGATCCCACCCATGTGAAGCCAAGCGCCCAGCAGGTCTGGGCCGTCTTCGGCCAAGAAGTCCTCAACGGCGACATGGGTGCCGGTTTCCAAGGCATCCAAATCACTTCAGGCCTCTTCCAGATGTGGCGGGCCTGGGGCATCACCAGCGAAACCCAGCTCATGGCTCTGGCCATCGGTGCCCTGGTGATGGCCGGTCTCATGCTCAACGCCGGTGTTTTCCACTACCACAAGGCTGCGCCGAAGCTGGAGTGGTTCCAGAACGTTGAGTCGATGCTGAACCACCACCTGGCAGGTCTGCTGGGTCTCGGTTCACTGTCCTGGGCTGGTCACGTCATCCACGTGTCTGCCCCTGTCACCAAGTTGATGGATGCCATCGACGCCGGCCAGCCGCTGGTGCTGAATGGCAAGACCATCGCTTCGGCTGCAGACATTCCGCTGCCCCACGAGTTCTTCAATCAGGACCTGCTGGCGCAGCTGTATCCCGGCTTCAGTGCTGGTGTCGGTGCCTTCTTCTCCGGCAACTGGGCTGCCTACAGCGATTTCCTCACCTTTAAGGGTGGTTTGAATCCTGTGACCGGAAGCCTCTGGATGACCGACATCGCGCATCACCATGTGGCGATTGCAGTGATGTTCATCGTTGCCGGTCACATGTACCGGACCAACTGGGGCATCGGTCACTCCATTAAGGAGATCCACGAAGGTCAGAAGGGTGATCCCCTGCTGTTCCCTGCCACCAACGGTCACGACGGTCTTTACGACTTCATGACCAATTCCTGGCATGCCCAGCTGGCGGTCAACCTCGCCATCGGCGGTTCAGTGAGCATCATCGTTGCTCAGCACATGTACGCGATGCCTCCGTATCCGTACCAAGCGATCGATTACCCCACCCAGATCGGGCTCTTCACCCATCACATCTGGATCGGCGGCTTCCTGATCGTTGGTGCCGGCGCTCACGCCGCTATCGCCATGGTTCGCGATTACGACCCCGCCAAGCACATCGACAACGTGCTGGATCGGGTGCTCAAGGCTCGCGACGCCATCATTAGTCACCTCAACTGGGTCTGCATCTGGCTCGGAGCCCACAGCTTCGGCCTGTACATCCACAACGACACCATGCGTGCCCTGGGTCGTCCCCAGGACATGTTCAGCGATTCGGCGATATCCATTCAGCCGATCTTTGCTCAGTGGATTCAGAACGTGCACGCCGCAGCTGCTGGCAGCACAGCTCCCAACGCCCTCGCGGGTGTGAGTGAAGTGTTCAACGGTTCTGTTGTCGCCGTCGGCGGCAAGGTTGCCGCTGCTCCCATGCCGCTCGGCACCGCCGACTTCATGGTTCACCACATCCACGCCTTCACGATTCACGTGACGGTGCTGATCCTGCTGAAGGGTGTCCTGTACGCCCGTAGCTCCCGCCTCATCCCTGATAAGGCCAACCTGGGCTTCCGCTTCTCCTGCGATGGTCCTGGTCGTGGTGGCACCTGCCAGGTTTCCGCTTGGGACCACGTGTTCCTGGGCCTGTTCTGGATGTACAACTCCCTGTCTGTTGTGATCTTCCACTTCTCCTGGAAGATGCAGAGCGACATCTGGGGAACGGTGAATGCCGACGGTTCCGTCGCGCACATCACCAACGGCAACTTTGCCCAAAGCGCCATCACCATCAATGGCTGGCTGCGTGACTTCCTGTGGGCTCAGGCCGTTCAGGTGATCAACAGCTATGGCTCGAACACGGCCGCCTACGGAATCATGTTCCTCGGCGCCCACTTCGTGTTCGCCTTCAGCCTGATGTTCCTCTTCAGTGGCCGCGGCTACTGGCAGGAACTGATTGAGTCCATCGTCTGGGCTCACAACAAGCTGAAGGTGGCTCCCGCCATCCAGCCCCGTGCTCTTTCCATCATCCAAGGCCGTGCCGTGGGTGTTGCCCATTACCTCTTGGGCGGAATTGCGACCACGTGGGCCTTCTTCCACGCCCACATTCTTGTGGTCGGCTGACCTCACCTGACCTCTCCCTCTAATGGCAACGAAATTCCCTTCGTTCAGCCAGGGTCTGGCCCAGGACCCGACAACCCGCCGTATTTGGTACGGGATCGCCACGGCTCACGACTTCGAGAGCCATGACGGAATGACGGAGGAGCGCCTCTACCAGAAGCTCTTCTCCACCCATTTCGGTCACCTCGCGATCATCGGCCTGTGGGTTTCGGGAAACCTGTTCCACATCGCCTGGCAGGGCAACTTCGAGCAGTGGGTCGCCGACCCCCTGCACGTGCGCCCCATCGCTCACGCAATCTGGGATCCCCACTTCGGTCAAGGCGCCATTGACGCTTTCACCCAAGCGGGTGCTTCCTCCCCGGTGAACATCGCCTACTCAGGCCTTTATCACTGGTTCTACACAATCGGCATGAAGACGAATGCCGAGCTGTATCAGGGTTCCATCTTCATGATGATCCTGTCGGCTTGGGCCCTCTTCGCCGGCTGGTTGCACCTGCAGCCCAAGTTCCGTCCTTCTCTGGCCTGGTTCAAAAACGCTGAATCGCGTCTGAACCACCACCTCGCTGTCCTCTTCGGCTTCAGCTCCATCGCCTGGACCGGTCACCTGGTTCACGTTGCGATCCCCGAAGCCCGCGGTCAGCACGTTGGTTGGGACAACTTCCTCAACGTTCTGCCTCATCCCGCCGGTCTTGGACCCTTCTTCACCGGCAACTGGGGTGTTTACGCCGAAAACCCCGATTCTCTGAATCAGGTCTTCGGTAGTTCCGAAGGTGCCGGCACCGCCATCCTCACCTTCCTTGGTGGTTTCCACCCTCAGACAGAAGCCCTCTGGCTGACGGACATCGCCCACCACCACCTGGCCATCGGTTGCCTATTCGTGATCGCCGGCCACATGTACCGGACCAACTTCGGTATCGGTCACTCCATCAAGGAGATCCTCGAAACCCACAACCCCCCGAAAGGCACCCCCGGTGACCTCGGCGCTGGCCACAAGGGTCTCTACGACACCATCAACAACAGCCTGCACTTCCAGCTCGGTCTGGCTCTCGCCTCCCTCGGCGTGGTCACCAGCCTCGTGGCGCAGCACATGTACTCGATGCCGTCGTACGCCTTCATCGCGAAGGACTACACAACTCAGGCAGCCCTGTACACCCACCACCAGTACATCGCCATCGCGCTGATGTGTGGTGCCTTCGCCCACGGTGCGATCTTCTTCATCCGTGACTACGACCCTGAAGCCAACAAGGACAACGTCCTGGCTCGGATGCTCGAGCACAAGGAAGCGATCATCAGTCACCTGAGCTGGGTCTCCCTGTTCCTCGGTTTCCACACCCTCGGCCTCTACGTCCACAACGACGTTGTTGTTGCCTTCGGTACCCCCGAGAAGCAGATCTTGGTTGAGCCCGTGTTCGCCCAGTTCGTTCAGGCCGCCTCTGGTAAGGCCATGTACGGAATGGACGTGTTGCTCTCCAACGCCTCCAGCTCCGCCAGCCTTGCTGCCCAGAACATTCCTGGTGAGCACTACTGGCTGGACGCGATCAATGGCAACACCGATGTGTTCCTGCCCATCGGCCCTGGTGACTTCCTGGTTCACCACGCCATTGCTCTGGGTCTGCACACCACCACCCTGATCCTTGTGAAGGGTGCCCTGGATGCCCGCGGCTCCAAGCTGATGCCCGACAAGAAGGACTTCGGCTACTCCTTCCCCTGCGACGGCCCCGGCCGTGGCGGCACCTGCGACATCTCTGCCTGGGACGCCTTCTACCTGGCTGTCTTCTGGGCTCTGAACACCGTGGGTTGGCTGACCTTCTACTGGCACTGGAAGCACCTGGCCATCTGGTCCGGCAACGTGGCCCAGTTCAACGAATCCAGCACCTACCTGATGGGCTGGTTCCGCGACTACCTGTGGCTCAACTCCTCCCAGTTGATCAACGGCTACAACCCGTTCGGCAGCAACAACCTCGCCGTCTGGGCTTGGATGTTCCTCTTCGGACACCTGGTTTGGGCCACCGGCTTCATGTTCCTGATCTCCTGGCGGGGTTACTGGCAGGAACTGATCGAGACGATTGTCTGGGCTCACCAGCGCAGCCCCATCGCCAACATGATGGGTTACCGCGATAAGCCTGTGGCACTGTCCATCGTTCAGGCCCGTGTCGTCGGCTTGGCTCACTTCACAGTTGGCTATGTCCTGACGTACGCCGCCTTCCTGATTGCCTCGACTTCAGGGAAATTCGGTTGATTCCTTCCTGAATTAACCCGCGACGAGTCGTTCCTCGTTTCAAACGTCCCCATCCGGTTCGCCGGATGGGGATTTTTGTTGTCTGTGCTTCGCAGTGGTTCTGTTGGACCGCGTTGTTGTTCTCGTCTTGCTCTGGGCCTTCTCTAGCCTCAGGCCTCGATCGGGATCGGGCTGAACGTGGGCGAATGGGAGCACCTGCAGCGCAACGTTGGTGAGTGGCGCGGCTGGTTCGACAGCCTGGACCGGACACTTCAACGCACCAAGCGTCAGCCCTCCCTGCTCACGCTTAAACCGGCTCCCTCCGGTGTGCCACTGAATCTGACTCTGCTGCTCTGGCCTGAGGGAGCGGGATCGAGTTCTCCCCATCAACCGCCTACCGGCGAGCCTGAAAAGCGGATCGTTCAATGCTTCACGCGGCTGGATCCCGACATGGGGGTCTTCGGCACCGGTAGTTTTTCAAGGGGGACGCTGCACCGCTCCACTTGGACCAAGCTCTATGCCGAGTTCGGGTTCTTGCATGAGCAACGCCGTCATCGCTTGGTGCTGCTTTGGGATGGTGCGGGGCAATTGGATCGGATTGTGCTGATCCGTGAGTTCCTCGCTGGCAGTTCAGCCCTGGAACGTCCACCCCTGGAGCCACATCAGCTGATCGGTGACTGGCGCTGCGACCACCCTTCGCCAGGGGACAACATCTGTTTTGCCGCAGGCGATCTTGATCGCTGGATCTTTTTGCCGGATGGAGGCGCTTTTCTGGCGCCGGCCCAGATTCATCCGCACCAGCCCTTCAACATCGAAGCGCTTTGGCTGTCGAGTGCAACGCGCCTCGAGCGCATTTCACGTCGCTATTCAGAACACGGTGCCCTCAGCTCGGTGAACCATCAATTGCTCACCCGTTGAGGTTGGGTTGGCTACGGTATGTAACTTAAGTCAGCCCGGCCTCTGATGCTGAAGGCAATGTCGAGAGTGCGCAGATAGGTGTGCAGGCCGGCATCCTGAATGGGCAGCACGTAGGCGTCGGCGCCGGATTCGTTGTGGTGGGAGTGCCAGTAGCCGGGCGGTGTCACGAAGGCTGCGCCGGCTGCCCAGTCTTCCCGGTGCCCATTGCGGATCATTCCGTTCTCATCCAGCTCGGTGCCGATCATCGTGTAGCAACCCGGTTGGCAGGCCACCGCAAAATCAAGGGCGATTGACTGGTGTCGGTGGGGCCGCTGCACCTGGCCTGCGGGGAGGATTCCCAACATGGCCCAGAGAGTATGGGTGACGGTGCGCGTCTGCGGGAAGGCGTTGTTTCCCAACAGCACACTCACGCGATTGGCGTTGGCTCCGCGGGGATGGCTGGCGATGGCATCCAACTGCGCGCGAGCATCCTCATGGCTGTAGAAGCAGGGTTCGAACACCGGTTTCACGGTGCTCACCCCCAGATAACGAAGCAAGGGGGCATCGTGCACCCAATACAGGCCTGCGTGCGTTTCGCTGCTGTGAATGGCTTCACCGCCCGCCGGAAGCACGAACGTGTCTCCCTCGCTCCAGTGAAAAACTTGACCGCAGGCTTCAGTTTGCCCATGGCCTCGGGCCACGAAGAACAACTGACTGGTCGCATCCGCATGGGTGCGCAGGGATCCATGATCCAGTCGGATGAAGTTGCCGCAGAGCGATGGACCGGTGGCCGGACCTTCGCAGTGCAAGTCGGCACTTAAATCAAGAGGTTGCAGGGCCGTTCCGGCTTGATCAAAAAAACTGGCCGAAAAGCTGCGGTAGGGGATCGTGCTGATCAGCCCCTGTTGCAGGGGATTGGCTGCTGAGGCGTAATCGAAGAACTGCGCCTGGGAACTGGTTGCCGTTGTCGCCCGTGGGGTGATGGTCATCGTTCCCTCAAGCAGCAGAACCATTGGATCGAGATCGCACCCTACGCGGTGGGCCTTCGATCGCGTTTCAGCATCAGATAGACGGCAGGGACGGCAAACAGGGACAGCAACGAGGCCACCAGCAGTCCGCTGAACACCACGGTGCCAATGCTGACCCTGCTGGCGGCTCCAGTGCCCTGGGCAAACAGAAGGGGCAGGAAACCCGCCAGAGATGTGACCGCTGTCAGCAGGATTGGGCGCATCCGGTTCACGGCTGCATCCACAACGGCCTCGCGCAGGGCCAGGCCTGCCGCCACCCGCTGGTTGGCGAATTCCACGATCAGAATTCCGTTCTTGGCCGCCAGGCTCACAAGCACAAGGAGTCCCATCTGGCCGTAAACATCCAGTGGAAGGCCCCGCAATTTCAAGCCGATCAGAGCCCCGAGCAGGGCCATCGGCACCGTGAGCAGGATGATCAACGGGTCAATGAAACTCTCGTAAAGAGCGGCCAGCATCAGATAGACCACCGTCACGCCAAGGGCGAACAGCACCCAGGTCACCTGCCCAGCCCGTTGTTCCTCCAACGCCAGGCCCGTGAAGGCCAGGTCGATGTTGCTGCCTCCAATGCGATCACCGGCCTGGGTGAGGGCATCGATGGCTTCACCGCTGCTCACCGTTGGCGCCGGGATGGCCGTGATCTGGATGGCCCGGTTGAGTCCGTAGTGGCGAATGTTGTTGACGCCCTCCTCGCGGGTCAGGCTGGCCACGCTGGCCACCGACACCAGCTCACCGCTGCGGTTGCGCACCATCAGCCCGGTGAGGTCTTCCGGCCGACGTCGCTCGCTGCCTTCCAGCTGAAGAACAATCGAGCGGATGCGACCGTCGTTGTAGGTGTCATCGATGTAGCGGCCGCCGAAGGCGGTGCCGATCTCCCGCAGGGTTGCGCCGTAGTCGAGATCGAGAGCAGCCAGTTGGTCGCGGTCGAGCTCCAGCCGCCAGCGGGGGAAGCTGGCATCAAAGCGGGAGCTCACCCGTTCAAAGCGGTCCGTCGCCTTGGCCGTCTGGATGAAATCGTCGGCGACCTGGCCGAATTGCTCCAGGCTGAGTTGCCCTCCGCTGCGGTCCAGCAGTTCCAGCGAAAGTCCTGATTCACTGCTGAAGCCCCGCACGGTTGGTGGGGTGATCAGCACGACCCTGGCCTCACCAACCCGTTGCTGAATCTTGCGATTGAGACGGCGTTTGATGGCGTTGCTGCTCTGCTCTTTGCCAGGTCGATCCTTGCGTGGCTGCAGGCGCAGGTAAAACGAGCCACGGTCTTCTCCGCTCTGTCCGAAGGAGCTGCCGGCATAAAAGTTGCCGGTGCGCACCAGGGGCTCTTCGCTGACGACCCGTCGGATGTCGTCAATCACGGCCACGCTGCGCTCAAGGCTGGCACCATCGGGGAGGGTGAAGTAGCCGCGGATCTGGCCTTGGTCGTCATCGGGGATGAACGCCGTTGGCATCACCGCCAAGCCTGAGGCCGTGATGACAAGGCCGCTCAGCAGCACAAGGCCGATGCGTCGCTTGTGCTGCAGCCAGTGCTTGAGTTGTTTCGCGTATTGGGATTGCAGGGTTTGCATGCCCTGCCGAAGCCAACGGCTGAGCTTGCCGATGGCCCCAGGAAGACGGCCGCCCCCTGGGCCCAACACCCGGGCGCAGGCCATTGGGGTGAAGCTGAGCGCATTCAGGGTGGAGAACAGAATCGCTCCGCTGATGGCCAGGGCGATCGGTTGATATAGGCGTCCGATCGATCCAGGAATGAGCAGCACGGGGAGGAACACGGCTGCCAGCACCAATGAGGTGGCCACAACGGCCGTCGCCAACTCAGCCATGGCGTCTTCGGCCGCCTGTTCGGGGGGTGTGCCCCGTTCGATGCGTCCGGCGATGTCTTCACTCACGACGATGGCGTCATCCACAACAATCCCGGTGGCCAGCACCAGGCCAAACAAGATCAGGCTGTTGAGATTGGAACCGCTCAGTTTCACCAGGCTGAGGCTTCCCACCAGCGCCACCGGCACGGCAAGGCCAGGGATCAGGGCGAGACGCCAGCGGCCCAGAAACAGCACCAGCACCAGCAGCACCAGCAGCACGGCATCGCGCAAGGTGATGAAGGTGCGATCGAGGTTGGCCTGAACCGTGTCGGCCATATCCACGATCATTGAGACCTCGATGCCCGGGGGAAAGCTCGCTTCCAACTGCTTCAGCTTGCCCTTGATCGCCCTGCTCACCTCCAGGGCATTGGCCCCATCGCGCTGGTAGATGCCCACGGCCACCGAACGCTCGCCAGCCAGATTCATGGCCTCGCGTCCGTAGTTGCGCTGTCCGAGTACAACCCGTCCCACATCCTTGAGGCGCAGCAGCCCGCCGTTGTCGAGCCGGCGCAGGACGAGATTCTCGAAATCCGATTGGCTGCGAAGACGTCCTTCCGCTTCTACCGGAAGGCTCAGCACTTGGCCCTCTGGAACTGGGGCAGCCCCGATGCTGCCAACGGCAGCCAAAACGTTCTGTTCAGCCAGGGCTCGGCTGACATCGCCAAGGGTGAGCTTGGTCTGTTCGAGGCGTTGCGGATCCAACCAGAGGCGATAAGAGAGTTCACTGCTGCCGAAGATCCGCGCATCACCGATGCCTGGTGTGCTGAGCAGCGCGTCCCGCAGGGTCTGGTCCAGCCAGCCCGTGAGAAAGGTGGGGACGTATTGATCCGGCGGGTGGCTGAACCCCAGGATCATCAACAGGTCTTCCGAGGAGCGCCGCACCTGGAGCCCCTGGCGCGTCACTGCCTGGGGCAGCCGGCGGCTGGCCAGGTTCACCTCGTTCTGAACCTTGATCGCATTCAGCTCGGGATCACCCGCGTTGAAGCGCAACGAGATGCTGGCGCCGCCCTGCCTGCTGGTTGAGCTGATGCTTTCGACCCCTTCCAGGCCATTCAGCTGTTGTTCCAATACCCGGGTCACGCTCTGCTCCACCACCTCCGGTGAAGCCGCCGGGAAGCTGGCGCTCACACTCACGCGGGTGGGAGCGAGGGGCGGAAGATCCTCCAGTCCCAGGCCGAACAACGCAGTGCAGCCCGCCAAAAGGATCAGCAGGCTGCAGACGACCGTCAGAACCGGCCGCCGAAGAAACGGCTGGGAGATCGACCGCACCGGGGCGTCTCAAATGTGAATGAATCCTGCCAGGAAAAATCCCCCGATCGCCTGGAATAAGGCAACCGGGGGATGAAAGGTTTTAGTCAGAGGGTTCAGTGAACTGCTTCAGCCGACGCTCCAGACACCAGCAGCAATCTTGAACAGTTCCTGCACGTGAACGGTGTTGCAGAGGAACCAGGCAAAAACGGCACCGCCGCAACCACCCAGCCAGAACCCACTGGTGAAATCAGCCCAGCCGGTGCGGGTGAACAGGTCGGCGGGGGGATTCTCAACCGTTACATCTGCAGGGGGGATGTTGGGTTGCTTGCCGGGCTGGTTGTAGAGCAGGAACAGCAGGCTGAGGATGTGCACGGCGCCAATGGCAGCCAGCAGACCAGCGGTTTGCTGGTACTCAGTGGCACGCAGGGGACCACAGATGGTGAAGGGGCCGTAGAGCAGATAGCCGAAGGCTGCACCAGTTTCCAGACCACGGAAGTTCGGAGAAATTCCGGGTCGGTACAGGGGCAGGTTGTTGATCAGGCCCTTGATGAAATAGCCGCTGTTGACGGGTGTCGCAAGGTTGCCGACGCAGGGATCAGCAGCAGGAGTGACGGTCATGAGGTACGAGTGCTGAGGGGTTGAAACGGTCCGCAGGTCGCGGTCACTCGGCAGCGGTGATCACTCGACCAACAAGGACGATGAACACTGCGGGGAACACGATTCCGGTGATGGGCACGAAAATCGCAGGCAGCCAAGCAGCAGCGAAATCTCCAGTCATGTCGAGGCCAAAAGCTTCGCAGCTACTGTAAGTAGGACCGTTCTGACGGCCTGCTTTAGGTCCCGACGGCGACATAAAAGTTCAATCCGCATGCAGAACGTTCTCCTCCCCGGTGCCGTCGTGCTGCTCACGGTGGTGTTGTGGTTGCGCAGGAAGCCGGCGAAGCCGATGCTTTCCAGCACGGATGCCAGCCGTGTCGCACAGATCAATCGTGCCCAGTTGGAACTGGTGATTGAGCCCGCTGCTGATGGGGAATCCGCCGATGCTTCCCTGGAGTCCTGGACGGCGCCGAGCAGTCCCTTGGAGCGTCTTGCCCTGGAGCGTCGTCTCAAGGCTGATATGGAGGCTGGACCCGAGGAGCGTTTGCGCGCTGTTCGTTTGGCCGCCCGATGGGGACACCGTTCGGCGCTGCCCCTGCTGCGCCAGGCGCTGCGTGACAGCGATGCGAGTGTGGTGGAAGCAGCTGCCGCTGCGATCGCACCGTTCCGCGGCGCGCCGGCCGCTGCCCCGATCCGTCAGCAGGCTCGGCCGCCGCGCAATGTTTCGCGGATGCGATAAATCGGGCGATCCTGGCTTTCGTGGTAGGTGCGGATCAGCAGTTCGCCCAGCAGTCCGAAGCAGAACAGTTGAATGCCAGCCAAGCCAAGCACCACCGCCAAGGTGAGCAGTGGGCGATTGGCAATGTCGCCTCCCATCACCTTGATCACCAGCAGATAGGTGCTGGTGATCAGGCTGGCGGCGATGGCCAGGAGCCCCCCGAAGCCGAACACGTACATCGGCCGGGTCAGAAATCGCTTCATGAACCAGACGGTGAGTAGATCCATCAGCACACGGAAGGTGCGATCGATCCCGTACTTGCTGCTGCCGAACTGACGCGCCCGGTGGTTCACCTTCATTTCGGTGATCCGTGCACCCTCGATGAAGGCCAGGGCGGGAAGAAAGCGATGCAGCTCCCCATAGAGCCGCATGTCTGAGAGCACCTCGCGGCGGTAGGCCTTGAGGGAGCAGCCGTAGTCATGCAGCCGCACACCGGTTACCCGGCCGATCAAGCGGTTGGCGATCCGGGAGGGAAGTTTGCGCTGGAGGGCGGCGTCCTGGCGCTGATGGCGCCAGCCACTGACGAGGTCGTACCCCTCTCGCAGTTTGGCCAGCAGCATGGGGATGTCGGCTGGATCGTTCTGCAGATCTCCATCGAGGCTGACGATCACCTCTCCGCCAGCCACATCAAACCCAGCCGCCATGGCTGCGGTCTGGCCATAGTTCTTGCGCAGCAGCACAGCCACCACTTCGGGTACTTCGGCGCTGAGCTTGGCCAGCACGTTCGCGGTGCGGTCGCTGGATCCGTCGTCGACCAGAACCAGCTCAAACGCCTCATCGGTTGGACGCAGCGCTGAAAGGAGCTGCTCAACCAGATGAGGCAGGCTTTCCTCTTCGTTGTACAGCGGCACCACCACCGAGAGATTCAGGGGCTCACTCATGCCGGTCGCGCTGCGAGTCGCTCAACTTAAGCAGGGGCCCGGTTCATCCGGCAGCCAGCGTCAGGAGAGATGCGATCCGTCATGGCAACGCACCACACGGCCTGCGCCGCGGAATTCAGCCCTGTAGTGGCAAGCCACCGGGTGTTGATCGCTGCTGTGCAAGCTGTCGATGCCGATCCCATTGCGCCCATGTTCCTGGCCTGAGCTGTGGCGGTAGCGGCCCTCGCCGAGATGGATTCCCACATGGGTGCAACGCCGACGTGTGCCAAAAAACAGCAGATCTCCAGGGCGCAGCAGGCTGTGATCGTCGGGCAGAGCTGCAACAGGTTGGCAGAACCGCTCCTGTTGATAGGCATCTCGCGGAATCCAAATGTCCTGGCTGGCGAAGGCCATCTGCATCAGACCGGAACAATCCATGTCCGGCTCTGTGGTGCCTCCCCAGAGGTAGACATTGGGGCGTTGCTGGGCGGTTTCGCTCCAGGCGAGCACGCTGGGCAGACGTCGTTCAATCTCCGTCGCGCTCAGAGGCGACGGTCGCCAGGCTGCGCATCGCTCAGCTCGCCCCAGAACCGCCTCGAGTTCGAGCCAGCAGCGGTAGCCATCCTCCAGCAGCTGAACAGCGATCCTCTTGGGCTGCCTCTCCAGAATGCGAAAACGGCGTCCACGACAGGCCTGGGTGGTCAGACTTGCGCCGTCAGATCGCGAATAACCATTCACGTCAGCGCACAGCTGCCAATTGGAGCCTGTCTGAATGAGGTCCGGGGCCAGCAGGGTGCCTAACGTCGCCATGGCCCAATCGAATCGCTATGGCGTTCTACCGTCCCGATCCCGCAATGGCGGCTCGGCTTGAGGCGGCCCTCGATGGGCTCGATGCCGACGGTCG
The DNA here is from genome assembly GCF_900473975.1 of Synechococcus sp. N26. Taxonomy (NCBI): domain Bacteria; kingdom Bacillati; phylum Cyanobacteriota; class Cyanophyceae; order Synechococcales; family Synechococcaceae; genus Synechococcus; species Synechococcus sp. N26. The sequence continues at coordinate 110,772 of NZ_UCNM01000009.1, read as the reverse complement.
CCCGGGGCTGCGCAACAGCCTGGCGATCACCTGGGTGCGGTACGACGAAGCTGCACCGGAGGCGGGTCAGGGCCATGGTGCTTCCTGGAACCAAGATCGGATCCTCTATCCGGCCAGCGTGGTGAAGCTGTTCTATGCCGTCGCCGTTGAGCAGTGGCTGCAACGGGACCTGATCCCTGAGAGCGACGAATTGCGGTGCGCGATGCGTGACATGGTCGCTGATTCCAGCAACGATGCCACGGGGCTTGTGGTGGATCTGCTCACAGGCACCACCAGCGGCCCTGCCCTCCATGGCGAACGCTGGGAGCTTTGGACGCAGCAGCGTCGCTTGATCAATGGCTGGTTGCAGAGCCTGGCCTGGCCGGAACTTGAGGCGGTGAATTGCTGCCAGAAGACCTGGGGTGATGGTCCCTATGGCCGGGAGAAAATGTTTTATGGGGTCGACAACGGCAACCGCAATGGCTTGTCCACGGTTGCGACAGCCCGGATGCTGGAGGCGGTGATGACCGGTGCGGTGGTGTCGCCACCGGCCTGTCGTCGGCTGCAGGGTCTGTTGCGGCGCTCGCTCGATCAGAAGCAGCGTCGCGCTGATCCTGAAAACCAGGTGGATGGCTTCCTCGGCGAAGGCCTACCTGAGGACGCTCTGCTGTGGAGCAAGGCCGGCTGGATGAGTCAGGCCCGTCATGACGCCGCCTGGTTCCAGGCGTCTGAACAGCAGCCGCCCAGCTTGCTGGTGGTGTTCACCACGGGGCCTGATCGCGCCAGGGACGCATCTCTTTTGCCGGAGCTGGCACGGCAACTCAAACTGTTCACTAGCTCAGAGGAGCCGGCGGATTGAGTTGATGGACTTGGAACGGAGAGGGAGTCATTCGGAGTGGTCCGAAATGCACTGGCATGACTCTGCTTGAGACAGGTTTGAGGTAAAAATCCAAATTTCCCACAACACATCCCACAACACATTTCTTGTGCTGCGATAAGAAGTCCTGAGAACTGTTGCATATAAGAGGTATCGGGTGTCCCAGGTGCGGGATGGTTTGCCCCTGCGAGTTGGCACAAAAAAAGGCAGAGCACCGGTGAGTGCCCTGCCTACTGAGGTCATTGCTTTGCGATCTGGTCTTCCATCCACTTGGTGACGTCGGACTCCAACCAGACGACGGAGTTCGCACCAATAGCGATTTGCTTGGGGAACTCACCTGATGCCACCCATCGGTAGATGGTGGGGCGACTGACGCCGATGAGATCGATGACCTCTGAGATACGGTGGAATTGTGGTCTGGATTTATTGCCTGATGGCATGGCGAAGGAAAGAAGAGTCCTGATGACAGAGTTCTTCTTTCAAACCAGCCAGAGCCAAGTAGCTGTTCGTAGCCCTGTTCTTTTCTAGGTCTGCAGAGGAGGGACAGTGTTGCTGCCCCAGTAGCTCCACATCTGGTTCTTCATCGCTGCTGTTGAGCCATCACCGCTGGTCATCTGGGTGATCTGCCCAATGCTCAAGTTGCCGCCGGTGTAGACCGCCTCAAGGGCGCCCTTGGCGTAGATGCCAATGCCGGAGACACCTCTGGCGGTGACGTTGTCGACCACTGAAATGTCAGGAGTGAAAACGCCAATGATCTTGATCTCGTCAAATGCATCTAAACCCTCAATAAAATCAGCTTTTTCACCATTCGGACTATTGCCAGCCTTTCCATACCACCAATTACTCAAATGTTGGTCGGATTTGATCGCTATTAGATCCTTCATGCTGTCTTGTTGAGATTTGAAAGTGTTCCATCCGAAGTCTCCGTGAAGCTCATCTGACCCACTGCCTCCATCAATGATGTCGCGCCCATTGCCGCCATGGATCAGGTCATCTCCGGCTTTACCAAACAATTGGTCAAAGCCAGCCAATCCACGAATGGTGTCGTCATCAGAACTGCCGTTAACAATTGAACCCACAAAACCCGAGTCGTATTCAGACTTATGGACTTGTTTGGCTTGGATGACCGAATCAGAAGCTGAACCTGTTTTGTGAAGATTAATTCTAACTTCGTCTGACCATGTGGAGGTATTTACGGTTTTTGTCTCTAAATATGTAGCGCTAACCCCAGGACTAATACCTAAATTATCGTTATCTTTGATTATTACTGTAGCGTTTGAATCAAGCATTATTACCGATTCGTCTCCACCAGTAAGCATTACTGTGAAGCTTTCATCTGCTTCTGCCAGTGAGTCTTCAACGGTCTGAATCTCGACTATGGTCTCTTCCTCGCCTGGAAGCCACTTCATATCGATGAGATTGCCACCTTTGAAATCATTCCCTATTGCGGCAGAATCTCCGGTAATAAATACATTTATGCTGACTTCACTTGATAAATTGCCGGTTCTTCTTATCGCGACCTTGGCAATTCCCCCTTCGATGACTTCCGTGCCAACGATAGAGAAATAAGTGCTAGGCGTTGAAGGAGTTTTTGGATTGATGATGTAATCAAATTGCCCGAGTAGCTTTTCGCTTTTTCCTTCTTTTTCGTCCCAGTAAAGGGTATTGTATAGGTAATCTAAATCTCCATTCCCTGCTGAAGCTTTGTCTACCCTGTCAAGCGATAGTGAAATATCTCTGCGAAAGCCATCATCCCAATACTGACCAATTATCTCGCCAGTTTGCAGAGAAAATGTAAATACCTCATACACCGTGGGTGTCCATGCCTGGTTTCCCACATCTTCAGCGGGGTTCTGTAGATATTGATTTTTGCGAATCAGTATTCCTTCGCTCCCATCACTACTTATATCCGCAGCATAAGCTTTGAAGCCTGTCACGCTGTCGTCGGATCCCTCGCCGTCAAGCAGATATTGCTTTCTATACGGCTTGCCATCTCTATGATCTACCAAGGATATTTTTAAGTCTTTTTGACCATAGTTGGCAACAATTTTGCCGTCACTGCTTGCAGACAGTTTTATTTTTCCGTTGTTTTCAGTCATACCAATTTTTTTTATATTTTAGCAGGCTTTCTTGATTTTCCATCGAGTTGATGCGGTTGAACGTGGTGTCTGTATGTGTCCTTGCCTGTTCAAATCCATTGCCAGGAGATGGATCTCAGCTCTGCTCAGCGTGCCATGCAGAAACCATTGCCCCTGTACTGCGATCCGCCAGGACAGGACGTCCCACTGCTGCCTCCAGCGCGGAAGAACTGATAGTTCGGCTTTGTGGCTCTGCAGAAGCCACTGCCTCGGTATTAGGAGCCAGAAGGGCAGGAGGTTCCACTGCTCCCCCCTGCTCGGAACATCTGGTTCGCCTGAGCAGGAAAAGCCAAGAACGAAAGGGCTCCTGCGCAGATCAGAGCAAGACCGAAGCGCACTGGCTTGATTGGGTGAGGTCCCAAAAGGCTAAACCCCTGAAACGAGCTGCGGCATCAGGGTTTGAGTGTTCTTGAGACCTGACAAGTCAGGTTTGGAACGGAGAGGGAGGGATTCGAACCCTCGACAGAAGTTGCCTCCTGTAACTCCTTAGCAGGGAGCCGCTTTCAACCACTCAGCCACCTCTCCAGCGGCGCACCCAGAGTACCAAGTGCTGGGCAGGTGGTCAGACTTCAACGCGGGGCATACGTCGTTTGAAACCACAGAGGATCTCCCAGGGAATCGAGCCGCAGTGGTTGCTCCAGCTTTGAGGGCTTAATTCCAGGTCGCCGTCCTGGCCCAGCAGAGTGACGATGTCGCCTTGCTCCAGCTCAGCTGCATCGGTGGCATCCAGCAGGAGCTGGTCCATGGTGATGGCTCCCACCTGAGGCAGCTGGCGATTGCGATGCAAGGCGTGGATGTGCCCGCTGAGGGACCGCAGAACACCATCGGCATAGCCGATCCCCACCACCGCAAGCCGCGTGGGGCGCTGGGTGATGAAGCGATGGCCGTAGCTGATTCCAGTGCCGGCGGGCACGTCGCGGATCAGGCTGACCCGGGCACGAACCGCCAGGGCGGGTTGCAGGGGAATGACGTTGCTCAGATGACTGGCGGGGGCATGGCCGTACAGGGCCAATCCAACGCGCACGAGGTCGTGGTGCAGCTCCCGGTTGAGCAGGGTCCCCGCCGAGTTGGCCAGATGGCGGGTGATGCCGGCACCCGCTTGGGGCAGAGCCGAGAGCATGCTCACGAAGCGCTCCTGCTGGAGGCTGGTCAAGGCATCGTTCGGCTCATCGGCACAGGCCAGATGGCTGTAGATGCCCTCCAGATTGAGGTGTTCCAGGCTGTTCAGCTCCGCCGCGGTCTGATGTCCCTCGCTGAGGGAGCAGCCCAGCCGTGCCATGCCGGTGTCGATCTTCAATTGCACGTCGAAACACCGACCGCTGTCGGCTGCCAGAGCGTTGCAGAGCTGGGCATCCCTGAGGCTGCTCAGGGTGGGCATCAACCGCCAGTGCAGGCAAGTGCGCAGGTCGTCCGGTTCATTGAGGTTGCTTAGTAACAGCACTGGTGCTTCCAGCCCGGCCCGCCGCAGCTCAAGGCCTTCCTGCAGCGTGGCTACGCCAAGGCTGGTGGCTCCCCCCTGAAGGGCAGCCCGTGCCACCGTCTCGGCGCCGTGGCCGTAGCCATCGGCCTTCACCACCGCCATCAGTTGGGTACGAGCACCGAGGTGTTGGCAGAGCGCCCTGGCGTTGGCCCGAATCGCTGCAGGTGAAACCTCCACCCAGGCGCGCTGACGTGGATTCAGCTCCGGAATCACAGGCGGTGCTCGGCGCTACCGAGACAGCTTCACATCCCCGATAGCATGACCATTATTGAGTGAGCTGGCATGGGCCAGGTTCTCGTTCTCAATGCGTCCTACGAGCCGCTCAATATCACCACCTGGAGACGGGCTGTGGTGATGATGCTGAAGGGCAAGGCCGAGAGTCTGGAACACGACCCCTGTCGGCAACTGCGTCAGGGCACCCACCTGCCAACGGTGATCCGCCTGCGCCAGTACGTTCGCGTTCCTTTTCGTCAGCTGCCCCTGACGCGTCGCAACCTCTTCCAGCGGGACAACCACACCTGCCAGTACTGCGGCAGTCGTGACAATCAGTTGTCCATCGACCATGTGATGCCCCGCAGTCGGGGAGGTAGCGACACCTGGGAGAACGTGACCACGGCTTGCCTCAGCTGCAATGTGCGCAAAGGCAATCGAACTCCGAAGGAAGCCGCCATGCCTCTGCGCCATGTGCCGCGGCGACCGGCCAGCAGCCTCAGTTTTGAGGCCCGGCGCCAGATCCATTCCGGTCATCACCAGGAATGGGCGAAGTACGTGATCGGTGCTTGACCGTCAGGCCTCGGCCTGATCGCTCAGCGCTTCGAGTTTCTGACGCTGCTCTTCGGCGATGCAGGCACCAATCAGGTCTTCTAGTTGGCCCTCCAACACAGGTTCCAGGGTGAAGTTTCGGCCCAGCCGGTGATCTGTGGTTCGGTTGTCTTTGTAGTTGTAGGTGCGGATTTTTTCAGAGCGGTCACCACTGCCCACTTGGGCGCGTCGGTCGCTGCTTTCGCGTTCTGCGGCAGCCGCCTGCTCCCGCTCCAACAATTTGGCGCGCAGGATCTCCAGGGCCCGTTCCCGGTTCTGCAGCTGGGAGCGTTCCTGGGTGCAGAACACGCGGATGCCCGTGGGTTTGTGGAGAAGGTCCACAGCTGTTTCCACCTTGTTGACGTTCTGCCCCCCAGCACCGCCTGAACGCGCGGTGCTGATATCGAGATCCTTCGGGTCGAGCTGAACTTCCACGGCGTCGGCTTCGGGCATCACGGCCACCGTGGCTGTTGAGGTGTGGACCCGACCCTGGGATTCCGTGGCCGGTACCCGTTGCACCCGATGCACTCCCGCTTCAAATTTCAGTTGGCTGTAGACACTGTCGCCACGCACCGACAGGATCAGTTCGCGAAACCCGCCCAGGTCGGCCTCGGTGCAGCTGATGGATTGCACGGCCCAGCCCACTTTTTGGCTGTACCGCTCATACATCCGTGCCAGATCACCGGCCCAGAGACAGGCCTCGTCGCCGCCTGCGCCGGCACGAATTTCCAGCATCACACTGCGCTCATCGCGGGGATCCCGCGGCAGCAGAGCCAGGGTGAGCCTCTCCGTCAGCGTTGCGTGCTGTTCTTGGAGGCTGGCCAACTCATCTTGCGCCAGCTCCTCCATTGCAGCGTCACCGCGACTGTCTTTCAGCAGCTGACGTGCGGAATCACGCTCGGATTCGAGCTTCTGGAGTTCCTCGAAGTCGAGCACGAGTGGCTCAAGTCTTGATCGCTCCCGTGCGATCGATTCAAGCCGCTTCGGATCAGCGGCGACATCAGGATCAGCCAGCTGCCGCTCGAGGTTGCGGAAGCTGGCTGTGGCTGTTTCCAGCCGTGTGAACAAGGTCGAGGCGTCCATGCCCCGTTATCACCCTCAGGCCTTGGACTCGGCCTTGGCAGAGTCGGCACCTTTTTTCTTGGTGCCCATGCCGTACTTCTTCATGAAGCGGTCCACACGACCCTCGGTGTCGAGGATCTTCTGGGTGCCGGTGAAGAAGGGGTGGTTGCCGCTCCAGACGTCGACGTGGATCTCTGGCTGGGTGGCGCCTGTGGTCATAACCACTTCGCCGTTGCAGATCACCTTGGCGTCGGGATACCAGGTGGGATGAATGTCGGGCTTTGGCATCGGTAAAAAAATCAGCGCTTGGAGAACTGAGGAGCCTTACGGGCTTTCTTGAGGCCGTACTTGCGGCGTTCCTTGGCACGGGGGTCGCGGCTGAGGTGACCTTCCGTCTTCAGCGGCTTGCGGTTGTCGGCAGACAGTTCGCACAGGGCGCGGGCTGCACCTTGCTTGATGGCGCCGGCCTGACCGGTGAGTCCACCACCGTGAACATTGACGAGGATGTCGTACTCGCTGCTGAGGCCGAGGGTCTCCAAGGGAGCCTTCACCGCTGCGATGTACGAGGGGTTGTAGTTCAGATAGTTGTCACCTGGACGACCGTTGATGGTGATCGTTCCATTGCCGGGGACGAGACGAACACGGGCGACAGAGGTCTTGCGACGACCGGTGCCCCAGTAGACGACGGAATTGTTGCTCATTGGGCGGATGCGGAGGGGTTGAGCTGAAGAGGCTGGGGCTTCTGAGCGGCGTGGGGATGCTCGGTGCCTTTGTAGACCTTGAGCTTGCGGAACATCTGGCGGCCCAGGGCGTTGTGGGGAAGCATGCCTTTGATGGCCTTCTCCACGATCCGCTCGGGGATACGTTCCTGCAGAGCTTCGAAGGTTTCCACCTTCATGCCTCCGGGACGACCGGAGTGACGGCGGTACAGCTTCTGCTGGGGCTTACGGCCGGAGACTTTGATCTTCTCGGCGTTCACGACGACGACAAAATCACCGGTGTCCAGATGGGGGGTGAAGCTGGGGTTGTTCTTGCCACGCAGCACGGCGGCCACTTCAGTGGCCAGACGGCCGAGGGTTTGATTCTCAGCGTCCACCACGTACCACTGGCGGTCGATCGAATCAATCGGGGGGAGAGAGGTCTTGTTCATCGCGCCGGCATGCCGGTTCGGTTATGTCCCGCCTGAAGAAGCGGAACTGGGCAAAGGGGTCGGTCCAGAACTGGACCTGACGGGGCTAAAGGTCGAGCTTACTCTTCGGCCCTCCAGCTCCAGTGAGTTGGGAAGCTTTCGAAGTAGAGGCCCGTTTATCCCGGCGTTGAGGGTGGATCCGGAGGCGGATCGCTCTCGGCCAGAAAAAACCACGGCTGACAATCGTACCAGCCGGCTTTGGTGAAGATGGGCTCGGCATAGCCAGCCCGAAGCAGGCAGAGGCCCGTGGCCGGCGCCGCCTCTTTTACCTCATGGCGTCGTCGTTCCCTCCAGCGCTGTTCAAAGGCGGCAACACTGAGACGGTGCTCGCCAACGGCCACCAACTGGGCCATCAGCAGGCGAACCATGCCGTACAGAAAACCACTGGCCTGAATCTCAACCCGCAGAAGATCGCCTTGGCGCTCCACGAGCACCTCCTGCACGGTGGTTCGGGCATGGGCGCGACGGCTGCCTGCCTTCATGAAGGCGCTGAAGTCGTGCAGACCAAGCATGCTGCTCAAAGCGTCCCGCATGCGGGACTCATCCAGCTTGTGTTGGTAACGGTGCCAGCTCCAGGGGCTTAAAAACAAATTGGGGCGGCGCCCGTTGTGAATCGTGTACCGGTACCGCCTATAGGTGGCGGAGTAACAGGCATGCCAATCCAGGGGACGGGCGACGGATTCGCGCACACGAATGGTGCTCGGCAAGCGTCTGTTCAAGGCCGGGGCCCATTTGCGAGCTGGGATCGGCCCACTGCAGTCGAAGTGCACCACCTGACCGGCGGCATGAACGCCGGCATCGGTGCGACCGGCGGCAAAGGTCTGCACCGGTCGGTGCGGATCAAGCTGGGCGATGGCGTTCTCCAGCACGGCCTGAACACTGCGACCGTTGCGTTGGCGCTGCCACCCACAAAATGAAGAACCCTCGTACTGAAGGCTGAGCGCGATCCGCTGAAGGGACGCTGGCTCAGGACCTGCAGACGAGGGTTGGGTGTTCAAACGTCAGAACTGACGTGAGGTCTGATCAGACCAGTTCAATGATGGCCATCTCGGCGTTGTCGCCACGACGGGGAACGGTGCGGGTGATGCGGGTGTAGCCACCCTTGCGATCGCTGTAGCGGTTGGGAGCCTTGTCGAACAGGGCATGCACCAGCTGCTTGTCGTAGATGTAACCCATGGCCCGGCGACGGGAGGCGAGGCTGCCGTCCTTGGCCAGGGTGATCATGCGCTCGGCTTCGTCGCGAAGCGCTTTGGCCCGTGCCTTGGTGGTGGTGACCCGACCTTCGCGAATCAGCTGGGTGGTCAGGGCGCGCAGCATTGCCTTGCGCTGGTCAGCTGGACGTCCCAGCTGAGGAACTCGGCATTGATGACGCATGGTTCTGTCGGTGACGAAGACGAAAAAGGACGTTCAGGCCGTTCTGCAGTTATGCAGAAGTGCGGCTCTGGGGGATGGAGATGCCGATGCGCTCGAGGGCTTCGATCACTTCATCAGCGGATTTGGAACCGAAGTTCTTGATCTCCAGAAGATCCTCGTAGCTGAAGCCCATCAGGTCAGACACGGAGTTGACCTGGGCCCGCTTGAGGCAGTTGTAGGCGCGAACCGAAAGGTTCAGTTCCTCAAGAGGAATCTGTGCTTCCGCCGAGGGCTCGGGTTCAGCAGGAACTTCCTCCACGAGAGTGACCGTGGCCAGCGGCTGGAACAGCTCAATCAATTGATTGGCTGATTGAGCCAGGGCGTCGTCGGGGGTAATAGAGCCGTCGGTGACGATCTCCATCCGCAGGCGCTCGCGGGCCGAACCGCCTTCGGCAACGGCGGTTTCGTCGATGGTGAAGTTGACCCGGGTCACGGGCATGAACACGGCATCGATCTGGAGCAGATCGATGGCACTGGTTTCTTCGTTGTGACGATCCACCGGGCGATAGCCAACGCCGCGCTCAACGTGCACTTCCAGCTCGAGGCTGTGGCCGTCTGCCACGGTGGCGATCGGACGATCGGCGTCCACCACCTGCACCTGAGAGGAGAACTGAAGATCTCCGGCCTTCACTTCAGCGGGACCAGCCACCACGAGACGACCGATCTCGAGTTCGGCCGAACGGCTGTTGACGGTGAGCTCCTTGCAGTTCAGCAGGATGTCGAGAACGTCTTCACGGACCCCAGGAACCGTGGCGTATTCGTGATTGACACCGGCGATCCGGATGGCGGTGACAGCACTGCCTTCCAGCCCACCCATCAGCACGCGGCGCAGCGCGTTGCCCAGGGTCGTGGCCTGGCCACGCTCGAGGGGACCGATCAGGAAAACGCCGGACTGGGCGCGATCCTCGGCCACCTGATGCTCAATGCGATCAATCTGGTACTGCAACACGGTCTGAATCGGGGTAAGGGGAGAAACCGGACGGAAATCAGCTCGGTTCAGACGCGGCGGCGCTTGGGCCGGCGGCAACCGTTATGGGGCAGGGGGGTGACGTCGCGAATCAGGGTGATTTCGAGGCCAGCAACCTGGAGAGCACGGATGGCGGTCTCACGGCCTGAGCCAGGACCCCTCACCAGCACTTCGATCTGACGCATGCCTTGGTCAAGGGCGCGACGTGCTGCTGCTTCTGCAGCGGTTTGAGCCGCGAAGGGGGTGCCTTTGCGAGCACCTTTGAAGCCACTGGCACCTGCAGACGACCAGGAGATCACCTCACCGGCGGTGTCGGTGATGGACACGATGGTGTTGTTGAAGGTGCTCTGGATGTGAGCGACGCCGTTCGGGACGTTGCGCTTGGCCTTCTTGGGGCCGGATTTTTTGACGGTTTTAGCCATGGCCGTATGCAGTCAGGGATAAGGATGTAAAGGAATTACTTCTTCTTGCCGGCCACAGTTTTCCGCGCGCCGCGGCGGGTGCGGGCGTTGGTGCGGGTGCGTTGGCCACGAACGGGAAGGCTCATGCGGTGGCGACGGCCACGGACGCAGCCGATGTCCTGCAGGCGCTTGAGGGCCATGCCCTCCTGACGGCGCAGATCGCCTTCGAGGGTGTATTCCTCCATGGCGTTGCGGAGCTTCTGAAGATCTCCGTCCTCCAGATCTTTCACCCGGATGTCGGGGTTCACGCCGGTTTTGGCCAGGATGGCCTGTGAGCGGGTGAGACCAACTCCGTAGATGTAAGTGAGGGACACTTCGATCCGCTTGTCGCGGGGAATGTCAACGCCGGCGATCCGTGCCACGTTCGTTTAGTTGAAAAGGACAGATGCCTCCGAAGTCCTGGAGGCGAGGAATGTTTCACAACAGCGGGGGATCAGCCCTGGCGCTGTTTGTGCTTGGGGTTGGCGCAAATGACCATGACCTTGCCGTGGCGACGGATCACCCGGCACTTGTCACACATTTTTTTCACTGAGCTGCGCACCTTCATGAGGCGTGGCTCTCCAAATTTCCAAACGGCAACATTACCATGCCGGTCAACCGAGAACGGACTCGATCCGCTTGGTGATCTCCTCGACTGTGCCCTGGGCGGGGACGGAAACGAGGAGACCCTTGTCGCTGTAGAAGCGAATCAGGGGTGCGGTTTTCTCGCGGTAAACCTCCAGGCGATTGCGGATCACCGTTTCGTTGTCGTCGGCGCGACCGCGGGCCAACAGCCGTTCAATCAAAACGGCGTCATCCAGCTCCAGCAGAACCACGGCCTGGATGGGTTGCTGCAATTCGGCCAGCAGGGGTTCGAGTGCTTCAGCCTGGGGCACCGTGCGGGGGAACCCATCCAGTAGCCAGCCATCGGTGGTGAGAGCTTTCATCTGGCTTTCCACAATCGCCAGCACAAGGGCGTCGCTCACCAGTTCGCCGCGGTTCATCACCGCTTCAGCTTCTTTGCCCAGATCGCTGCCGGCTGCTACTTCAGAGCGCAGCAGATCGCCTGTGGACAGATGCTTCATGCTGTTGGCATCGCACAGCCGAGCGGCTTGGGTGCCTTTGCCGGCTCCGGGAGGGCCAAGAAAGAGCAAGCGATTTTTCATAGTTGCGTAAGCGTGAGGTGACGTGAACGGAAGGTGCGCTGCCCAGCAGCGCTCACTGGCGAACGAGGCCTTCGTAGCGTTGTGAGATCACATAGGTCTGCACCTGCTTGGCCGTGTCGATGGCCACACCGACAAGGATCAGCAGTGATGTGGCGCCAAGCCCCTGGAAGGTCTGCACATTCGTGGCGCGTTCGACGGCCGCGGGAATGATGGCGACGGCGCCGAGGAACAGACCACCCAGCAAGGTAAGGCGGTTCTGGACTCCTGAGAGATAAGTGGCCGTCGCGCTGCCAGGGCGAACGCCTGGAATCGCCACACCACCCCGTTTCAGGTTGGTGGCGATGTCAGCGGGATTCACCGTGAGAGAGGCATAGAAATAAGAGAAGCCCAGGATCAACGCAAAAAATGTGAGTGCGTATGGCCAGGGGTTCGCTGCCCCAGGATTCAGGGCACTGGCCGCACGGATCAACCACTCACTCTTGGTGAGGTTGGCGATGGTGACCGGCAGGAAAATCAGGGCTGAAGCGAAAATGATCGGCATCACACCGCCGGCATTCAGCTTGAGCGGCAGATAGCTCTGACGCGTGGGGAGCACACCTGCTCCACCCACCTGGCGCTTGGCACTGACGATGGGGATACGGCGAGCCCCCTCCTGCACGAAGATGATTCCAACGATCGTGGCCAGGAACACCAGCACCAGAACAATGATGCCCAGCACGGTGTCCCTGTCACCGGTTTGAGCGGCTTCGATCGTGGCGCCGAGGGTGCGCGGCAGGGTGGCAACGATGTTCAGAAAAATCACCAGGGAAGCCCCCTGGCCGATGCCTCGCTCCGTGATCACTTCACTCAGCCACATCACCACCATCGAGCCGGTCACCAGGGCCAGTGCCGTCTGCACCACAAAGGTCACTTCGCTTAGACCTTCCACGGCGTATTGGCGCAGGATCATGGCGAAGACGACGCTCTGGACGAGACCCCAACCGAGCGCCACATAACGGGTGATCTGGGCGATCTTGCGTCGGCCAGCCTCGCCTTCATTCTTCTGGAGGTCTTCCAGCTGCGGCAGCGCTGCGGTCAGCAACTGGAGGATGATCGAGGCGTTGATGAAAGGCAGGATCCCCAGGGCAAAGATGCCCAGGGTGGAGATCCCGCCGCCGGTGAAGATGTCGAGAAAACCGATCAGCTGTCCGCCTTGATCGATGAATTGCTTGAAGGCTTCCCGATCGATTCCGGGCATTGGGATGTAAATCCCAAGACGCACCAACAACAGCAGGCCGAGTGTGGTGAGCACGCGACTGCGGAGCCCAGGGTTGGTGATCAGCTGGCCGATCACTTCGGAGGCGTTGGGGTTGCGACCCCGACTGACGAGCATGTCCGGAAGAAAGTGAAGTTGGGCGAAAAGCCAAGAAGCCGCCCGTGGATCGAAATCCAGCGGACGGCTCAGACCCTAGGGCTGACTTGGGGACGAGCCCTTGATTAGTCGAGGATTTCGCAGGTTCCGCCTGCGGCTTCGATCTTGGTGCGGGCCGAGGCGGTGAACGCCGCGGCTTGCACTGTCAGCTTTTTGGCTTTCAGTTCACCGTTGCCGAGCATCTTCAGAGGATGCTTGGGGCTGGTCACGATGCCGTCCTTGACCAGGGAATCCAAGTTGACGGTGCTGCCGTCCTTCAGGTCGTTCAACGCAGAAACGTTGAGCACGGTGAAGAACTTGGGATTCACCAGGGGGAAGTGCTTCAGCTTCGGCACCCGGCGGTACAGAGGCATTTGGCCACCCTCGAAGCCGGGGCGCGTGGGGCGACCCGAACGGGATTTCTGGCCGCGCATACCGAAGCCGCAGCTGGCACCCTGACCGGCGGCGATGCCGCGGCCCTTGCGCAATTTGCGGCGACGAGCGCCCTTGTTGGATTTGAGGGAATCGAGTCGGAGAGTCATCGCGAATCAGGAATAGATCTGTTCGAGGGAGATTCCCCGTTCCTTCGCCGTCTCCTTGTGGGTGCGGAGAAGCGACAGGGCCACCATGGCAGCCCGTGCATTGTTCAGGGGGGTCTTGCTGCCCAGGCGCTTGGCCAGGACATTCTTGATGCCGGCGAGTTCGAGCACTGTGCGGATGGAACCGCCAGCGATCACACCGGTACCAGGGGCTGCAGGGCGGATGAGCACGCTGGCAGCACCATCACGACCATTGGAGAGGGTCGGGATGGAGTTGTGGCGGGTCAACGGAACTTTGACCAGGTGCTTCTTGCCATCGGCAACACCCTTGCGGACGGCACCGATCACATCACCGGCCTTGCCGACGCCAACGCCGACCTGGCCTTTCTCGTTGCCGACAACCACGATGGCCCGGAAGCTCATCTTCTTACCGCCTTTCACGGTCTTGGAGACGCGGCGGATCTGAACCACGCGCTCTTGCCATTCGGAATCGCGCTCCTGGCCGCGACGGCCACCACGCCGGTCGCCACGACGACCGTCACGGTCGCCACGGCCGCGGCGCTGTTCCTGTTGCTGCTGCCCTTCGGCTGCTGCTGGAACGTCGGCCGCACCCGGCACGGCGTTGGGATTGGATTGGGGGGAGGAATCTGTCATGGGTTGAGCAGGAATCAGAACTGAAGGCCCGCTTCCCGGGCGGCATCGGCGAGGGCTTTAATCCGGCCGTGGTACAGATTTCCGCCGCGGTCGAACACCACCTGCTGGATGCCTTTGGCGATGGCGCGCTTGGCGACCAGTTCGCCGACGGCGACAGAGGCGTCGCAGCTGCCAGCCGGAGCCTTGAGGCCGGCGCGCAGCTCCTTGTCAACGGTGGAGGCGGAGCAGAGTGTGCTCTGGGCCGCGTCGTCGATGACCTGGGCGTAGATGTGGTTGTTGGAGCGGAACACGGCCAGACGCGGACGGTCTGAGGTTCCGGTGATGTGACGACGCAGACGCCGGTGGCGTTTTTGCGTCTGCTGTTTACGGGACAGTTGGGACATGGTGGGTGAAGGGAAGGAACGTCAGGACAAGGCTTATTTCTTGCCGGACTTGCCTGCCTTGCGCAGGATGCGCTCGCCCTCGTACTTGATGCCTTTGCCCTTGTAGGGCTCGGGCGGACGGATGGCGCGGACCTTGGCGGCTTCGTTGCCCACCAGCTCCTTGTCGATGCCGGAGACGATCACCTTGGTGTTGTTCTCCACCTTGAAGGTGATGCCTTCAGGGGCTTCCATCTCGACGGGGTGGCTGTAGCCAGCACTCACCACGAGAGTTTTGCCTTTGACCTGGGCACGGGAGCCCACACCAACGATCTCTAGGGCTTTGCTGTATCCGTTGCTGACGCCCTCGATCATGTTGGCGACGAGGGTGCGGCTCAGGCCGTGGCGCTCACGGGAGATGCGCTTGGTGCTCGTGGGAGAGACCACGATGGTGTTGTTGTCCTGGCTGACGCTGACGCCTTCAGGAAGGGTGCGCTCCAGTTCGCCTTTGGGTCCTTTCACCTTGACGGTGAGACCGTCGAGGGAAACCGTGACCTTTTCAGGGACGGGAACAGGGTTTTTGCCGATTCGTGACATGGTTCAGCTCCGGATCAGTAGACGTAACAGAGCACTTCGCCACCGACGCCCTCACGACGGGCGTCGCGGTCGCTCATCACACCTTTGGAGGTGGAGATGATCGCCACGCCCAGTCCGCCGAGGACTTTGGGCAGGCCGCGAGTGTTCTTGTAGATGCGGAGACCGGGCTTGCTGACCCGCTGCATGGAGCGGATGGTGGGCAGCCTGTGCTTGCCGCTGTACTTGAGGGCGAGCACCAGTTCGGTGCGAACGCCTTCACCCTGCTCGGTGATCTCGGAGATGAAGCCCTCCTGCTGCAGCACCTTGGCGATGCTGCGGGTCATCCGCGAAGCGGGGATCTTGGTGGTTTCGTGACGTTTCTCACTCGCATTGCGAATGCGGGTGAGCATGTCGGAAATGGGGTCGTGGTTGGCCATAGGTGTCGACGGGGAGGGCTCAGTTGCTCTGGAACGGCATTCCCATCTCGCGGAGGAGGGCCCGGCCCTCTTCGTCCGAACGGGCAGTGGTCACGATGGTGATGTCCATGCCCCGGATCGCATCGATCTTGTCGAAGGAGATCTCAGGGAAAATGATCTGTTCGCGCACCCCAAGGGTGTAGTTGCCGCGGCCATCGAAACTCTTGGGGCTGACCCCGCGGAAGTCGCGGATGCGGGGCAGCGCCAGGTTGATCAGGCGCTCGAGGAAGGCATACATCCGATCACCACGGAGGGTGACGGCACAGCCGATCGGCATGCCCTGCCGAATCTTGAAGCCGGCGATGGCTTTTTTGGCACGGGTCACAACGACCTTCTGGCCGGTGATCTGCGCCAGCTCATTCACCGAAGCCTCGAGGGACTTGGCATTGGCGGCGGCTTCGCCGAGACCCCGGTTGACGGTGACTTTCACCACCTTGGGGACTTCATGGATGTTGGTGAGGGAGAGATCCTTCTGCAGCTTGGGCTGGATGGTCTCCCGGTAGCGCTTCTTGAGTGACATAACGGGTTGGGGTGCTTCTGGGCGTGGTCAGAAGTCGGGATCAGTCGAGGACTTCACCGGTTTTCTTCAGCCGGCGCTTCTTGGTGCCGTCCTTCTCGACGACGATTTCAACGCGGCTGGCCACCTTTTTGTCGGTGGAATACAGCATCACGTTGGAGGCATGCAGGGAAGCTTCCTCCGTCACGATGCGGCCGGTCTCGCCCTCCTGGGTGGGCTTTTCGTGGCGGGTGCGCATGTTTACGCCCTCCACGACGACACGGTTTTCGTTGGGCAGGGTGCGCAGAACGGCACCGGTCTTGCCCTTGTCCTTGCCGGCGATCACCTGAACGGTGTCGCCTTTGCGGATGCGCATCTTGATGCGCTCGGTGGCCTTGGCCTTGGTGGTTGCAGTCGCCATGGTCAGATCACCTCCGGAGCGAGGGACACGATTTTGGTGAAGCTGCGCTCACGCAGCTCACGGGCCACCGGTCCGAAGACGCGGGTGCCTTTCGGGTTTTTGTCGTCGTTGATGATGACGGCGGCGTTGTCGTCGAAACGGATCGAGTTTCCGGTTTCACGACGCATGGTGGCTTTGGTGCGCACCACAACCGCTTTCACCACGTCGGACTTTTTGACGCCCATGTTGGGGGCGGCATCCTTCACGGCGGCAACGATCACGTCGCCCACGTGGGCATAGCGACGGTTGGTGCCGAGGACGCGAATGCACTGAATGCGCTTGGCGCCGCTGTTGTCGGCAACGGTGAGATAGGACTCCTGCTGGATCACTGCTTCACCTCCTGAGCTTCAGCCTTGTTGGCTTCCTCAGCCGCAGCTTTCGGGCTGTGGCTGAGAACCTCGGCGATGGCCCACCGCTTTTGGCGGCTCATCGGACGGGTTTCAGTGATGCGAACGCGGTCACCGACGCGACAGGTGTTGTCTTCGTCGTGAGCCTTGTAACGGGTGGTACGGCTGACCGTCTTTTGATAGATGGGGTGTGGGAAGCGGCTTTCCACCGCGACTACCACCGTTTTTTCCATCTTGTCGCTGACGACGGTGCCGATCCTTTCCTTGACTGCCATGGTTACGGAGTGGGGGATCAGGAGGCGGTGGAGCGCTGGCGCTCCGACTGCACCGTCAGCAGCTGGGCCAGCTTGATGCGGACCTCTTTGAAACGGTGAGTGTTAGCGAGCTGGCGCGTGGCCTGCTGGAAACGGAGTTGGAACAGCTCGCGGCGCAGGCCGTCGATCTGTTCGTTGATATCCGAATCGGACAGGCTGCGCACATCGGCGGCGTTGGGACGGGCCATGGTCAGGACTCCACGGTGACGGCTTCAGAAGCTGCCGGAGCCTTGGCACCAGCTGACTTCTCCTGCTCATCCAGTTGGATGAACTTGGTCTTCACGGGAAGCTTGTACTGCGCGAGGCGCATGGCTTCCTTGGCGATTTCGGGGGTGATTTCATCACCGCCCATCTCGAACAGGATCCTGCCGGGCTTGATCACCGCCACCCAGAATTCTGGGTTGCCCTTACCGGAACCCATCCGGGTTTCGGCAGCGCGCATGGTGACCGGCTTGTCGGGGAAGATCCGGATCCAGATTTTTCCGCCACGTTTGACGTAGCGGGTCATGGCACGACGGCTGGCCTCGATCTGGCGCGAGGTGATCCAGCCACATTCCTGTGCCTGCAGCGCGAATTGTCCGAAGGCAATGGTGTTGCCCCGGGTGGCGACGCCGCGCATACGGCCTCGCTGCTGCTTACGGAATTTGACGCGTTTTGGACTCAGCATGGTTCAGGCCTCCTGTTCAACCCTCGTTTGAGCGGTCTTCGAACTGTTGGGGCCGACGGCTGGCCCGGCGCCGGGGGGCGGCACCCACCGGCATGGGCTGAGCCTGTTCGCTCAGCACTTCGCCCTTGAACACCCAAACCTTGATGCCGAGCACGCCGTAGGTCGTGCTGGCCACCTTGGTGGCGTAGTCGATGTCGGCACGCAGGGTGTGCAGGGGCACCCGACCCTCGCGGGTCCATTCCGTCCGGGCGATCTCAGCACCGTTCAGGCGACCGGACACCTGGATCTTCAGACCCAGAACGCCGGCACGCTGAGCGCGCTGCACAGCCATGCGAATGGTGCGGCGGAAGGCCACACGCTTCTCCAGTTGCTGGGCGATGTACTCGGCAAGGAGGAAGGCATCACCGTCGACGCGTTCGACCTCGACAACATTGATCCGCACCTGACGACTGGAGTCGCCGATGGTCTTCTGAATGCCGGAGCGAAGCTCTTCGATGCCGCTGCCTTGACGGCCGACCAGCACGCCGGGGCGTGCGGTCTTGAGTTCAACTTCCAGTTGATCGGCCTTACGGGCGATCAGCACATCGCTGATGCCGGCGGAGCCGTACTTCTTGTGGATGAACTTGCGAATCCGGTCGTCCTCCTGGAGGAGGGCCGGATAGTTCTTGCTGGAGGCGTACCAGCGTGACCGGTGTTCCTGGGTGATCCCCAGGCGCAGACCGGTTGGGTTGATTTTGTGTCCCATTGGGTCAGAGTCCTCGGGGGTCAGGAATCGGTCTGAGCCGCCACAGCAATGCTGATGTGGCAGGTCTGTTTCTTGATCTGGTAAGCCCGGCCCTGGGCGCGGGGGCGATAGCGCTTCATGGAGGGGCCCATGTCAGCGGTCGCGCCCGAGATCACCAGAGATGAGGGGTCGAGACCGAGGTTGTGCTCAGCGTTGGCCACCGCAGACCGGAGCACCTTGGTGATCGGGCCGGTGGAGCGGTAGGGCATGAACTCGAGCATGATCAGCGCGTCGCGATAGGTGCGGCCACGGATTTGGTCGAGCACACGGCGCACCTTCGACACGGAGCCTCGGATGAAGCGACCGTGAGCCTGGGCGGTGGGTGCCGTTTGGGTTGACGATGTCATGGTTTAGCGGCCTCCTTTCTTGTCTCTGATGTGGCCCTTGAAGGTGCGGGTGGGAGCGAACTCTCCCAGCTTGTGGCCCACCATCTGCTCGGTGATGAACACCGGCACATGGGTGCGGCCGTTGTGAACCGCGATCGTGTGGCCGATCATCATCGGCAGGATCGTGGAGGCCCGTGACCAGGTCTTGATCACAGACTTGTCGTCGTTGTCGTTCTGCTTTTCAACCTTGCGAAGCAGGCTGTCGGCAATAAACGGACCTTTTTTGAGTGAACGTCCCATAACGGTTTAAGCAAGCGGATAAGTGATGGTTTGCATCAGGAATCGCGTCCGCCACGGCTCCGCTTGGAGGTCTTGCGACGCTTCCGGAGCACGTATTGGTTGCTGGGTTTGTTCCGCTTGCGGGTCTTGAGACCGAGGGCGGGTTTGCCCCAGGGGGTCACCGGGCCGGAACGGCCGATCGGTGCACGACCCTCACCACCACCGTGGGGGTGATCGCAGGGGTTCATCACACTGCCTCGAACCTGAGGACGGCGACCGAGCCAGCGGCGACGACCGGCCTTACCCAGGCTGGTGTTGCGCATCTCGGAGTTACCGACCTCGCCGAGGGTGGCGTAGCACTCGCGGCGAACCAGGCGAACCTCGGTGGAGGGCAGCTTCAGAGCGACGTAGTCGCCTTCTTTCGCCATCACCTGGGCACTGGCACCGGCGGTACGGACCATCTGGCCACCACGACCGGCGTAGAGCTCAACGCAGTGAACCGCCGAACCGAGGGGCACCGAGGACAACGGCATGGCGTTGCCGTTTTCGATCGGGGCATCAGGGCCGGAGACCACGGTCTGGCCCACCTGAACTCCTGAAGGAGCAAGGATGTAGCGCTTCTCGCCATCGGCGTAGAAGAGCAGTGCCAGACGCGCGTTGCGGTGCGGGTCGTAGTGAATCGCGGCCACCTTGGCGGGGACACCGTGCTTGTTGCGACGGAAATCCACCACGCGATAGAGGCGCTTGTGGCCACCACCGCGATGGCGGCAGGTGATCACACCGCGGTTGTTGCGGCCCTTGCGGCGGTGTTTGGCCACCACCAGGGTCCGCTCTGGCTTGCGGCTGGTGATCTCACTGAAATCAGTGACCACCCGGGTGCGGGTACCGGGGGTGTAGGGGCGGAAATTACGGATTGCCATGACGATTCAGACCCCTCAGGACTCAGGGAAGAGTTGGATCGAGTTGCCCTCCGCCAGGCGCACCACGGCTTTCTTCACCTGGGCACGTTTGCCGGCGAAGCGACCCATGCGACGGGAGCGTCGCGGGGGATTCATGGTGCTGATGCCGGTGACCTTCACATCGAAGAGCTGCTCAATGGCGGCCTTGATGTCGGGCTTAGCGGCGCGGTGGTCCACCTCGAAGGTGTACTGGTTGATTTCGAG
Organism: Synechococcus sp. N26; assembly: GCF_900473975.1. Classification (NCBI taxonomy): domain Bacteria; kingdom Bacillati; phylum Cyanobacteriota; class Cyanophyceae; order Synechococcales; family Synechococcaceae; genus Synechococcus; species Synechococcus sp. N26. The sequence goes on along the minus strand of NZ_UCNM01000009.1, from coordinate 90,430 downwards.
GGCGCGGGTGGCCTTCTCGGTGATCAGGGGACGGCGGATCACATCCGCCAGGCGTCCTTGGAAACGTTCAGTCATCGCCGTAGACCTCCTGGATGGTTGCGAGAGCTTCCTCGCCCAGCACCAGAGCATTGGCGTGGAGCAGGTCGAAGACGTTCAGCTGATCTGCGGAGATCAACTTGACTTTCTCCAGGTTGCGCACGGAACGGCGCACAACATCGGAGGGGTTTGTCAGAACGATGAGCACCTTGGAGTCGGCAGCAACACCGAGGCGACCCAGAGCATCTGTGATTTCACGGGTCTTGGGGGCCTCCAGCGAAGCACCGAAGTCCTTCACGACGGTTACATCGTCAATGCGGGCCATCAGCGCGGTGCGCAGGGCCAGACGACGCTCCTTGCGGTTCATCGCAAGGTTGTACGTGCGGGGCTTGGGTCCAAAGATGATGCCGCCGCCGGGTTTCAGAGGAGTGCGGATCGATCCCTGACGGGCCCGACCAGTTCCTTTCTGCTTGTAGGGCTTGCGACCACCACCGCGCACTTCTGAGCGGGTGAGGGTGCTGGCGGTTCCTTGGCGTGCATGGGCCTGCTGACGCAGAACGGCCCGATGCATCAGGTCAACGGCGGTGGTCTCTTTGGCCACCTTCAGGTCCAGGGTTGCCTTGCCGGCTTCCTTGCCCTGCCAATCACGAACGACACAATTGGCCATCACTTACCTCCTTTGGCGGGCTTGGCGCCCACGCGCAAGGCCGGGCGGATGTTGAGCAGCGCACCAGGCTTGCCGGGCACGGATCCCTTCACCACCAGCAGGTTGTGCTCGCTGTCCACCTTGAGGATGGTCAGGCCGCGGGTGGTGATTTTCTTGCCGCCGTAGCGACCGGCCATCCGCTTTCCGGGATAGATGCGGCCCGGGGTCGTACCGGCACCGGTCGAACCGGGCTCGCGGTGGTTCTTCGAACCGTGGGTCATCGGACCCCGGCTGAAGCCGTGGCGCTTCTGGTAGCCAGCGAAGCCGCGGCCGACGGTGTCACCGCTGACATCCACCTTCTGGCCGGCTTCGAAATCGCCGACGGTGATGGCGCCACCGAGTTCGAGACCTTCAACGCTGTCGACGCGGTATTCGCGCAGATGACGCAGAAGGCCCTCACCGGATTTCTTGAGGTGACCCTGGGCGGGCTTGTTGATCAGCTTCTCGCGGGTTTCGCCAAAGCCGATCTGCACTGCGGAATAACCGTCAGTGTCGTCGTTTTTGAGTTGGGTGATGCGGCAGGGGCCGGCTTCGATCAAGGTGACCGGAACAGCTCTGCCCTGCTCGTCGAAGAACTGGGACATACCCAGCTTCTTCCCGAGGATGCCGATGGACATGGATGGGGAGGAAGCGCCAGCGTGGACAACCACCAGGCGGAGAACCGCATGGGGTCAGGTGCTGATCGATTGGACGCAGACGTGGTTCGAAGCGGAACTCCCGAAGGAGTGGATTCGAATGGGCTAGCGAACGATTCAGCGAGGCTGGGACTTGCATCTGCACGATGTGCTGTTGCAGTTTCCCGACGGAGATCTCCGAAGAAAGCTTCCGTACTGGCCTGGGGATTCGACGCAATCGTCGAATCTGTTCTGCCGACTGGAGGCCCGGCTAGCGGACGGGCACAGAAACACAGAACAAACAACGAACCTACAACACCGACCTTCCCTCTCCCCTGATCCCTCTGCCTGCTGCCAGAATCTCGTCCAATCCCTGTAGCTGCCATGCCTCTGCTTCTCACCGGTCAGGCATTTCGCCGTGATCTCGAAGCCAATGGCTGCCTGGCGGTGCAGGCTCCTCTTGAAGGCGGTGCAGAAACCCGTCTATTAAGACGTCTGCGCGGCGCCGGTTACAGCACCCGCATGACATCGGCCCGTGGTCTTGGTGATCCGGAGGTGTTTCTCACCCAGAAGCACGGCATCCGTCCGCCCCATCTCGGCCATCAAAGTGTTGGTCGTGGAGCTGCTGTGGGAGAAGTGCAGGAGGTGGCTCCTCAGCTCGGCGACCTATTTGAAGGTGATGCTCCCGTGGCTCTCTGGCTGCTGGAAGGCCAGGTGCTCTCGCGCTCTGAACTTCTTTCTCTCTGCGATCTGTGCAAGCGCGAACCGCGTTTACGCATCATCGTGGAGATGGGTGGTGCTCGCAGCCTGAAGTGGGAACCGATGACCACATATCTGAAGGCCTGACGCCTGACGACGCCCTCGTTCAGGGGCGCTGGGTCAAGCTGATCTGTGGGGCAAGCAACCAGGATCTGCCGGCCATTGCCGACCTGACCGCAGTCTTTGCTGCTGTTGGTGTTCATTGTGTTGATGTGGCGGCCGACCCAGCGGTTGCCCTCGCAGCGCGTCGCGGTCTGGACTGGGCTGAGGCGCAAACAGGTCGTCGCCCCTGGCTGATGGTGAGCCTCAGCGATGGCATCGATGCTCACTTCCGCAAGGCCTGGTTCGATCCAGCCCGCTGCCCTGTGGACTGTCCGCGGCCCTGCGAAAGGATCTGTCCGGCGGCAGCGATTCCGCCTGGTGCTGGCATCGACCAGCAGCGTTGCTATGGCTGCGGCCGCTGCCTGCCGGCTTGCCCCCATGGCTTGATCGAGGAGCGCGACCACCGTTTGGCCCCTGAGCAGGTGATCTCTCTGCTCCAATCGATTCAGCCCGATGCTGTGGAGATTCACACCGCATCTGGGCATGACGAGGGCTTCGCAACGCTGATCCAAAGCCTTCAGCAGCACAAGGTTCCCTTGCGGCGCTTGGCTGTGAGCTCCGGCTTGGAGGGCCACGGCGTGAAGGCTGATCAGTTGGCTGATTTGCTTTGGCGTCGCTACTCCCGCCTGCGGCAAGCCGGTTACAGACCCCTCTGGCAGCTGGATGGGCGTCCGATGAGCGGCGATGTGGGGGCTGGCACCGCGCGGGCTGCAGTTCAGCTCTGGCGTGCCATGCGGAGTCTGGCCCCGCCGGGCCCGCTGCAGCTGGCCGGTGGTACCAACGCCGCAACGCTGGAGTTCTTGCGTTCGACGGAGCGGCCGGCTGGCATCGCCTTTGGTGGTGTGGCCCGTCGCTTGCTGATGCCTGTGCTGGATGAGGCGCAAACCCGTGGCCTTGCCCTGTGGCAATGGCCCGAGGGTTGGAAGCGTGCCCTCTCCCTCGCGCGTCCATTGGTCGCGCCATGGCTGCAGCGCTCTTGCTAGAAGGCTGAAACGCGCAGTACCCATGGGCACGCAACGGGTCACCGACGATCTGGATCGCCTTCTCGAGCTCCTGCCGGATGCCGTGCAGGAGCAGTTGCGGCTGGAAGAAGCGCGAGAGCAGTTGCTTGAGGTTGTGCTCGATCTGGGTCGGGTTCCAGAAGCGCGTTATCCAGGCCGTGCCTTGGCGTTGGGTTCCACGCCTTTGTCTCGCGAGGATCTAACGGCTGTGGTGGCCAGGCTCGGTCAGTTCGGTGGCGACAACCGGGCGGGAATCGAACGAACGCTTCACCGGATCAGCGCGATCCGCAACCGTCAGGGTGAGGTGGTTGGTTTGACCTGCCGGGTGGGCCGTGCCGTGTTCGGCACCGTTGCCATGGTGCGGGACCTCCTGGATGGAGGGCAGTCCCTGTTGTTGATGGGGCGCCCGGGTGTGGGCAAGACAACGGCGTTGCGCGAGATTGCCAGGGTGCTTGCCGATGAGCTGGAGCGGCGCGTTGTGGTGATCGACACGAGCAATGAGATTGCCGGTGATGGCGACATCCCGCACCCCGCGATCGGTCGGGCCCGCCGCATGCAGGTGGCCAGGCCTGAGCTGCAGCACCAAACCATGATCGAGGCGGTGGAAAACCACATGCCCGAAGTCATCGTGATCGATGAGATCGGCACGGAGCTGGAGGCGCAGGCCGCGCGCACCATCGCTGAACGTGGTGTGGTTCTCGTCGCCACAGCCCACGGCAATGCTTTGGCCAACCTGATCAAGAACCCCACCCTCAGCGATCTGGTGGGGGGCATTCAGGCGGTCACCCTCGGGGATGAGGAGGCCCGGCGGCGGCGCAGTCAGAAAACGGTGTTGGAGCGCGCCGCCGAACCAACGTTTCCGGTGGCGGTTGAAATGCACAGCCGGCAGCGCTGGGCCGTTCACACCGACGTTGCCGCCACCGTGGATCAACTGCTCCGGGGCCTGAAGCCAAGGGCTCAGGAGCGCGAGCTGACGCCTGAGGGGGGCGTTCAGCTGGTGGACCCGCCTCAGGCTTCCGGTTTGCTGCGCCCTCCGTCCCAACGGTCGTTTGCGGATCAGCCGGTCTCCGCTCCCGTACCCATGCCTGCAGCCAGTGCCCGAGGGGCCAGTGCGGCAGAGGAATCATCTCCGCAGGAGACCAGTGCCGAGTATCTGCAGGTTCTCTGTTGCGGGGTTCCACATCGTGTTGTGGAAGAGGCCATCCGTTCCCACGGTTGGAAGGCGCGGGTTGTGGAGGACTTGAGTGAGGCTGATGTGGTGTTGAGCGTTCGGCTGGGCCTCAGTCGTCAACCATCACTGCGCCGTCAGGTCAGGGATCTGGGGATCCCGATCCTGGTGATCAAGTCCGACACCCTGCCCCAGGTGACCCGTGCCATGGCACGTCTTCTGCGCCGTCAGGCCACCGAAACAGCCGCAGAGGTCACTCCGCCAGATCGGGCGTCTCAGGACGATGAATTGGCTGCTCTCGAGGAATGCCGGCTTGCGGTGGAACAGGTGGTGATGCCGCAAGGCAGGCCGGTGGAGTTGCTACCTCGCAGTGAGCGTGTTCTCCGGATGCAGGCCGACCTTGTGCGCCGTTACCAACTGCGCAGTGATGTCTTCGGTGAGGCTGAAATGTCACGCCTGAGGGTTTTCCCTCGCTGATCGGCCGTCGGTTGGTTCGCCCGGTGGATTGACGAAGGGTTGGCTGCTGTGGGTAACTATGTGTACTCCGGTGATCCGCAGGTCGCGGTTCAAACGGATCAATGGGCCGTCGCCAAGTGGTAAGGCAGCGGGTTTTGGTCCCGCCATTCCTAGGTTCGAATCCTAGCGGCCCAGTTTTTGTCCATGAATGATCGACCCCTCCTCGTCTTCGACTTCGACGGGGTCATCGTTGATGGCATGGCGGAGTACTGGTGGAGTGCCTGGCATGCCTGTCGTGGTCTTGAGGCTGCTCCAGAGGGCTTAACTCCTGATCGGGTGCCTGACGCCTTTCGACAGCTGCGGCCATGGGTGCATCACGGTTGGGAGATGGTTCTGCTGGCCGCGGAGCTGCCGGTGCTGAACCTTCAGGATTGGCTGGACTCCTATGGGGAGGCGCAGGCTTCGGCACTGCAACGGCGTGGATGGCGGCCGGAGCAGCTTCAGGCGGCCCTCGATGACGCCAGAGATCAAGCCGTTCAGCAGAACCGTTCGGCTTGGTTGGCGCTGCATCGACCTTTCCCCGGTCTGGTGGAGCGGCTGCAGCGGTTGGAGGCTGAGGGGGTGGACTGGTCTGTTCTGACCACCAAAACCCAGGCCTTCACAGCTGAACTGCTGAACAGCCTTGGCCTGCATCCTTGGCGCCTGGATGGCCGTGAGGCTGGCGCCAAGCCTCAGGTTCTGCGTCAGCTTCAGCAGCAGCGAAGGCTGTGTGGCTTCGTGGAAGACCGCCGGGCGACGCTGGAGGCGGTGCGCTCAACCCCAGGGTTAGAAAAGTTGCCCTGTTTTCTGGTGAGTTGGGGCTATCTTCGCCCGCAGGATCAGAGCTGTCTTCCCTCAGGGATTGCCCTGCTCCATCCAGATCGTTTTCGGGCCCCCCTGGCGCAATGGTCCTGATTCGTTACGGTACGCTTGTACTACCTGAGACGATTCGACGCTTCTGTGGCATTGGATCTCTCGTTCCTTAGTTTCAGGTCTTTTTCATGCCAGCAGATATGAAATCCGGCGCTTCCGATCCCCGTTCCTCCGGCGAGAGGGACAAGGCGCTGAATCTGGTGCTGGGTCAGATCGAGCGCAACTTCGGCAAGGGATCGATCATGCGGCTGGGCGATGCCTCCCGCATGCGGGTGGAGACGATTTCCACCGGTGCGCTGACCCTTGATCTCGCTTTGGGTGGTGGATACCCGAAGGGCCGCGTAGTGGAGATTTACGGCCCGGAAAGTTCCGGTAAAACCACGCTCACGCTGCACGCGATCGCTGAAGTGCAGAAGCGTGGTGGTGTGGCGGCCTTCGTGGATGCGGAGCATGCCCTGGATCCCGTTTATGCAGCTTCTCTGGGCGTTGACGTGGAGAACCTGCTGGTCTCTCAGCCCGACACCGGCGAGATGGCGCTGGAGATCGTTGATCAACTGGTGCGATCGGCGGCGGTGGATCTGGTCGTTGTCGACTCGGTGGCTGCCCTCACCCCCCGCGCTGAGATCGAAGGTGAGATGGGAGATCTGGCGGTTGGCGCCCAGGCGCGTCTGATGAGTCAGGCGATGCGGAAGATCACCGGCAACATCGGCAAGTCGGGTTGCACCGTCATCTTCCTCAACCAGCTGCGTCTCAAGATTGGTGTGACCTACGGCAATCCAGAGACCACCACTGGAGGCAACGCGCTCAAGTTCTATGCCTCGGTTCGCCTCGACATCCGTCGGATTCAGACCCTCAAGAAGGGAACAGAGGAATTCGGCATCAGGGCCAAGGTGAAAGTGGCGAAAAACAAGGTGGCGCCACCCTTCCGCATTGCCGAATTCGACATTCTCTTTGGCCGCGGCATCAGCACCTTGGGTTGTCTGCTGGATCTCGCCGAAGAGACAGGCGTTGTTGTCCGTAAGGGCGCCTGGTACAGCTACGAAGGAGACAACATCGGTCAGGGTCGCGACAACACCATCACCTGGATGGAGGAGAACCCGGATGCAACAGCCACCATCGAAACGCTGGTGCGTCAAAAGCTGACGGAGGGCTCTGAGGTGAAGTCGAATTCCATGCGGCCTTTGGCCGCCGCTGCGAAGGCGGCTGCTGACAAGCCCGTTGTGGCAAAGGCTCCGGAAGCCGCCGCCTGATCTCAGGCGGCCTGGGCCAGGGACTGCATGGCACGGACCTGGCCTTCCTGGGCCAAATCAGCCATCCGCTGCAATTCCTGGATGGCTTCTGCTCCCTCCAGCTTCACCAGTTCTCGGCCGTTGCGGGATTCCACCCAGCTGATGCCGAAGTCGGAGACCAGAAAGCGCACCATGTGGCCATCGCCGATGTCAGCCACAAACGAAGCTCCATGGCCATCGCGGCCGTCGCCACAGGAATAGCAAGTGGCTGTGAAGCCCGCGCTTTGAAGGCTGCTGGCGAGGGCCTGCAGGCTCATCACCAGGTCTTCAACAACGGATCGATAGTGCTCTGCGAGGCGCGGAAACATAATTGAGTCTCCAATGAGACCCATTCTAAAGGTTTTCTTTTGTTTTCGTTTGTTGGTTGAGCCGGTTGCTCAGGGGGTATCCGCAAGCGTCCACCAACCGGCCGCTGGGCCGATGAAGCGCACCGTCACCCAAAGCACCACCATCCCTCCGATTCCAATCCAGGCGCCGCGAGTGGTCACCGCCATGAACTGCTGCGTCTGATTGCGGGTGAGCGGAAGCCAGGACACGACCCGTGGGGAGGTGTCCACGGTTTTGGTGCTGACCTTGGGTTGACGAGGAGGTAAGCCCTGGGCAGCCCGGCGGCGTGCTTCTCCCATGCACTTCTGAGCGTTGCAGAGAGGTTAGGCGTTGTTCACTCCGGCAGCAGTCGCTGCAATGGAATCCAAGGTTCCAGTCGATTCAGCACCTGATCACCCCAGCTGCGCCCTCGCAGGCGGCCATCGAGAATGGCCAGACGACCACCACTGCGGCGCAGCGGCGCAATGGCGGCGGGGATCAGACTCAGGGCTTCCGGCAGCAGCAGGGTGCGGAACCAGTCCTCTCCCTGCTGTTTCAACCGCTCCACTCGAGCCGAGGTGAGTGGATTGTCCAGGCTGGCGATGGGGAGCATGCCGACAATCAGCTGTGCTGGGGCCGGCAGCTGCTCCTGATGCTCCAGCCACCAGTCCCAGTTGCAGGTCACCACGCCATTGGTTTCGGGTGCTGTCGACTCATGCACCACACGGCGTCCGAATTCCGCAGCCAGGGAGCTGGTCAGCTGCCGACGCAGCTGGTTGTCATTGATCAGAACAAGGGTGAGCCCCGCCTGGCCAAGGATGAGCCTTCTGCTCTCCTCCAGAAGATGTTGGGCGTAGATCCGGGTGTTCGGCAGGGGCTGGCGACGCGGGGCATAGACGGGGAGCGGTTCATTCAGCTCCCGTTCCCGCAGTGTTGCCCGCACGTCGGGGACAACGCCGGCCTGTTCAAATTCCAGATCAAGCCTGGCGTTGTCTCCATTGCTGCTGAACATCAGGCAGGGGTGATCCAGCAGAACCCCCCGCAGCAATTGGAGTGGTTCGAGGGGGGCCAGCTTCCAGCGCCACTGGAGCAGCCGGTGATCCAGTTCAGCCCATTGACTCCACTCAGCCGGGTTGATGCTGCGGAGGTTGTTCCACGGTTCAGGGCTGGCTGGCATCAGCTGGAGCAGGTCACGCAGGGCCTGCCCGGCTGAGCCTTCGAGTCGCACGGCGCCATCGGGCCTCGTGGCATCAGCGAACAGCTGCCGGCTCATCCGGTCATGCAGTTCCAGCAATCCGGATTCCGCCTGGGGACAGGCCTGGCGCAGCTCATCCCAGTGCTGATGCTCGATCTCCAAGGTGAGAGCGTTGCGCATGCGCCGGCTCAACTGATCCATCTCCGGGATCAGCAGTTGCCGTTGGCCCAATTGCCCGTCGCGATGGGCCTGAATCAGCTCGCCAACATCCATCAGCCAGAGCTGTGGTCCCTCCGGAGGGGTCGGTCCCTGCCAGCAGGGGAGCCTCAGACCCTGGTTACGGAGACGGGGCAATTCCAGCTGGAGCAGACGCCGGCGCTGGGGGGCCGTCAGCACCAGCGCCCCCGCTTCGGGAGCCAGGCACAGCGGCACCAGCAGACCGAGCCACCAGCGTTCGCTGCTGCTCGGGGGGAGCTGAACGAGTGTTGTGTCGCGACGCCTCAGGCTTCGTGCCACCAGCCGGCTCAGGGTCAGGTGGTGGGGCCAGTCCGATTCCTCCTGACGGAGCAGGGTTTTGATCTGGTGGTGGGCCTGGGCTTCCAACATCGTCAAACCCTAAGCAGGGCTCCCCTGGCGATTGGTTCATGGCAATCCATCCATCAACATGGCTTCACGACCCTGCGGGAGAGATGGCGATGCAACCGGGACGTGTGGGGATCGTTGGTCTTGGCTTGATCGGGGGATCCCTTGGGCTGGATCTGCAGGCTCGGGGCTGGTCGGTGCAGGGCCTTGTACATCGTCAGGCCACGGCGGATCGCGCCATGGCCCGAGGGCTGGTGGGTTCGGTGTCGACCGATCCCAGCTGCCTCTCGGGTTGCGACCTGGTGATCCTGGCGTTGCCCATTCCCTTGCTGCTGAACCCACAGGATGAGCTCATTGCGGCCCTGCCTGAAGCAGCGGTGATCACCGATGTTGGTTCGGTCAAACAACCTGTGTTGCAGGCTTGGCGCCAGCGGCATCCCCGCTTTGTGGCCAGTCACCCCATGGCAGGCACAGCTCAGGCGGGCGTTGAGGCCGGTGTGCTGGATCTGTTCCGCGGCCGCCCTTGGATCGCGACTCCTGATGCGGCAACAGATCCATCTGCTCTGGCCCAGGTTCGTGATCTGGCCGTCAGCGTGGGCGGCCATTGGCTGACGGCCACCGCGTCCCAGCACGACCAGGCTGTGGCTCTGATTTCCCACATGCCGGTGCTGGTGAGTGCTGCACTGCTGCGGGCAGTGGGCGATGAACGGGATCCGGAGATCCGGCAGTTGGCCATGGTGCTGGCGTCCAGTGGCTTTGCCGACACCAGTCGCGTGGGTGGCGGGAATCCCGAGCTGGGGGTGGCGATGGCCTCCACCAATCGGGATGCGGTGTTGCGTGGCTTGGCGGCTTACCGCTGGAGCCTGGAGCAGCTCGAAGATGCCGTGCTCCAGCAAAACTGGTCTCAGCTCGAGTTGGAACTGCGCCGAACCCAGACCCTGCGCCCGGATTTTTTGAGGGCACCTGGGGAAGTCAGCTCCGAAAACTGAGGGGTTGACCCCGTTCGGCCCTGAGCTGCCGGCAGGCATTGAGGGCTGACAGGCTCACCCCCGCTGTGCCCTCGCCCGGATGGAGGCTGTCGCCGCAGAGCCAAAGCCCCGGCATGGGCGTTCGTCCTGCCAGGCCGAAGGGGCCGAACCGGCTTGGATGCTGTCCAAGGCCCCCGACCATGCCGTTGGGACGGCCCGTCCAGCCGGCGAAGCCCCGTGGTGTTGCCAGTTCAGCGTGCAACCAGGCGTCATCTTTGAGCGAGAGCCAGCGGTTCAACTCGGCTTGGATCAGCTTCAACATTTCTGTTTTGCGCTGCTGGTACTCCGGCTCCGGCAAGCGGCACCAGTCACCTGTTGGGGTGAACACGCTGGCAATCAAGGTGGCTTGCCCCTGGGGCGCACGCCCATCGCCCTCGCGGCTGATGGACACAAACAGAGGCCCTGGGGATGCGCAGCCCCGCTGGAGATGGCCTGGGCAGGAATGTGGCAGTGCATCACGCCGCACTGCTCCGTAAAGCACCAGCGCACCACTCGGTTCATGCAGGTTGTCCAGTCGCTTGCGGTACCCCTGGGGTAGTTGATCCGGTTCGATCAACTCTTGCAGGCACTGGGGCGGCAGGCTGCAGACCACATCACGGCTGTTGCGTTGGTGTTCCGTGCCCTTGCCGGTGCTGATCGTCACCTGCCAGCCGGATGAGCGGGGCTGCAGCTTGGTGACCCGATGCTTCATCAGCACCGTTCCGCCGTCGCGCTCAATGGCCGCCACCAGCTGATTGCTCAACACCTGCATCGATCCCTCGAGATGCCAGAGACCGAGCGGTGCTTGGGCCATCTGCAGGACGGTTGCGCCGTAAAGCGCCGCCGTGCGATCGGCCGGTTCTTGGGAGTACAGCTTCAGCTGGAGGTCGAGAAAGCGCCGCAGCCGTTGATCGTCACCGCAACCGCACAGCTGCAATAGATCGGCGATGGTCAGACCTGTGAACAGTCCCGATGCAAGCGTTGCGGGCCGAAGGGCCCGCAGCAATGTGCCGAGATCCCAGAGGGAGCGCGGCGTCACCACAGGGTCCTGGCTGGCGAACTGCCAGTTGCTGGAATGCAACTGATGGCAAAGGCTCCAGAAGCGCTGGCTGCCTGGGAATTGACGCTCACGCTCGGCGGCCCAGGCGTCCGGGTCATGCCAGAGCGAAATGGGAGGGGAGCCATCGCCGAGGTCGACCACACAACCTGGGTCCAGAAGCTCTGCGCTGGGCAGAGGCATGTCCAGATGCTTCAGCAGTCGGGCATGACTGCCGCCGGGCTCCAATCCAGCCACCTGGGTCGCCCCAACATCGAACACCCATGGACCACGCCGGAACGTTCCGGCACATCCCCCCGGTTGTTGATGCGCTTCCAGCAGCGTGACCTTGACGCCATCGCGGGCCAGGAGTGCCGCTGCGGTTAAGCCAGCGATCCCACCGCCCACCACGATCACGCTGGATTCGCTCACGGCGCCCTGAAGAATCGGGCCATGCTGGCAAGACAGGGGGCCTGCTGAGGATGAACAGCGAACTGCGCCGGGATCTCACCGCGAAGGACGGCCCGTTGGCGGGGGCTGTCATCACAGACGTCTCCCCCGTTGGTGGTGGCTGCATCCATCAGGCCTGGAAACTTCGCCTCTCTGATGGCCAGGTGTTGTTTGCCAAAAGTGGTGGCGCCAGCGCCCTACCCCTGTTTGAGGTGGAGGCGGAGGCCCTCGAGGCCCTGCATGCCCAAGCCGATACCTCGTTCCTGGTTGTGCCGCAGCCCATCGCTTTGGCAGCACTGCCCCATGGTGCGGTGCTGCTGTTGCCTTGGCTGGATTTTGGTGGCAGCGACCAAACAGCCCTTGGCCGGGGTTTGGCCTTGCTGCACCAGTCGTCGATGGCCTCCAGCCCAGCTCGTTTCGGCTGGCATCGGGATGGCTTCATCGGCGCTGGGTCTCAACCCGGTGGGTGGCGTGATGACTGGGGATCGGCCTTCGTGGAGCTCAGGCTGCGCCCGCAACTCGAGATCCTTGATGGGTTGCAGGTGGATTCAACGGACCTCAATCCGTTGTTGCTGCGCCTCGCAGAGCACTTGAACGAGCATCAACCGCGTCCTGCTTTGGTGCACGGCGATCTCTGGGGTGGGAATGCTGCCAGCCTCAGCGATGGACGGGGGAGCATTTTTGATCCCGCCAGCTGGTGGGCTGATCGGGAAGTTGATCTGGCCATGACCCGGCTGTTCGGCGGCTTCGGTGAAGCCTTCCGCTCGGGTTATGGGGAGGTGATCCCCGAGGCTTCAGGCGCTGACGGTCGGGTGGAGATCTACAACCTGTACCACCTGCTCAACCACGCCAATTTGTTTGGGGGGAGTTATTTGAGCCAATGCCGAGCCAGTCTCAAAGATCTGGCTCGGCGGCTTTGAGGCTCAGCCCAGGTACTCCTTCCGGAGGGTTTGAACACGCTGAACCAGGGCATTGCGCTTGTCGCTGGTGGTGAGGTTCTTCCAGCTCCATTGCCCCACCACGACCACGCCGAGAAGTTCCAGCAGGCCCGGAACGATGGGCAACAGATTGATCGTGTCAAGGATTCCCTTGATCAGGATCTGGGCAATGATCACGGCGGCAAAGATGCCGACGATCTTGCCGATGCGTCCCATCTGGCTCCAGTCGACCTGATCGAGCGTGTCGTTCACCTTGCCCAATACGTCGCTGTAGCGCTCAGCGAAGGAGGTGGTGTCTTCCTGCGCAGGAGTTTCGAGGGGTGTCGTCACGGTTGTGGCGGCATCCTTAACTTCAGTGGTGGCGTCACTCATGAGAACGACTAAATCCTTCACAATTTCAGCTGAGCGTATCGGTGCGACGGGGTCTACGCCATCCGTGCTGCAAATTGATCACCGATGCCACACGGATCTGGCCCGGATTTTGCTGGCGCCCCACCCCGAAGAAGGCTGCGCCTTGCTGCTGGGACAACGGACGAATTCAGGCTGTTTGAGGCTGACCACGACCTGGCCCTGTTGCAATGCCTGGGGACGGGGGGGATCCGGTCAGGAGCCTGTCCACGACCGTCGCAGCAGGTTTCTGGTGGATCCGAGGGAGCAGTTGGCAGCCCAGCGATGGGCGCGGGAGCGTCATCAACGTTGTCTTGGGGTGGCCCATTCCCATCCGGCGTCCGCCCCAGTTCCCTCGCCTCAGGATCGGCGCTTGGGACAGACGGAGAGTCTGATGTTGATCCTCTCTGCCTCGCTTGGCCTGCGGGCCTGGTGGCTGCATGGGGACCGCAGTGTGGATGAAATCCCGATTCATCTCTGGGACACTCACAAGGATGCAAGACCAACCGATGTTGAGTGCTGATGAGCGGGGGCGCTACGCCCGCCATCTGATCCTTCCCGAGGTTGGTTCGGCCGGTCAACTCCGGTTGAAGTCTGCTTCTGTGCTCTGTGTTGGCAGTGGAGGGCTCGGATCCCCTCTGCTGCTGTATCTGGCTGCGGCAGGTGTTGGTCGTATTGGAATCGTGGATGGAGATGTGGTGGAGCTGTCCAATCTCCAGCGGCAGGTGATCCACAGCTCCAGCGGGGTTGGCGGCTCCAAGGCCCGCTCAGCCGCAGCGCGGATCCACGACCTCAATCCCCACTGCCAGGTGGAGGTGCATGAACACATGCTGGATGTGGGCAATGCTCTGGATCTCATCGGTGCCTACGACCTGGTCTGTGACGGCACCGACAACTTCCCCAGCCGTTATCTGATCAACGACGCCTGTGTGTTGCTCGGCAAGCCCCTCGTCTACGGCTCCGTGCAGCGCTTTGACGGCCAGGTCAGCGTGTTCAACCGCACGCCGGCGAGCCCCAATTACCGCGATCTGCTGCCGGAACCCCCTCTCCCGGACGCTGTTCCGTCTTGCTCGGAGGCTGGGGTGATGGGTGTGATGCCGGGGCTGATCGGTCTGCTTCAGGCCACCGAAGCGATCAAACTGATCACCGGCATTGGCCAGTGCCTGGATGGTCGGCTGTTGGTGGTTGATGCCCTCGCGATGCGATTTCGCGAACTCACCCTCCGCGTTGATCCCGACCGACCGAAGGTTGAGAGCCTGATTGACTATCGCCAGTTCTGCCGTCCGGCGTCATCGGAGATGGAAGCCATCACTGTCATGGAGCTGAAGGCCCTGCTGGACTCCGCTCCAGACGAGATTGCGCTGGTTGATGTGCGCAATCCTCCTGAAGCAGAGGTGGCTTCGATTGAAGGAAGCCACTTGGTTCCGTTGGCCTCGCTGGAGAGTGGAGAGGCGATCGATCGCGTTCGTGATTTGGCGGAGGGACGGCGCCTTTTGGTGCACTGCAAGCTCGGGGGGCGTTCTTCCAGGGCCGTTGAGCTATTGGCTCAGCAGGGGATCGCGGCAACGAATGTGACCGGTGGAATTGATGCCTGGTCGCAGCAGGTGGATCCTGCAATCCCTCGTTACTGAACCTGAGGGTTAGTAATCCACCCCTCGCTTCAAGTCGACGCCCTGTTCGGCGTAGTGCTTGTGGCACACCATTTCGGAATGGATGCTGGCCAGATCGAAGTAGGCCGGAGGGTTTTTGCAGCGCCCCGTGATGATCACTTCAGTTTCTGCTGGTTTGCGCAGCAGGGTTTGCAGGATCGGCTCAACGGGCAGCAGCTCCAAATCCACCGTGGGGTTCAACTCATCGAGGATTACGGTTTTGTAGAGGCCGCTTGAGATGGCGGCCCGTGCGATCTCCCAGGCCCGCTCGGCCTCCACGTAATCGATCGGCTCCTGCTGGCCCCGCCAGACGATGGCATCACGGCCGGAGCGGAGGTGGTCCACCAAATGGGGATAGCTCTCGCGCAGGGCGGCGATGGCTGCATCTTCGGTGTAACCGCTGCCGCCTTTGAGCCACTGCAGGATCAAGACCCGATGGCTCTTGTCCTGGCTGATGCCCCGCCCGATGGCCTGCAGCGCTTTCCCGAGTGCACTGGTTGATTTGCCTTTGCCTTCACCGGTGTAGATCTCGATGCCGCTGCTCACATTGAGAGGCACCACCCGGTTGTTGTTCATGCCCGGACGGCGATGGGCACGCATCTCGGAGTGGAGGTCTGCCTCACGCACCAACGGGGCCGGTGCAGCCCGACCGGTGACGATGATCTCCATCCCCTCCGGCCGGTTGCTGAGGGTGCGGACCACGTCATCCAGATCCAGCAGGCCGAGATCCAGCACGGGATTGAGCTCGTCCAGAACCACCACCGAGTAGAGGGCACTGGCGATCGCGCCCTTGGCGATCACCCAGCCCCGCTGGGCTTCGTCGCGGTCGAACCGGGTGGCTTCATCAGCGGTGAAGTGATCGGCCCTTCCGGTGCGCAGATGGTCGATCAAATGGGGGAAGCCCTGCTGCAAAGCTTCGATGGCCGCATCCTCGTCGTAGGCCCGTCCTGGGCCCTTGAGAAAGCGCAACAGCAGCACCCGGGTCTGGCGCTGCTCGCAGATGCCGAGGCCGATGGTGCGCAGCACAACCCCTAGGGCTGCTTGGCTTTTGCCCTTGCCTTCGCCGTCATAGATGTGCAGCTGTCCATGGCTGCGCTCGCGGCTGTCCGCTGCGGTGATAATGCCGATGCTTCGAGGCATGGGGACAGCTCTTACCGTTGGAGCCTACCTAGCTCAACTGGTTTTCCCCGCTGATGTTTCGGTTGCAGGAGCCTTTGGCGGATCGAGAGCAGCAGCTGCTGGCGAACCTGCGGCAGTGGATGGCAGATCAATCTGCCCTTTGTGTGGCCTATTCCGGTGGAGTCGACAGCACCCTGGTGGCGGCGATGGCCTACGAAGCCCAGGGCGATGCCGCTCTGGCGGTAACGGGTGTCTCCCCGGCTCTGGCGCCGCATCTGTTGCGGGAAGCCCGGGATCAAGCCTCCTGGATCGGCATCCCGCATCGGGAGTGTGCAACGGCCGAGTTGAACGACCCTGACTACAGCAGCAACCCCGTGGATCGCTGCTTTGCCTGCAAGCGTGAACTGCACCAGCACCTTCAGCCCATTGCCGCGGCGGCTGGAGACGCGTTGGTGATTGATGGGGTCAATCTCGATGACCTCGGTGATCATCGGCCCGGCATTGAAGCGGCCCGACAGGCGGGGGTTCGCTCCCCCCTTGCGGAATTGTCGATCGACAAATCCATGATTCGTTCGCTGTCACGGGCCCTTGGTTTTCCCTGGTGGGATAAGCCGGCGCAGCCCTGCCTGGCCTCCCGTTTCCCCTATGGCGAAAGCATCAGCGCTGAGCGGTTGAAGCGGGTGGGTCAGGCGGAAGCCTGGTTGATTGCCAGGGGATTCAGCTCCGTTCGTGTGCGCTCCCACGGATTGGCGGCACGGATTGAGGTGCCCAGCGAGCAGATCCGCGCTGTGCTCGCGCTGGCGGAAAGCGAGCCTCTGGTGGAGGCTTTTCGCTCCCTTGGCTTCACCTCCGTGAACCTGGATCTGGAAGGTCTGGTCAGCGGCAAGTTGAACCGCCGCTGATTTTGCCTGGGCCGGATCAGCTGGGGAGCTGGCTCGGCGTTTCCACAGGCTCTCTCACCCCAGTGGCAATGGCCGCCGGTGTTTCACGCAGAAAGCTCTTCAGCGCATGGCGTTTCGCTTGAAGCTCACTGCAGAGAATCGCGCAGGCCTGTTCCGGCATGGTGTGGTCACCACAGGTGAACACATCAACCGCGGCGTAGCCGGATTCCGGCCAGGTGTGGATGGAAATGTGGGATTCCGCCAGCAGGGCAAGGCCTGTGACGCCCTGGGGTTGAAATTGATGGGTGATCAGGTTCAGCAGCGTCGCACCAGCGCCTTTGGCTGCTGAGGTGATCGTTGTGCGGATGAATGCTTCGTCGTCGAGCCGGCTCGGATCGCAGTCGTAGAGCTCGAGAATGCAGTGTTTGCCGACCATGTCGGTGGCATGAATCTCAGGTGCCCCCCATCCCGGGTTGGGATGCAGTTCAGAGAGGGTCTGCTCCATCAGGCGATGAGAGAAAAACAGGTCCGCCACCTTATCCGATCTTCAGATCGGGTCTCAGGTCTCTTGCGCCGAGAATTTGGGCCTGCTGCTGCCATCCGCCGCCAAAGCCCTCGAGGTGGGTGGCGCTCACCAGGCATTGATGCGATTCGCCCACGGCCTCCAGGAGAAGCTGCTGGCGGGTTGGATCAAGTTCGGCCAATACATCATCAAGAAGCAGCAGGGGTGGCTCCCCACAGAGCTGGGTCACCAGCTCCAGTTCGGCGAGCTTCAGGCCCAGCACCAGCGACCGCTGCTGGCCTGCCGAGCCAAACCGTCGTGCCGGGCTGCCCCCCAGCAGCAGGGCGATCTCATCGCGGTGCGGGCCCACGCGGCAGCTGCCGAGCCGTTCCTCCTCTCCCCGCTGCTGGCGCAGTTGCTCCTCGATGGCGAGTCGCCAGGGTTCTTCGGCATCCTCCCCGTCGAGCATGCTGCCGGGTTTGTAGTGCAGTTCCAAGGCTTCTGTGCCCCCGCTGAGGTGGGCCTGCCAGCGTTGGGCTATCGGTTCCAGCCGATGCAGGGCCCGTTGCCGCCGCCGGTGAATTCGGGTGCTCACCAGCGCCATCTGAACGTCAAAAGCATCAAGCAGTGCATGGCGTTCGCCACTGGAGACCTGCCGCTGGCGCCAGAGCTGGCTGCGCTGCCGCAGCAACCGGTTCAGCCGCGCCATCAGATCGGCATAGACCGGTTCGAGCTGCAGCACGACGCGGTCCAGCCATTGGCGGCGTAGGGCGGGTTCGCCCCGCACTAGATCAAGATCCAGGGCGCTGAAGCCGATGCAGCGCAGCGGACCAATCAGGTCCAGCTGCCGATCCAGCAGCTTGCCGTTCCGTTTGGCCTGACGGCCTCCCTGGCGGCGCAGTTCCAGCTCCAGACGATCCCCATCCCTCACGTCGGCCCGGATCAGGGCCTGCGGAGCGTCCCACTGGATCAGATCGCGATCATTGCTGCAGCGATGGGAGCGCAGGCTGCCCAGCAGCTCAACCGCTTCGAGCAGGTTGGACTTGCCGATGCCATTGGGCCCGATCACCAAAAGGCGTGGCTGCGTCAGTTCCAGCTGCAGAACGGTGTGGTTCCGGAAGCCCTGCAGTTGGAGCCTGTGGAGCCGGATGGGTGCTGGGGCGACCAGTGAGTAAGGTACCTGTATCGGGACGGTTGCCGCTCGATATCACTGCGGCTTAACGCCGATCAGTGGGCATGTAGCTCAGTTGGATAGAGCATCAGATTCCGGTTCTGAGGGTCGGGGGTTCGAGTCCCTCCATGCTCGTGTTTGAACTCAATGTCTCAGCTCAGGCTGAGGCCCATGGCGCGAATGCCATTGGGATCAATCAGGAAACCCTGCTGTTTGAGAGCGTCCAGCGCATCCGCAGGGGCCGAGATTGAAAGGCTGCAGCCCGGCAGATCCCGGCGCAGAATCTGCAGCGCTCGGTGCACCAGAACGGCGAAAAGGGCCCCTTGGTTCGGCCCTGGTTTGGCGGCCAGGTTCCAAAGATTGGCGTTGAGGGCCAGATCACTGGTGGCCCGAACAAATCCGATCAGTTCCCCCGTTGATTCCTCAAGGATGCTGATCTGCCACAAGCTGCGCTGAAGGGCGAGCTCCCAGCGTTCCTCAGGGTGGGTTGATTCCCCGCAGGACATCAGCAATGTGTTGAGCTGCTGGGAGGTGGGAGGGGTTGATGTTTCGAGTCGCGTTCCCTCGGGTAAGGGTGGAATCGAGGGTTGTTGAAGGAACGACAGCACTGTGGATCAGCCGGTGTTGCGCATGCCGGCTGCAATGCCGTTGAGGGTGAGCAAAGCTCCCCGCAGCAGTTCACTGCGGCTGTAAGTGCGGGTGTCCTCGGGGGCGCCTGGCGTCTCACTCATGGGCGGTTGCCTGTTCTGATCCCGCAGTCGCTTCAGCAGCGCAACCTGCAGGAAGCCCAGGGGAACGATGGTGCGGTTGCGCAGATCAACCGACAGCTGCAGCCCTTGATCAGCGCCCAGCAGTCTGTTTTGGCCCGTGATTTCCAGAACCAGTTTTCGAGTGAGTTCGTATTCCTTGGCGATCACCTGGAAGATCGCTTCAAAGGCTTCCCGCTGTTCGGGGTGCCCCAGGCTGTTCATGTAGTGACGGGCCAGGTCGAGATCCACCTTGGAGAGGGTCATTTCCACTTTGGAAATGAGCATTCGGAAGAACGGCCAACGTTGATGGAGGCGCCGCAGCAGGTCGAGTTGTTCGGAGTCGCCGCCCACTTCTTCCGAGAGCGCCGTGCCGAAACCGAACCAGCTCGGCAGCAGGAACCGACTCTGGGTCCAGCCGAAGACCCAAGGAATGGCCCGCAGGCTGGAGAGGTCCTTGGCGCCGGTTTTGCGTCGGGCTGGTCGACTGGAGATCTGCAGCTTGCTGATTTCCTCGATCGGTGTGACCTGCTGGAAAAACGCCACCAGATCAGGATTGTCGTGAACCAGAGCCCGGTAATGGTCCCTTGAACGGGTGGCAAGGCGACTCATCAGCTGGTTCCAGCTGGGTGTCGCATCAAGCTGGTTGGTGACCAGGCTGTTCTGCACCACGGCCGTGGTGACGGTCTCCAGGTTGTAGAGCGCCAACTCGGGCAGGCTGTACTTCGAGGCCAGAACTTCGCCCTGTTCGGTGATTTTGATCCGGCCCTGGAGTGTGCCGCTGGGTTGGGCCAGGATCGCCTGATAGGCCGGCCCGCCACCACGACTGACGGATCCACCGCGTCCGTGGAAGAGGCGAAGCGCCACGTCCTGGCGGCTGGCGAGTTCCTGAAGGGCGATCTGGGCCTGATGAATCTCCCAGTTGCTGGAGAGGAAGCCGGAATCCTTGTTGCTGTCGGAGTAGCCCAGCATCAGCTCCTGCAGCGGCTGCTTTTGCTGCCCCACAACGGGGAGGAGTTCGCGGTAGAGCGGCGTTTTGAACAGACCCTCCATCACCTCAGGGGCCCGTTGGAGATCCTCCACGGTTTCGAACAGCGGCACCACCAACAGGGAGGCCCGTTTGTTGGGCGGGTCTACGAGACCCGCTTCCTTGGCCAGCAGCAGAACCTCCAAGAGATCCGATGCCGTGTGGCTCATAGAGATCACGTAGGAGTTGCAGATCCGCGGACCGAACTCCTCCTGGAGGCGCTGCAGCATTCGGAACACCGCCAGCGTCTCGGCCGTCGCTGCCGACCAGCTGGCGGCAGGCGGGATCAGGGGCCGACGGGTCTGCAGTTCCTGCAGGAGCCATGCCATCCGCTCCGTCTCGTCCATGTCCCCATAGGCCTGGGGAAGTTCAAGGCTGCGGGTGAGCTCGTCGATGGCATCGCTATGACGGGTGCTCTCCTGACGGATGTCCAGGCTGGTCAGTGAGAACCCGAAGATGTGCACCTGGTGCAGCAGGGTGTCGAGCTGTTCGCAGCTCAGTTCAGTGCTCACGAGGCTGTTGCGCACCAACTCCAGATCACTTCGGAACTGGTCCACCGAGGTGTAGTGGAGAACCTCAGCGTTACCGAGCCCATCCTTGGGATCGGCCAGCGCCTCACAGGGCATCTGCCAGCCCGCTTCCGACAGTTGGTTGTTGCGGGCGAGGGTGCGCTCCAGTTTTTCGAGCACGTAGCAGAGCTTCAGCCGGTAGGGCTCCAGTCGGTATCGCGCTGCTCTGCGCTCGTAGATCTCCGGGAAGCGGAGCCGATCCATTTCGAGCGACTCCAGCAGTGATGGAGCCACCTGACTCCACTGCATGGAGATGCTCAGCTGCTGCCGGAGCGACTGCACAGAACTGATGTAGAGCTCCAGCATCAGCTGTCGCTGGTAACAGGCGGTTCGCCAGGTGATCTCGGGTGTGACCGAAGGATTGCCGTCACGATCGGAACCCACCCAGGAGCCGAAGGTGCAGAACGACGCCTGGGGAACCTGGACATCGGGGTAGTGGCGATGCAGGGCGGAGATCAGCCTTCTGCGCAGTTGCGGCATCGCGTCAAACAACACCTGCTGGAAGTAGTGCAGGGTTGAATCCACCTCGTCGATGACGGTGGGCTTGAACTGGTGGAGTTCATCGGTGCGCCACCACAGGCGGATTTCCTCCTCCAGTTGGTCGCGGCAGTCCTCCCGCAGCTGATGCGCCAGAGGGGCGTCGGATTGAAGTTGCTGGAGCAGGTTGGCGACTCGCCTCTGCTTGTGCCGCACCGTGTGCCGCACGATCTCCGTCGGGTGCGCGGTGAAGACCAGCCGGATGTCCAGTTCCCGCAGCAGTTGTTCCACCTGCGCGGGGGGGACGTTCATCCGCCGCAGCCGTTCGAACACCTCTCCAAAGGTGGCTGGATCGGTCTGATTGGCGAGGGGCGGAGCGAAGGGATCAAAGGCGTCCCGTTGGGCCGCGTCAGCGCTGGAATTGGGGCTCAGGCTGTCGAGATAGCTGTCTTCCTCGATCCGTTGCTCAAGGATGTTGATGAGCTGGAAATACAGCGAAAAAGCGCGGGCCGCGGAGATGGCCTCCGAAAGGTCCATGGCTTTGATCAGCTCGACGATCGCCTCGCTCGTGCTGTCGCCATCTCGCCCTCCCATCGAGACGGGGTCGCTGAGTTGTTTGAGCCTCAGCAGGCGTTCGCTCTGATCCGGTGGACACTCGCTGCGCAGCACCGACTTCCAGAGGTCTTCAATCAGGTCCAGCCGGTGCTGAAGAAGCTGTCCTGCGCCGGATCCGCCACCGCTCAAGCGTGCAGTCTCTTGCTCGGAGACAGGGGTGGTGGACTCGGGCATGAAGTCTCCACGCTGCGACGAACTCGACATGATCATCCCAAACAGGCTTCCCCGGTGGAGATCCGTTCTTCCTCCTCCATCCGCTGGATACCTTCCTGAAGCAGGTTTTCGATGGATTGCCCCTGGCCATGGGCCGCTTCCCAGCGCATGGCCTGGTTGCCATCAACAAGTAGGGAATCCAAGGGCTTCAAGCAGGCGCTGAGCTGGAGCGATTCGGCCAGGGGAGTGAGCTGATCAATCAGCTGCCGCAGCCAGTCTTTGCAGTTGATGACACGGCCGTCCTGCCAATGCCTGAGTTCAGCATTCAGGCTGGTTCGGGCCACGGCGGCGTCGTTGCTGTCGGCGAGCTGGACCAGTTCAGCGGCGCTCAGCGAACTGCTGCTGAGTGGATCGAGGCTTTCGATGTTGTTTTTGAGGGCCAGCAGCCGCAGCTCCAGCAGACAGGTGATCGCCAGCAGCTGATCGGGATTGGTGACCAGATCACAGATCCTTAATTCCAACCGGTTGAGGTCGTAGGGGCGCCGAGGACCATTGGGCCGAACCGACGTCCACAGGTGACGCTCGTTGCGCATGGCACCCGTGGACAGCTGCTCCTCCACCCACTCGATGTAGTGCTGGTGATCCCTAAAGAGAGGAACTGCAGCGGGCGTGAGCGGGAATTGATGCCATCGCTGGGAGTGGTTGCTGGTGCTCTGCCCATCCAGGAAGGGAGAACTTGCACTCAGGGCAAGCAGCAGAGCCGCTTCGCAGCGCACGAGCCGGACCGCTGCAAACAACCAGTTGAGATCGGTGATCCCAAGGTTGATATGGATGCTGGCTGTCACGACCCTGGTGCCGTACAGCTGCTCAATCAGCGCGTGATAGGCGTTCTCGGGGTCGGAGCGTTCGAATCGGCTGCTGCCACCCAGGCTCATGGTGCTGCCGGGGAGAAGCGTCAGCTCCCGCTTCTGCAGCCACTGCCGCAGCGTCCGCCGGGGAGCAAGCAGCGCCTCGGGCAGTTCCGCGTAATCCCGGATCGGGTCGGTGACGTATTCGAGGTTGCGACGGTCCGGTTCCGTCACGAAGCCAGGCAGGTCCCTGACCACGTCGGGGGCGACGCCCACGTTGGCTCCGTTGCTTCTACCGGTGAACAGTTCAACCTCGAAGCCTTTCAGCAGGAGGGGTTGCGTTGTCATCCCGGCGGATTCAGGCACGCCAGTGCTGTGAGCATTCCCCGGGCTTTGTTGAGGGTCTCCTCAAACTCCGCCGTCGGCTGTGAATCGGCCACAACGCCCGCTCCGGCCTGCACTTTCACCCGGCATCCCCCGCCATCACGGGGTTGCACCACCATGGTGCGGATCGTGATCGCCGTGTTGAGGGCCCCGGCCAGATCAACGGATCCGTACACCCCCGAATAGGGGCCACGGGCATCGGGCTCCAGCTCGTGTATGAGTTGCATTGCCCGGATTTTCGGTGCGCCGCTCACGGTGCCGGCGGGGAACGCCGCCATCAGCAGATCCCACACGTCGTGCGTGGGCCCGAGGCGTCCTTCGACTTGGCTGACGATGTGCATCACGTGGGAGTAGCGCTCGATCACCATCAGGTCTTGCACGGCCACGCTTCCGGGCTGACAGACCCTGCCGAGGTCATTGCGGCCCAGATCCACCAGCATTACGTGCTCAGCCCTTTCCTTGGGGTCGGCCAGCAGGTCAGCTTCCAGTTCGCGGTCTTCCAGGGGCGTGGCGCCGCGGGGCCGAGTTCCGGCGATGGGGCGAAGGCTGGCGTGGATGCCATCAGCAGCGGGTTCGGCTTGAACCATCACTTCCGGACTGGAGCCAATCAGTTGCCAGTCCCCAAAGTCGAAGAACGCCATATACGGAGAAGGATTCACCATCCGCAAACTGCGGTACAGCTCCAGGGGTGATTGAGGCACCTCGGTTTCCAGGCGCTGACTGATCACCAGTTGGAACACATCGCCGGCTGCGATGTGTTCCTTGGCGGTGTCGACGGCGGCTTCGAATTCATCGCGGCTGCGGTTGGAGCGCACCGCGGGAAGCTCTTTGCTTCTCGCGTCCCAGGTAAGTGGTTTGACGGCCGGCAGAGGTGCGTTCATCCGCTGGCGCAGGGCCTCAATCCGTCCGATTGCGGTTTGCCAGGCCTGCTCCTCATCCGCTCCGTTGGAGAGGTCGCCGAAGGCAACAGCGGTGATCTGTCGTTTCACCTGATCAAAGATCAGGATCGCGTCCATCAACATCCAGATCCCATCCGGGGGATCGGCAGCAGCGCGGGGATGAACGGCGACGGTGGGTTCGATCCACTGGATCAGTTCGTAACTCCAAACGCCATAAAGCTGCCCAAGCGGAGGGAGGCCCGGCAGGTTGACGCAGGAGTACGGCGCCAGGCAGTCGCGTAGGGATTCGAGGGGATTGCCGTTGAAGGTCTCTTCACGACCATCTCGCCAGGTGCGCGTCAGACGATCGTTGTGCGCTGACGCCGTCCAGAGTGGATCGCAGGCGATCACGCTCCAACGCCCCAAGGTCTCACCACCCTCGACGGACTCCAGCAGCACACCAGGAGGCCTTCCGTCACCCACCTTGATCCAGGTGGTGAGGGGTGTTTCAAGATCTGCGGGCCAACTCTGTGCCAGAGGAATCAGGTTGGCACCACTGCAAACAGCCTGATGAAAGGCGTCGCGATCGGGACTGAACATGACCTGATCATCGCAGCCGGGACCCGGAGATCATGACCTCCGGGCGTCGGTTTTGAGAGATCAGGCGTCGAAGGTGTTGCGGCCGCTGAACTTAATGTTGGCCGGGTTGACGTTCTGGCCAATGCGACGGGGGTTGTGGCCCACCATGGGACGACCTTCGTTCACCTTTTCGGAGAACACACCATCCTTGGGATGCAGGAACTCGGTGTCACCACCGGGGTAGATCCGGTAGATCTTGTAGTCCTCGATCCGGGGCTTGAATTTCGTGCGCAGCTGGGTGCCGAGGGCGAGGCACTGTTCCTTGCGAGCGAAATACATCAGGTTCTCGCCTGAGTTCATCAGAGCGGCGCCACCGGTGGGCAGCTCAAAAGCTTGCTCTGTCTTGCTGGTCCAGGTGATTGCGTATTTCTCTTCAGTCTCCGCTGAATTCAGAAGGCCGCCAGTGCTGGCGATGTGCTGGGGAAGTTGACCGTTCAACGCCGTTGCTGCCATGGCTGAAAGAATCCACAAGAGCCGTTATGGCTGGAAAGTAGCACCGTCATTGGGGCCTGTTTTGAGCTCCGACAGCAAGCTTCACACCCGTCAACAAACCCATCACTCTGCGGGCGTATGCACCGGGAAAAAAACGGTGATGTCGCGGTCGCGCCTGGGCTGATAGCGGCCTCCCAGGCTGGCCATCATCTGGCGGGTCGCATCCTGGCTTAACTGCAGGCTCCCGGTGCTGGGATCCCAGCTCAGGACGGTGCCCACGTCCTCGCGTTGGGGAGACGGGCCGGCCTCCGTGGCCTGGCTCCTGTCGGAATGCTCCACATGCAGCTGAAGCTTCACCCGTGGACCGGCTGCCTGGAGGTGAAGCGTGAGCTGACAGCCGGAGGGGAGCCCCCTGGTGCTGCGGTCGATCAGACCCCCCAGCATCGGTTCCAGTCGACGGGAGTCACTGAGGATCGCCGGCAGGTCAGCGCTGAGATCCAGCTCCAGCGCGATCCCACGGCGAGTTAGTTGCTCCGTCCAGCTGGGTGCAAGGGCGCTCAGCATGGCCTGCAAATCCGTGCGGGCCAGATTGGCCTCGTTGGGTTCCCGTTGCAGTTCGGCGGCGTGGAAGATTAGGCCAAATCGATCGATCTGCTCGCTGCATTCCACATCGATCTGCCGCAAGCGATTCACAACGACATCAGCCAGATCCTTCCGCCGCAGCAGAGAGCGGATCAGTGTTCGGATCGTGGCCAGCGGGGTTCGCACCTCATGGGTGATCGCTTCCAGCAAATTCAAATCTCCATGGCTGGGCGCTTCCGGTGGGCGCTCAGCCTGGATGGGTTGCAGCATCAGCCCGGGGGCTGTGCCGGTGAGCCGCTCCGTGAGCCGTGGCCAGAACTGTTCTGACCAGGCTGCATTGCTCTGCAGGGATCCGATCGATTCGAGCGCTTTGCGCAGCTGCTCGGCCTGCGCTGGTGACTGGTGCTCCAGCCGCCCCCCCAGCTGCACCAACACATCACTGAGCGTTGCTGGGTCGCATCGCATCAGCAGCTGACGCTTCTGGGGCGGCCCATGCAGGGCAAGGGCCACTTGGACCTCGGGTGTGATCACCAGCAGCAGTGGGTCATCCCCGTCGTCGGGGCTCAGGGACAAGCGTTGGAATCCCCGCAGGGAACTGGGCTCATCGCTGCTGGACCGTCCCGGCAGTGCCGTTGGATGCGGACTCAGTTGATCCAGTTGATCTGGAGCCCACACCCATCCCTGCAGATGTTTCAGTAGTTCCGGTTCGTAGAGAGCCGGCAGGGGGGCAGCGAGCCAGATGCCGCGTTCCAGGCCGCGCTCGAGCAGATCCTGTTGAAGGGTCTCCAGGGCCGCCCACCAAAGCCGCCGCACACCAATCTCATCGCAGCGGCCTAGGGGCACGTCCTGTGCCAGCCGTTGCCGCAAGTCGGTGAAGGAGGGGCCGGTCAACGGAGGTGCGCCAAGGAGCGACGGCTTTGCCGGACCACCGACAGGCAGAGGCCGAGCGCGATGAAGTTCACCACCATGGCTGAGCGCCCATAACTGAGGAAGGGCAGGGGGATTCCTGTGACGGGGCCCAGGCCGATGGTCATGAAGATGTTTACCACCACCTGGAACATCAGCATCGTGCCGATCCCGATCACCACGAGTGATTCGAAGTCGGTGCGGGCATTGCGCGCGACCTGGAGCAACCGAGCCATCAACGCGGCAAAGCCAAGAACCACCAGAAGGCAGCCAATAAAGCCGGTTTCCTCACCCAGAGCGCTGAAGATGAAATCGGTGTGTTGTTCAGGGATGAAACGAAGCTTGGTCAGTTGTCCTTGAAGAAGGCCAGTGCCCAAGACGCCGCCTGAACCGATGCCAACGGTGCTCTGGAGCAGGTGATAGCCCCCGCCCAATGGATCCTGACTGGGGTCGAGGAACAGCACCAAACGGTCCCGTTGATAGTCCTTCAAACCATGCATCCAGAGCCATGGCGTCACAGCAGCCATGGCGCCGTGGATGGCCAGGGTTGCTGCGGCTGCCAGACGTTTCCAGGGCAGGGAGCGGTACGCGAGAACTCCCATCAGAGGGATCCAGAGGGCCATGGCCCAGGGGAGAAGGCCTGAGAGCAGGGCCGTGACCAGCGGTGACAACAACAGAATCACCCACTCGATCGGCATCCCCGACCAATAGAGCATCGTGAGCATCAGGGCGCCGAACACAAGCGATGTGCCGAGATCAGGCTGGATGAACACCAACAGCCAAGGCACTGCAATCACCCCGAGCGGGCGCATCAGATCAACCGGTCGTTCTACCGGGTGTCGCGACAAGACTGCTGCCACGAGCAGGATCGCCGCGATCTTGGCGAACTCCGATGGCTGAACATGAACCCCGCCAATGCTGATCCAGCGTTGGGCACCCAGCGCTGTGGTTCCAATCACGCGCACCGCCACCAGGCTGATCACGGTGAGGGCGTAGACGGGAACCAAAAGAGGCCGGAGACGCTGCAGCGGCAGCCGTTCCAGTCCCAGCGCCAGCAGCACTCCGAAGGCCGCGGTGATCCAGTGGTGATACCAGTCGGCATAGTCCGCCTGGCGTTGGGTGCTGGCGATCAGCCCCCCGGCGATGGCGATCATTCCGAGCGGAACGCCCCAGAGCACCCACTCCCGGTGCGATCTGCGGCGGTCACGTCGGCTGAACATCGTCAGACGGGCTGGGTGACGGCCTTGAGCACCGCTTCAGCGAGACCCTTGAACTCAGCGGCGCTGGCGGAGTCGCTGCGGTTGATCACGATCGGTCGTCCCGTGTCACCGCCTTCCTGCACGGGCATTTCCATGGGGATCTGAGCCAGCAGGGGAACGTCGTAGTCGGCGGCCAGTTGGGCGCCGCCGCCACTGCCGAAGAGGGCGTAGCGGCAGTCGGGACGGTCCGGAGGGATGAAGGCGCTCATGTTCTCCACCACGCCCAGAACGGGAATGCCCATCTGCCGGAACATGGCGAGCCCCCGTCGCGCATCCTGCAGCGACACCTGTTGTGGGGTGGTCACGATCACAACGCCCGCCATCGGCACTGCCTGGGCCAGAGAGAGCTGTGCATCACCGGTGCCCGGCGGCAGATCAACGATGAGAACGTCCCGCTCACCCCATTCGGCCTGATACAGGAACTGCCGAATGATGCCGTTGAGCATTGGGCCGCGCCAGATCACAGGCTGGTGATCGTCGATCAGCAGACCCATCGACACCATGGCGATGCTGCAGGTCTCGATTGGCACAATCCGCTGCTGATCGCCGCTGCCCTGCACCTCAGGTGTTTGGTCAGCGACGCCCAGCATGGTGGGGGCGTTCGGCCCGTAAATATCGGCGTCCAGAAGTCCGACCCGCAGGCCGGTCTGGGCGAGGGCGCAGGCCAGATTGACCGCGACGGTGCTCTTGCCGACGCCGCCCTTGCCGCTGCTCACGGCAATCACCTGGCGGACGCCGGGGATCGACTGGCGTTCCGCCGGCTGACCATGGCCAGCCTGGCCAATGCCCCCTTGACTTGGCGGTTGGCCGATCTCGATCTGCACGTCGTCAATGCCATCGAGCGCCATCAGAACTCCCCGTGCTTCGGCCACGATGCGGTCTCGCTGGCTTTGGGCGAAGCCTGGAAGGCTGAGGCGAAACACAGCCCGTGGCGGGGTGATGCGGATCTGTTCGATCCAGCCGAGCTCCAGGGCCGTTTTGCCACTGCCGGCATCTTTGACTTGCTGGAGGGCTTGGTTGGCCTGCTCGACCGGGGTCATCCGTTTCATCAAGGCAAGCCGGATCCTAGGGGCGCCGCCCGTGACAGTCCCTGACGGATGCTTGTCCAGGCCTGGGGTGACCTGGTTAGGTTTCGATGTCTTCAGTCTCTGACACATGGTCCGCTCCCTGATTCGCCGCGTCCTCGGACGCCAGGACGTGGGTGTCAGCAACGCTTCCCTTGAGCTGCCCCCCAGCGATTCCAGAGAGCGGGCCCGGGCGATGGTGATGGGCCTGCAGGACGAAATCTGTGCGGGCCTGGAAGCCCTCGACGGTGAAGGTCGCTTCGTTGAAGAGAGTTGGGTCAGGCCTGAAGGGGGTGGGGGGCGCTCCCGGGTGATGCGCGAGGGCCGCGTCTTTGAACAGGGCGGCGTGAATTTCTCCGAGGTTCAAGGCGAAGAACTGCCCCCGTCGATCCTCAAGCAGCGTCCTGAGGCGAAGGGGCATCCCTGGTTTGCCACGGGAACCTCGATGGTTCTTCATCCGCGCAACCCCTACATCCCGACGGTTCACCTCAATTACCGCTACTTCGAGGCTGGCCCGGTGTGGTGGTTCGGCGGCGGTGCCGACCTCACGCCCTACTACCCCTTCCTGGACGACGCCCGTCATTTCCATCGCACCCATCAGGCGGCCTGTGATTCGGTTCACCCGGATCTGCACAAGGTGTTCAAGCCCTGGTGCGATGAATATTTCTATTTGAAGCACCGTGGTGAAACCCGCGGCGTTGGCGGCATCTTTTACGACTACCAAGACGCCAACGGCACTCTCTACAAGGGTCAGGATCCCTCAGGGCCTGCGGCTCAGGTGTCAGCCCGTTTGGGAGCTCGGCCGTTGAGCTGGGAGCAGCTGTTCTCCTTGGGGCAGGCCAATGGCAGAGCCTTCCTGCCCGCCTATGCCCCCATCGTTGAGAAGCGCCACCCGATGGCCTATGGCGATCGCGAAAGGGACTTTCAGCTCTATCGCCGGGGCCGTTATGTGGAGTTCAACCTGGTCTGGGACCGCGGCACGATCTTCGGCCTGCAGACCAATGGACGCACGGAGTCGATCTTGATGTCTCTGCCTCCGCTGGTGCGTTGGGAGTACGGCTACACCGCCGAGGCCGGATCAAGGGAAGCCCTGCTTACCGAACTGTTCACCAAGCCGCAGGACTGGCTCGGTGATGCCTCGCTGGATGAGCGCTGCCGCCCCCATGGAGCGATCAACTAACTGACGCCTTCAACGAGCGCGTTCACCACGCGCTCGGCCAGGCAATTCACCGTGTGCTCCCTTGAGCGTGGATCCCTCAGTTTCGTCTCGAGAGGGGGCTCCAGCATGGCGATTTCAAGAATTCCGATCCCGCGCTGCGGACCGCCAAGGCCTCCGCGGAACAGGCGTGGGTAGCGCCCAAATGCCTGGGCCAGGCTTTCATCGACGACATTCAGTTCACGCACATTTGGGAGCACCGGAATCAAGCCGGAGCCGAAGCCTTGGGGCCGGTAGGCATCGAAATGGATCTCCAGAACGTATTCACCACGCTCCGAAAAGACCTTGGCCTTCGACCAATTGGTGCTGGGGTCGTCATCGTTCGCGATGCTGATTGACGGCGGGGTGTAGGCGCGGATGTTTAAGCCACGGGCCTGGCCTTGGCTCACCACAGCGGCCTGAACTTCGCGGTTCCAGAACAGCTCATCGCGAATGCCCGGTTGCAGCGGTGCTCGCTTCTGCTGATCCACGGCATATCCAGGGGTTCCTGGACTGGCGGTGCCCTGGGAGTCGGCATGTCCTGCCATGACGACGATTGGCAGGTTGCTCTGCACAGGGCTTCTGCCAACCCAGCTCCCGGGTTTCTTTGTGCGTGGGCCGAGCAAGGGATCTGGCGTGGCGGGCTCAGGACAGGGGGCTGGCTGTTTCGGTGCTGGTTTTTTGCTGGGCTCGGCTGTGCCAAGCCAGTTGTGCTGTTCCGCAGCCTTGGTCATCGCCAGGGTTGCCAGTGACAGGCCTGCGATGGCAAGTCCTGAGGCAAAGCGACGCCGTCGCATCCAGGCCGGCAGACGCATGGTTCAGATGGGGGAGGAGAGCAGGGATCCGTCACTGGCGAGTTGCAGGGTCTCAGCCAGTTCCAGTTCGATGGCGATTAATTCGTCCCGATGAGCCCGCAGACGAATGGCGCTGCCGTCTCCCTCGGGAGCAGGAAGGAGTTGCAGTTCCAGGGCTTCTGTGCGAGCGGCCCGCCGCGTGTAAACAGCTCCCGCCAGAGGGCCGAGGCCGATCAGCAGCAGAGGCCACCAGTGCAGTTGGGGTGCCAGCTGACGCAGGACCAGGCCGAAGCAGGCGGAGCCAATGGCCGCCAGCAGTGACAGCAGCACCGCAAGGGGTTGGCTGGAGGCCACTTTCCCCTTGAAGCGGAGCACCT
This sequence comes from Synechococcus sp. N26, assembly GCF_900473975.1. Taxonomy (NCBI): domain Bacteria; kingdom Bacillati; phylum Cyanobacteriota; class Cyanophyceae; order Synechococcales; family Synechococcaceae; genus Synechococcus; species Synechococcus sp. N26. The sequence continues at coordinate 59,219 of NZ_UCNM01000009.1, read as the reverse complement.
GGCGGTCAGCATCGCCGCCATCCCGGCTCCAGCCGCGTTCTTCCAGCCAAGTGCTGAGCCCGTTAAGCACGGTGATGGGGGGTTGGGGGGACATCACGTCCACCACTGTGGTTCGGTCTTTGCTGGCTGCACGCAGAAAGAAGACCAGACCAATCGCCAGCAGAACAGTCAGCAGGAGAGTGGATTGAAATCCTGCAGGCATGGCATCCCGGTGGTGTTCAACCTTTTTAAGCCTTGCGCCGGCTGAATCGCTTAGTTCAACGCGAACCGGTGGGAGTCCAGCCAGCTGCGCCAGGGCTGCATCAGTCGCTCGGCTTCGCCGCGTGCATCAGATTCAAGGTGCAGCATGCGCCGTGGCCGTCCGCGGCTCGGGCAGCGTTGGGTGTAACTGCTGATTGAGCCCTGTTGCTCAAGGAACTCGAGGGCCTGTTGCAGCACGGTTTCAGAAAGCCGCAGTTGCGGCTCCTCCCGGATCAGTTTTTGCAGTAGTCCGGAGGGGTAGTTGTCGTCTTTGAGCAAGCACTCGAGGATCCAGCAGACAGCCAGCTCGAGATCGAGGAACTGCGGCGGCGGCTGATGGAAGTACTGCTCGATGTCTGCCAGACAGGTGCGCGAAGGCTTTCTGCGAGAGAACACAGGCGCGGGACGACTTCACCAATCAAAAGCGATCTCATTTCGAGATTCAATAGAAGAGTCTTGAGACTTGCTGTGGAGGTGATTGGCCACACTGGCCCTATCCCTTCCTGAAGTCATGGCTGAGAAGTCGTCATCCCCAGCGGAATTCGCCGTCTTTGATCGCGACCTCGATGCAGCTTGGACGGAGCGCTATCTGCGGTCCCCGGGGCTTGCCGTTGATACCGAAGCGATGGGGCTGATCCATGGGCGTGATCGGCTTTGCCTGGTTCAGATCGCCGACGCCGAAGACCGTGTGGCCTGCGTCCGCATTGGCCTGGGCCAGACCGAGGCGCCGAATCTCAAGCGCCTGTTTGAGGCGCCCACGGTGGAGAAGGTGTTTCACTTCGCCCGTTTTGATGTGGCTGCGCTTGCCGCCGGTTTGGGGATCGACGTGAACCCCGTGTTCTGCACCAAGGTCGGAAGTCGGCTCGGCCGCACGTACACCCCCCGCCATGGCCTCAAAGATCTGGTGATGGAATTGGTCGGCGTTGAGCTGGACAAGGGCGCCCAGAGCAGTGACTGGGGTCGGGTGGACGAACTTACCGATACCCAGCTGGCCTACGCCGCCAACGATGTGCGCTATCTGCTGCCAGCCCGTGAGCGCCTGGAGCAGATGTTGCGGCGGGAAGGGCGCTGGGATCTGGCGCAACGCTGCTTCCAGTGCGTTCCGGTGGTAGCCGAGCTGGATCGGCTCCGCTTTCACCAGATCTTTGAGCACTGAGGTTGGGGCTCAGTCTTCCAGCATGAAATTGCCGTCGCCTTCGCTGTTCTCGAGCAACGCGTCCAGCTGACGGGCGTGGTCACCGTTGTCCTTGTCGAGGGCGGCCAGCATGGATTCAGCCATGGCTCGCCGTCCCTCCACATCGCGATGTCCTTCTCGGGCCGCGGCTTGTTCCACCTGGCGCCGGGCACTGGCGAGGCTGATGCTCAGTCGACTCGCCAACTGGGCACAAAGTTTGACGAGGGTGGGGTCTTGAATCGCGGCCATCGCAACCAACCGAAGATCTTCAGTATCCGTTGAAGCGATCCAGGATCAGGCGTGCCAGCTGATCGCTTCCCCCTGCCGGCCCCATCCGCTGCGTGCCGATTCGTCCCAGGTGGGAGCGGAGTGCCGGGTCGTGCAGGAGGAATTCGAGCCGTCTCGTGAGCTCGGATTCATCAGGGCAGGGACGAACCGCCCCCCCCAGCAGGCGGCTCTGACGGCGAGCGAAGCCCGTTTTGAACTGCGGTCCTGGTCCCGGTAGGGACAGGGCCGGAATGCCCAGCCCCACCAGTTGTTCCGTCGCCGTTCCGGCAGTGGCGATGCCGGCTTCTGCCCAGCCAGCCCATTGGTCAAAGCAACCTCGCCCGATCAGCACCAGGCAGGCTCCTTTCACCCAGCAGGCTTCGGCACCCAGTTGGTCTGAAGGCGGAAGGCTGCGTCGAAACCCCAGTTGTTCAAAGCTGTTGCTCAGGGCCTCTGCATCGGGTTGGGCGCCCACGGCCACGAGCAGTGCCATCGGCACACGGCCGGGCAGCGCCATGGCACTGCGAACCAACCGCTGCAGGTTTCGCTGGGCCTCCGGCATGCGACTTCCGCAGAGCAGGAGCACGCGGCGGCAGCGGTCCAGGGCCGATGGCAGCGGTTGGACCTGAAGGCCATCCATCATCGGATTGCCCGGCGCAAGGGCGTTCACGCCCTTGCGTTGCAAGCCTCGTGCGGTGAGCCGATCACGCATGGCCACCAGTTGACAACGGCGCGAGCGCATCAGGCGCCATTCCCAGGGATCCCACTCACTGCCTTTGAGCCGGTGGTAGCAGTCGCTTTTGGCCCGTCCGGGACCGCTGAGCCAGGTGTAGTCGCTTTTGGGAGTGCCGATGAAGCCGAAGGGGGCGCCACTGCTCCAGGCCATCAGCAGTGGCAGCAAATCACCCACGGCAACGATGGGTTTGCGCTCATGTCCCAAGCGGCGTACCAACTGCCATTGACTCCAGCTCAGGCTGGGAAGTCCAGCCCTGACGTCTGCCAGCAGACCGCTCAGGCTTTGGTTGCTGAAGCCACCACTGGGCAGGGCCGCCTTTGGCCCTAGGCGCCTCAACCATCCTTGCTGAACAGCAGCATCAAACACTCGGCCGGCACCCACCAGAGGAAGCACCGTCAGGGGGCGTCGCGGTGCGCGCCGATGCACGGCCTGGATGATTCGCAGGGTGATCAGGTCTTCGCCGTGGCCGTTGCAGAGAAACAGCAGAGAGCCTGGGGCACGGCTGATACGATCCCCTGATGGGGACAGCTGTTCCCGGGCGGCGGCATGGCCAAGTGGTAAGGCAGAGGATTGCAAATCCTTTATCCCCAGTTCGAATCTGGGTGCCGCCTTTCAATCCTCATCACAGTTGAGCCTCCGCGCTCATGCCGGCAACGTTGCGTGAGTGACTCTCGCAGCTCACGGTGTCCGCATCAATCCAGCAACGCCCCTGGGCCATGCGGGTTGCAGGTAGGCCTTTGGGTAGGCCTCTGGCATCAAAGCGAACCCATGACGTGCTGAGCAGGGTTGCGCTCCAGCGGCGTGAATCCACGCTGCAGCTTGAGTTGTCGCAGCTGAGCGGACTGCCTTGATCTCCATCCAGGCTGACGAAGCTCAACTGGTAGCTGCCGCCCGTTGTTTGATCGTCTCCGATGAATCGAAGCCGCAGGCCACGGCTTCCGTTCGCGCTGATCTGCAGGCGCTCGCAGGCCAAAGAACGCCCACCGACGACGATGCGGCAATGCGCAGGCCGGTGCTCCAGACGGCCAAAAGCCTGGGCTGGATTGACCGTTGCTGGCACGGCAATCAGCAGTGGCGCCATCCAGAGATGAACCATCAGTAATCGCTGTCGGCAACGCACATGCCCAGGCAGCGAATGCCATTGCTGGCGGTTCTGCGGCAGTGGTTGCACAGGATGCGTTCCGCGTCCGCAGTCGATCCCTCCACGGCTTGATCGGTCGATCGCGCAGGTTCCTGCGCGGGGGATGCGGTCATGACGCAACGGGACGGGCTGGTGGCGATCATGGCTGGCAGCAGCATCGCCCCGTTGAACGGCATCGGTTTCGGCACCTGGGCCTGGGGCAACAAGGCGGTTTGGGGATATGACGCCCAGCGGGACGACGCTCGACTTCGTGCCACGTTTCGTCAGGCCCTCAGCTCTGGGCTCAACTTGATCGACACGGCGGATTCCTATGGAACGGGGAGCCTGAGTGGACGCAGTGAAGCGTTGCTTGGCGACTTCATGGCCGAGTTGCCATCCCTGCGTCGATCCCAGTTGACGGTGGCCACGAAGTTGGCCCCATTCCCCTGGCGATGGGGGCGTCGGGGCTTTGATGCCGCCTTTGAGGCCAGTCGAACGAGGCTTAAGGGGCAGCTTCGGCGGGTGCAGCTGCACTGGAGCACAGCGCGCTACGCGCCCTGGCAGGAGACAGGCCTTCTTGATGGCTTGGCTGATCTTGTTCTGTCTGGCCGGGTTGAGGAGTTGGGCCTGTCCAACCTGGGCCCCCAACGCCTGCTGTTGATCCATCGCCGTCTGTTGGAGCGGGGCGTTTCCCTACGCAGCGTTCAGGTGCAGTGCTCGCTCTTGGCACCTGCGGATGATCAGCTGCGCGAGTTGATTGCCGTCAGCAGGGAGCTTGGCGTGGAGGTGTTGGCCTACAGCCCTCTGGCTTTCGGCGTGCTTGGTTGTGCTCCCGGGTCTGAGGAGAGGCGTCCTGTCACCTGGTTGAGACAACGCCTGTTCCAGCGCCTGCTTCCGGCAAGTCTTGAGTTGCGCAGTGCGATGCAGGCCATCGCGATCGATCGCGGGGCATCGATGGTTCAAGTCGCTTTGAACTGGTGCAGAGCTCTTGGCACAACGCCGATCCCGGGGCTGCGAACTCCAGAGCAGGCCAGGGATGTCGCCGCTGCGCTGCAGTGGTCATTGTCACCGCAGGAGTTTCAGCGGTTGGATGCGGCCCGGCTGCATTGCAGCGAGCGGATGCCCGCCAATCCCTTCCAGAGCCGCTGAGTGTTGTGCTCAGGCCTCCGAGGCGGATTCAGGGGCTGGACTCACCACCACCGGGAGGCTGTCGCCGTCATTGCGAATCGGAACGACTTTTTCTTGCGAGGGTTCCAGGCGAGTGGGGGCTGGGGCAGTGTCCTGTTGCTGGGCACAGGCGGCGAGGGCTTCCTGCAACAAGGAATCAAAGGTTGCCCCAGGCAGTCGATGCCGGGCGACCTCCAGAAAGGTGCGCGGAAGCGATTCGCCAGCAGCGCTCCTCAGAGCGGGGTTGTTCTGGCGATGTTCCTGCTCGTCCTGAATTGCCCGGATGAACCTGCGTGTGACATCGCGCTTGGTGGACGCCTTGATCAGGGTGTCGCGCTCCTGAGGACCATGACTAAGCTCCTGCTCCATGTCTTGAATCCGCCGTTCGAGGCTTTCCAAAACCTCCTGGGCTTCCTTGCCGATGTGAGCCAGTTGCCCATCCGAAAGGTGGGGCATGTCGGCCACGAACACCTTGCCGTGATCCCGGAGCGTGAGAAAAGTTGGTCGTGGCCCCTGCCTGTAGCCCTGTTGCCTGTCCTGGCCTGAAGGCAAAGGACGCCTCGGAGGAACAGGACCTGCAGACGATCGACGGCGCGTAATGCGCTGGGGCTTATCAAAAGGCATTGAAAAAAATGTATTGACGCCGCTATCGGAAAAGGTTCCGATGTGCTTCAGGGCAGCCTATTCGATCCCTTCTAGGGCGTGGTCGACTGCTTTAAACCTGTCTGAAACTGACGTAATCAGGAGGGAACACCGTCCAAAACAGCGGCGCTGCCTGGGCTGTTTGAAGTCACGTTGCCAATCACCCAAGCCCGATGGTTCTTGCCGCGGCAATTCTGGATCACAGCGGTTTCGCTCCCAGCCGGCACCACCAGGCAGAAACCGATGCCCAGGTTGAACGTGTGCCAAAGGTCTCTTTCGGGAATGTCTCCGGCCTCCTGCAGCCATCGGAACAGGGGTGGTCTTGTCCAGCTGGAGGCATCGATGCGCGCAGAGCAGCCATCCGGCAGGCAGCGCGGCAGGTTTTCCGGGAGTCCTCCGCCGGTGATATGGGCCATGCCGTGGAGCTCGCATCCGCTCTGCAGCAGGTGCTGCACCAGGTCGGCATACAGGGTTGTCGGCACCAGCAGGTCGTCGATGAGAGGGCGCTGGTCGTCGCCATACAAGGTGTTCGCATTGGCGTTGGCCTTCTCCAGCACCTTGCGCACCAGGCTGAAGCCGTTGCTGTGCACGCCGCTGCTGGCCACACCGATCACGCTGTCGCCAGGTTGGATGCGCTGGCCGTCAATGAGCTCGTCTTCTTCAACGACGGCCACACAAAAGCCGGCGAGGTCGTAGCGCCCCCTCGGGTAAAACCCCGGCATCTCTGCCGTTTCGCCGCCGAGTAGGGCGCAGCCGCTCTGCCTGCAGCCATCGGCGATTCCTTCAACGACCTCGGCCATTGCCGATGGCGCTAAGGCCCCGGTGGCCATGTAATCCAGGAAGAAGAGCGGCGCGGCTCCTGAGGTGATCACGTCGTTGACGCACATCGCCACCAGGTCGATGCCCACGCCGTGATGGCAGCCATGCTCCTGGGCCAGCTCAAGTTTGGTTCCGACACCATCGGTGCCTGAGACCAGAAGGGGCTTGCGCAATCCGGCTGGAAGTCGCATCAGCCCGCCAAAACCGCCAAGGCCGCCGATGACCTCCGGTCGGTGGGTGGCTTCCACAGACGCCTTGATGCGTTGCACGAACGCGCGCCCGGCCTCAACGTCAACTCCAGCACTCTTGTAATCCATGGAACGAATCCGATGCATTGATCCTGCAATGCCACGGAACCTGTGCTGATTGGCTTGTCGGCACAGCAGCTGATTGGTTGTGCTTATTGATTGTTCTCTCTCGGCTTATGCCCGGGGGCTTGCGTTTCGGTGTTGATCGGCCAGTCGGCACGCGGTTTAGCGAAAGAGGCGGGCCTGGGTGGCTGTGCCGATCGCGGTGATGGCGCCCAGTTTCTTTCCAAGAGCACCCTTTTTAAGTTCGCAGCAATCTTTTTTGTGAAGCCCGCCAACGGCCGAGAACTGCGCGCTCAGTTCCCAGACCTTGGCCACGCCCTTCTGCATGCGAGTCCTCCTGACGTTGGCCACGCTCTCCGGAGCGATCTCAGGCAGTGCGGCCCTCCTGCCTGTCGTGGCCAGCGATTTCCTTTCGCTCAACGGTGCAGAGCCCCTTGACCCTCTGAATCTTGTGGTCGAGCCCCAGACCCCTGGGCTGCAGGCAACGCTTCCTCCGGCAGAGGTCAAACCGGTTCTTGCACCTCCTTCCCCTGAACTCCCCAAGCCGAAGCTGAAGGTCGTTCCAGAAGTGGTGAAGGTCATCACTGGTGAGGCCAGTTGGTACGGCCCCGGTTTTTACGGCAACCTCACGGCCAACGGTGAGATTTACAAGCGCGGCACGATGACGGCGGCCCACCGCACGCTTCCCTTTGGAACAAAAGTGCGCGTCACCAACCTCTGGAACGGGCGCACCGCCGTGATCCGCATCAACGATCGCGGACCTTTCATTGATCACCGGGTGATCGACCTGGGCCACGGCGCCGCCTCTGAACTGGGACTGACAGCCTCTGGAATTGCCCAGGTCAAGCTTGAGGTGCTGCGCTGAGCTGCGTCGTTCTCTCCACCCAGGCCGAGCTGGAACGCTTCCGGGCCAACCTCGGTGGACCTCTGCAATTCGTGCCCACCATGGGGGGGTTGCACCAGGGTCACGGTGAGCTGATCCGCCTCGCTGCAGCACGGGGTCCTGTGCTGGTGAGTGTGTTCGTTAACCCACTCCAATTCGGGCCAGCTGAAGACTTTGATCGCTACCCGCGAACCCTCGAAGCGGATCGCGATTTAGCCGAACGTTGTGGCGCCCATGCCCTTTGGGCTCCGGCGGTCGACACGGTCTATCCCGGTGGACCTCAGTCGGCGGTGTCGCGTTCAGCACCGGTAGGCCTGCAGACCCATCTTTGTGGAGCCTCCCGTCCCGGTCACTTTGATGGTGTGGTCACGGTCGTTGCCCGACTGCTGCAGCTGGTGGAGCCGTCCTGCCTTTGGCTGGGTGAGAAGGACTGGCAGCAGCTGGTGATTCTGCGCCGGCTCGTGGCCGATCTTGATCTGGGCGTGGCGGTGCAGGGCGTTCCCACCGTTCGTGAATCCGATGGTTTGGCGTTGAGTTCCCGTAACCAATACCTCTCTTCTGTTGATCGGGCTCGAGCCGCTGCTCTGCCGGCGGCACTGCGTCGTGCCGATCCCAGTGATCCTGAGACTTCGGTGCGTCAGAGCCTCGCTGAAGCAGGACTTGAAGTGGAGTATGTAGAGAGGGTCGATCCCCGCACCCTTCAGCCCTGTGGCGCTGAAACGGCCATCTCACTGTTGGCCGCGGCGGTGCGTTGCGGGACGACCCGTTTGATTGATCACGTCTTCCTGATGACCCGCCAGCCTCTTGTTGCCATCGATGGCCCTGCCGGTGCTGGCAAAAGCACCGTGACTCGGGCCTTTGCTGAGCGGATGGGGCTGGTTTACCTCGACACCGGTGCGATGTATCGGTCGGTGACCTGGTTGGTGCAACAGAACGGTGTGGACCCGCAGGATGCGGCGTCGATTGCACCGCTGTTGAACGACCTCGATCTTCAGCTGCGGTCGCTGCCCGGTGGTGGCCAGCAGGTGTTGGTGAATGGGCAGGACGTGAGTGACGCGATTCGCTCGCCGGAGGTCACCGCGTCGGTTTCGGCCGTGGCCGCCCACCGTTGCGTCAGGCAAGCGCTGACCGCTCAACAGAAAGCGATGGGTGCCAAGGGTGGTTTGGTGGCAGAAGGCCGCGACATCGGCACCGCTGTTTTCCCGGATGCGGATCTGAAGGTGTTCCTTACGGCCACGGTGGGCGAACGGGCCCGGCGCCGAGCTCTGGATCTGGACCAGCGGGGCTTCCCGGTGCCTGAGCGATCTGAGCTTGAAGCACAGATCGCCGAACGGGATCACCTCGACAGCACCCGTGAGGAGGCTCCTCTGGTGCAGGCGGACGATGCCGTTGAGCTCGTGACCGATGGCATGAGCATCGAGGCTGTGATCGATGCCCTGGTGGGGCAGTTCCGGTCTCGGGTGGCTGAAGAAGCCTGGCCTACGCCGGCGGGCTGAGCTCGTCGAGCAGGTTGGCGCAGGCATCCTCGAGCAGGTCGAGCACATGCTCGAAGCCCGACTCGCCCCCGTAATAGGGATCCGGTACTTCCGTTTCAGAGAACCGGCCGGCGTAGCTGAGCATGGGCTTGATTCTGGCCGTTGCTTGGGGCCCGGCTTCGCGAGCCAGTCCCTGGACGGCTGCGAGATTGTCGTCGTCCATGGTCAGCACCAGATCGAAACTCGAGAAATCGTCGAGGCTGATCTGCCTTGCTCGGCTGGGGAGGTTGATGCCGCGGCGGTTGGCGGCAGCCTGCATGCGTCGGTCTGCCGGGTTGCCCACATGCCATCCGCCCGTTCCGGCGGAATCCACCACGAACTGATCACTGAGGCCACGCTCTTCAAGCAGATGCAGGAAGACGCCTTCGGCTGCCGGTGAGCGGCAGATGTTGCCGAGGCAGACGAACAACAGTTTCTGGGTCATCCGGCGTTGAGGCGTTGGAGGGCTTTCAGAGCCCGCAGCTGCACCACCCTGACACCTTCCGCATCGGATGCGAGCTGGTTCAGTGCGGCCAGGCCCTGTTCGGCGAGGTGCGCTGACACAGCTGCGCTGTTCAAGCGTTGCTCGAGTCCGTAGGCCGCTGCATAACGCACCACCCACTCGTCGTCTCGCACAGCTTTGAGCAGTCCCTCGAAACAGCGCACAAGCTGATCGTGCGCTGCGTCTTCACTGAACTCCAAGTCCGCCAGGCCACGGGTTGCGGAGCGCCGCACGCTCGGAGCGATGTCGGCCTGAAGGGCATGCTCCAGGAGGTCAAGACCCCGTGGATCCCGCAGGGCGGCAATCACCTTCACCACCCATGCCCGTGCGCCGTAATTGCGGGCATCCAGGCTCACCAGAAGGATGGGAATGGTGTCCCGTCCCAGTTGAATCAGCCCCTGTGTTGCCACGGCTGCCACCGCTGGATTGTTGAACCCCAGCACCTTCACGAGCGGTTTGGCGGCCTCAAGGTCGTTCAGTGCACAAAGGGCTTGCGTTGCTTTGACCAGCTCAGGAGTACTGGTGGCCCGCTCGAGCGTCTGAAGCGCCTGGTCCAATGCTGTTGTGGTCATCAGAGCAGTCTGTCCATTGCGTCGAGAACGTCATCGGGGTCGACGTTGCGTTCCGCCACCTCTCGGAGTGCAACCAACTTGAGGCTGGGTTCCACCGCAGCCGAGCGGATCGAGGGCACGGCGGCGAGCCAGCCAGTGGCGCCGAGGTCGAGCAGCGCGCCACGGCGCACCAGGGGTTCTGGGTGGTTCAGCAGATTTTTCAGTTCCATCCCCCATTGATCACGACCGGTCAGCTGCAGCAAGGCTCGGCAGGCCGCTGAACGGATCAAGGGCCGAGGGTGCTCCGTGAACGGCTGAATCACGGCGAGATTGCTACTGCTGCCATCACCGATGTCACCCAGGGCTTCCAGCAGCGCTTCACAGGGTTCGTTGAGCAAGGGGGATGAGGGTTGCTCAGCTCCTGCTCCCTCCAATCCACTGGCCAGCAAGGCGCGGATGCCCTCAACAGCCCCGCAGCTGCCCATGGCACCAAGCGTGCGGACCACCTCCTCCCGGACGGTGTAATCGTTGGAGTGCAGCAGCGCCAGAAGAGGTTGTTCTGCTCTCGTATCCCTGAGCAAACCGAGAGCACGGATCGCGTTGAGAGCGACACCGCGCTGTTCTGGATCAATCGGCGTGGCATCCAGTGCTTCAAGAGCCCTGAGCAGAAGAGGGATGGCATCGGGATGCTGGCTGCGCATTTTTCCGAGCCACCAGGCGGCGTAGTACTGCGCAGAAGGGTCCTCCGTCTGACGGAGGTTTTGGATCACCTGCGTTTCACTCAGCGGTTCCATCACACCCAGGCCGATGCCATGTCGGCTGTCCAGCTTTCAGTTCGTTTGAACCGGAACGGTCCTGCCACTGAGCCCCAGCAACGCTCATTCGTTTCCGGGTCATGACCGCGATCGAGGGTCGCAAGGGAGTCTCCCTTCAAATGAAAGCTGCTCACCAGAACGGTATCCCTGCCATTCCGTTGCACGATGCATTTGCAGCCTGGTTCCATGGCGCCGTGGTAGCCGTCTGGCTGTTCGAGCACTTGGTAGTGGCACTGATCCAGGCTGATCAGGTCGCTGTCCTGAATGGCAAGACGCAGTTGCGGATCAAACGTGGCTCCGGCGAAGCGTTCCGGATCGCGGAAGATGTGATTCCAGAGCTTGATGGCGCCGGAGGTCTGCTCTTCAGCGCGGATCATGCGCAACCGATAGGGATGCTTGGGATCAACGGCATAGGTCTGTTCGAGCAGGATCGACCCTGGATGGAGCTGTATGAGCGGGCGATACCTCAGAAAGATGTGGGCATACAGGGGTGGGTTGTCGAAGGCTTGCTGCTGATTGCTGTATTCGCCGCAGAGCAGGTTGAGAAAACGCCGAACGTTGGGGGTGATCACAGCGCTCTGATGGGGCCGAAAAAGAACAATAAAAAAAGCCCCCCGAGGGGGGCTTGGAATGCAACGTCAGCTGATCAGATCAGGGCGTTGATGGCGTAATCGATGTAGCTGTTGGCTTCGGTAGCAGCGTCGCCGCTGAGGCCGTGGTTGGCCTTGATGTGCTTCAGAGCTTCCACGTACCAGGACGGGGAGAGCTCGAAGGTGCGGTTGATCTCGTCTAGACCAGCGATCAGGTAGTCGTCCATGGGGCCGGTGCCACCTGCCACGAGGCAGTAGGTGATCATGCGCAGGTAGTAGCCCACGTCACGGGAGCACTTGGCCTTGCCTTCCGCAGTGGCGGAGTAGTTGGACCCCTCCATCTGGGTGGTGTAGGGGAACTTGGTGTACACGGCCTGGGCAGCGCCGTTCACCAGGGAATCAGCCTTGCTGGTGAGAGCCTTGGCAGCCTCGAGGCTGGCCTTGGCACGGTTGAAGCGACCGGAGGCAGCCTGAACTTCGGTGTTGCTCAGGAAGCGGCCCTGGGAATCAGCTGCTGCAACAGCTTCGGTGAGGGGAGTTTTCATTGATCGTTATGGGAATGAAAGACGTCGAATCCAGGCGCCGATCAGGCGACGGAGGCGGCGGCGCGGTCGAAGTAGGTGCCGATTTCGCTGCTCAGGGAGGCGCAGTCACCAGCGGCGATGCCAGCTTTGTCGTTGACGATGGCCAGAGCGGCGTCCTTCATCAGGTTCACGCCTGCGGCAACAGAAGCACCGGGGGTGCCGAGGGCCAGGTAGGTCTCACGCAGGCCGTTCAGGCAGCGGTCCTCCATCACGGAAGCGTCGCCGGTGAAAGCGGAATAGGTGACGTAGCGAAGGATGATCTCCATGTCGCGCAGGCAAGCAGCCATGCGGCGGGAGGTGTAAGCGTTGCCGCCGGGGGCGATCAGAGCAGGCTGCTGAGCGAACAGCTGGCGGGCAGCGGAGGCAACGATGGTGGAAGCGTTGCTGGAGATGCGGTTAACGGCATCCAGACGCTTGTTGCTGTCGGAAACCATGGCAGCGAGGGCGTCGATCTCGCTGGTGCTGATGAATTGTCCCCGGGCGTCGGCCTGGGCGACAACCTTGGTGAAGGCGTCGAACATGGTTGTTGTTCCTGTGAACTACGTCTGGAAGGGAATTTCAGACTTGGAGGGATGGCGAAAGGCTATTGCCTCGATCCCGACGTCCGCGATTCTGACCAACTGCTCGGGAGCCTCCCGAAAGCTGTTCATAATGCTTAACTCCCTTGCGGCGACAAGGAAGTGGCGGCGGCTTCTTCGAGGTCAAACAGCACGCCGTGGATGTACGACTCCGTCCATTCGCTGCCGTAGAAGCGCGTCAACATGCCGCGGGCTGGATCTTTCTCGGCGCGATAGGCCGTGTAGCGCTTCTGGCCCGAAAGCAGGAGTGCCGCACGCTCATCATTTACGGCCTGTGCCTCCTCCACCAACGCCAGGTAGAGCTGGAGGTAGTCCGCAAAGGCCGGACGGATCACGCGGTCAATCAGCGCATCACCTTCTTCCCCCAGCGGGATCCGGGTCCAGAGAAAGGCAGGTGAGAAATAGGGCTGTGCCTCGTCAGGGATGGGTCCCCCGTCGGGCAGTTCGGCGCGCCAGCGCTCGAACAGGGGCATCAGTCGCTGCCAGACCGGTCCCGTGTGATCGGGATCTGTCTTGTCGACAGGCTGCAGGTCAAGAGCAAGCAAGTGCCCGTTGGGCAGCGTCACCAGATCGGCACCGAAGAACGGAAGATCAAAACGGCTGCTGGGGTTGATCACGAAATTGAGTACCGATGCAGCGGCACCGGCTTCAACACAGGCACAGCGCACCTGGCGCAGCTTTTCGGTTGAGCAGGCCCAGGTGGCCGTGCTGACGGGGACGGGTTTCGCCTTGGATCCCGTGCTCCCCTCTTTCTGCAGGAATCGTTCTGCCACCGGATAAGGCTTCGGCTGCAGAGGGGCCAGAGCGGCGACGGCGGTGTCGAGAAAAGGCTGCCAGCGCCATCCAGGGATCTGGACGGGTTCAAGACTCGACGTGCGGAGGGGGAGGCTCATGCGGGCTGACTGGCGGGGAAGAGGAATTCGTGCAGGAATCGGTCGGACCAGTCCTTGCCGAAATGGCTGGTGAACAAGCCGTGGGCGGGATCGCGTTCTGCGCTGTAAACGTCGTAGGCGTTCTGGAGGCGTTCCACCTCGGATGCCGCCAGTGCTGATTGCCCCTTGGCCTGGTCATGCATCGACCAGTAGGCCGAGAGGAAAGCATCGAAAGCTTGAGGAAGCGATCCCTCCGCTTCGTCAGCACCGCCGCGGCAGAACAGCAACCAAGGAGAGAAGTATTGGTTGGGATCGAAGGAGCGCATGGTCTCCTCACCATTCAGCTGGGGGAACTGCTCGTGCAGCGCCCTGAGGCCTGTGAAGTGGCGCTCCAGGTACTCCTTGTCCTGAATCAGCGGTTGAAAGTCGAGAACGGCCACCAATTTCTGCCGGGCGCCGAACCAGAGCAGGTCCACCCCCATGAGCGGGTGGTCCAGACCGTGCTCGGGATAGGCCACTGAATTGAGAACCTGCAGGCTGTCGCCGGCATCGAGCCGGGTAACGCGCCAACGGCGGAAGCCTGGAACACTCCAGAGCCAGCTTTCGATCTTGCCGCCACTTTTGCTGGATTGGCAGTGTTGCAATCCCTCGGGTACAGAAGCGGGTTGGCCGCCCCGGTCCTGAATGCCCTGATGCAGTTGGTTGAGGAAGGAATCGAACATCAGTGTGTTGTCTCCAGCATGGGTGAGTCAGCGACCTGGCGGGCCTTGTCGGCCATGGCCTTGATGTCGTCGTCGCTGGGGCAGCGCAGTTCAGTGCAGTACGTCGTCATCGACACCCCATCCAGGCACTGCACGGAACTCACGCGCATGCGCACCTGATCGGTCACGAACCAGCAACGCTCTGTTCCCACGTTCGTGTCGTATCGGGTTGTGATGGTGAGAACGCCGTCCTCGGCGAAGGTGTAAGTGCTCACCACCGATTTCTTCTCGACGTAACCCACGTCTCGAAGCAAAAAGCCCTTACGGGGGTTGTCCTGTTCAGGCACATCGACGATGACGGCGGCGTAGTCGTCGTTTCGAACCGCCTTTTTGAGGTTGCTTTCCCACCAGAAGCGGCCTCCACCGGCGGCGCGGTCTGTCGCCACCTGCAGTGCGTCGCAGACCCGCTGCACAACGGGGTCGGAGGCATCGAATGGCTCGATCACCAGATTGGAATCAGCCGCTTCATCGTCCTGATGGTCGAGGTGATGAATCGAGCGGCGGTTCAACCAGGTGCCGCGGCTGGCCTGGAGGAAGTCCGCCATGGTCATTGGCGGCACAAATGACGTCATCGCTCAGGCGTTGGTCATGATCTCTTGCTGCTTGAGCAGTTGCTCCAGCACCTCTTCCAGGCGTTGCAGTTCCGCATGCTCAGCAACAGTCGCGTCGATTCGCTTCTGCGGCAGCTTCAGCTTTTTCCCCATGGCGATCACGTCCTCGCGCAGGCGGTTGCGATACGCCTCGAGTTCGGCAATCGAATCGTTCAGTTCTTGCAGCGTGGGTTCGGCCATCGGTGCTCTGCGGTGGCACGAGGGTAAGCCGCATCAGGAATCTGCTGGTGATGCCTCTACGGTGACCCACTAATTAATAGATGTGGGTCGAAAAACCTGAATGCAAGCCGGAAAAGCCCTCTGATTCCTCGCCAGATGGCCCTATCGCCGCTGGGGAGTTCTGCATCAACTCGCAATATTTGTCGGCTAAGTGACGAACCGTTGCGTGAACAGCCCCCTTTCGCAGGGGTGGCCCGTTGACCCAGTTACTTTTTTAGGGCGCTTCGCAGGCCAAGCCTGAAACGTTCAGCTCGATTCTCTTTTTGAGGAAAGTGCCGTCGTTTCTCACCTGGTAGTCGAGAAGCATTCCCTCCCCCTTGTCTGGCTTTCCAATGCTCGACGCATTCTCCCGTTCCGTCGTCAGCGCTGACGCCAAAACTTCTGCTGTGGGTGCTGGCGATATCGCCGCCCTCCGTCAGTACGTTGCTGAAGGCAACAAGCGTCTGGACGCTGTCAACGCCATCACCTCTAATGCCTCCTGCATCGTGTCCGATGCAGTCACCGGCATGATCTGCGAGAACACCGGCCTGATCCAGGCAGGTGGTAACTGCTACCCCAACCGCCGCATGGCTGCTTGCCTGCGTGACGGTGAAATCGTTCTTCGTTACATCTCCTACGCCCTGCTGGCTGGCGATGCATCCGTGCTGGATGACCGCTGCCTGAACGGCCTCAAGGAGACTTACATCGCTCTGGGCGTTCCAACCCAGTCCGCTGCCCGCGCTGTGGCCATCATGAAGGCCTCCGCCACCGCCCACATCGGCGAGACCAACACCCCGGCTAACGGCGGCACCAAGTTCCGCAAGATGGAGACCATCCAAGGCGATTGCTCCGCTCTTGTTGCTGAGGCTGCCTCTTACTTCGATCGCGTGATCAGCGCCGTCGCCTGAGTCAATCGGGTTTTCCCATTTCCTCAACACCAACCTCCATCTAAAGGATCTCCACGATGAAATCCGTCGTCACCACCGTTGTGACCGCTGCTGACGCAGCAGGTCGCTTCCCCTCCCAGAACGACCTCGAGGCCGTCCAGGGCAACATCCAACGCGCCGCCGCTCGCCTCGAAGCCGCTGAAAAGCTGGCTGCTGGCCTCGACGCTGTGACCAAGGAAGCCGGCGATGCCTGCTTCAACAAGTACCCCTACCTCAAGCAGCCCGGTGAGGCTGGTGAGAACCAGACCAAGGTGGACAAGTGCTACCGCGATCTGGGCCACTACCTGCGCCTGATCAACTACTGCCTGGTTGTCGGCGGCACCGGCCCTCTGGACGAGTGGGGCATCGCCGGCGCTCGTGAGGTGTACCGCACCCTGGGTCTGCCCACCGGCCCTTACGTCGAAGCTCTCACCTACACCCGCGATCGCGCTTGCGCTCCTCGCGATATGAGCCCCCAGGCTCTGAACGAGTTCAAGTCCTACCTGGACTACGTGATCAACGCTCTTTCCTGAGTCCTGTTTCGCGTCACTCATTCATAGGAATCAGGAGGCCGAAAGGCCTCCTTTTTTATGCTCATGTCGACGAATGTCGTTCAACTTGAATGATGTTCATTGGCAGCAGTGCTCCACTTAGGCTGCAAAGAACCCTGATGTTCAGGGGGCTTTGCAGTTTTTAAGTTCTGATGACTTCGCAGTCGCAGGTTGAACGTCCGGATCTGGATGCGTTGTTTGCGGATCTGGCCCATCCCAACCCCCATCTGCAGACCCAGGCCTATTTGGCGATGGTTGACCATTGGCCAAACGAGTCGATGCCACGCCTGATCTCGCTATTGGATCAACCCGATGTCTCCTTGCGTCGCGCTGCTGTGCGCGGGCTTGGAGCCTTTGGTGCCACAGCACTGCAACCCCTGGCGGAGCTGTTTGAAGTCAGCACGGACGGCACGGTGCGCGCCAGCTGCGTGAAGGCCTACGCCCAGATTGCATCCAACTACCCGGATCAGACCTTCTCCCCTGCCGCGATGGCTGTGCTGGAGAAGGCACTGTCGGACGACTCCCCCGTGGTGTCGCAGTCGGCGGTGATGGCCCTTGGCCAGGTGGGTGTTCAAGCGCTTCCGTTGCTGATTCAGATCTGTAAGGGAGACAACATCGCCCATGTGCAGTCAGCTGCCATGGCGTTGGCTGAAATTCCTGATCCCAGTGCAGAAGCCTGTCTCAGAGAGGTGCTGGCTGATCCCTCCACCGATCCGCTGTGCCGGCAGATGGTGGAAGCTTCCCTCGGCCGGCTGGAGAGCAGCCGCTAGGCAAAAAATACGGGACAAAGGCCCCTCAGCCTTCGTCCCGTAGTTGCGCATGCAGTGCTCGACGCGAACACCACGGATGTGACATTACGTGAACGACGCAAGCGCTTGTGTTCAATCGTCGCGGCTGAGCTGATTCACAGCAAGTTTCAGCACCACAGCGACTGACGGGTCGCTTTCCGTCTCCATGCACTCCTCGAGTTGGCTGATCACGGAAGGATCCTCCAGTTTCATTAGCGATAACGCAGCATTTTTGCGAACCAGTGCCGCTTCGTCCCTCAGGTTCGGCAGCAGCAGTGGGGTGGCCCATTCGCTTTCGTTGAGCTTGCCCATCAGGGTTGTCGCTTCAGCGCGCACGTCTTCATCCGGATCTTTCAGGGCATTGGTGAGCAGTTGACGCGCATCCTCATCACCAAGGTTCTGGATTTGATCTCCGAGGGCGGCGATGGCTGCCGTGCGGATCTGGGCATGGGGGGATTGGGCAGCTTTGCGCAAGGCCTCCGGGGCCCGTGCGCCCACAAAAGCCAGGCCCCAGCTGGCCAGGCCCGTCTGCATGGGCGTGCTGCCGGTGTCCACCAGGATGTCGAGCAATCCGTCAACGGCAGCGGGGCCAATCGCTGCCATGGCGCCAACGGCCGATCCCTGGACGACCGGATCGGCATCGTTAAGCAGGGCCTTCAGCAGGAATGGAAGGGCGCGTTGATCGGAAATCAACGTCAGCGTCTTGGCGGCCGCGCGGCGCACCGTCACGTTCTCGTGGTCGCACATCGCGGTGCAAAGGGCTGGAACGGCAGCACCGCCAACGGTGCCGAGGCTTTCGGCAAAGGTGAGGCGCAGCAGTCCACGCCGGTCTCCCAGGCCGGCCACCATGCGCTCGATCGCCTGGGTGTCACCAGCGAGACGCTCACCCTGCCGCAGTTGTTGCTTCAGCTCTTCAGCCAGTTGCTCGGCTTCCTCTTCGCTCAGCTGAATCGTTTCAGGGCTGCTTACGGGAGACATCGATTCGGTCACGGCAAGGCTGAAGCAGCCATTCATTATCCGTTTCTCCCATCGCTAAGGTCACCGGATTGCACTGTTTGTTGTGACCCGATTCGTCCTTTCCCACAACCTGCAGATCCAGGATTCCGCCGTGCCTCCTCTTGCCTTTGATGCCCTGGCCAAGGCGTTGGCGGAGCAGTGCGATTCGGTGACAGCGTCGGAAGCGCTCAGCCACCCGCATTGGAAGATCAGCCTCGAGTCAACGGCGACTCCAGCACAGTTGGCTGAAGAGATCAGTCAGGCCTGGCGCAAGATCCGCGCTGATCAGGGGCATTCCACCGACCATGCCGTCATGGCTCTTGGTGGTCGTAAGGATTCCGAGGGAACGCCCGGCGCCCCGCTTCAGCAGGGCGGCTGGGGTGTGGATGTGGTGGAAACCCGCGATCCAGACGGGTTTCTGCAGGCGATCAATTGGAGTGGACTCACGGCCGGCCGGCCGGCCGATGGCATCTTCCAGGTGATTGATCGCCCGGCTTGAGTTCAGCCGCGCTTGCGACGTCCGCCACGTTTGGCTGGCTTCTTGGCAGCAGCTTTGGGAGCCTCTTCTGTAACGGCGGCCACGGGTGCGGCTGCTGGGGCCGGTGCGCTGGCTTCAGCGGAGCCGTAGGAGAACGCTACTAAATCAATCGCAAGGCCACGGTTGTGCATCGACTGCATGCTGCGGCAGAGCTGTGCAAACGGCACCCGCACTGAGCGTGCCGTCCAAGGGCGTGAACCGGGCTCAATCCCTGTTCGTACAGCAATTGATGTGGCGAGGGTGGGTCCCATGGCAGGCGATGTGACTGCGTTGAAGATGCCGCAGCTGCCGGGATTTTCGAGCCTTTCGCAATCTTCCTTACGAGAGCAGATCCACGCCCTGCGGCCTGTGGGGTCCTGCAGAATTAACCCCCCAAGAGCGTGCTGCCTTGACCGGAGCTTTTGACAACATCCATCCGGGGCTGTCCCAAGGCGATGCGATCCGCCTGCTGAGCACTCCGCTCGAGGAGCTGGAGTCACAGAGTGATCCCTACATGGCGGCGGCCCATCTGATCAACTTTCCGGGCCGTGAAACGGAAACGGCGTTGATCGCCTTGGTGATGGATGCGGAGCAAGCGCAACCACGCAAATTGGCCCGGCGGAAGGCTGTGGAAGTGTTGGGACGGCTGGGCTGTCAGGAGGCCATGGCTGCCATCGCCAACTGCCTCAACAGCGACGACCCCTATCTGGTTGAGAACTCTGCTTTTGCGCTTCAGCAGCTGAACTGCCAAGACGCCGCCGTTCATGAGGCGTTGCAGCAGCTGTTGTCAGACCCAGCCCAGAACCAACGGGTGTTGATTCAGAGCCTTGCCGCGTTGAACGTCTCCGAAGCGGAGCCGTTGATTGCGAGCTTCCAAACCTCGGACCAGCCGGGGGTCCGCGGTGCGGCCATCAGTGCCAGCATCCGTCTGGGTGGCAGCCGAGACCACGTCTCTGTTCTTGGCGAGCAGACGTTGTTGCCCAATCAGATGGATCGCCAGTCGGCGATTCAGGACGCGATCAATGCCGGAGCAACGGAGCTTCTGCCTCAGATCATGCGCGCACCTGTTTCGCCGGTGTTTCGGATGCGGGCGTTGCGTGCGCTCTGGCCTGAGAGTCGGCTGCAGAACGATGGTCTTGATCTGATCGACCTGCTTGATGGCTTGATCGTCGATCGACCGGAAGCCTTGGAACTGGTGCACGCCTACGACCAGCCGCCCTCAGCCGATTTCCTGATTCAGGAATTCTTCGGCACGGATTTCAGTCGTAGTTACCTCGCACTCCAGACCTTGCAGAACCATTCAGCGGAGCAGCTCTGGCCGGCTCTGGAGCAGCGATGGAATGCCGAGGCCCACAACGACTATGGGGCGCATTACTTTTTCATCCGCCTGTTTTCAAGGATCGGTCCCTGGCCTGATGAGGCCCTCAGCCTGATCGAATCCATCCTTGCGGAGGCCATCACCACACGCCGGCCGCAATTCATGAAATCCAAGCCGGCAGCTGTGTTAGCCATGGCCGGTTTGAAGCTCCTGAAGGATCCAGACACAACGGTGGCGTCATGGCTTGATCCGCACGCCACGCCGTTCTGGGAAGCCCGCTATGCCGCTGCGATGGTGGCATCTCCCGCGCAGTTGGCGTCGGCCCTGGATGACCCTGAGCCCTTCGTGGCGATGCGTGCGCGAGCCGCCTGCAACGCCACCGCTGGTTGAGCATGAAAAAAGGGGGCGGATGAACCGCCCCCTGCAATGGAGTTCGAATCGAATCTCTCGGCTGAGAATCAGGCGAGGGAGTTGATCACGTAGTCCAGAGCAGCGTTGTACTCGGTCAGAGCCTGGGGGCTCAGGTCACGAGGAGCGCAGCCGTCGTTACGCATTTGGGTGAAACCAGCAACGTAGGTGCCGGGGTCGATGCTGAGGGCCTTGTAGACCTCACGCTGACCGTTGATGGCCAGTTCGTCCAGAGGGCCGGTGCCGCCAACAACCAGGGAGTAGTTGATCAGACGCAGGTAGTGGACGAAGTCGCGCTTGCACTTCTCCTTGCCTTCGGTGGCGCACTGGCGGGGCTGACGGCCGGTGGCACCGTTGGGGTACTGGGTGTAGACGGCGTCGACAGCGCGCTGAGCGATGGCGTCGTAGTTCTGAGCGATTTTCTCAGCAGCCTCGAGACGGGCGGCTGCACGCTGCAGGGAACCCTGCACAGACTCCAGGTCGGAGCTGGTGGGGAAACGGGAGCCGCTGTCTGCGGCGCCGATGACGGTGGTGAGAACGGACTTCATTGATTTAAAAGAAGGTTGTGCTTGAAAATCTCAGGCGGTTCAGCTGATGGCGCTGATCACCATGTCGAAGTAGGAAGCAGCCTCAGCGGAGAGTGCGTTGCAGTCGCCCTCGGTCACAGGCATCTTGCGCTTCTCACCAGTGGTGTTGTTGGTGTTGGTGATGTGCGCACAGGCGGAGGCCTTCATGATGGCCACAGCGCGGGAAGCGGAACCGGAAGGAACGCCCAGAGCGGCATAGGTCTCGCGCAGACCGTTCAGGCAGCGGTCCTGCAGCACGGAAGCGTCACCAGCCAGCAGGGCATAGGAGACGTAGCGCATGATGATCTCAGCATCACGCAGGCAAGCAGCCATCTTGCGGTTGGTGTACACACCACCGTTGGGGGCGGTCAGGCCGGTGTTCTCGCAGCAGATGCCTGCAACGGAGTCGGACACCACGCAGGAAGCGTTAGCGGTGATGGCGTTCACGGCGTCCAGACGCTTGTTGCCTGCGGCGATGAAAGCCTTCAGGTCGTTCAGCTGAGCGCCACCGATGAAGCTGCCGCTGGAATCAGCGGAAACAGCCTGCCTAGAGAATGCGTCGAGCATAATCAAATGCTTAGGAGAGGGGGGTAGATGCGATGCATCACCCCGGGACCGTACGCCGCCCGCCGAGTCATGGGGGCAATTGCTTCAGGCTTCTCAATACAAATTTGCACTGCAAAAAAGAAAGAAAAACGGAAGTGCGAAGTGGCTTCGATTTAAGAGAGAAGAAGTGTCACTTCACGGCAGCTCCACTGCAGCGGCTGCCAGGGATGGCTGCGGCCAACCTCTTCAAGCAGTGATGTTTGATCCCGCAGCTTCAGCCGCAGGCAGCTCCAGGCGCCCGCGATTCGGGACTTCGCGTATTGCGGTGCTGTTTCCGCCAGTGCCTCTCGCACAAGGTCGCTGCGTTCATGCAGCTCCAGCAGCCCGGTGCAGCTCGCCAGCAGGTAATGGACGCCGTAGTCGCTGCCGAGGCTGGAGCGCAGTGCATCGATCTGATCCAGTTGCGCTGCCCTGGGCATCGCCATCAGAGCTTTAGCGGCGGCGTACTGGCGGGCTTCGTCCCGATGCTGCAGTCCCTCCTTGATGGCTTTGGGATCGGCAGCGGTTTCGGGAATGCCGTCCAGATTCAGCTGCCTTGGATCGTCCTGAAGCAGCTCTTTCAACAGATCTGTCGCATCAGGATCAATGGCGCCCGCTTGGCTGGTGGCCATCTGAAATGCACTCTTGGCGCGCAGGGGCATCGAGACCGGGCAACGGATCAACGCCGCCAGGGCTTCGATTCGGCCCGCATCGCCCAGATCGATCACGGCGGCTCGTCGTCGCCCGGGGTTGTCATCCCGGAGCTGCTCCATAAGCGGATGAAGGCCTTGCTGGTCGCCCAGCACCCGAACGGCATAGGCATGGGCCGCTCCCGCCACCAGGGGATTGCTGTCGTTGCGGCAATGATCGATCTGGCCGCTGGCATCGTTCATGCCCAAGCGGCAGAAGGCCTGAAGCACCGCCCGGCGTTGGTTGTCGGGGCCCTGAAGCGCTTGCACAAGTGCCGTTTGCTCCTCCTTATTTAGGGGTGTACCCAGCCGGGCGATGGCATCAGCCGCATTGACGACGGTGGGTTCGTCATCGGCCTGTAGGGCAGCAAGAAGAACGGGAAGTGCTGAGCGGTCTTTGCGTCGGCCCAGGGCTTCGAGGGCCTTGCGCCGGGTGATGCGTTCGTAGAGGTCGTCGGAATCGTTGGCTCCGGCTGCCAGGAGTCTCTGAAGGGACTCGGGTGATTGGCAGGCGCCAAGACGGGTTGCGGCGAGATATTTTAGGCCAGGATTCTTGAGCTCGGCGGGCGGCTTGAGCAACGTTTCCATCGCCGTCTCTTCACTCATTCCGGCGAAAAGAGTGTCGAAGCGTTCGCTCATTGCCGATCAAAAATTTGAAAAACCTGAGGATGGTTCATTTGGCTTATGATCCCGTCCAGCAAAAGCTTAAGCCGAATGGCCGTTGCCGAAAGCGCAGCTCAAGAAATCCGTCGATTTGTTGAATTGCATCAATCCGGATCGGCGTTGAATAAAATTGCCTCGCTTGATGATCTCAATGGATTGTTGAAGCAGGCCGAAAGCCCTTTGGCTGCCTCAATTATCCCGCTTGAGCAGGCGACGCGTCCCCCCAAGATTCTGGTGGATTCGGGCGTAACAGAATCAAAGGTGCCCTGGCGAATTCTTCAGTGCCCTGGAGGTCCTTTGGTGCTGCAGATGATCTGTGAAAAGGTTAATTTTGCCCTCTGGATTCAGGAGTGTTGATGATGGCTAACTCTGAACTTGAGCGTTTCGTCCAGGCAATTGCGGATGATCACGGGCTAGCCACGGGAATCAAGACGCTTGGCTCCCATTACGACATCGTTGCCTACGCCAACATCCGCGGCTACGCGATCACCTTGGCGGAATGGGGAAGATATCTGGCCATGGACTGGTTGCAGACCTCCGATGCCGATCTGGCTTCCGTTCACCGGGCCGATCCAGCCCATTGGAGCTGGGCGTTTCGTCAATTGTCCCGCTGGCGTGCGCTGTTGATGGATGGTGCTGAATCCGAGGGAATGCTTGGCCCTGCAGATTTTGCAGTAACCCGTGATCAGTCCGTTGCCCAGCCGGTTAGCGCCCCGGCAGCCAGCCTGACGGATGCAGAGAAAGATGCGGCTTTGGCGTCGTTTATCCAGCTGGTGAAAACACGGCCTGATCTTAAGGACCAGGTGAAATCAGCACGGAACCAAGATGAGGTGATTGGCTTGGCCCAAGCTCAGGGTTTTGCCATTGATTCGCTCACGCTGTTGCGCAGTTGGAGTCAGGTGTCTGACTTCAGCAAACCCACCTGGTTTGGCTGGTTTGATGATTGATAGCTTCAGCTGATCTCCGCATAGCGGGTGCGTGTGGTGCCGCGTTTGGCCCAATAGGTCACAAGTGACTCACCACCGGGTCTGGGAACTGCTGCTATGGCACGCAGGATTTTGAAGGTGCGCCTTGGCCCCATCGGCCAGTTGCCGGCAGCTGCAATTTTTCGCACCCGTCCACCGATGGCTTCAATGCAACGCTCGAATTTTTCGAGGTGGGTTTGATCCACCGTTTCAAAGATGAAATCGGTTCCTTCGCAAATCAGATGCTGCGACCGGATCCAGGTTTTCAGTTGTTTCTCGGCCTCAATTGCAGACATCGTCTAGCCGCTCAGACGAGGAGGTTGCTCACCACTGGAGCCAGTTCTGGTCCAGCTCGTTCCCGAGGTGAGCCACACGTTTGAACCGCAGCGGCCCATGTTCGGAGCCCCAGCGCTGCTCATCCGTGTCGGGGTCAAAGCCTCGATCGCGACTGATCCAGTCTGTGGCGTTGACATCCACTTCGCTCACCAAATACGTCAGCCGGCCATCCCGGGGAACCATGCAGTTCTTGCCAGGTTCCACTTCACCCAGGTATCGACCGGATTCAACCTCGCGAAAGTGCATCCCACAGCCACAACGTGGCTTCAGAGACTCAGGCTTGAGGCTGTTGAGGAGTTCAGGGCGTTGGCCTGCGCCAGCCAACCGGATGGGATCAGCGAATCCGTAGTTCTCAACGATGAACGTCTCACCCTCGGCCGGCAGCAATCGATGAATGCCTTGCCGATAGGGCCGCCAAGGATCATGGTCATAACTTTGCTCTGAATAAAATCCTGGTGCTTTCAGAACATCCCAGGGAAGCGGGCGAAAAAAGATATTGATGTGAGCGAAATCCTTGGGATTCTCCTGAGACTGTTGGAGATTGCTGTAGTGCCCTGCGAGAGTTTTGGCGAAGAGAAGCAGAGCTTCGTTGTTGTCTGACATTGGTGTGGGATCAGCTGCTCAGGCGCCGCACTTCAGAAGCAAAGGACGTTTGCAACACACCTGATCCAGCCGATGTGCGGAGCACGGAAGAGCGGCAGCGAACATGTTCCGAGACAAACCAGATGCGTTCTTCGGCGATGGATTGCTCGTATTGGGTGGTGAGCAGAAAGGTTCCGTCGCTGAGAAAGCTGTAGCTGGATTCCGCTGGAGCTGCTTCTGCATAGCCAACACTCCGAAGCAGAAAGCCTTTGCTGTCATCGCTTGGAATGGGCACAATCAGGCATGAGCCGGATGACACCTCATTTGGATCATCAGGTTCCCAATCGCTTTCGGCAGCCCAGGTCATTCGAAACGGTGCCGAAACCTTTGAACCTTCACTCAGGCTCGACGATTGAATCAGGTTGTTGATCTCTTGATCGGAAGATTCAATCCGTGATATTTGAACTTCACTGAGGACTTCTTCAAATTGCTGAAAAGCGAGGGAGTGGCCGGATCGCATTGATCGCCACGTTCCCTCGCTTTGAGCAACAAATTGCTCGATGTTCATTTGGTGCTGGAGTCGGTCTCAGCCTTCAGATCAGGACGGCTGTTCTGCACCATGTTCACCATGGAGTCGATCATCATCGACATGGCAACAGGAACGGAGGAGACAGAAGACTGAAAGCCCTGATTCGATCCCGGCTGGCTGTTGGTGGGTTGACGAAGGATGGGCATGATTCAAAGGCTGGCGGTTTCAGGAGATGAAATCTCCCTGGATTCACCGATTGGGTCCAGACGTTTCAGGCCCCAATCATGACGGACTGATCCGGCCGCAAGGGCCGGATCAGCACAAGGATTAAGCGTTCGCAATAGAAAGAATGTTCCCGCCCTGAGCCTGGATGCTCTGAATGGTGCGGGACAGGGAGGCGTAGCTCACCACCGAACGCTGGGCAGAGCGACGCACGGCACCCAGTTGAACCCGGGAGGTCCAGAGGATGGTGAAGCGGTTGCCGCCGCCCACCACTTTTCTGGTGCCCGCTGCCGTGGGATTCGAGTTGGAGGCCAGGCTCACCTGCAGCACAGAGCCTTGATCGGCATCGAACCCAGCGAAGCCAGGATCCATGGCCTGGTTGCGCTGGTAGGCCACGGTGCTTTCGCCGTCGACGCTCGTTTGGGTACGGGCGTAGGGAACCGAGTCGATCCCGAAATTGTTCAGATACTCGTCGCTGTAGGTGTAGCTCGCGATTTCGGCTTCGAAACCTTCGTCGGCCAGGCGACGCACGTGCTCACTGATTTCAGCCTGATCCCGGGGAGGACGACCAAGCAGGTGCTTGAAGTTCAGTTCAACGAAGCGATAGGGGTTGTTCGTCTCAAGGAACAGCCGCCGGTAGCTCTCCGACTGCGCCAGTGCTGTGACCAGACCCTGAACAGTGAGGTCGCCGTTGATGAAGAGAGCTTCGATGGAGGGCTGAACGTCCAGCTCCATCAGGTGGCGGTTGCCGAAGACCTGCCGGTACACGGCACGGATGATGTCTTCAGCGTGGCTGCGATCTTGGTTGGCGGGTGTGGCCAGGGTGGCAGTGGTCATGGGTTGAGGGGAGGTGCGTCGAAAGGGGCCGGCATCGAAGTGAGGCTGATGGGGCCCCTTGAGGGAGGGGGGTGGTGTGAAGCGGGTCGCGATGACCCGCGTGATCACATCACTTCGGTGATGGAGACGATCCGACCGCCGCGGGCGTGGATGTACTTCATCTGGCTGCTCATGTCCTTGCCGGAGACGAGGTAGCTCGCATTCGGCGTGCGCTGGCGTCCGCCGCGGGGCTGAGCCTGCACCACGATGCGGAAACGCTTCGTGGTTGCAGAGGGAGATCCGGCCACAGCACCGTTCCGGTTGGTCCGGCTCGTGGTGGTTCTCCAGCCACTGGGGACGGAGTTGGTGGCCATGGAGGTCACCAGGGATGCGCTGTTGAGAACGGCATCGCTGGCTGCAAAACCTTCAGCCAGCGAGAGGTGACGGTTGAAGGCCACCTGTGCCCGACCTTCTTCGCTGAGGATGCGCATGTAGGGCACCGTGTCTTCACCGAAGGTGTTCTGGTACTCAGCGCTGTCGAGGTAGCTGTTGATCTCTGCCTCGTAGCCGTCGTTGGCCAGGATCTGGATGTGCTCACTCAGCTCGGCCTGAGACTTGGGTGCCCGGCCCAGGAAGTGCTTGAAGTTGAGCTCAACGAAGCGGTAAGGGGCGTTGGTTTCGAAGAAACGGCGGCTGTACTCAGGGGAGAGAGCGATCGCCCGCACCAGTTCTCTTGTGCTGAGATAGCCCTCGGCGTATCGGCTTTCAGCAGTCATTGCTCGCTCCGACTCCATCAGGTGGGGGTTGCCCATCACCTGGCGGTAGGTGGCGCGAATCAGACCATTGATCTGATCGGCGCTGTCGCCCGGGCAGCGTTGGAACACTTCCTGCTCCCGCTGTCCCAGGCCGAAACCGACGTAGGCATCGTTGCGGATCGGGGTGGAATCTCCACCATCGCTGCTGGCGCGCTTCTTGGCAGCGAATTGAGCCGTAGTGCCCAGGCCACTGGATTGGGCGCCGCCGGTGAAGCTGGCTCCGGAAGGCAGCTGGATGTAAGCCGTGGTGTTCCGAGCCAACGCATTGGCGAGTTGGCTGCTGCTGCCGATGGCGTTGTCGCTGATGGCGAAGCCTCGCTCGAGCGTCGCCATGCGGGCGAAGCTGTTGTTGGGGATGCCAGCGGCGGACGTGAAGGAGCGGGTGTAAGGCACCACATCGTCACCAAACACCTCGGCGTATTCAGCGCCATCGACGATGAAATCGATCACGGCGTCGTGGCCAGCGCTGGCCAGCAGTGAGATGTGCGCCGACATCTCAGCCTGATCCAAGGGAGGACGGCCCAGCAGGTGCTTCAGGTTCAGTTCGATGCCGCGCTGAGGGGCAACACCTTCGAAAAAGCGGGCTTTGTAGAAGGAGGTTTTGGCCAGGCCGCGAACGAAATCGCGGGTGGTGAGTTCACCATTGCCGTAGCGGGCTTCCAGCTCAGCCGAACGCTCGTTGTCCATCACATGAGCGTTGCCAAACACCTGGCGGTAGGCGGCACTGATGGCAGTGGCCAGGGCGGCGGAGTCGTCCGGTGCGTAGCGCTGCGCTGTGACGCCATGGGGGCAATCCTCATGATTGCGGGGCCCGATGGCGATCTTCATCGAAGCGCAGGATTGGCGCAGGAATTCGCCGTTGCTCAGGGCTGCTTTTGCGGATGCGTTGCGAGTCCGGCTGAAGGAGACGGGAGCATCGTTGAGGGAGGCGGCGCCGAAGCCTTGTGAGGCAGACATGGTGGGAGGCGGGTGAGGGGAGGAAAGGTGTTGCTTAGTGAGTTCGGATCAGAGGCGGCAGTGCGGGGTCATGCGCGAACGCCCGGGCAGCCGCCTATCTGATTAGTGAGAGAACTCAGTTCACAGGCGTGATGCTGGCGATCTTGCCGCCTTCGGCATGGATGCGCTTGAACTGCTCGGAGAGCTTGTCGAAGGGCACGAAGTACACCCGGTTGGAGCGGGTGTAGCGGGAGATCCGGCGCACGTTGTTGGCGCTGTAGCCGGTGACTTCCACCCGGTAGGTCTTGCCCTGTTCGCCGGCACCCACGCCATGGCGGGTGGGGGCGTCCTGCAGGTTCTTGGAGGGACGGAAGCTCCAGCCGGTGGCTTCGGTGGAGGAGGGGGGCACCACCGCCATCGGGCGGTTCTGGTAGGCGTTGCCGCCGAGCTTGCTGCTGATCCCAGAAAGATCGCCTTTCAGGCTGCTGCTGCTGTTGCCACGCAGCAGCTGGAAGCTCCAGGTGAACTCCTGCAGGGTGGTGCAGGATTCAGTCTTCCAGCCCCGCTGGAAGGGAACGGTCCACTCGCCGTAGGTGTCCTGGTAGTCGGCGCTGTCGATGAAGCTGTCGATGTCGGCTTCATAGCCATGGCTGTCGAGCCGTTCGGCGTGAGCACGCATCTCATCGAAGTCCACGGGTGCGCGTCCCAGCAGGTGACGGAAGGCCAGCTCGATGTAGCGGTAGCGAGAGCAGGCGTCGAAGAAGCGATCGCGGTACAGCTCGCTCTTGGCGATGCGGCGCACCAGCTCTCTCACGCTGATTTCGCCCAGCTTGAACTGGGACTCAGCCACGAGCTGACGCTCGCTCTCCATCACATAGGCATTGCCCAGCACCTGCTTGTAAACGGCGCGGATGATTTGTTCCTTCTTGGCGTCGTCATCACCAGGGATAAGTTCCAGAGGAGCTTCGCTCTCTTGCGAGAAACGCTCGACCCCGAGCAGAGAGGCAGGACCGAAGGGCATGGACAACCTGACGTGTGCGTCACGCCATGGTCATTCAGAAGTGGTGGCCTGGAGCGGGTTCTTTATAAAGCTCAATCAAATGTGTCCGAATGTTGCGTGACATGACGATTTGGTCCCCGGTTTTCGGGTGGTGGATCGGGGTAATCCTTCTCACGACAAGGATTCGAGGCTGTCGCGTGTGGTGCTCCGCGTCAGGGGATTCCAGCAGTCGAGTTCTTCGAAGGGGCGGGCCAAGAGCGCATCTCGCTGCCCATTGAGCCCTTTGGTGAGGGAGAAATCGGCTCCTTTGATCGATTCCGCACTCTCCAGCCCTGCTTCGGAGAGGTCGGCGCCGCGAAAGTCGGCAAAGTCCAGCTGGCACGTGCCAAAGCGGGTCCCCCGGCACATGGCACCCCTAAGGATCGCGTGACGAAGATCCGATCCCACCAGTCGAACGTTGTCGAGCAGGGCACCACTCAGGTCAGCCCCGCTGAGATAGGCCCCCATCAGCACGGCGCCGCGCAGATCCATGCCGCGCAGATCGGTGCTGTTCAAGAACACACCACTCAGCCTTGCTTTGGGGCCGACCGCCCCGCTGCTGAGCAGATCAAAGCCTTCCGGTACGCGGGTGCTGGCGTCGTAGCGCGCCAGGCGCAGGTCGGCTCCTTCCAGCTGGCAGCTGGAGAGGTCGGCTCCCCTCAGATCAGCGCGACAGAGATTGGCGCCACGCAGGTCGCCCTTTCCAACAGTCACCCCCCTCCAATCGGCCCCCCGAGCATCAACCGAGCCATCCAGTGACCCTGAGGCCAGGGTCTGTTCCGGCGGCTGCCAGGTGTCCAGATTCAGGGGGTTGGAAAGCGCCGTCAAGGAAGTCAGCTGCGAAGCATCGAGAAGGCGATGGTAAGGACCACACGGCCCAGCTCGAATCCGCCGACAACCGCCAGGCCCAGCCAGAGCTTGAGGGCGAAGGCAGGAGGTTGGCCATTGACCCAGGCCGATGACATCTCCAGCTGCTGCATCTGAGCGGCCTGGTCGCTGGGAGCTCGATCCTGCAAGGCATCGCGCCAGTCGGCCCCGTAGCGAGGGAATTGCTGGTAGATCGGGGTCTCGCCCAGGGATCGACCCGGCAACACCCGCGAGCGTTGCTGAGGAACCAGGTCGTAGCCGAAGCTCTCCATGTATTCAGGGCTGTCGAGCACTGCGTCGACAAAGGCTGTGAAGCCCTTTTCGCCGATCACGATCGACCAGGCGCGGCGTTCGGCGTCGCCATGGGTCGGGCGGCCGAGCACCCGTCCCACCACCTGATCCACCATCCGGTAGTTGGAGCTGCACT
This sequence comes from Synechococcus sp. N26, assembly GCF_900473975.1. Taxonomy (NCBI): domain Bacteria; kingdom Bacillati; phylum Cyanobacteriota; class Cyanophyceae; order Synechococcales; family Synechococcaceae; genus Synechococcus; species Synechococcus sp. N26. Next base: position 28,743 of record NZ_UCNM01000009.1, on the reverse strand, counting down.
GGTAGTAGCCCTGCTGGAAGCGTTCCGAGAGCAGCAGGCCTCGGATGAAATCCCGCACCGTGATGTTGCCGCTGCGGAGTTGTGATTCCAGGAATGGTTCGCGATCACTGCGCATCGCATGGAAGAAGACCTGGCGGTAGGCCTGTTCGATCACGGCATCCATGTCGCTGCGGTTGGTGTCGTCACCTGCAGCAGAGGAGGGATAGAGCTGGCTCTGAACGGTGCTGTTGTCTCCGGCGAGATTGCTCACCCGACCGTTCTGCGTGCTGAGCGGGTACCCAAGGAGCGGGATGGCCATGGCGTGCGCCGTGAGTAGAAATACTTGCCGGAATCTTCCCTTGAAGAAACTGTTTTCAGGCCAGCCGCTTATCAGCTCTTAACTGCAGTTTTGTTGAGCTGATCTCTCAGGTGTTGGAAGCAGTCGCTGATCAGCTGTCGGTCGTTCGATCGCGAGACCCCTTCCAGCGCACGCTTTTTGAGCTGAATGAGGGCGATGTTCATCCCCTCGATGGGCACGTTCATTCGTCTGTACAGCTCTCTCAGGGCGGCCATGCCGCTCGGGTTTGTAAAGCAGCTCTGGTTGCAGGCCACCGCGTAGATGACCACGCGTAGAAAGTTCCAGCAGTCCCGCCAGCAGGCCTCTGCCCTGTCCTGCGGGTGAAGAGCTCCGCCCAGTTGCACCAGATGCGGTTGGGTTGCAAGCAGCTGTGCCCGGGCCTGGTTCACCAGGTGATCCGATCGTTGGATCAGGCTGCTGGGGAGCGACTGATCAATGCCGGAGGCCTGGCAGATCGTCGTCAGCTCCTCACTCGTGAGCTGGCGTTGGGCTTGATCAGCACGCTCAAGAATGCGGCGTGTGGCCTGCGGCAAATCTTGGTTGAGGCTCAGCCCTTGAACCTGGGCGGTCTGCACCAGGGTTTTGAAGTCGGTGTTTTGAAGGTTCAAGGGTTAACGCTGGCCACCGGTGTGGCAATCAGCCAGCCGTGGCGTTCCAGGTAAAAAGCCCACACCAGGTCGTCCCCCAGGCCAGGACAACGGCTGATGGCTGCTTCCGTGAGTTCAGTTGGTACCCCCAACTGCGTTAACAGCCAGCCGACGGCGTCTGGGCTTGATGCCGTCGCTGTGCGGATGGCAGATCCCACCACCCAGGTCAGGCGGGTGTCCTTGAGGTCTCCATTGCTTTCTTCGCAAGCCAGCAGAAGGTTGGCCGCCGTGGTGTGTTGATCAAATGTCTCCTGCCAGAGCGCGATGTTTTCATCGCGGAGGTTGATCCGAAAACAACCGTCTCCGACCGGTAGATCCAGCTCACCGCTGCTGCCGGCCTGGTTCTGCAGGGTGGCAATTCTCGGATCTGCCAGTGCGCTCATCGAGAAACGCCGATCAACTCGAATGTAACCAGTGTCCAGGAATTTCCTCGACCCAGTCAGCGGTTCGTGGGAATCGACATGGATCGGCTGTCATCCCCCAGGGCTCCTGTCAGGAGTGGGTGTTGGAGGGTGCCTCTGAGGATTTCTTTTTCAGCAAGCCGGTGATGGTGGCCAGAGCAAACATGGCCAGTAGAGCCAAGCCCAAGGTGAGGCTGGCGCCCTGAGCGGCGCCTGCTCCGACGGCCACGAGGATCGAATCGCTGATCAGCACGCTGATCAGCAGTGCCGGAGCGAATAGACGCCAGTGGGTGCGGCTGATCCCGATGGCATAGCTGAGGAAATCAAACAGCCCGGTCATCAGCAGGCCTGTCATCAAGAAGAAGTTGCCCGCCAGCTGGTTCTTGCTGAAGCCATCGATGCGTTTCATCGCGCTGGCCCCCACCAGACGGCTCACCGGTCCGCGTCCCCAGCGGCGGGCAATGAAGAAGGCCGCGCTGCAGAACACCAGGTCCGAAAGGATGATCGTGAGGTAGCCCGCTTTGAAGCCAAGAAGCGAGCCGGCCAGAAGGGAATACACCGAACTGGGCAGCGCCGGCAGGATGATGCTCACCCCCCGCAGCAGGAACAGGCCGAGTGGGGCCCAGATGCCCATGTCATTCACGGCGCTTTGCAGCGGTGCGATGCCGTATCGCTGCAGATAAACGACGGCAACAATGAAGATGGCGATCCAGGCGCTGACCTTCAGCCCCGTCTTCAGCCTGGACATCTCTTCAACCGCTCGAAAGCCCTGGGGAATGTAGGCCAGTCGTGGCTTCTACCAGAGCCGTGGACACGAAGCTCAGCATCGATACCATCAGCGAAATTTCTCAACACGAGGCCAGCCCGGTGACCACCACCTCCCCGCGCACCGCGTTCGAGCAACAGCTGTGCACCCATCTGCTCAGTCTCAGTGAGGTGGTGGAAACGCTGGCGGACCGCTTGATGGAGCTGGAGGCGCGGTTGGTCGCCGTTGAGGGCCAGCAGCTGGAAGATGCGGAGATCGTCGCGGTCAGTGATGACGCCGGCGAACTGCTCCTGGCCAGCGAAGAAAAGGTGCGGATGCTTCGGGATCGTCTGAGCCCAGGCGAGGTGGTGGAGCTTCACGCTGATTCCCACGCCGACGAGGCTTCAGCAGAGCACGATCACGACAGCCCAGAAGCTCCTGAAATGGAGATGGGGGGGGAGATGGATGACGACCGAGTCGAGGACGAGGCCTTCAGTGATGAGACCCTCAGCGATGACACGGAATATGTGGATGATCCCCAGATCGATCTGCTCTCCGCCTGATCAGGCCAGTTCCAGCAACCTGATCCGGAAGGCAGCCACCTGGCGTGCCATGTCTGGGGAACTGATCAGAAAGGGATGATCAGCCATCGCCTCGAGCACTGCTTCGAGATGCTCCTCCTGGCTGAGTTCAGCCTTGTTGCTGCTTCGCAGTTGCTTCCAGGTGCGGTCAAACACCATTGCAAAACTGTCAGCGTTGTCGAAAACGCGATCTGTGCCTGCATCTGGAGAGATGAATGACACGGCAGTTTTGGCATCGATGTGATGCCAGGACCCAGATTTGAACTGGGGGCGTTGCGACAATTCGCCCCTTAAAACGCTCAATCTGTATAGCAGCGATACTGAAAATGCCCTGTATGGGCGTTTTTGCTTGCTGCTCCCATACCGCTCCCATACCATTGGGATGATTTGCGGTAGGTCCGAACCACTCCTGGAAGGTGTTTCGGTAGGGGAACTCTATGGGACGGTCGCTGCCGCAGGAATGGATCGACGGCACCCTTCACACCCTCAACGTGGTGCGCGACCTGGGGGGCAAAGGGAATATCCCCCACACCTCTCTATCGGTCGTCCGTCAGAAACCCAGCGCGAACAGCAGAAAGACCAAGAACCTCCAGTGGCGCTTCCTGCCGGAGAAAGCAGATGACCCTCGTCCGTTTGCTGGCAAAACCAATCGGGGGCAGGGAAAGCGCATCTATATAGAGGGGACTTGCGGCACCACTGACCCTTGGGAAGCAGCAAAGGTCGCGGTCGCTGCCTCTCAAAAGAAGTGGCAGGACCTTCTTTCACAGTCCCAAGTGCGGGAAGTGGAGAAGCAACACGCTCTGTCGGTCTATTGGGAGCGTTGGTATGCCAAGGCGGAACTGGAACCACGGAATAACCAAAACCGCTGGTTGAGCGACAAGAGGAACCTTTGGAACGGGACCACAGGCATAGGCGTTCAACCTTGGGCGACGGTCAAAAGCATTCAGGCGATCACGAGCAACGACTTTTTGGAGTTCTTCCGTCTCGTCAGGGAGAACTGTGAAGCGAAGGGCAATTCAGGAGAAGAGACCAGAAGGCAATACAAGACCCTTATCCGCAACCTGTTCAAAGAGGCGAAGGCAGATTTCCCCGCTCTGTCCTGCCCTGAGTTTCCTGCGATCAAGAAGAGCGTGCGTCAGAAGAGGATCAAACCAGATGACCTGATGGAGGAACTGATCCAGGAGGCCTACGCAAACAAGACCAAGGGAAAGTGATGAAAGGCATTCACAAGAGGTATTTGGATCGCACTACAAGAAGGATCTTCGATAGGTCCATGGAGATCTACGGGCAGACGCTTTGGTGATTAAGCACCGCCGATATCTGCCGTAGGCGCTTTTTTAATCACTGCCTTCCAGTGATCGAGATGTAATTACATCAAACTCCTGAAGAAGAGCGTACGCATCCTCGAACCGCTCAGCGTCTCTGAGTTCTTGGACCTTGTGATTCCACCAGATTCCAGTGTCGATAATCGCTTGGAGTTGTTCAGGTGAGGGGTTAAACCCTGATCCTCCAGACATAAAAGTCCCTCTGATTTCACGGAAGAGTATCTGCTGAGACAGGAAAAGCAAGTAAATGAAGATAAAGGGAGATTTACTTATGGATCTAATCTTTGGGATGGATATGACAGTTCTTTCTGCTTAATTTTGGGTCCTGTACTGCCTCCAGAGGAAGTGCATTCATAAGAGATATTGGATCACGCCCATTGTTGAATTTAAGAGATCTGAAGGAGTTGGATTAGGTCTGATAATTCGTCTATCTGAGCAGGTTGTTTGTCCCTGTCGTCAACAAAGGTCACCTCATACCCCTCGTAGTTCTTCATTAAATCCAGTTCGACGACGTCTCCGTTCAGGAACATCCGTATGTTGATCCCCCAGTCAGCGCACTGAACCAGGAGTGACTCCACCTTGTCCTCCTTCAAGTCGGTTAGGAGAGAGCGGATGGTTTCTTCGGTTTGCGCTGCCTCCATTGGTCCCTCGGGTGTCAGGGAATATCCGCAGAGTCTGAATCCAGCGGCAGGGGACTGGAGTTCAGAGTCGTTCTGTCTTCCCCTTTTGACTCCTGTTCTGCTCTGGTCAATCTCTCCACCAGGTTCAGGGTGTCGTGAGGGGACAAATCACCGTCATCGCCCTACTTGAGACTGGAAAGGTCAGGCGGGCACATGAGGGGTATGGCAAGTATGTGCGCACCCTAAGGACGTGAGATCCCTGTTGTGCCAATGCTCCCCGAAGATTCACGGAAGAAATGCTGAATTGAGTGTCCTTGCGATACCGAACTGGTTGGGAGTGGTTTTAACCGCGCACAACCCGACCACCAAGGCATTGCGCAGAGATGGTCCAGAACCCCGCTGCTGCTTTCAGGAGTTCTCGATTTGGAGCGAACTCCTCTGTTCGACAAAAAAGGAGCGCATTGTCCAACCCAACAAAAATCACTCGATTGACGTCCTGGGGTTTGGGGTCTCGCTTGTGCGGGTTCCATACAAGGTCGTTCTCAAACAGCAGAGCAGTGCCTGAATTGGCGGCGTCCTGGATCAGAACTCCTCGAAGTGCCGTAGGTGTTCGCTCTTCCAATCGAATGGAAATGGTGGGGACCTCTTCGCTGGTTACTTCGCAGACCAAGGGCAGTGGTTCTGCACTCGCAGGCATCGCTGACAGAAGCAGAAGGAGTAATGCCCTCATTCGCTGTTCTCTTGGGATGCTCAGTACGTAAGTTGTAACCCCCGCTACAATGTTCTTTACACTTATCCACACCTTTTTCCACAGAAAGTCTTAACGCCAAGATTTGCTCCGATGGTGCTCTGAGGCACAGATCCTTCCGGTCGTCATGCGAAGACTGGGCACCGCATCTTTTGGTCAATGAGGGATGGGCACTGGAGAGAAGGTGATCACGCCCATCCCGTCAGCAGTACCCAATGCGTTATCTGCGGTAGGGCATTGCAGTTGCCTTCATCGTTTGCCCTTGATGAGGTGACTTGTACGAACTGCCGCCTAAGGCAAAAAAAAGTCGTTGAGGAGTGGGGCGACTAGTCACCTACCAGCACCTCGTTGATTCGGTCTTCGAGCGTCCTGTCCTCATCTGCAGGAGCAATGGCATCACCAGTTGCCCTGAGTAGGTCAGCAGTGATCTGCCTCGCGTCTTGGTTGGTGAAGAGGAGGAACCCCAGACCAACACCCAAAAGGATCTTCAGCACGGCACCTCTCCCTGTTGTCGAATGATCCGACGAACCATCGATGTCGTCATCCCCATTGCTGACGCGATGGTTCCGTATCCATCTCCTCTGGAGCGACTGAATCTTCCGATTTCCCCCCCTTGACCAATCCCCGCAAACCTGGAGTAGAACATATGAACTACTCATGAGGAGGGTTCGATGTCGGAAGAGGAATGGGATTTTGTGGATGGTTTGAAGCAGACCAGGTCCTCGTGCGTCTGCATGACCTGCCAGCACTTCTCCTATGTCTGCGACCAGCACTGCCACACGTTGCTGACCTGTGGTCTTCAGCGTCGTCAGGTGCCACACGGCGAGCACCTGACGAAGAGGTGTCGCAACTGGATGGTCCGTAGGGAAGCGGAAATGGGTTGGTGCCCGGAGGTGGCGTGATGCAAGAGGGATGGTTGATCGATGCCAACGACCATTGGGTCTGGCGGTTTCACCAGGACAACTCCGCCTGGGTAAGGGATCCCAAGGTCTTTATCGACCGAGGGCGTCAGATGCCCGAAGGTCCACCGCTGCTCAAGGAGCGCCGATATCTGAGGAAAGACGCTGCAGAGCAGTTGTGGAGGTCTCTCCAGACGCAGGGGTGGAAGAAGACGAGACCGCTGTGGGGTGCAACTGCCGAACCCTGAGTAGGTCTATTTGCGGATGTCGTCCCTTGGCGGCATTCCTAGAAAAAGAGCACGACACCTACGGAACCGCACTTCATTAGGACGGGGTTAGGTGCCAAGGGGCGGGTAACTCCCGCCCTTCTTCATGGGTAGGCATCTTTAGAGGCAGGGTTGGAAACCTCTGAAGACGCCTGACTGGGGCGTTTCTGCTGAAGAACCTTGAAGCAGCGTCTGCCGTCTTGCTTTTGCTGGGATTAGACAGTTCAAAGATCGTCACTTTCCTGACATGTCTGCTAGGTGCGTCAATTGCCAGAACTTCCAGGGAGAACCTGGTTTCAGCGGCATTTGCCGTGTGTGGCAGCACATTGTTCCTGCTTGGCGCTCGCGCTTCTTCAGGTGTGAGCACTGGACGCCCCAGCGGTTCGGCAACCCGTAAGCACAAATGCTTATTAGGCGGTGTTAGACAAGTTGCATCGCATGAGAGCGAGGAACCCAGGAGGTCAAACACTCCTGGGTCTTTTCTTGGAAAACGCTCACGGTACCCACGGCAGTCCCCCTTCATCAGTGAGGGTGGTTGTCGCTTGGCGTCGTCCCGCCCAGCGGCACTTTCAGTTCCCGAAGGACCGATAGGGATACCGGTCCTTTTTTTGTGTCTATGGGGCGCAGAAAGGGGTAGTTCCGCTCATGCCCCAGTGCTCTGAACCCCCTTAGAACAGGAATGAGGTCAGAGACCGCTGAAGCAGTAACCAGGTCTCAACGACCTTCAGGGGGGTCCCGCACCCCCCTTTTAAATGCGCGCTTCTACGCATGGCGGCAGCACTCCAGGGGCGTGAAAATTCCATCAACCCTCTCTGGAGGGGTGAATGCGTCTTCTTGGGAGGGACTAGGGAACCCTCCTTTTTTGTGCGTCCCGTGACCCAAGTGGTCGTTTAGTCGTTATAGCGACGTTGTGTTGCCATCCCTCGCGTCATTCTCTGGTTGCTTCCTTTTCGGTGAAAGGGGGCGATGCGTCGAACGCGGGGGTGCTTAGGGAACACCCCCACTTTTTTGGCAGTTTGTAAAAAGCGCTCTCGACGCTTCCTTTGCACCGGCGATGCTGGTCATGGACCTCCCGGTTCGACGCATTCATACCCCGATTGGGCGGCATTCCCTGCCGCCTTTTTTATTGCTTACGGACGACCGAACCATGAGCGGTCCTCACCACCTTTTCTGACGGTTCTCCTACTCCTCACCGGAGAAGACCAGGAGGAAGGTGATGGTGCGTCAGAACGAGAGGACGGGACCTCTGGGGTGTGGGCACTCCAGGGGTCTTTTTTTGCCCTTGGGTAGGGGAAATCTGGGGACCTTTCCCCGTCTGACCGAAAGGGCGTGCTCCCCTACCGTTACGGCAAAATTCAATCGGGTGCTTGAGGCACTAAAAAGGCACGTAATAACACCAGATATGGTGCTTTCACGTGCCTTTTTAGGCGTTTTCGGGAAATGCCAGGACCCAGATTTGAACTGGGGACACGGCGATTTTCAGTCGCCTGCTCTACCAACTGAGCTATCCCGGCGCGCCGCGGAAGCGACACAGGAATCTTAAATCACCGCCTGCGCTCCCTTGCGGGGGTTCGTCCCAGGCAGATCAATCCAGCCACGCGGTGGCCAGCAGCTTCAAGGGCCTGACGGGCAGCCGATGCGGTGGACCCGGTTGTGAGGATGTCGTCCACGAGCCAGACCGAGCTGTGGGCTCCTTGTTTGTCCATGGGGAAGGCCTGGAACGCCCCGATCAGGTTGGTTTGGCGTTGGCGTCTGTTCAGATGGTGTTGGCTCAACCCGGCACGGGTGCGGTGCAGCAGCGCTGCCGTCGGCCGGCCCAATCCCAGGGCAATGCGCTGCGGCAGGGGGTTGGATCGTTGCCGCTTCCAGCTTGGAATCGGCACCAGCACTGCTGTTGCAGGCAGGGTGAAGCGCTCAGACCGCAGCTGAACCAAGGCCGCAAGCGCTTTGCATTGGTGCGGTTGACGCAGCTTCAGCAGCAGCTGGCGCAAATTGCCTGCGTAAGGCCCGAGAGCACACCACGGCAAGGGCATCGAGGCACGTGGTGCAGGGAGCCGTCTGCGGCAGCGGGCTGTCCCAAGGTCCATCGCAGATCGGGCAGAGGGGCTCGATCAGAAGGGTTTGGGCAAATGCCAGGAGTGCGCGATGCACAGCAGGTCTGTCGCTGCAACGAGCGTTCCACTGTTGGGTTGAATCGCTCCGAGATCAGGCGCCTTCTTTGGGCATCGCCCGCAGCATGGCCACCAAGGTGCGGTGAGCGTCTTCGCTGTCGGTGAGGGTGTGATCGAAGGCAATGCTGACGCTGGCGCCATCCACCTCCAGTTCCATGGTTTCTGCTTTCACAGACACCATGCGCGCTGCAGCGGGATTGCTGACGCCGCCGTAGTGCTTGGCGTAGGCGAGCACCGCTTCGGCATGGTCGTCGTTCATGTGTTTGCAGATCCGTGTGCTGACGGCATCAGTGAGGGGGTCTGCAGGCATTGGGATCAAACAGGTGAGTGCAATCTTTGCAGTGATCGGCTCAAGCGAAGCGCTCGATCAACAAAAGGCCGAGGCGAATGCCACTGAAGCCCACGTACCCGGCCAGAACGACGAAAAGGCCGATGGCCAGACCATCGCGGAGCTTGGTGGGCATGGGGGTGGGGCGTGATGCCGGAATTCTCACCCGACCAGGCCCTGTTGGGCCAGTCGCGCCACCCCTGCAGCAGGGGGAGTTTGGCAACTCGTTACGGCGCAGCCGAGGCGGCGTTCCCGGAGCCGTCGCCATTGGGGATTGCGCGCTCCACCGCCGATGCTGATGATCCGCCTGGGTGCAGCAGCACCCAGCTCGTTCAGGCGCTGCCAACCCTGCGCTTCGATCTCGGCGAGACCTTCCAGCAGTCCATGCAGATACATGGCATCGCTCACCGGCCGTGGTTCAAGCACCGGCTGCAGCTCTGGATCATCGACTGGGAAACGTTCCCCCGGGGCGGGAAGCGGCCGAAGGCGGAGTCCGCTGTCGGTGTCTGGGTTGATCTGGCGGCTCAGTTCGCTGAGTTGCTCGTCGCTGTAAAAACGCCGCAGCACACCGGCCCCTGCATTGGAGGCGCCTCCACAGAGCCAGCGTCCGCCCACGCGATGGCTGGTGACGCCCGGGGCGTGCAGGGGCGTCTCGGTGAAGCACTTCATCACCAGGGTGGTTCCCAGCACGGTGATCCCATCTCCGGGACCGGGATCGGCGGCGAGCACGGCGGCATTGGAATCCGTTGTGCCGGCAACGACGATCAGATCGTTCTCCAGGCCCAAGGCCTTCGCCTGCTCCGGTGCGATCGTCCCGAGAATGCTGCCGCTGGGACGGATTTCAGGCAGTGCCTGCCGCCAGGACTGTTCGGCAAAACGGGCTGGCCAGCTGTTGGTGATCAGATCCCAACCCAGACGCAGGTTGTTGCCTTCTTCTCCCCAGCGCCAATCGTTCAGCAGCCATCCGCTGATCCAGTCGGCCTGATGCCGCAGCAGGATCGCCTCGCCATGGCAGTTGAGGAGCCGCAAGGCCCGGGCCAGGCTGCCGCTGCAGCTGGCGGCTGGACTACCGGGATCCACCAAAGGCTGCAGGGCTGACTGCAGCTCAGGGCAGCTCTGGGAGTAGGCCAGTGCTTCCCCCAGTGGGGAACCATCGTGATCACAGGCCAGCAGCGTGCCGGAGGTGCCATCCACGGCGAGTGCTTGCAGCTGGGATCGCAGCTGGGCTGGGATTGCCCTGATCAGATTTCCACAGCCTTCGCGCCAGCTGTGGGGGTTGGTGAAGTCTCCGCCGTAGGCCTGGCATCTGCTGTCGAGAACCGCGCCGTTAGCGGCAACAACGGCTGTGCGGATTCCGCTGGTGCCCAGGTCGATTCCGAGCACCAGCGGTGAATCCGTCATGGCTTCAGGCCGCGGCGACCTGCTTCAGCTCCTGGCTTTTCGCTGTCACGTCTTCCCAGGGGGCGTTGAGGTCGTTGCGCCCGAAATGGCCGTACGCCGCAGTGTCCTGATAGAAGCGGCCACCACGTTGCTGGGGCAGGTTGCGCAGGCCGAAGGTCTCGATGATGGCGCCGGGGCGCAGATCGAAGTGCTCCTGCACCAAGGCGGTGAGGGCATCGTTGGCCAGTGCGCTGGTGCCGAAGGATTCCACCAGGATCGAAACGGGCTTGGCCACGCCGATGGCGTAGCTCAGCTGCACTTCGGCCCGTTCGGCGAGCCCTGCGGCCACAAGGCATTTGGCCACGTAGCGCGCGGCGTAGGCGGCTGAACGGTCCACTTTCGTGGGGTCCTTGCCAGAGAAAGCACCACCGCCGTGGCGGGCATAGCCGCCGTAGGTGTCCACGATGATCTTGCGGCCGGTGAGGCCGGCATCGCCCTGAGGACCGCCCACCACGAACTTGCCGGTGGGGTTCACCAGATACTTGGTGGCCTCGCGGGAGGGCTTGAGGGCCAGATCGGCGGTCGCCGGCTCCACTACATGGGTCCAGAGGTCTTCGGTGATGCGCTCGCGGATGCCCTGCTCATCACTGATCCCGTCCACTTCAGCGGTGTGCTGGGTGGAGATCAGGATCGTGTCGATCGAGACGGGCTTGTCGTTTTCGTAGACGACGCTCACCTGGGTTTTGCCATCGGGAAGCAGGTAACCCAGGGTTCCGTTGTGGCGCACTTCGGCCAGGCGGCGCGACAGCCTGTGGGCCAGGCTGATCGGCAACGGCATCAGCTCGGGCGTCTCGTTGCAGGCGTAGCCGAACATGATTCCCTGGTCGCCGGCGCCCACCAGATCAAGGGGATCACCGGCGTGGTCGTCGGCCTCGTTCACGCCCTGGGCGATGTCGGGGGACTGTTGGTCGAGGGCCACCAGCACCGCACAGCTGTTGGCATCGAAGCCACCGGCCCGGGCGCCGCTGTAACCGATCTCCTTGATCACGTTGCGCACCAGGTGGATGAAATCCACCTGCGCCTTGGAGGTCACCTCACCGGTGATCATGCAGAGGCCGGTGTTCACAACGGTCTCGCAAGCCACACGGCTGGCGGGATCCTGGGCCAGCAGAGCGTCTAGAACGGCGTCGCTCACCTGGTCGCAGATCTTGTCGGGATGCCCTTCGGTTACGGACTCAGACGTAAAGACGTAACGGCTCATTCGGCGCTCCAGATCGGGCGACTTTACGAGTTGGTGCTTACGGAGAGGTGATCCCAGCTGTGGAGCAGATGCTGGGCTGATGGCAGTTTCGGAGCACTCTTCCAGCCACCGGTGAAGCCGATCACGCCGCCGATACCGGCTTCGAGGGCCATTTGGAGGTCGGTCTCCGCATCGCCAACCAAGGCACACCGTTGGGGTGGCAGGCCAAGCCTGTTGCACAGCTCCAGAACGGCCTGTGGATCGGGTTTGCGCGGATGGTCGTCAGCACTCCAGATGCCGGCAATGCCTGCGCCGAGCTGATGGTGAGCCAGGAAGTCTTCAATGCCGGAATGGGTGTCGTTGCTGATCACAGCTGCGGTGATGCCCTGCTGGTGCAGGTCCTGCAGCAGTTGCCCAGCCCCGTTGATCAACGGGCTTGGGGTTGAGTCGATCAGGCCCTCCTGGTCAACCGCGTCGAAGCAGGTGTGGGCCAGGGAGAGAGCCTGGGGCCATGAGCAGCCCATCAGGCAGAACACCGTTGCAGTCGAGGCGATGTTGTCCTGCCTGGAGGCAACCGCCAGTGTTCCGCCGGGATCGAGCATGCCTCGATCAACACCAAACGCTCTGCGCAGGGTGTGGCTCAGCTCAGAGGGGTGCAGCGCAGGGGCTTGTTCCTGAGCAACCTTGACGGCTTTGTTGATGCGTGCGTCTGCCAAGGCCAGCAGATGCGGCTCGCTATGGGAAAGGGTGCCGTCCTTATCGAACAGCACCCCTTGGAAATTGCCGATGGGATGTCCCTTCAGCAGTAGTTGGGCCATCAGGCTCAGATCATCATGGAGCTGATCGGATCTTCGCCCTCTTCGGCCTGCTCCATCAGCATCTGCTTGTAGCGAGCAGCCATTTCCTCGGCCTTCTCGAACACCTTCTGGGGGTCGGTGAGCATGTCGCCGGGTTCGGGCTCGAGAGCCTTCGTGGACAACGAAATCCGGCCGCGCTCGGCATCTAGATCGATGATCATCACTTTCATCTGATCATTCACGTTCAGCACCGAGTGGGGGGTCTCGATGTGCTCGTGGCTGATCTCGGAAATGTGCAGCAGACCGCTGACACCACCGATGTCGATGAAGGCGCCGTAGGGCTTGATGCCGCGGACGGTACCCACCACAACTTCGCCCACTTCCAGGCGATTCATCTTCCGCTCCACCAGGGCGCGGCGGTGGCTGAGCACCAGGCGGTTGCGCTCTTCGTCCACCTCGAGGAACTTCAGAGGCAGGAAGTCGGCAACCAGTTCTTCCTTCGGCTTGCGGGTGCTGATGTGGGATCCGGGGATGAAGCCCCGCAGACCTTCCACGCGCACCAAGGCACCACCACGGTTGGTGGCAAACACTTCGGAGTAGATGGTGGCGTCTTCTTTCTGGAGCTGGCGAACCCGCTCCCATGCCCGCTGGTATTCGATCCGACGGATCGACAGCGCCAGCTGACCATCTTCGTTCTCCTCACTCATGATGAAGAACTCACGGATCTCACCGGGCTGGAGCACGTCGCTCAGACCCTCGACCCGGTTGATCGACACCTCTTGCAGAGGCATGAAGGCAGCCGTCTTGGCGCCGATATCGATCATGGCGCCCTTCGATTCCAGGGCGAAGACCGTGCCGTTGACGATGTCGCCAGGCTTGAAGTTGTAGTCGTACTTGCTGAGGAGAGCCGCGAACTCATCCAGGGTGAATCCTGCGTCGTCCAGGCTGCGGCTGGCGGCGCGGCTGGTTGGATCATCCGCTGTGGGGACGTCTTCAGGAATGCTCAGGTCCTCACCCTCAAACGCCTGTTCGGCGGCGGCGGTTTCTGCAGAGGCTTCTGTGGCGTTCGCGTCCTGAACCTGATCCTGGATCTGATCTTCTGTCGGAGTCGCAGACATGGGGGGCTGGCGGTCTACCTCAGGTGGGTAGTTCGAAAAAATCGCATGGAACGCCCGCCGACGTTTCACGGAGAACTACTGACTTTACAGACACGACCGACGGCTTTCTTGCGCAGCGATGCCCTGCACGGGTTCAACGAACCGATTCAGCGCACTGGTTCAGCAAACCGATTCAACGAACAGTGGCCAGATGGTTCTGTTCCTGATCGGCGTTCAGTGTTTCCAGGGTCGAGACGAAGTCGTCGATGCCTCGGAACTGGCGGTAGACGGAGGCGAACCGGATGTAGGCCACTTCGCTGATCTGTTTGAGATCCTTCAGCACGAATTCACCGATCTCGGTGCTGCTCACTTCCTTGCCGGTGCGTTGCTGGAGTTTCAGTTCGAGTTCTTCCACGAGGGATTCGAGCCGAGAGGTTTCCAAGCCCGTTTTCTCGCAAGCTCGATTCAAGCCGTGCAGCAACTTGCTGCGACTGAAGATTTCCCGGTTGCCGTTGCGTTTGATCACCGTGATCGGAACGGTCTCCACCCGTTCATAGGTGGTGAAGCGAAATTCACAGTTGAGGCATTCACGCCGTCGTCTCACGCTGCGTCCACCATCCGCTGCCCTTGATTCGAGAACGCGACTATCTGTGTTTTGGCAGGAGGGGCACTGCATCCCCGAGGGCATCAATTAGTTGCACCAACTGTAGACACTGATTTGAGACTTGAGAAGGGCCTAGTGGACATCAGTCTCATTTGAGGATTGCGTCGATGGCTGTTGCTGACGTGAGACTGCTGTGATCCGCTCGCGCGGGCGAGACCGGCTTGCGACGGTGGGTGATGGAAAGCATAAAAAAACCCCGCCGAGGCAGGGTTTTGGGAGATCAAATCACTTACCGATTTTCGGCGGATCGCGGAAGGCGATTGCGAAGAAGAGAGTGGCAATCGCGAGGGTAAGGATGAGGACGTAAGCGAAGCTTTCCATCGTGTTGTTCCTAGAGGGCGATCAGTTGAGGGGAGTTCCAGCGGGGGGAACGTAGCCCTCGGGCAGGCGACGGGTGGTTTTGTCACCGAGCTTGGCGAAGAGGCCAAACTCCACCTGATCTCCGAGGTCGGGATCAATACCAGCGAACACGTCGCGGTACAGGGTGCGGGCACCGTGCCAGATGTGGCCGAAGAAGAACAGCAGCGCGAAGGTGGCGTGGCCGAAGGTGAACCAGCCGCGTGGCGAGCTGCGGAACGTGCCGTCAGAGTTGTAGGTCTCACGGTCGAAGTCGAAGGCTTCACCCAGCTGAGCCTTACGGGCAAGGCGCTTCACGTCGGCAGGGTCAGTGAAGGTCTGGCCGTCCAGGGCACCACCGAACACCTTGGCGGTCACGCCCTGTTGTTCGAAGGAGAACTTGGCTTCCGCACGACGGTAAGGAATGTCGGCACGGACGATGCCCTGCTCATCTTCCAGAACGACAGGGAAGTTCTCGAAGAAGTTCGGCAGACGACGGACTTCGAGGTTGCGACCTTCTTTGTCGCTGAATGCGATGTGACCAACCCAAGCGGTTGCCAGACCATCACCGTTCACCATCGGACCCACGCGGAACAGACCGCCCTTGGCAGGGCTGTTACCGACGTAGTCGTAGAAGGCGAGCTTCTCAGGGATGGCTTCGAAGGCTTCTTCCTGAGTAGCGCCATCGTCGATCGCGGTTTGTACGCGACGGTTGATCTCAGTCTTGAAGTAGCTCTGATCCCACTGGTAACGGGTGGGGCCAAACAGCTCGACGGGAGTCGCAGCAGAGCCGTACCACATGGTTCCAGCCACGATGAAAGCGGCAAAGAACACAGCTGCGATGGCGCTGGCCAGAACGGTTTCGATGTTGCCCATCCGGAGCGCTTTGTAGAGACGCTCGGGCGGACGCGTGGTGATGTGGAAGATGCCGGCAATGATGCCGACGATGCCAGCAGCAATGTGGTGGGCAACGATTCCACCGGGATTGAAGGGGTTGAAACCTTCGGGTCCCCAAGATGGTTGAACCGCCTCGAGATGACCTGTTAGTGCATAAGGGTCAGAGATCCACATTCCTGGACCGAAGACCCCAGTGAGGTGGAAAGCTCCGAAGCCGAAGCAGCCGAGTCCAGCGAGAAGCAGGTGGATGCCGAAGATCTTCGGCAGGTCGAGAGCAGGCTCGCCGGTGCGGGGATCCTGCCAGATCTCAAGATCCCAGTAGGTCCAGTGCCAGATGGCGGCCAGCATCATTAGGCCGGAGAAAACGATGTGAGCGGCAGCGACGCCCTCGAAACTCCAGAAGCCGGGATCAACACCCGTTTCACCGGTGATGCTCCATCCACCCCAGCTGCCGGTTACGCCCAGGCGGGACATGAAAGGCATCACGAACATGCCCTGACGCCACATCGGGTTCAGGACAGGATCAGACGGATCGAAAATGGCCAGCTCATAGAGAGCCATGGAGCCGGCCCAGCCGGCTACGAGGGCTGTATGCATGAGGTGCACAGCCAGAAGGCGGCCCGGGTCATTAATGACAACGGTGTGCACCCGATACCAGGGCAATCCCATGGGTCAGGTTCGGGGGACAAGACTGCTTATGCAGTCAGACATGGGCGATCGTAAGGGCTTCAGTCCATAGGGCGGGGGAAAAGTGACCTGCCCGCAACGGTCAGTGACATGAAAGTCAGGACCCTGCTGTTCACAAAACGCAATGCTTCAGCCCATGATGGGGGTTGGTTGCTTGTGAGCTCATGCCCGTTATCCGGTTTGTTCGCGAAGGGCGTGATGTGGAGTGTTACCCCGGTGAGAATCTGCGTGAGGTGGCCCGTCGCGAGGGGATCGAGCTCTACGGCCTGAAGGGGCAGCTGGGCAATTGCGGAGGGTGTGGTCAGTGCATCACCTGCTTCGTTTCCGTGGTGGACGAAGACAACGCCGATGCGCTGACGGCACGCACTGCCGTCGAAGACAGCAAGTTGCGCCGCAGGCCCCAGGAGTGGCGCCTGGCATGCCAGGCCCTGGTGGAGAAGTCCCTCATGGTTCTCACCCGGCCTCAGGTGAGGCTCGCCAATGCTGATTCGAGATTGGCTGCGGCCAGGCAGGCCCCGCTGCCGGCGGGTCCCACGGCATGGCCAGCGCCTCCGGCCACTGAGCTGGATGAGGACGATCAGGATGGGGGCGATGGCGACGGCCGAGATGCCAAGGCTGCTACCGCCGGTGACGAGGCCTAGGGCAGACGCTCCCCAGGCCTCTTGTCGGTGATACCTTCGCCTGGACCCCTCCAACGGCCATGGAAACCAACGATCTCGGATTCGTCGCCAGCCTCCTGTTCATCCTGGTTCCGGCGATCTTCCTGATCGTGCTCTACATCGGCACGCAGAACAAAGAGGCCTGATTCAGCTCTGTTCAGGCTCACGCACCAGCAGCACAGGGGCTGGTGCGTGCACTCGGATGTAGTCGCTGACTGATCCGCCCAGAAGCTTGTCCAAATCCACCAGCCCTCTGGCCACAAGAGGACGTCGATCCTGAGAGGCGATGACCACCAGGTCGGCGTTGCACTTCGATGCAGCCTGGCAAACGCTGCGACCGATGTCCTTCCCTTCGGTGTGGATGGCTTTCATGTCGACGCCGAAACCCCTGGCCCGCTGAACAGCGGCATCAAGAACCTCGTCTGCTTTTGTGCGGCCTCCCCGGGAGGGTGCGGACTCCTGGCGTACGACATGAACACCCGTGAGGGTTCCGCCAGGGATTTCACGCACCAGTTCGCAGGCCGTGCGCAGAGCGTCGTCTCCAACGCCTGTTCCGTCGATCGTCACCATCACGCGGTTTACATGCTTCACGTAGAGGTCATCCCGCACCAGCAGCATCGGCCGCGTGGACAGTTGAAAGACGTATTGGCTGGTGCTGTTGGCCAGGATCGATTGAAGGCGTCCCAGTCCGCGGGATCCCATCACGATCAGATCGGCCTGAACCTCATCGGCAACCTTGAGCACGGTCTGCTTGGCGTCGCCCTCGCGAATCAAGGTGCTCACGCTTGATGGGCTGAGTCCCATCCGCGTGATTGCGCTGCTCAAGAGGTTTTCTGCTTCGTCGCGATGGCCGTCGGATTGCGCCTTGCTTTGTTCCGAGACCACATGCAGCAAATTGATTTTTGCGGCCTTCAAGCTGGGAATGTCCTGGAGCATTCGGATCATTTCCTCGACATGACCCTTGCCCGAGTCGGCAATCAGAAGGTTCCTGAACACAGGGAGAAGAAGCAGCCTCTGCGGAAGCCTATGGGTGGTTGCCTCCATGGAGAGAAGCTGATGTCACAGCGTTACGCGGATCATGTACACCCTTACCAAGCGTGTGCTCCCGCAGCACACCGATTACG
This sequence comes from Synechococcus sp. N26, assembly GCF_900473975.1. Taxonomy (NCBI): domain Bacteria; kingdom Bacillati; phylum Cyanobacteriota; class Cyanophyceae; order Synechococcales; family Synechococcaceae; genus Synechococcus; species Synechococcus sp. N26. The sequence goes on along the minus strand of NZ_UCNM01000009.1, from coordinate 10,794 downwards.
CCGGTGTGATGTGGCATGGGGCCTATGTGCAGTGGCTTGAGGAAGCCAGGGTTGAGGCCCTCGAGGCTGCGGGCCTTGGCTATGCCGCCATGACCGCGATGGGTGTCGATATGCCGGTGGTGTCCCTTCACCTGGATTACCGCCAGCCGCTCCGGCACGGCGACGAAGTGTGTGTTGAAAGCCGATGCCCTGGTCAGCAGGGGGTGCGCTGGCCATGGATCTCACGCTTTGTCTGCGGAGACGCGGTGGTTGCGGAGGCGTCGGTGAATCTGGTGATGGTGCGTGAGGGGCGCGTACTCAGGCGCGTGCCGGCGCAGCTGCAGGAGGTGATGGATCAGCTGGTGCGCCAATCGCTCTGAATCGAACCCTGAGCCACCGCTGCCGTGCTAGTACACATGTACTTGCTCAGTGCTGGTGCGGGGGTGGTGGTGGCTCTGGACCTTTTGCCTTGGCTTGGGCAACGCCCGCATGGCTGATCTGCGCAGGCTTTGCCGCGACCAAGCCATCGGCCCTGATCAGCTCTGGGGGTGGCCGATCGAACGCTTGGGCCAGGCGCTGGCTTGGCCGGCGCACTGTTTGCGCGACGTTGAGCGTTACAGGTTCGAGCACGGGGCTGCTCCGAAGCTTGACGTGCCTGCTTGTGCCCTTTTGCCGGGTGATCCTGGTTGGCCTCCTTGCTTGGATGATGTGCAGGCATCCCCTTCCGGGCTCTACGTCGAAGGGGATCGATCGCTGCTTCGGCACATCCATGCCCGCACAGCCATCGCAGTGGTGGGCACGCGTTCCGCCTCGGACCATGGTCTTGCCATGGCTGAAGAACTGGGCCGTGGTCTGGCCGAGGCGGGTTGGCCCGTCCTTAGTGGTCTTGCGGAAGGGATTGATGCTGCAGCCCATCGTGGCTGTTTGGCCAGAAACGGTGCACCCATCGCGGTGTTGGGGACACCCTTGGACCGTGTCTATCCAGCCCACCACCGATCGTTGCAACAGCAGGTCGGCAGGCAAGGGCTGTTGATCAGTCCGAGTCGGTCCGGCTGCCGTGTGCGCCCAGGGCACTTCGCGGCGCGGAACCGTTGGTTGGTGGCCTTTGCCCAGGCGCTCGTGGTGGTGGAGTGTCCGCAACGCAGCGGAGCACTGATTTCGGCCCGCTGGGCGAGTCGGATGCAGTGCCCCATATGGGTGGTTCCGGGGGATGCCCGCCGTTGGTCCTGTCGGGGCAGCAATGCCCTGCTTCGGGATAGTGCGACTGCCTTGATTCACCCTGAGGATCTGCTTGCTTCCATTGGCGAGGGCCCCTTGAGGTCAGAGGAGTCACGCGGCAAGCATCAACGGTTGATGGAGGCCATTGGCTCAGGGGCGACCTTTGATCAGCTGGTGCTTCGTTTGCAGTGCTCCCCCGCTGAGCTGGCCCCCCAGCTTTTGGCGCTTGAGTGTCGGCGCGAACTGCTGTGTGAATCTGGATTGCATTGGCGCAAGCCTCGGCATTGAGAGACTGCACAACCGTTGCCGGCACTGATGTGTTGCAGTGGCGGCGCCAACAACTCGCCCGAGGTGGCACCGCGGCAGATCTGGATTGGCTGCTTGATCTGGCCGCTGGTCTTCGTTGGGCCAGCCTGCAACGGCTGTTGCTGGACCCCACGCGCACCGTCGCCCTGGAGCAGTCCCTAGAGGTGCTCTCTGAGCTGTGGGAGCGTCACCTTCATGGGAATGTTCCCCTCCAGCACCTGGTTGGGCTCTGTCCCTGGCGGGATGTGCTGCTTGAGTCGTCGCCTGCCGCATTGATTCCCCGTCAGGAAACGGAACTGCTGGTGGATCTGGCCATGAGCCAGTTCAAAGCCACCCCTCCCGCTCGTTGGGCTGACCTCGGCACTGGTTCAGGAGCCATCGCTGTGGCTCTAGCCCGTGCCTGGCCCATGGCACCAGGGCATGGCGTCGACCTCAGTTCCGATGCCTTGCAGTTGGCAGAACGCAATCTTGAGCGTTGCGCCCCGCATCACAACTGTTCGCTGCACCTCGGGTCGTGGTGGTCTCCCCTCAAGAGCTGGTGGGGAAGCCTGGATTTGGTGGTCAGCAATCCTCCATACATCCCTTGTGCTGTGGTCGACGGTCTTGAGGGTGTGGTGCGCGACCACGAACCTCACTTGGCGTTGCTTGGGGGAGCAGATGGCTTGGATGCGATCCGCAGCGTGGTGGATGGCGCCCTAACGGGGCTGTCGCCCGGAGGTTGGCTTCTGCTCGAACACCACCACGACCAGAGCGCTCAGGTGACGCAGCTGCTGCGGGATGCCGGCTTGGTGGAGGTCAGAGCGGCCGCTGATCTTGAGGGGACCCTTCGCTTTGCGCTTGCTTGCAAACCTGCCGCATCAAGCTGATGCAACGCCTGCGATGAAGGAAGGATTCATGCCTGCTCCGGTTCTGGCCGCTTCCGACCTGACGCTGCGGCTTCGTGCCGGTGAAGCCGCGATCATTCCCACCGACACGCTGCCTGGCCTGGCGGTGCTGCCCGATCAAGCCCAGACCCTCTGGCGCTTGAAATGCCGACCAGCCGATAAGCCCCTCATTCTGATGGGTGCATCCGTCAATGACTTGCTGCACGAGGTTGAGGGTTCCTGCCATCGGGAGGTTGAAGCGTTGGCTGAGCGCTATTGGCCTGGAGCGCTCACGCTGGTGTTGCCTGCCCGTGATGGTGGTGCAGGCCGGTATCTCAACCCAGGTGGAACAACCCTGGGCTGCCGCATTCCGGCCTGTGAGCAGACCCGCGCGCTGCTTCAGATCAGCGGGCCGTTGGCCACCACCAGTGCCAATCGCTCCGGTGAATCCGCCAGCATGACCTCAGCAGAGGCGGCTCTGGTTTTCCCTGATGTCGCGCAGCTGGGTCCCCAGCCCTGGCCTCAACCCTCGGGCCAGGCCAGCACGGTGTTGGCCTGGGTGGAGGAAGGACGCTGGCGCCTGGTGCGCCGGGGTGCTGTGATTCCAGCAGGGGTTGAGGTGCTCGAGTGATCTCGCTTTTTGGACTCTGCCTGCTGGTGATGGCCTTGCTTCATTGGGTTCTGGAACCCCTCGAAGCGGTCTTCACCTGGACGCTTCAACTGAATCTTCTCCCCTGGTTGTTGGGGGTGTTCTTCATCTGGCTGCTGGCGGGCGAATCAGACCGCAGTACGTCGCCCTGATCCAGATCAAGCCGGCTAACGGATTTGAACCGATGGCCTTCGCTTTACAAAAGCGCTGCTCTACCGCTGAGCTAAGCCGGCATGGGCTGCATCGTACCGGCTGCCAGGCGATTCAAGGCGGGGTCTTGATCGCTGATCAGCCAAAGCACCAGCTCGAGTCGATTGCGACATCCGCTTTTCCGGAGTGCCCTGCTGATATGGCACTCAACGGTGCGATGACTGATCACCAACCGCTGGGCGATGGCTCGGTTGTTGAGGCCTTCAAGCAACAACAGCACTACTCGCTGTTCAGCGGGGGTGAGGAAGTCCGGGATTCGAGGTTTCAAGCTTGAGCAGGTTGCTGCTCAGAGGGTTCCACCTTCGCGGGTTGGGCGATCGGGCGACGGATTGGCAGGTTGGCCACCAGGGCGGTGACGCGATCTTCCGTCTCGAGACTCACATCACCTTCAGCGAGGTCGATCTCCACGTAGCGGGCCACCACTTCGAGAATCTCGCGGCGCATTTGTTCGAGCAGCTCAGGATTGAGGTCGCTGCGGTCGTGGGCCAGCACCAACTGGAGGCGCTCTTTGGCTGTTTCTGCACTGGCGGGCTGACGGCGCAGGAGTTTGTCGATGAATTCCTTGAGTGTCATCGCCTCAGAAAATCCGGGTTTGCATCAGCTTGCGCATCCTGGCGCGGAGGCCGCGGCGGGCCTGGGAGGGGTCCATCAGAGGAATGTCTTCACCCTGAAGCCGTTGAGCGATGTTGCCGTAGGCCTGGGCCGCTGGGGACGAGGAATCACTCAGGGTCAAGGGTTCACCGCGGTTGGTGCTCACGATCACCTGTTCGTCTTCAAAAACAAGCCCCAGAAGAGGTAACGCCAGGATGTCGGTGACATCGTCCACCGAAAGCATTTCCTGGTTCGACATCATCTTCGGCCGCACCCTGTTGAGCACGAGCTGCACAGGCTGCACGCCCTGGGTGTTTAGAAGCCCGATCACCCGATCAGCGTCCCGCACGGCGGCCACTTCCGGGGTGGTGATCACCACTGCTTCTCGAGCTGCGGCCGCGGCATTTTTGAACCCGTCTTCGATGCCTGCCGGGCAGTCGATCAACACGTAATCGAACTGGCGTTCCAGCAGAGCAACGATGGCCTGCATGTCCTTGGGCTTGAGCCACTCGAGCATCCGAGGGTTGCCCGCAGGGAGCAGGGCCAGATTGGGCTCCTGCTTGTGCTTCACCAGGGCTTGCTCCAGCCGGCAGGTCTCGGCCAGCACCTCCTGAGCGGTGTAGACGATGCGGTTCTCCAGGCCCAGGAGCAGATCGAGGTTCCTCAGACCGAAGTCCGCGTCTAGAACCACGGTCTTGGCGCCTTGGCGGGCAAGGGCGATCCCAAGGTTGGCCGTGGTCGTTGTTTTTCCGACACCGCCCTTGCCAGAACAGATGAGGATGGTTCGGGTCGTCGACACCAGGGTTCTGCTTTGGTGCGGCCAGAATAATCTGGCTTTTCGGCCTGACAACGACGTCAGCGTTTTTGAAAGCTCTGGATGACGGCGGGTTCAATGGCGATTACGCCATCCTTGAGCTCGGCCTGTTCGGCCAAACCCGCCTGGGGCAGATCCTCGGGGCCTCGGGCGACAACGTCAGCAATCCTCAGTTGCAGTGGCCGCAGCTGCAGGGCAACGATTTTCGCGGTTGTTGACCCCTCACATCCGGCATGGGCCACGCCCCGCAGGCGACCCCACACCAAAACATCAGCGGCTGAACTGATCCGCGCTCCGGGATTCACATCGCCATAGAGAAGGATGGTGCGTTCGCTTTGGAGATGGTCACCGGAGCGCAGGGTTCCGTGGTGAAACAACAGCTCGGAAGGGGCTTTCGCCACAGGATTGGGCTGGAGTTCACGGCTGGACGGCGTGTTGGACCGGCTTGCGTCAAGTCCCAAGGCTGAAGCACTCACAACGGTCTTGGCTGCCTGGCCGGTGATGCGTCCGAGTTGATGGCCTGCCTCGCTCACGGCGGCGCACAAATCAGCGAGGTCGCTGCAGGTCAGGACCCAGTCCCCGCAATCGAGATCAACAATCGGCTGGGAACACCTGCTCAGCAGATCCGGCAAACGATCCCTCCAGTGATCAAGGCGCTGGTCGGGAAGCCTCAAGGTCATGGCTGCTTCACGCTGCTGCTGCTCGGGGCCATTCAACGTCCATCTCCTGCCTGAGTTCGTTGCTGATGTCGCGGGGGTGAATCAACCAGGAGGTTGCCGCCGGGGTCGCCAGACTTGCGACAAGGGGAGAGGCTTTCTCCAGGGCTTGGAGTTGTTGCCCGTCCCAGAGGCGCAAGCCGCCTCGATAGGGGTGGTACCCGCGCAGCTGTTGATGACGCAATCCGCAGCAGAGTTCCGGGTCGTGGCCATGACGATCGGCCAGGCGCCTTGCTGTTGCGAGCAATTGCAGTTGATCCGCCGGGGAAAGATGTTCAACGGCCGTTGCTTTGAGCAGGCGTCGATCTAGGAAACGCCCACTCAGTTCAGCCAGGGCTGCTGGCGCTTCGGCTTGCCAACGCTGGAGGTGGTAGCCGGTGCGTTGGTCATCGTTAGCGAGGAAGTCCTCCAAGCGGATCTGGTCTGGTTGCCAGAGCCAGGTGGCCATCACCTCATCAGCCCACACCTGGTCAGGCCCCAGTTGTCGTGCTGTCAGGATCAGTTTTTCCAGCAGCCAGTTGCACACCACATTCAACCGGTGGTTGTAGACGCTCCTGTACATGAGGTTTCTCACCACCAGGTAGTGCTCCACAGCCATCAGACCCTTGGGATGAATGGCCATGTCCCCGTCAGGGGCCAGGGTCAGCGCTCCCAGGATGCGGTCGAGATCCAGTTGCCCGTAGCGCGTTCCGGTGCTGTAGCTGTCGCGCAGGAGGTAATCCAGTCGGTCGCAATCCAGCTGACTGCTAACCAGGTGTTTGATCAGGGGGTGAGGGCTGCGTCCATGCTCCAGCAGGTTCGCCACCTCCTCAGCCGTGCCGGATGCATGGCTCTCCAGACAGTCATGGATCTCTGGGTGATGCCGGATCACCCGCGCTGACCACGCTTCATGGTGCAGGCCAAACATCTCTTCGCCGGTGTGGCTGAGGGGGCCATGGCCAATGTCATGGAGCAAAGCAGCTCCGTAGAGCAGCCCCCGATACGTCTCCAACTCGGGTGCCAACGGCAGCATCCGCTCAAACGCACGGCGTGCCAGATGGAAGACCCCCAGCGAGTGGGTGAATCGACTGGATTCAGCGCTGTGAAAGGTGAGGTAGGCCGGACCCAGCTGGCGGATGCGTCGCAGGCGCTGGAACGGCGCCGTGTCCACCAGGTCCATCACCATCCCCTCGGCTGGGGCTTGGCGGTCAAGACCAATGCCGCGATGCAGAGGGTCGTGATAGGTCCGCTGGCTCATGCCTCGGTCTCTTCAGCGGGTTGTTCCAGCAGGGCCTCCATCCATTGCTCAGCTTCCGAGAGCCAGCGATCACCGTCACCGCCGGGGTTCAGGGGTTCCGGATCTGACAATCCACGATCGGGAGCGATGCCTTCCCCTTGGATGTCTCGTCCACTCGGTGTCACATAGCCAGCAACGGTCACGGCGAGGCCGCTGCCATCGCTGAGGTTGCTCAGCGTTTGAATCAGCCCTTTGCCGAACGTCTGTCCTCCGAGAAGGGTGGCGCGTTCGTTGTCCTGAAGGGCTCCAGCCAGGATTTCACTCGCACTGGCCGTCCCTCCATTCACGAGGGTGACCATCGGTCCGTCGTACACCGTCTGGAGACTGGCCTGGATGGTGTCATTGATGCCCTCGCGATTGCGGGTTTCAACGATGGCGCCACCGGAAAGGAAGTCGTCGGCAACCGCTAATCCAGCGCTCACCAATCCGCCTGAGTTGTTGCGGAGGTCGAGCACCAATCCTTCGATCTCCTTGTTCTGCAGTTCTGTGAGGGCTTCTTTCACCTGTTCGGGGACTCCTTCGCTGAACTGGGTGATCCGCAGATAGCCAAGGGTGTGACTGCCGCTGCGCAAGCGCCTTGTGCGCACCGGCCTGAGGTCCACGCTGCGGCGTTCCAGGGTCAGCTCGTTTGTTTCTCCGCTGCCGTTGTCCAGCGTCAACACCACCTGCGAACCCACGTCTCCTCGCAGCGCTGCCACGGTTCCCTCCAGACCCAGATCCACCACGTCCCGGCCATCAACAGACAGCAACTGCGTTCCACTGGTGATTTCCGCCTCGCCGGCCGGTGAACCCTCGAGGGCAGAAATCACCACAACACCCTTGCCGCCTTCATCCGGCCCGAGTTGCAAGCCCACACCGCTGAGGCTGCCGTTGGTGCTGTTCTTCAGCGCCGTGTAGTCCTCTGGACGAAGCAGTCGCGTGTAGGGGTCGCCCAGCTGAGCCAGCATCGATTCGATGGCTGCATAGGCATCGTTGCTGCTCTCGATGCTGCGTTCCATGGCCCTCTGCCGTTGACGCTTCCAACGCACCGCATCAAGTTGCTCTGGGTTCCAAAAGCCCTGGTTCACAAGCCGCCAGCTGTCCACCACGAGCTGTTGTGTGTCGCTAAGTGCAACGGCTGTGCAGGCGCTGCCCAGCACCAAAAAGCAGCAAAGAGACGCTGCGATCAGTTGCCTCAGCGCCTGAAAACCTTTGCGCCGCAGCCAGTCTGAAAGATCGTTAACAGTTGGATACATCGCGGTGGGTTCGCCTCAGTGGCAGAAGCGTGCTCAGTAGACTTTCGCAACTCGAGCCCGCTTGTGCATGGCGAACTCATCACCGGTTTACGACTGGTTCCAGGAACGTCTGGAAATCCAGGACATTGCTGACGACATTGGTTCTAAGTACGTGCCCCCCCACGTCAACATCTTTTATTGCCTGGGGGGCATCACGTTGGTGTGCTTCCTGATCCAGTTCGCGACTGGGTTCGCGATGACCTTCTATTACAAGCCCACCGTTGCTGAGGCTTACAAGTCGGTCGAATACCTGATGACCGACGTCAGCTTCGGTTGGCTGATCCGCTCTGTGCACCGCTGGAGCGCATCAATGATGGTGTTGATGCTCATCCTTCACGTGTTCCGCGTGTACCTCACCGGCGGCTTCAAGCGTCCCCGTGAGCTCACTTGGGTCACCGGCGTGACCATGGCTGTCATCACCGTGTCCTTCGGTGTGACCGGTTACTCCCTTCCCTGGGACCAGGTTGGTTACTGGGCTGTGAAGATCGTTTCCGGCGTCCCTGCTGCCATCCCTGTTGTTGGCGATTTCATGGTGGAACTGCTTCGCGGTGGCGAAAGCGTTGGTCAGGCCACGCTCACTCGCTTCTACAGCCTTCACACTTTCGTGATGCCCTGGCTGCTGGCGGTGTTCATGCTCATGCACTTCCTGATGATTCGGAAGCAGGGCATTTCTGGTCCCTTGTGATCTGCGTTCCTACTGTTCCCTCAACACCTGGACTAAACGATGCACATTCTCAAGAAGCCTGATCTCTCTGACCCCAAGATGCGGGCCAAGCTCGCCAAGGGCATGGGTCACAACTATTACGGCGAGCCTGCCTGGCCTAACGATCTCCTCTACATCTTCCCGGTGGTGATCCTCGGCACCATCGCCTGTGTCGTTGGTCTGGCAGTCCTGGATCCAGCCATGCTCGCTGACAAGGCTGATCCCTTCGCCACCCCTCTGGAAATTCTTCCTGAGTGGTACCTCTACCCCGTGTTCCAGATTCTGCGGGTTGTTCCCAACAAGCTTCTGGGTATTGCTCTGCAAACCCTCGTTCCCCTGGGGCTGATGCTTGTTCCTTTCATCGAGAGCTTCAACAAGTTCCAGAACCCTTTCCGTCGTCCCGTGGCGATGACTGTCTTCCTGACAGGAACCCTTGTCACCATCTACCTCGGTATTGGTGCAGCACTTCCGATCGACAAGTCCCTCACCCTCGGACTGTTCTGATCCGTTCTTCGAGCTCAGCTGATGGACCCCGGCTCCCAGAGCCGGGGTTTTTTTGTGCCATGGCTGCGGTGGTTCGTCAGTGACCCATCGATTCGTCGAGGTTGAGCATCAGCACGTCGTCTGGGTTGACGTGGAGAAAGTGGTGCATCAGCAGAAAACCAACGATGGTCCAGGTCTGATAGGTGCGTGATTGCTGTCCAACCCAGGTTCCTGTGGGGCCATCGAAATATTCAGCCCACTGCTGACGGGGCAGTTGGTTGAGATGGCTCCAGTAGCACTCGTCCAACAGCGTTTTCATTTGCCCCATCAGCAACACGTCGGCCTGGGGATTCAGCCGTTCGTGCAGAAGGATGGATGCACCAAAAAACCAGAGCAGGCTCGGCCAGTGGCCACCGTTGTGATAACTCCAGGGCCAGTTCTTGGGGTCGGAGCCCGTTTTGTTCTCCCATTCCACGCCCTCCATGGGGGGATGACAGATGCGCATCGGCATCTGAGCCATGAGGTGGTCACGGTTGTGGAGCACCAGTCGGAACAGGGCCCGTTGCTGTGGCGCGGTCAGCAACCCGAACAGCGATGCCAGGGAATTTCCCAAGGAGTAGAAGCGGAAATCCGGTCGTCCGGTGCGCATGTTGCCGATCATGTAACCGCCACGGTTCTCGAGCCAGTCCTGCAACCAGTCGGGGATGACCTGGGGTTGAACGTTGAATTCGTTGTGGTGCTGGTTTTCGCCGTACTGCTCCGTGGGGCGTCGCCGAAGCACTTGCATCGTTTTGCTGGTCACCCAGTAGTGCTTCAGCAGGAACTGCCGCAAGTCATGGGTCCATTGCCGGCTCAGCCGTAATCGTTCCCCTAGAAGAACGCTGTTCTCGTGGCGTTGGCAGATTTCCATCAGCCCAACGCAGCTGCGCAGCGCTGCGAAGAGCAGCACTTCCACTTCCAGTGGAGCGCCCCACACGTCCATGGGGCGATCAATCATGAACGCGCAGTCGGGAACGAACAGCACCGGTGTGCCCTCGAAGCTGGGGTGAAGAACCAGATCGAGCAGCAGTTGCAAACCGCGTTGCACTTCCGGACTGCGACCGAAGTCGATGTCCCCACTGCGTTTGACGTAGATCCAGCAGAGAATCGGCCACCAGAGGCTTGCATCCACTGAGGTGATGCGACCGATCGAGCGCTGGCCATAGTCGGCAACCAGTTCTCCCTCTTCCTCCACAAAGCTGGTGGGGAAGACACCGCGGGTTTGAACGTTGGTGCTTTGGAGCTGAAGGCTGACGCTCAAAAACTGCTTCACGATGGCGAAGCGGCCCTCCAGCATCAGGTAGATCATCACGGGAACGTTGTCCCGCAGGAAGATCTCCCCGTAGTTGAGGGCGTCGTCAGCGCGGCGATGTTCCATCGCGGCAACGCTGCCGGCGAGTTCCCCCTGGACGCCAATCAGCGTGGCTTCGAAGTGTTCCCGTGCTTTTTGCAGCACCTGCTCTTCGTTTGAGTTGGGGCGGAAACGCTGGCTTTGTTCGGTGAAACGCGTTGGCATCGCGGTGACCTCCAACTGAAACGTAGTTTTGGCAATGGGTTTCGCCAGTGGAAGCAACCCTTCAGATCTTCAATGCGGCTTGCCCATTGCGACCTCGAGGGATGTGGTGTTATGGTTTTGTCTTGCGCGGGAGCCGAGAGGCGAGCGCGCAAGCCGA
>NZ_UCNM01000005.1:0-34869 GCF_900473975.1 Synechococcus sp. N26 | reverse complement strand
TGGCTGAGTTCGAAACCGAGCTGGCCATCCTCAAGGGTCGCGTTGACGGCCTCGAAGCCAAGGTTGGCGAACTGGAAGCAACTCAGTTCTCCACCACCACCAAGCTCAAGGGCTACACCGCCTGGGTGCTTGGCGCTCTTGATGGTATCGATGGCAAAGAAGCCACTACCCTCAACTACGACCTCCGCCTGAAGCTGGCTACCTCCTTCACTGGTAAGGATCAGCTGACCACCGTTCTGCGGTCTGGCAACTTCGACGATTCCAACTTCAGCTCTGGTCTGACCTTTGTTGAAACCGCTATGAGCAGCGGTAACGACGTCAAGGTTGGTCGTTTGTTCTACACCTTCCCCGTTGGCGACTCCCTGAGCGTCACCGCAGGTCCCATCGTTCGCTCGGACGATGCCTCCATGTACGCCGGCTATGCCACGTACTACCCCTCTGACCTGCTCCTCGACTTCTTCACCTACGGCGGTGCACCTACCACCAACAACCTGGGCTTCACTGGCTCCGGTGTCGGTGCTGTTTACACCCTGGGTGACAGCGGCTTCAAGGTGAGCGGCAACTACGTCGCCAGTAATGGTGCTGATTCCAGCGCCGGTATTGGTACTGACGAGTCTGCTTCTACTTCTTCTTGGCAGCTGTTCTACGAGGGTGAAGCCTTCGACGGCAACCTGCTTGCTCAGGTTGGCTATGCCTATGAGCAAAACGTTGGTCTCGCCATCGGCAACTCTTCTACTGCTGACCGCGAGGGCTACAGCATTGCTGCAGCCTGGAAGCCTGCTGATTCAGGCATCATGCCTTCCATCAGCACCGGTTACTCCACAGCAGATGAAGAGGGTGTGAGCGACGACATCGATTCCTGGTATGTGGGTCTCGAGTGGAGCGATGTGTTCGTTGAGGGCAACTCCTTCGGTGGCGCAATCGGTTCTGCCCCCGCATATGAAGATGGTGTTGACAACACCATGTGGGAAGTCTTCTACAGCTTTGCTGTGAGCGACAACATCACTGTTACCCCTGCAATCTTCGGCATCGACGAGGACGGCAAGGAAGATGTGTTCGGCGGCATCATGAAGACCACCTTCACCTTCTGATCAAAGGATTGAGTCCTAGGGCTTCTTCTCCTTCAGATCTCTTCAGCCCTCCACTTCGGTGGAGGGCTTTTTTTTTTGGAGTAATAAGGCAGTGAATGGTCTTAACCGATACATAAACAGCCCTTGAGTTGCTGTTAGCGACAGGCTGAGGCTGCATCTATAGCGTTAGGCCGCGGGCATGTCTTGCCTGCACTTTCTCTTGGTGTGAGAACCCAAAATGAAGCTTTTCCAGCAACTGCTGGTGGCTCCTGCCGCCCTTGGTCTTCTGGCCACCGGCGTCAATGCCGCCGAGCTGAACATCAACGGCGTTTCTGATTACGCGGCTTTCGCTGATCAGGTCACCAGCGTCACCCAATTCTCTGACGTCTACCCCACCGACTGGGCCTATCAGGCACTGGCTGGTTTGGTTGAGACCTACGGCTGCGTCGCCGGTTACCCCAACGGCACCTTCAGTGGCAACCGTGCCATGACCCGCTACGAAGCGGCTGCCCTCCTCAACGCCTGCCTCGACCGCGTCACTGAAGTGACCGACGAGCTGCGTCGCCTGATGGCGGAATTCGGCGCCGAGATGGCCATCCTCAAGGGCCGTGTCGATGGTCTCGAAGCCAAGGTTGGCGAATTGCGCGCTGCTCAGTTCTCCACCACCACCAAGCTCAAAGGTAAAGCCACCTTTGTGGCTGGTGCCATGGATTCTGAAGAGGCTGGCGCCAAGGCTGATGACGACGCATTTACCTTCTCTTACGACTACCGCCTCGGCCTGAAGACTTCCTTCACCGGTAGAGATCTTCTGTTTGCTCGCCTGCGTGCCGGCAACATGAAGTCCAGCGCCTTCGCCAGCGGCTTCCGCAAGTTGGATGTTGCCGGTGAGAAGGACAACATCTTCAAGCTCGACCGCCTGTACTACAAGTTCCCGGTGGGATCAGGCCTCACCGCCATCGCTGGTCCCCTGGCCCGTAACACCGAAAGCTTGGGCATGAAGCCCACGGCTTACACAGTGAAGACGCTGAACATGTTCGGCGGTCAATTCGGTGCTGGCAACGTCTACAACAAAGAGACCGGTGGTCTCCTTGGTGTGATCTGGAAGCAGAGAGTCGCCAAGGGTGAGCCCCGCCTGACTGCAGCCCTCAACTATGTCGCCGATGCTGGTGAAGCTGAGGCCTCCGATGACGGGATGTTCACTGCTAAATCAAAGGGCAACACCACTGCTCAGATTGGTTACGGCACCAAGAAGTGGGGCGCTGCCCTCGGTTACCGCTATGGCCAGTGTGGCGCAGGCTTCGGCACTTCCTACCTGAGCTCGCAGAGCTGTGGTAGCGACAACGTCGACTCCCAGAACTTCGCTCTTAACGGCTTCTGGAAGCCTGAAGAGACTGGTTTCATCCCTTCTGTCAGCCTCGCTTACGGCTGGTCTGACCTCGAAGGCAGCACCGTCGATGAGGCCCGCACTTGGATGGTGGGTCTTCAGTGGGACAAAGTTGCTGATTCTCCCCACACCCTGGCAGTTGGTTTCGGTGCTCCTCTGTACGTCGAGTCCCAAGACGGCACTGACCCTGATGCTCCCGAGCTCGCTTGGGAAGCTTCTCTGAAGTACAAGGTCTCCAGCAACATCACCATGATTCCGGCAATCTTCTATCTGCCTGAGTCCAGCTCCAAGCAGGGTCAGTCCGGCTACGAGCAGTTTGGTGCCGTTCTCCAGACCGTCTTCAAGTTCTGATCACTGGGCCCGACTTCGGTTGGGCCTTCAGAACAACCTTCCTCACACACACACTTTCCAAGCCCTCCCCTGTGGAGGGCTTTTTTTATGGTCGTTCTGCGGGCAAGCTGCAGCCATGAGCATTGCTCCTGACATCACTTCTTTAATCGGTGGCACGCCCCTCGTGCGGCTGAACCGATTGCCCCAGGCCTGCGGCTGCCAGGCCGAGATCCTGGCCAAGTTGGAGAGCTTCAATCCATCCGCCTCGGTCAAAGACCGCATTGCCAGCGCCATGGTGCTGGAGGCGGAGCAGGCCGGCACGATCGTTCCCGGCCGAACGGTGCTGGTGGAGCCCACCAGCGGCAACACCGGGATTGCCTTGGCCATGGTGGCGGCGGCCCGGGGGTACCGGCTGATTCTCACCATGCCGGACACGATGAGCACGGAGCGTCGCGCGATGTTGCGGGCCTACGGCGCCGAGTTGCAGCTCACCGACGGTGCCCAGGGCATGAATGGGGCCATCGCTCTGGCCAAGGATTTGGTGGACGAAATCCCCAACGCCTACCTGCTTCAGCAGTTCGATAACCCTGCCAATCCAGCCGTGCATGAACGCACCACGGCTGAAGAAATCTGGCGTGATACCGAGGGTCAGATCGATGCTTTTGTGGCGGGGGTGGGCACCGGCGGCACCATCACCGGTTGTGCCCGTCTTTTGAAACAACGCCAGCCGCAGCTGCAGGTGATTGCCGTTGAGCCCGAGGCCAGTGCTGTGCTCTCCGGGAAGCCCCCTGGGGCCCATCGCATCCAGGGGATTGGAGCTGGTTTTGTTCCTGCGGTGCTGGAACTCGATCGGATTGATTCGATCCTCACGGTGAGCGATGAGGAAGCGATGCAGGTGGGCCGGCGTCTGGCTCGGGAGGAGGGTCTGCTCTGCGGCATCAGCAGCGGAGCAGCCATGGCCGCAGCCCTGCGGGTGGGCCAAGACCCCTCCATGGCGGGCAAACGCCTGGTGGTGATGCTGGCTAGTTATGGCGAGCGCTACCTCTCCACCCCGATGTTCAGTGCTGCTTCGCAGCTTCCCGCCCGGAGGGATGGTCAGCTGTGAGCGACCCCTATGCCGTGCTCGGTGTCAGCAGCACCGCCAGTAACGCTGAGATCAAGGCGGCCTACCGCCAGCTGGTGAAGCAGCACCATCCCGATGCCGGTGGCGACGACCAGCAGATGCTGGCCCTCAATGCCGCTTGGGAAGTTCTTGGCGATGCCGAGCGCCGTAAGGCCTTTGATCGCACGCGGCCCCGGCCGGGCCGGACGGCATCGCCGACGGAGCTGCGCCGGGCCAGCCGTGCCCACGATCGTGCTGTGGCCGCTGACGATGCCCTGGTGGAGTGGTTGCGGCGGGTTTACGCCCCGATCGACCGCATGCTCGGTGAGGTGATCAATCCCTTCCCCAAGCAACTCAAGGCACTGTCGGCTGATCCCTATGACGATGCGCTGATGGAGGCGTTCTGCAGCTATCTCGAGGCGAGCGGCCGCCGGATGGACAAGATCAAGCAACTGTTCCAGTCGTTGCCCACGCCGGTCTCGGCCCGTGGCTTCGGGCTGAGCCTGTATCACTGCCTTTCCGAAGTGGAGGACGCTCTGGCGGAACTGGAGCGCTACACCATGGGATACGTGGATGGATATCTCCACGATGGTCGCGAGATGCTTCGGGAGGCCAAGCAGCGACGCAAGCGGCTCCAAGATGAACGGCGTCGCTTGGAGATCGTGTGAAACAGCGTTGGCGTTTCTGGGCTTTGGTGGCCCTGATCTGGGTGATCTCCACCGTGGTGGATCGGCTCTGGTGGACGCTCCAGACCGGCGTTCCCGCCTGGGATCAGGCCGACTATCTCAACAGTGCCATGGACCATGGCCGCGCCCTGGGCCTGCTGCCCGGTGGCGGGTGGCAGGGTTGGCAGGCGCTGCTGGATCTGTCACCGAAGATTCCGCCCCTGGCCTCGCTGGTGAACGGCAGCGTCATGGCCCTGAGTGGTGATGCCCCGGAGCAAGCGGCCTGGAGCTTGAGTCTCTGGCACGGGTTGCTCCTGGTGGTGATGGCGGGTTGGGGACGACGGCTGCAGGGGGATGGCCTGGCCTTGATCGCCTGCCTGTTGGCGGCATTGACGCCGGCCTTTTTGGATCTGCGCACGGACTACGTGCTGGAGATGGCTCTGGTGGCCAGTTGCAGCCTGGCGATCTGGCGTCTCGGGGTCTGGTGTGACCCTCAGACTGGAGGGCGCTGGGGGCAGGCCTGGGGTTGCACCCTGGCCGCCATCGCTGCGGTGCTGGTGAAGCAGAGCGCCCTGCTGGTGCTTGTTCCTGCGGGACTCTGGGCTGCGGGAATCGCCTTGCGGCGGGGTGGCCCTGGGCTGCGTCAGGCTTTGCTGCTGCCCCTGCTCACGGCGGTCCTGATCGGCCCCTGGTTGCGTCACAACTGGATCACCAGCCTCGGCGGTACCAACCGAGCCGTGTTCGAGTCAGCGGCCCTGGAGGGCGATCCTGGCGTCTTCAGCCTGGCCAGTTGGCTTTGGTATCCGCGCTTGTTGCCGGAGCAGCTGGGCCCGGTGCTCCTGGTGGTGGGCTTGTCGGGCCTGCTGCTTTGGTGCTGGCAGCGCCGGCAGCCCTCCGCGGACCATGGCTGGTCCTGGCGCTGGCTCATGCTCAACCTTGTTGGGGCCTGGGTCCTCACCACCCTGAGCCCGAACAAGGATGGTCGCTACATCACGCCGCTTTTGCCCTCACTTGTGTTGCTGCTGGCCCGGGGGTGGTGGCAGTGGGGCCATTGGTTCGAGGCCAGGCGTTCCAGGCTGGTGTGGCCCTTGTTCGGTGCTGGGCTGCTGGCCTGTGTCCCGGCGGGCTGGGCTCATCAGCTTCATCGGTTTGAGCACCGTTCCCGCGGTCCGGTGGAGGCTGTGGTGGAGGCCGCCGGCGGTGCAGATCCCAGTAGGCCTCCTGCCACCCTGATCGTGGTGCCCAGCACCTCCGACCTCAACCAGCACAACGTCAGCTTCTACGGCCGTCGCCACGGTGGTCAGACCGTTGGACGCCAGTTGGGTGGCAGTCGAGAGGACTGTGAGCCTGTGCTGGCACTATCGGAATGGGTGGTATTAGCGGAAGGGGACCAGGGATCGGTGCGCAAAGCGGCCCGATCCCTGGACCAAGCCGTGCGCCGCAGCGGTGTGTTCGAGCTGGTGCAGCAGTTCGAGCGTCCCCGTGGCGGGAGTTATTCCCTCTGGCGCCGCCGCGCGACGCATCCGATTGAAGGCCCCTCTTTTGCGCAGCGCTTCCCCGAGCTCGCCGCTGGCTTGGCGGCAGGGCCGGTGGGGCTGGATCCGGTGTTCGCTGTGGTGGGGCAGGAGCACATGCTCGATGGCCATTTCAGTTACAGGGAGCCGGTGCGTTCTGAGGCCTTGGCGGCCTTGGCGCAGGATCCCGATGCTGTGCAACCGCGTTGGACCCTGGCGCTGCTGGCGGTGCTGGAAAACCGCCCTGTGCAGGCAGCGGAGCAGTTCGAGGCTCTGCAACGGCTGTTGCCTGATAACCCCTGGCCAGCGGCCTACCGCAGTGTGGTCAACCTTGCGGGGTGGAACCCCTGGCAGGCAGCCGCCGCTGCGGATGGGGCCGGCGTTTCGAATCCTGTGCTGGCGGCGCTGGGGGATCTCAGCGGCGTGCTCTCCGGTGCTGTGTGGCGCATCCCCGCCGCCATGACGTCAGTTCCAGCGGCCGTCACAGCAGTGGAGGAGGCCCTGGAGTCTGCCTCCAACAAAGATCAGGATCAGGAGCAGGCTTCCAGCTGATCCATTCGCAGCCACACATCGGGCACCGGACGGTTCCAGCGCACCTGGCCGTAGTCCCCTTTCACCACCAGCAGCTCGCCGGGACCTTCAAAGATGTAGTCGGGTGCTGTGGGATCGCTGGCTCCAGCCTCAAGGCTGGAGCTGTAGGCGGCTCTGTTCACCTTGACCAAAGCCCCTTTGCGCAGCGCAGCAGGCTTGGCCTTGGCGGGGGCAGCGGCGTCGGATTCGGCCATGACAGGTGATGGTGATGGCACCAGGCTAAAACCAATCGCCCACGAACCCCCTTAGCCTCCCAGCCGCACCACCCCCGCTTCCATGCGTCTGCTGCTGTTCGGCTGCACTGGTTTTGTTGGCCGTGAGCTCCTGCCGCTCCTGCTTCAGGCCGGCCATCAGCTCACGGTGGTCAGCCGCCGCTTGGCCCGTGGCTACGACGCTGAACGGGCGGATGGGCGACTGACCTGGATGCAGTTCGACCCCGCCAGCAGCAGCACCTGGGCCGATGCCGGGCTGCTGGATGCCCTGAAACAGGCCGATGCGGTGGTCAACCTGGCGGGAGAACCGATTGCCGAGAAGCGTTGGACCCCGACCCACCGGCAGCTGCTTGAAACCAGCCGTCTGGAAACGACCTCTCAGTTGGTGAAGGCGATCGAGGACTGTGCAACGCCACCGAAGCTGCTGGTGAATGCCTCAGCCATCGGCTTCTACGGCTCCAGCCTGAACAAGCGTTTTCTTGAATCGAGCACCCCTGGCGACGACTTCCTTGCGAGCTTGTGTGAGCGCTGGGAAGCGGCGGCTGAGGCGGTGCCTTCTGCTGTACGGCAGGTCACCCTGCGGATCGGCATTGTGCTGGCGGCGGACGGCGGTGCACTCGGAAAAATGCTTCCGGTGTTCCGCACAGGGTTTGGTGGTCCGATCGGCAGTGGCCGGCAATGGATGAGCTGGATCCACCGCACTGACCTATGCGCCCTGATCCTTCAATCCCTCACAGACGAGAGTTGGAGTGGCGTGATCAATGCCGTGGCTCCTGAGCCCGTCTCGATGGCGGCCTTCTGCAAGCAACTGGGGCGCAGCCTGGGCCGTCCGAGTTTGTTGCCGGTGCCCGCTCCAGTGCTTCAAGTGCTTCTGGGGGATGGCGCCAAGGTGGTGTTGGAGGGCCAGCAGGTTGCCTCGGAGCGGCTGGACGCTCTGAACTTCAGCTTCCGCTACCCCGATCTGGCTTCAGCACTCGCCGCTGCCACCAGCTGAAGATGCCGCTCACCAGGGCCGCCATGATCAGCAGGCTGATGGCTGGGGCGAACAGGGGTTGCCACAGCAGCTGAACCTGGTCCATCAGCCAGTCATGGCCTTGGCCCTGTTGCACCACGGCAACGGCGAAGACCCCTGCGCCGATGAACACCAGCAGCACGTTCACCATCAGCAGGCGGTCGAGCCAGCGTTTCCAGGCCGGTTCAGGCGTGGCACTCATGCAAGCAGTGAGCAAATGGCTGCCGCCATTCTCGGGCCTCCACCAGCGTCTCCGAGGCGCCATTTGGCCTCCTCTTGGCATTGCTGTTGCAAGTCAGGATCCCGTCGCGCACGTTCAAGCAGAGCCATGGCCAGCGCCGCTGTTCCCTCCAAGGCCTCATGGCTGCCACTCTCCCCGTCGGCACAGAACACCGTGGGGCCCAGCAGGCGCCGTTGGGCTTCTGCGAATGCCGCTGTGAATTGAGGCCCCTGGCCCGGCACCTGCAGCACCGGTTTGGCCAGGCCAACGGCTTGCTCGATGGCGGTACCTGCCATGCCGATCACCAGATCGCTGTGCTGCAGCACGGCACGGAAGGCCCCGCGGCGAACGTTGATCCCCCAGGCTCCCTCACGCTCCAGCACGCCGTTTTTCAAGTGCCAACCGCATCGTTCGCTCAGCCGCCGCAAGCTGTCGTCATCGAGGCTGGGCACCAAGGCCAGATCGACGTTGCAGCGAACTGTGTTGGGCAGCAGCTCGATCAGCCGCAGCAACAGCTGCAGGTTCTGTTCCAGTTCCGGTCGGCGGCTGCCGGGCAGCAGACCGATGCGTGGCGTGCTGCTGGGAGGCGGGGTGGCCGCTGTGAACACCGAATCCATGAACGGATTGCCCAGGAAGGTCACCGGTCGTTGCAGTTGTCTGCTGAGGTCCTCGGCGGTGCGCTGATCGCGGCTGTACACCGCTTTGAAGCGGCGGCTTTTCAGCAGGTTTGCGCAGGGCCAGGGGAGCCGCAGCCTCCCTTCGTAGTGGCTGGAGTAGGCCACCAGGTAGGTCGCCACAGGCCGTTGGCTGAGCCATGCCGCGATCACAGGGATCACGTCTCCCACCACCAGGATCAGATCGAAGCGACGCCGGTACCGCATCAGACGCACCAGGCGTCGGAGCAAATACAGCACTTGCCCTTGGGCGATCTCGGTGAGGCGGCCGCGAAGGCTGGTGTAGCCGATGCCGCCGGTGCTGAATTCATGGCTGCGTCCCAGCAGCGGCACGCCGGCTTTTTGGTAGGCGCTGCCAAGGCCCACCAGCGGAAGCGCCTGCACGTTGTGGCCCTGCCGCTGAAGCTCCTGGGCCAGCAGGGCGCCGGAGAGGTCTTCACCGTGGCCATTGCTCAGCAGCAGGATGCGTGCCATCGCGGGGCTGCCCATCACCACATCCAGGTGCTCGGATCCGGTATGCCGTTGGCGCGCCTGGCCAGTTGCAACCGCCGCGCTTCGCTGGCCAGGCGTTCCTGCCGCAATTGAGCCGAACGATCCGCTGGAGGCCGCACGCGAACCTGGGACGGCAGACGGGTGATGGTCCAGGTGGCTGTCATGCAGGATTTGTCAGGCAGTGGCTGTCAGGCAGTGGCTGTCAGGCAGTGGCTGTCAGGCAGTGGCTGTCAGGCAGAACGTCCGTTGTGATCAGAGCTCAAGCCAGGCTTTCACTTTCTCGAGGGCCTTCCAGCCGGGTTTGCGTTCAAGCCCGTCGGCGATAGAGACCTTGAGTTCGCCGGACACCTCTGGGGCCAGGGTCATCACCTGCGTGACCACCTGGATGTGGTCACGCACGCCCTTGGATTGGGTTTCCAGCAACGCCAGGCTCAGGTTGATCCTGGCCTGGGGGTCCTGGCCGTTGAGTCTCACCGCGAAACGTGCCGACCGCAGCGCCTCCTCTGGTTGGTCACAAAGCAGCTGCAGCCAGGCCAGGCAGGTCCAGCCTGCCGATTGGCGAGGAGCGGCTTCAACGATGCGGGCGAAATCAGGGAGCACCTCTTCGGCCGCGGCGCCAGCCTGATAACGGGCCATGGCCTGCTCAAACAGGCTGTCCTGGGAAGTCTCCATCACTAGGGAGAGGGCAGTGATCTCCCCTCAGATTCCCACGTGGCTTCGCTCACACGGCGAAGGAACTGCCGCAGCCACAGGTCTGGCTGGCGTTGGGGTTAGTGAAGTTGAAGCCACCACCGATCAGAGCCGTGCTGAAGTCCAGCTGCATTCCGTAGATGTAGAGCAGGCTTTTGGGATCACAGATCACCCGGAAGCTCTGACCGTCAGCCGCCATGTATTCGTAGGTCTCGTCGTCGTCGAGGGTGTCTGAGGCGGGTACGAAATCCATCGTGTAGCTCATGCCGCTGCAGCCCCCAGACCTCACCCCGACGCGCAGCACCTGGTTCTCACCCTGTTCGCCACACAGCTTGGCCAGCTGCTGCATCGCCGGTTCGGTGATCAGGATGCCCTTGCCGTCTTTGGCGGTATGGGCCGGCGCGGTATCGGGGGTGGAAGTCATGTTCAACGCAGGCTCGCGCTCTCACTCTATGAACGCTCATACATAGAGTCGCCTTAGTTGACCAGATCATGTGCGGGTCGCGATCGTTGGTTCCGGCCTCGCCGGCCTCTCCGCTGCAGTGGACCTCGTGGATGCGGGCCATGAGGTGAATCTCTACGAAGCCCGTCCCTTTATGGGCGGCAAGGTGGGCAGCTGGGTGGATGAGGGCGGTAACCACATCGAGATGGGGTTGCACGTCTTCTTCTTCAATTACGCCAACCTCTTCGCTCTGATGCGCAAGGTGGGAGCGTTCGAGAACCTTCTGCCGAAGCAGCACACACACCTGTTCGTGAACAAGGGGGGCGATCTGCGGGAGCTGGATTTCCGCTTCCCCATCGGCGCACCCTTCAACGGCCTCAAGGCCTTCTTCACCACACCGCAGCTCAGCTGGATCGACAAGCTGCGCAATGCCCTGGCCCTGGGCACGAGTCCGATCGTGCGGGGTCTGGTGGACTACGAGGGGGCGATGCGCACCATCCGAGCCCTCGACTCCGTCAGTTTCCAGGACTGGTTTGTGGGCCATGGCGGCAGCCCCGAAAGCATCCGGCGGATGTGGAATCCCATTGCCTATGCCCTGGGCTTCATCGACTGCGAGGCCATCTCCGCCCGCTGCATGCTCACCATCTTCATGATGTTTGCGGCCAAGACGGAAGCCTCCAAGCTCAATCTGCTCAAAGGATCACCCCATCGCTGGCTCACGGGTCCGATCCTCGACTACATCCAGCAGCGTGGAGGCAAGTTGCATCTGCGTCATCGGGTGAAGCAGGTGGACTACAGCGAGGGTGAATCCCCTGAGATCACTGGCCTGCAGCTGGGAACGCCCGAAGGAGACATTCGTGTAGAGGCTGACGCCTACCTGGCCGCCTGTGACGTGCCCGGGATTCAGAAACTGCTGCCCGAGGCCTGGAACCGTTACCCCCAGTTCAAGGCGATTCATCAGCTGGAGGCCGTACCCGTGGCCACCGTTCAGCTCCGCTACGACGGCTGGGTGACCGAGCTGGGAGATGCCCAGGAAGCCCAGCGCCGGGATGTGGCGACACCCACGGGGCTCAACAACCTGCTGTACACGGCTGATGCCGATTTCAGCTGTTTTGCAGATCTGGCCCTGGCCAGTCCGGAGGATTACCGCAAGCAGGGAGAGGGCTCTCTGCTCCAATGCGTGCTCACCCCTGGTGATCCCTGGATTCCCAAGTCGGTGGATGAGATCGTGGCCCACACCGACCGTCAGGTGCGCGAGCTGTTCCCCTCGGCCCGCAATCTCAAGCTCACCTGGAGCAACGTTGTGAAACTGGCGCAGTCGTTGTACCGCGAAGCCCCTGGTATGGAGCCCTACCGCCCGGAGCAGCGCACGCCGATCCGTAATTTCTTCCTGGCCGGCAGCTACACCCGTCAGGACTACATCGATTCGATGGAGGGGGCCACGATGAGCGGTCATCTGGCGGCGGCGGCCATCCTCGATCAGCCGGTGAAGCTGGCCACCAATGCGGCGGTGGCCTGATGGGACGCTGGCTCGAACACACGGTCACCTCCGAGGTGCAGGCCCCGGCCTCCAAGGTCTGGGAGGTCTGGAGTGATCTCGAAGCGATGCCCCGTTGGATGCGCTGGATTGAGTCGGTCAAACCACTCGACGACCCTGATCTCACCGATTGGACTTTGGCGGCACAGGGCTTTCGCTTCAGCTGGAAGGCCCGGATCACCCAGCGGGTTGAAGCCCAGCAACTGCACTGGGAATCAGTGGGTGGTCTGCCCACCAAGGGTGCCGTTCGCTTTTATCCCGAATCCGACGACCGCACTGTGGTCAAGTTGAGCGTGACCTACGAATTGCCGCGGGTCTTGGCACCGCTCATGGAACCCAGCATCCTGGGGGGCATCGTGACCAAGGAGCTTCAGGCGAATCTTGACCGTTTCCGTGACCTGGTGGAAGCAGGCGGCTAAGCATTGGCTTGCCCCCGTTGCCGTGTTGGTGGTTGTGGGGGGCTGTGGTGGCGAAACGCCAACGGCCACGGCGCTGCCATCGGTTCCAGTGAAACCTGAGTCGCTTCTGGAAACCTCAGCGGTTCAGGCCCCGTCGATTGGCCTGACCCCTCTGCCTTTGGCTGAGCAGGTGCAGCAGGCTGCCCTCGGCGGCCGGGCGGATCCCTTTGCTCCTCTTGTTGGTGTGGAGGCTGCGGATGCTCAGGCTCCCGCGACTGGCCTCGCTCTGACTGGCGTTTTGTTGGTGGGAGATCAGAAACGAGCCATCGTGACCACCCCCAACGCCAGCGGTGTGATCTGTGTGGGCGCAGAGGGCCGCTGCGGCGCGGATGCTCCGCTGTTGCTGCCGACTGGATGGTCGGTGCTCAGTATTGATGTGGCGCGCGGTTGCATTCGCTTCGCGCTGAACGATGAGCCTCAGGATCTCTTCTGCATCGCCTGAGCGCAGGCTTCGGCTAACCCTTCGAGATCGTGGGGGTCGGCCTCAGCATCCACCCGGCCGAAGCATTGGCGGCAGCTGCGACTGGTCTGGGGGCCGATTGAAACCAGCTTCACCCCCTCCAACCGTTCAGCCCAGCCTGGACCGAAGCGCTGTTCCAGCAGCTGCGCGGTGTGCTCCGCTGTCTTCCCGCTGCTGAAGGCGATGGCATCAACGTCACCTTCCTCCAGGGCGGTCGCTGTGGGCTCCGGCATCGTGGCGGGGCAGCCCGACTCATAGGCCGCCACCTCCACCACCCGCACCCCGGCTTCACCGAAGGCGTCCGCCAGCAGGGTGCGACCACCGCTCTGCACCCGTGGAAGGAGAATCTTGAGACCCCAGCCTGACACAGGGAAGTGATCGATCAAGCTGTCGGCCACGAAGCTCGGAGGCACGAAATCAGCGGCCGCCCCCAGGTCGTCCAGCACCTGCGCCGTTTTGCGGCCCACCGCGGCAATCTTGAGACTGGCGGGGCGTCTGGCCAGGCAACGGCCAAGGCGTTGCAGCCGCTGTTCCACGGCCTGCACGCCATTGGCACTGGAGAACACCAGCCAGTGAAAGCTCTCCAAGTCCTCGAGGGCGTCATCCAGAGGACCCCAGTGGTCGGGTGGTCCGATCACCAGGGCAGGAAGATCCAGCACCGTCGCACCCCGCTGCTCCAGCAGCTGGCGCGCGGCTCCCAGTTGGTCGGCCGCGCGGGTGACGACCACCGTTCGGCTTTGCAACGGCTGGCTCAAGCGACAGCCTCCCCGTCCAGTTTCACCACCCCCTCCACCCTTTCGCGCAGCTGCTGAGCAGCGTCAGCGTTTCCCTGAGCCTGAAGCAGGTTGATGGCGCGGATGAAGCTGCCGCGAGCGGCGTCGATGTTGCCGCCCAACAACTGGGCCACGGCATTGTTCTGATGGCACTCAGCGTTGTTGGGATCCAGGGTGAGGGCGCGCCCGTACGCCTCCAGGGCCGCGGCGAGGTCGCCGCGCCTCCGTTGCATCAGCCCCAGGTTGTACCAGGCGAGGGCCACTTCCGGTGCCCGCTGGGCGGCGGTTTGGGTGAGGCTGATCGCTTCCTCCAGGTTGCCCTGATCCATCAGTCGAGCCGCCAGGTTGAGGCGGGCTCCAAGACTCACCCGAGTGTCCAGCGGAATCTCCAGGGCTTGTCGGTAGCAGTTCACCGCCTTGTCGGGATCACTGGGGGTCAGGGCCAATCCCAGGTGCAGCAGCAGTTCATACCGTTCGGCACCGGCTGAACCGCACTTCTTCAGGCCGTTTTCCAGCAAGGGAATGGCGTCTTCGTTCTTGCCCTCACTGATCAACAGCCCCCCGAGCTTGGCGCTGGCGTAGGGATTACCGGGACGCTCCTGCAGATCAGCCTCCATGGCCTGCCGCAGCCGATCGGCCTTGTCGCTGCCCGCCAGCAGTTCCGGTCGGTAGCCGTCATGGAGGATTGCCGGCTCACTGCAATCGGCGATGCGCCATTGGGGTTCGGCGTCCAGCAGGCTGCGAACGCTGTCGTCGATTATCGAGTGGTATGGCCGGCTCCACTGGATCGACGGGTGGCGGCGGAACAGACGACTGACGCTGGAATAGGGAGCCATGGCAGCCCCCACCTCGTAACGCAGCAGGTTGATCACCAGCACATCTGGCTGGGCCATCAACGCCTTCAGGGCTGGGATGGCCTCGGGGCGCAGTTGTTCATCGGCGTCCAGCACCAGCACCCAGTCGCCGTTGAGAAACTCCAGGGCCTGGTTGCGGGCTGGGGCGAAGTCCCCCGGCCAGGGAATCTGCTCAACCCGGGCTCCGGCCGCTTCGGCGATGTCCACCGTCGCATCGGTGGAGCCGGTGTCCACCACCACCATCTCGTCGGCGAAGCCCTGCACGGAGCGCAGGCACTCCCCGAGACGCGCCTCTTCATCGCGCACGATCATCGAGAGGCTGAGCATGGCCGGCCGGCTTGGGGTTGGCGCGAGGTTAAGTGCGGTTGGCCAGTGCGGTTGGTTGGTGGTGGTCAGTCGGTGAACGCACCGCTGTTGCCGGTCGGCGTCGCGCTGGGGAACAGTTCGGTGAGCACCTGGCGTTGGGCTTCCTGCATTTGGCCGGCGGAATAGGCGGCAGGGCAGCTGCTGGGCAGAAGTGGCTTCAGGCTGTCCCAGAGGTAAGGGCTGCCGTAGACCACGACTCCGGCCAGCCGGTTGATGGCAATCAGTTGCTTGATCGCTGCGGCCCAGGGTTCTTGGGCATCCCGTCCGGCGCGGAAGGGGTTGCCCCGCAGGAACAGCTGCAGCAGCACCGCTCCATCGCCGAGGCGGTCCATCGCCAGGGGCGCGTCCGCTTGGCCGCTCCAGGGCGATAGCCCTTCGCCATGAATCACGATTGAGCGAAATCCTTGTGCTTCAGGAGTGCGCAGGGCCGGGGACCAGCCGCTGAGGGCGGCTGCGCTGGGCACCATGGCATCCACGCGCACCAGGTTGATTCCTGCTTGTGGAAGAACCTTTGCTTCGCCGACCGTGATGCTGTGACGCACCAGCTCAGCCTCAAGGGCTTGCTCGTCTGCGCTGACGATCGGACTTGAAGCTGTGCTGGTGGGGATCGATGCCAGCGCATGGGCCCGGCGCTGCAGGCTCTCGTCCAACCGCTCGAGGCACAGCCTTCCACTGCTGAAACCGTCGCAGAGACCATCGATGGCAGCATCCGCATCCGCCGGCATCAGGATCAGGTCGGCCCCGGCTTCAAAGGCCAGCACAGCTGCTTCGGCGGCGCCGTGCCGTGCGCTGATCGCTTCCATCACCAGGGCATCGGTTACCACCAGCCCGTTGAACCTCATCTGGCGCCGCAGCAAATCGGTGAGCACGGCTTTGGAGAGGGTGGCGGGCTGCTGCGGATCCAATTCCGGCAGCACCAGATGGGCCGTCATCACGCTCTCCACACCGGCGGTAATGGCGGCCTGAAAGGGCGGAAGTTCGATCTGTTCCAGCCGTTCGCGGCTGTGGGGCAGCACCGGTAGGTCGATATGGGAGTCGCTGGTGGTGTCGCCGTGGCCGGGAAAGTGCTTGGCGCATCCGAGCACCCCCGCTTGCTTGAGCCCCCGCTGGAACGCCACCGCCAGGGCACTGGCAGTCTTGGAATCCTCGCCCCAGGCCCGCACATTGATCACAGGGTTGGCGGGGTTGTTGTTGACGTCGCACACCGGCCCCAACACCCAGTTCAGCCCACAGCGGCGGGCCTGTTCGCCGGTGCAGCGGCCATAGCGCTCACTCAAATCCAGGGCCAGCTCGGGCTCCCGCTGGTGGAGTCGCCCGAGGGCCAGGGGCGGCACCAGCCAGCTGGCCCCTTCGAAGCGCTGGCCAACGCCCTCTTCAACGTCCGCGCAGATCAGCAACCGCTGCTCACTCCAGCCCTGCAGTTGCTGGGTGCGTTGTTGCAGCTCAACAGCGCTGCCCCCCAGCAGGATCACGCCACCAACACCTTCCCGCAGCAGGCGCTGCAGTTCGCTGTTTGGAAGCTCCCACTGCGGGTAGCGACGCTGCTGGTCGCTCAGATGACCACTGGCCCGCACCACCAGCAGTTCCGCTACGCGGCGCCGCAGGCTGTTAGCCGGCCGGCTGTTCATCACTGCCTGGCTGTTGATCACTGCCGGGGGGAATCTCGCCCCGCTGCTGCCGTTCGTCTTCGAGGCGATTCAGCAGTCCCAGCACTGAGGTGCCGCGTTCCAGACCCCGATCCAGTTGGAACACCACTTCGGGAGCGCGTCGCATCTGCAGCCGTCGCCCCAGTTCTCCCCGCAGGAAGCCGCTGGCGGCCTGAAGCCCCTCGAGCACCTGGTCGCGCTCCTGAGCTTCCCCAAACACGCTCACGAAGATCTTGCAGTGCTGCAGATCGCCGGACACTTCCACTTCGGTGATGCTCACCATGCCCTGGTGCACCCGTTCATCACGGATGCCATTGATCATCAGTTCGCTGACTTCTTTGCGGATTAGGGCGGCCACCCTCTCCACTCGACGCCCCTGTGCCATCACGCCATCGGTGCTGAATTCACCATGGCACGCAGCACCAAGGTGAGGCTGATTCCACCGCTGATCAAGGCGCCGATCAAGGCCACGGCCGTGACGGGATTGCTCCGGCGTGCGGCCAGGGGTTCGGCAACGGAGTTCATCACCCCGAGGGTGAAGGCGATCAAGTAACGGGGATAACGGGAGACGTTGAGGAAAAACTCCCGCATGGTTCTGGCGTGCTTGCAAATCTGCTGGCTACTCTGCCGGGCCCATGGCTGTTTTGGACATGTTGGAGCTGCATCAATTCCGCCATTCCGCGTTTTGTCTCAAGGTGCGGATGGTGTTGCAGGCCAAGGGGCTGAGTTTCCGCACCGTGGAGGTGACCCCCGGTGTCGGCCAGGTGGCCGTGTTCCGGCTGTCCGGCCAACGGCAGGTTCCCGTGTTGGTGGATGGTGATCAGGTCATCGCCGACTCCAGCGCCATTGCACTGCATCTGGATCAGCGGGAGCCAGACCCTGCACTGATTCCCGCTGATCCGCGTCAGTCCGCCCAGGTGCATCTGCTGGAGGACTGGGCCGACACCACCCTGGCCATGGCGGGCCGCTCCTCCCTGGTGCAGGCCGCGGCACTGGATCCTGAGCTACGGGTGGCCCTGTTGCCCGACGACCTGCCCGACCCCGTGCGTTCGGTGATGGGAGTGATCCCAGGCGGTTGGGTGAGCAACATCACCGAACTGGTCAACCAGAAGGAGCGCACCGAGCTGCTGGCCAGCCTGGAGCAGTTGGCCACATCCGTGCAGGCCAGCCCCTGGTTGGTGGGGGACAGCATGACCATTGCCGACATCGCCGTTGCCGCTCAGTTGTCGTTGCTGCGCTTCCCCTCTTCGGCGGGAGCAGCCCTGGCCGGTAAAGGTGTGCCTGGGCTGAGCGATCACCCCAAGCTGCAGCCCTTGTTCCAGTGGCGCGACCAGATCGAACTCAAATTGATGGAGCGGACTCTGGAAGAGGTGTGAAGCGCAGTTGGTAGTGGTGCTGGGCGATGGCCTGATCCCGCAGGCTCTCGCCCGGAGAGGCGTAGCGCCCTTGCCATTGCTCGGCGCAGATGTCCTTGCCGCAGCGGTGATAACGGCTCAGGGTTTCGATCCTGCTCAGCCGCGGCGGCCCGGGCGCATGCAGGATCTGCAGCACCAATTCATCGGCCAGGAAGGTGTCGGCGCTCGGGCTCTCCTGGTGGCGGCCCGTCACCGTGGTCTCGAGATAGAGATCCCCTTTCAGTCGGGCAATCTGGCGATTGGCGGAGTCGGGGTCTTCTTCTACCCCCAGAAGCTGCTCGCCAAGCAGGGCACGACCGATGGCCGTGGCGTTGAAGCTGCGATCGCCGACCAGTCGACCGCGCCGGTCGGCTTGAAATCGTGCCTGATGCAGCAGGGGTGGATCGTCGGGGGCATCGAGATCAACGCTCTCCACTTGCCAAAGCCCGGCAAACCAGTCGGGGTAAATCAGGTCGTCCCGATTTGAGGGCCGCGGCAACGGTGCCGGCAGGCTCCAGTCGGGCCAACTGTTCAACCGCTGCTCAAGACCTGTCTGGGCCCAGGCTGGGCCGCCACTGAGCAGGATGGTGAGGCTGATCAGCAGCATCCACAACCGCCGTTCCATGTCTGATCCCCTGATCCGTGCCCTTGATGACTATGTGGTGCTGGAGCCCGGCAAGCCGGAGCAGTTGCTCAGCGCTGCTGACACGTTGACATGGCTGAGCGGTTGGTTGCGCAGCCTCGATCAGTTGCCGGACGATCTGGCAGATCAACCCGATGTCGACGCAGCGGCGCAGCGGTTGATCGATACGGCCTGTGATCTGGAGATCAGCCCTGGGGTGACTTTGCAGTGGTTTGCGGTGCGTTTGGAGCCGCCCACCGCTTGAGATTCAGTCGGTTCGGCGTTGGGTCGGATCCTTCAGCAGGCTTGGCACCAGTTGCAGGATTCCGTCGGCCACGGCCTCTGGGGTTTCGTCGTTGATCACCACCGTGAGATCGGCCTCGGCATAGAGGGGACGACGCTCGTTCAACAGTGCGTTCAGAGCCGCCTCCGGATCGGCGGTTTGCAGTAACGGGCGCACGGTGCTGTCGGCGTTCAGCCGCTGCAGCAACTGGTCTGGCACCACATCGAGCCAGATCACGATGCCGCTGTGCAGCAATCCCCAGTTCTCCGGTTGGGTCACCACGCCGCCTCCGGTGGCCACCACCAGCGAGTGACGCTGACTGATCGCACTGAGTACCTGGCTTTCCAGGCTGCGGAAGCCCGCTTCACCATCCCGATCAAAGATTTCGGGGATGCTGCAGCCCGCCGCCTGTTCGATCACCGCATCTGCATCCACAAAGCCGTAGCCCAGGCGTTCGGCCAGGGGGCGGCCCGTGCTCGTCTTGCCGCTGCCCATCATTCCCACCAGATAAAGGCTGCGCCCGCCAAGACGCTGCTTGAGGGTGGGGGTGGAATCCGCCATGACTCGGAAACGGCATTAGCTCATTAGGATGCCTCGCGGCCGGAACGTCACATGACTGAAACGAAGTCACCAGCACGGCACGGCCAGGGTCGTGGTTGTGTCATCACCCGGAGGGCCTGTTTCAGTGCCAGCCATCGCTATTGGCTGCCGGAACTGTCTGCCGATGACAATGCCGCCCGTTTCGGGCCCTGCGCTTTGGCTCCTGGCCACGGCCACAACTACGAGCTGATTGTCTCCATGGCTGGCGGTCTGGACGCCGACGGCATGGTGCTCAACCTCTCGGAGGTGAAGCACGCCATCCGCAACGAGGTGACGGGCCAACTCGATTTCCGCTTCCTCAATGAGGCCTGGCCGGAATTTGACGTTGCCACCGCTGAAGGTTGCCTCCCCACCACCGAGGCCCTGGTGCGGGTGATCTGGCAGCGCCTCAGTCCTCATCTGCCGATCACGGCGCTGCGCCTCTACGAACAACCGGGCCTTTGGGCCGACTATCTCGGACATCCCATGGACGCCTTCCTCACCATTCGCACCCACTTCGCCGCCGCTCACCGACTGGCCCGCCCGGAGCTCAGTCAGAAGGAGAACGAAGCGATCTACGGCAAGTGCGCCCGTCCCCACGGCCATGGCCACAACTACCTGGTGGACGTGACCGTGCGTGGTGAGATTGATCCCCGCACCGGGATGGTCTGCGACCTCTCCGCGCTGCAGCGCCTCGTGGATGATCTGGTGGTCGAGCCCTTCGACCACACCTTCCTCAACAAGGACGTCCCTTTCTTTGAGGAGTGCGTGCCCACGGCCGAGAACATCGCCCTGCACATCGCTGATCGTCTCTCCAGCCCGATCAAGGCCATCGGCGCCAGCCTGCACAAGGTGCGATTGCAGGAGAGCCCGAACAATGCGGCCGAGGTTTACGCCGAAGCACCGCAACTGGAGATGTCCCCAGCTGCCCTTGATGCCGTGGCTGCCGTCTGATCGACGGCTTGATGCCCCAAAGCCCCACTCCCACACGCCCAACCCTTTCTCGCCCCTGCGTGCGGCTGGTGCTGGCCATCAGTCTCGATGGACGCCTTGCTCCGCATGAAGGCGGTGCGGCCCAGCTGGGTGGTGAAGGAGATCGGCGCGCCCTGGAGCAGGCGCTCGCCTGGGGGGATGCCTGCTTGATCGGTGCTGGAACCCTGCGGGCCCATCAGTGCACCTGCTTGATCCGCAGCCCTCAGCTGCTTGAGCAACGCCGAAGCGAGGGGCGCGCCGAGCAGCCGGCCGCTGTGGTGGTGAGCCGATCCCCAGACTTCTCAAGCACCTGGCGGTTTTTTGATCAGCCGCTTCAACGTTGGCTGCTGGCTCCTGAACCTGTGGATCAAGGTTTTGATCGTTGGTTCCCTTTGGCCCCAACCTGGCCGGACCGGCTCAAGGCGCTCGGAGCAGCTGGGATTCAGCGTCTGGTGCTTCTGGGTGGCGCCCAGCTCAGTGCCGATCTGTTGCAAGCCGATTGCGTCGATGCGCTCCAGCTCACCTTGGTGCCCCAGCTCCTGGGCGGCCGCTTCAGTTGGTTGCCTTGCACCGATGTGCCGTTGCCAGCTGTCTTGGCGCAACCAGGTGCTTGGCAGTCCGATGGTGCTGAGGATCTTGGGGACGGTGAGTGGCTTGTTCGCTACCGACGGATCCGATCTGGTTAAGGTCGTCCCACCTCGGCCAAAGGCACCGTCGCAATGACGTCACTCACGGCCCGCTGGCATCGCTCCATCAACGAAATCCCAGAGCAGCAGTGGAACAGCCTGGTTGGAGACGCCGCGATCCCCTTCTACCGCTGGAGTTGGCTGGAGGCCTTGGAAAGCTCCGGAAGCATCATTCCCGAGCAGGGCTGGCAGCCCCTGCATCTGGCCCTCTGGCGTGATGACATTCCGATTGCGGTGGCTCCACTGTTCCTCAAGGGCCACAGCTATGGCGAGTTTGTGTTCGACCAAACCTTTGCCCGTCTGGCGGCGGATCTGGGGCTGCGCTACTACCCCAAGCTCCTGGGCATGAGTCCGGTGAGCCCAGTGCTGGGCTACCGCTTCCATGTGCGATCTGGAGAAGATGAAGCTCCGCTCACCCGGGAGTTGCTGCGGGCGATCGATCGCTTCTGCGAACAGAACGGGATCCTCAGCTGCAATTTCCTCTACGTGGATCCGCAGTGGCGGCCCCAGGCGGAGGCCGCCGGCTGTGCCGCCTGGCTGAACCAGCAGAGCCTGTGGAGCCGCGGCGACGACCGGACGTTTGAGGATTACCTCAAGGGCTTCAATGCCAACCAGCGCCGCAACATCAAGCGGGAACGCAAGGCCGTGGCCAAAGCCGGGATCACCGTGACACCCCTCAGCGGCGATCAGCTGGATCTGCCGCTGTTGCAATCCATGCATCGTTTCTACGAGCAGCACTGTGCTCGCTGGGGACCGTGGGGCAGCAAATACCTGGAAGAGGGCTTTTTTGAAGCGTTGGCACGGCTGCACCGCGATCAGCTGGTGCTTTTTTCTGCCCACCGAGGTGACCCGCGCGATCCGGTGGCAATGTCGATGTGCGTGCAGGACGGTCGACAGCTCTGGGGCCGCTACTGGGGCAGCCACGAGGAGATCGATTGTCTTCACTTCGAAGTCTGTTACTACGCTCCGATCGAATGGGCCTTGGCCAACGGCATCGTCAGCTTTGACCCTGGAGCCGGTGGCAGCCATAAACGCCGGCGAGGCTTTGTGGCCCGTCCCCACGCCAGCCTGCACCGCTGGTATCAGCCCCAGATGGATCAGTTGATCCGTGCCTGGTTGCCCAAGGTGAATGGCTTGATGCTGGAGGAGATCGAGGCGATCAATGCGGAGCTGCCCTTCAAAGCAGAACCTCCGGCCTTGGCTTTGTAGGTTGAAGTCATGACCACAACTCCGGAAGCACCGGCATCCATCGCTGCGGCGATGGATGCTCTTGATCAGCGCCTGTCCCAGCGGTTCATCGCTCTGGATCCCAGTGGCTATTTCTTGATCAAACTGGATCGTGATGCGGCCGAATTGGTGCTTGAGCACTACGGCAACACCATCGATGACAAGGGGTTGGCCCGAGATTCCGAGACCGGTGAGGTGTTGCGCTGCGACGGGGGCAATGCTCCTCGGCGCCCTTCAGCGGTTTACCGCGGCAGTACGGCCAAACAGCTGGGCATCCAGCTCACGGAAGGGGAAGCACCACACCCGGTCAGTCGCCTCGACCATGCCCTTTATTTGGGACGGGAGTTGCAGAAGGCTGAGCAGTGCCTGCGTGACGGCACGGTCTATGTGCAGGACTGAGGATCAGGCTGGCTGCAGTTCTTTGGCTGCTGTGGGTTCTTCTGGGGGCAGTGATTCCAGTTGCTCGCGGATTTCCTTCTGAACGATCGAGCGGTACTCGAGGAAGTGCTCGTTGTGGGCCAGCACCGATAGGAACTGTTCAAGCAGGGCAGGATTGTTGCGTGCCATGCCGAGCAGGTAACGCCAGAAACGGGTGCGGGTGTTGCGCTTGATGCCCTGCCGCCACACCATGATGCTCAGCGCCTTGAGGTCCACCAGCTTCATCTCCCATTCCTGAGGGAGAAGTGCTGCCACGATGACTAACCCCAGGGGGGGAGCAGGACTTTGCGATTCACCAACTCGAGAATCTTTTCGTAACTCCAGAAGGTCTTCGGGAACTCGGGATAAACGAAAAGCGTGCGCATGGCGTTGGGCGTTGGTGAAAAGACGTCCGAACGGCCCGGCTGGAGATACCTATCAGTCGGTATCAGCTGTTCACAAACCCCAAGCGCAATGGCCGGAACCCAGGCCGGTATCTGATCTAATGGTTGTCATCTCCGTACTTGCACATGGGCGTCGGCATCTATCTCGGCCTGGTTGGTTCCGGTCTGGTGACGGCTTTTGTGCTCACCAAGCTGCTGAAGGGAATCAAGCTCATCTGAGCGGTTCCAACGTCTTCGCTCCTCGCTTTCGCATCCAGAGCACAGCCACAGCAGCGCTGAGGCCACCGGTGACGGCGAAAGCCGTGGAGAGGTTGGTGAACATCACCATCAGGGCAACGATCAATCCGCTGAGCCCGCCACCGCCGAGAAAGGCGATCTGGCTGAGCCCAGCCATCCGGCCTCGCATCACCTGTGGTGAGCCGATCTGACTGATTAGGTTGCAGCTGCTCAGCAGCCCGGCTGTGCCGGCTCCGATCAGAAAGGCCATGGCCAGACTGAACACAGGCCCTGGAGTACGGGCCATTCCCAGCTGGGCCACTGCGGTAATCAAGCCAAACCCCCCGAGAGTGAGGAAAGGGCGCCGGCAGAAACGTTGGCTGTTGCGTTGCAGCACCAGCCCGCCCACGATGCTCCCGCCCGCCAGCACGCTGGTGAACAGCCCCAGATCCGTGGGTTTGGGTCCCAGTTGATCGAAGGCGATCAACGGGGCCAGTCCCGGGTGATAAAACCCGATCAGACACAGCACAGCGGTGAAGCTGAGCACCCCTTGAAGGGTGCCACCGCAGTGGTGCCAGGCTTTGAGCAGGCTGGCGTCTTGCCCGCTGCTGCGCACTTCCTGATCCCGATTCGGGTTGAGCAAGAACATCACACTGGCGATTGGCAGCAGGTAGCTGGCCGCATCAATCCCCAGGGCCCAGGCCGGGCCAGTGGCCGCCAGCAATAACCCGCCGATCGGGGGGCCGACCAGCTTGCCCACGTTGAAGACCACCGAAAAGCTGGTGAGGTAGCCCGCCAGTTGTTCCGGCTGCTCCACCAGGATCGAGCAGTACTTGTTGCGGGCCGTTAACTCATAGGCGCCGGCGATGCCCACCAAAAGGGTGCTGCAGAGCAGCAGCAGCACCTGGGCTGTGCCCTCCAACAGGGGAATCGCCAGGGCCCCCAGTCCAGAGGCAGTCAGCAGTGCCCATTGCGCCTGCACCAGCACCCGTTCACAGCCCACCCGGTCGGTGCGCACCCCCGCTGGACCACTCACCAGCAAGCTTGGAAGTGAAAGAGCGGCAAAGTTCAACGCCAGCACGAAGGGGTCCACGCCCCCTTTCATCAGAATCCAGCCCTTGGCGGTGATGCCGGCGAAGGACCCAGCCGTGCTCACGCCGGAGGCGATCAGAAAAAGCTGGCGTTGCTGCTCGGCCCGCAGTTTGAGAAGGGTCAACCCTGGCGTTTCGCTGCGGCCACCATGGCGCGGGCACCAACAATCCTCCCGCTGAGGTCGTAGATGTCAGCCCCGGTGATCTCCACCGGCACCAGGCTGCCCGGCGCGGCCTGTTGACCATCGGCGCCGGGTTGCACCCGCACTTCACCATCCACTTCGGGCGCAAAGCGGGCGCAGCGCCCGATCATCTCGCCGGTTTGCGGGTTGTGCTGTTCGATCAGCACGTCAACAGTGCGCCCCACCCAGCGGCTGTTGCCTTCCTCCGAAATGGGTTGTTGCAGAGCCATCAGGGCATCCTTGCGGGCTTGGGCCACCTCGGGATCGACGCGATCGGGCAGGTCCGCTGCTGCTGTGCCGTCCTCCGGAGAGAAGGTGAACACACCAACATGATCGAAGCGTTGGCGCTCGAGGAAGCCCATCAGGTGCTGGAAGTGCTCCTCTGTTTCGCCGGGGAACCCCACGATCAACGTGGTGCGCAGCACCGCATCGGGGAGTTGGTCGCGGATCTGATCCAGCAGGCGGTCGTTCACATCCGCCTGCCAGGGGCGGTTCATCGCCCGCAGCACCTCCGGATGGCTGTGCTGCAACGGCAGATCCAGATAAGGCACCACATTGGGCACCTCCCGGTAGGCCGCCAGCACGTCTGGGGTCAGCCCGGTGGGATAGGCGTAGTGGACCCGGATCCAGGGGATCTCCACGTCGCCAAGGGCTCGCAGCAGTTCCGCCAGCTTGGGTTTGCCGTAGAGGTCAAGGCCGTAGTTGGTGGTGATCTGGCTGATCAGGATCAGCTCCTGCACCCCCTGTTCCGCCAGTTGGTGGGCTTCAGCCACGATTGATTCGATCGGCCGACTGCGCTGATCCCCTCGCAGCTTGGGAATGATGCAGAAGGCGCAGCGGTAGTCGCAGCCCTCGGCCACCTTGAGGAAGGCCACCGCCTGGTCGGTGGTGCGTTGGCGTGGCAGGTGTTCGTCACCCACAAAGGTGGGAACGGCGCTCACCTGGTTCACCCGCTCCCCCGCTTCCACCCGCTGCAACACATCCACGATGTGCTGGTAGTCGCCGGTTCCCACGATGGCTTTGGCCTCGGGGATCGACTCCAGCAACTCCTCCTGGAAATGTTGGGCCAGGCATCCCGCGATGATCAATTCCTTGCCCTGTTCCGCCAGTCCCACCAGGGTGCGCACCGATTCTTCGCGGGCGTCCTGGATGAAGCTGCAGGTGTTCACCACCACAACGGCGGCATCCCGTTCATCGGTGCTGACGCCGTAGCCCGCTTCCGCCAGCAGCCCCACCATGTGTTCGGTGTCCACCCGATTCTTCTCGCAGCCCAGGTGGGCGAAGGCGACCGTCGGTTTCGTCGGGGTGCTGGTCATCACGTCGCCGGCAGGCCAAAGATCAGCCTACGAAGCGGCCTGATCACGCCGGAACTGACAGAATCCGATCACTTGAAGTTCAAGGATGGGCACCACCCGTCTCGTCAGCCGTCGCCGTCAGGATTCCGGCGCTAAGTGGGCCCGCATCGCCATGGCGGTGCTGGCCACCGCTGGGCTGATCGACACCGGTTCGATCACCCTGAAGCGTTGGGGTCTGCTCGGCAATCTCACCTGTCCGATGGGGGCCGACGGTTGCGACAAGGTGCTGAACAGCGCCTGGGGCACGGTGTTCGCCGGGATTCCGCTCTCGTTGGTGGGGGTGCTGGCCTATGGCACTGTGCTGCTGATGGCGCTGCTGCCCCTGTTGCCAGGGCTGCAAGAGAACAAGGGTGACTTGTCCCGTCGCACCTGGTGGGGGCTGTTCACCGTGTCCCTCGGTATGGCCGTCTTCAGCGGTGTGCTGTTGGGGGTGATGCTGCTCAAGATCCAGGCCTTCTGCTTCTTCTGCGTTCTTTCGGCTGCGCTCTCTCTCACCCTGTTTGTGCTGTCCATCGTTGGTGGTGGTTGGGACGACTTCGGTCAGCTGCTGTTCCGCGGCGTGCTTCTGGCCCTGGCGGTGCTACTGGGGGGCTTGATCTGGGCGTCGGTGGTGGATCCAAACCGGCCCGACGCTGTGGCCAGCGGATCCGGCGTTGCACCCGTCGTCACCACTGAGAGCACGTCCGCTTCGATCGCCTTGGCTGAGCACCTCACCAGCAGCGGCGCCGTGATGTATTCCGCTTACTGGTGCCCCCACTGCCACGAACAGAAGGAGCTGTTCGGCAAGCAGGCCTCGGACCAGCTGAACGTGGTGGAGTGTGCGCCAGACGGTGAGAACAACCAGGCCGATCTCTGCCGCAGCAAGGGATTGGAGGGTTTCCCCAGCTGGGAGATCAACGGCAGCATCGATTCCGGAGTGAAAGGGCTCGACACCCTTGCGGAACTCAGTGGCTACAAGGGCGACACCGACTTCTGAATCAGCACTGCCTTCAGTCCCGGACGGCACGGGTGACGATGCCCCGTTGCCGTTGTTGCCGGGAATGCTGCCTCCATTGCGGTAGCGGCGCAGGAGCATCGCTGCGGTAGTGGCCTCCCCGGCTTTCTCCGCGAAACAGGCAGGCCTCCAGCATCAGGCGGCTGGTCAGCAACCTGTGGTGGAGATCCAGCAACAGGTTCAGATCGCGCCGGCTGTTTTCAGCCAACAGCCTGGGGGCACGAGGGTCTTGCCGTATCAGGGCCTGGAGCAGTGCCTGCTGCTCCAGATGTTGTTCGTCGGCTTTCACTTTGCCGATGGCCTGGCGCAGTCCAGCGGCGGATCGTTCCACCCCCGCCCGTCGCCAGCAGAGCTGCCGCAGCTTCTCGATGGCGTCGATCAACTGCGAACTGCTGCAGCCGTCGAGGTCCAACGCAAGCGGCTGCGTTTTGTCGCTGGCGAGGGCTGCTGGGACGGGGCCGAGCTCGATCTCTTTGAGGCGATGGGCGAACACCAGGCACTCCATCAGGGAGTTGCTGGCCAGTCGGTTGGCGCCGTGCAGGCCTGTGCAGGCCACTTCTCCCACGGCATAGAGCCCCGGCAGTGTGGTGGCGGCCTGCAGGTCTGTGGCCACCCCTCCCATCCAGTAGTGGGCGGCTGGGGCCACGGGGATGGGCCTTTCCAATGGATTCAGTCCGAGTTCGTCGCAGCGGTCGAGGATCGTTGGGAAGCGTCGTTCCGCTTGCTCCCGCGGGATGGCGGCGAAGTCGAGCCACATCTGCTTCACCTGCTGCCGCTGCATGGCCTGCATCAAGGCTCGGCTCACTTGGTCCCGCGGTGAGAGGTCGCGTTGGGGCAGGTGGGCCACAGGGCTGCCCCCCAGGGCATCCACCAGCACGCCGCCCTCTCCGCGAACGGCTTCTGAGATCAGAAAGCAGGGGGCGTCATCCAGGCGGATGGCCGTTGGATGGAACTGAACGAATTCCAGATCTTCCACGGCTGCGCCCGCCTGCCAGGCGAGGGCGATGCCTTCGCCACAGGCCTGGGCTGGGTTGGTGGTGTTGGCGTACAGATGACCCCCACCGCCGCTGGCCAACACCACGGCGCGGGCTTCGATCCCGTGAAGATGGGCCCCATCCAGCACCTGCACACCGCAACAGCGCCCATCGCGCACCAGCAGTTGCGTCACGCGCACGCCGCGGCGATGCAGCAATCCTGGCCGTTGCTCAACACGATCCCGCAGCACATCCACCAGGGCTCGCCCTGTGCGGTCCTGCACATGCAGCACCCGCCTGTGGCTGTGGGCTGCTTCCAGGGTGGTGGCCAGACCGTCCTGATCCCGGTCGAAGGCCATGCCCAGCTGCTCCAGGCGCTCCACGCAATGGGGTGCTTCCTGCACCAACAGCCGCACCGCATCGCCATCGCAAAGGCCGGCTCCAGCCAGAACGGTGTCCTCCGCATGGCTGTCGGCGCTGTCCTCGTTGCGGGTCACCGCGGCGATGCCCCCCTGGGCCCAGCGGCTGGAAGAACGACGTCCCGTGTTGCGGTTGAGCAGCAACACCTTGAACTCCGGCGGCAGATCAAGGCAGGTCATCAAGCCAGCAGCCCCGGCACCGATCACCACCACGTCCCAGGGACCTGAGGGGATGGGATCAGAGCTGCGGGGCTGGGCCATCACGGGGACAAAAAAACCGCCGGTGGTCCGGCGGTTCAAGCAGTCACAACCAGTGTGACGGGGTCAGGAATCAGCGGTATTGGCCGTCGTTGATGCGGTCGTCGCCCTCGTTCAGAGCAATTGAGGGAGGGGTGACGGTGAAGTTGTCGCGGTACTTCGCGAACAGCTCTTGCTGACGCTCGGTCAGATCAAGAGAGAGCACGTCGTCAACGCTGTCGTAAGGGCCACCCAGCACGATCTTGCCGGCCATGGTCGGGTACATCCCGGGAAACTGCTGGAAACGGCGCACGGAGGAATTGTTCAAATCCACCTTGCCGTCCCGTGCGGCAATTTTGTCGTCCGCAATGTTGCGGATCTCGTTGCCGGAATACTTGCTGCGAAGGTCGTCGTCGGCGTAGACGCTGCTCGGAAGCACGAGACCTGCAATCAGGCTCGCCATCACCAGTGCGCCGGTCAGCCAGCTCAGAAGCCGCTTCATCTCAACTCTCGATCAGGGGTCGGAACGGGTCGACCGGCAGTGCCGGCTCCGGAAGACTACAAGTCGTTGCGCCGTTCAAGCCTTTGAATCGGGGCAGCTTTTGCAGTTCGTTTCACTCGATCAGGCCACTGAGCCCGGGCTGCAGCAAGGCTGAGAGCAAGAACAAGCCATCCACCCAAAGGGTGGTGATCAAGACGGCAGCGGCCATGGATCCCGCTTCACCGGTGAAACCGCCGCTGTTCCTGCTCAGGCGACGTCCAGCTAACAGAACGAGAACTGCTGAGACCACCAGAGTGACCAGGGGCAGGGGCTGAAGCAGATGTGTCCCCGCTTGATGCAGCAGTAGCGGCGCTTGATCGAGGGAGGCTGTCACCACTGCGGGCCAGAACTGCATCACGCCGGTGGCCGCCATGGCCAGGTCGGTGCAAGCTGTGCCCACAAGGGATGACAAATAAAACGTTGCCGCTATGCGCCAGCGCCCCTGCAGGCCGCCCAAGGCCATGGGCACGGCGAAGGCTTCCACCGGCAGGTGCAGAACGGGATGGGCCCGCAGCCAACCCCAGAAAATGCAACCTGCCAGCCAGCTACCGCTGAAACCCACCAGCAGGGAACCCAGGTCGGATGTTGTCTGGGAGCGGCTCTGGTGCATCACCAGTCCAGCTGCAACCAGAACTCCGGTGAACAAGGTGGCTGAAAACGGATCCAGCCTTACCCAGGGGGCTTGCAGGAACACCGGCAGCACCACCATGGCTGCGGCGATGCGGGCCACGGGAAAGGACCACGACCGAGCGGGGGCTGATGTTTGCCAGGTGCCGCCGATCAAATGCCCTTTGTGAAGAAAGTCACGGAACCTTAGAAGACATCATCCAGTGACGCGGCTGACATGCCCGCTTCGTCTTCCGGGGATACCGTCAGAGCGACACTCACACGTTGATGGCGGACCCCTCTGCATCCCTCAGCCTGCTGGAGGCCTGCTGGCGTGATCTGGTGTTGGGGGTGGTTCAAGGACTCACTGAGTTTCTGCCGATCAGCAGCACCGCCCACCTGAAGGTGGTGCCTGAGCTCCTGGGTTGGGGCGACCCGGGTGTCTCCGTGACCGCCGCCATTCAGCTGGGCAGCATCGTTGCCGTTATCGCCTATTTCCGCGCCGATCTAAGCCAGGTGCTGCGGGGCATCAGCCGCGCCTTCCGCAATGGCCAGTGGCGTGAACCAGAGGCGCGTCTCGGGTTCGCCATGGTGGTGGGCACCCTGCCGGTCTTGCTGATCGGATTAGGGATCAAATTCGTCTGGGCCCAGGGCTATGAACAGTCACCCCTGCGCAGTGTTCCTTCGATTGCCATCGTCTCGATTGTGATGGCGTTGCTGCTGGCCTTGGCTGAACGGGTCGGCGCACGGTGTAAGCAGCTTCCAGGGGTTTCAGGCCGCGATGGCCTGCTGGTGGGGCTGGCTCAGGCCCTTGCATTGATCCCTGGGGTCTCGCGTTCCGGCAGCACCCTCACGGCGGCCCTGTTTGACGGTTGGCAGCGTGCTGATGCAGCCCGGTTTTCCTTTCTTTTGGGCATTCCCGCCATCACCATCGCGGGTCTGGTGGAGCTCAAGGATGCTTTGGCCGCCAGCCGTGGCAACGGTCCCCTGCCGTTGCTGGTGGGCATTGGTTCAGCTGCAGTGGTGTCGTGGCTGGCGATTGATTGGTTGCTGAAATTCCTGCAGCGCAACAGCACCTGGGTGTTCGTCGCTTACCGGCTGCTGTTCGGGCTGCTGTTGCTGGTCTGGTGGGGCGTTCACGGCGCACACTGAGTTCAGATGAAGCCGGCTTGTGTGGAATGAGCCATCCGCCGGGGTTGCCGTTGCAGCTCTGGATCCAAGTAGCAGTGGTCGTCAACCGCAGCCCGCGGTGGTGGCCTCCGTCGAGTCTGGCTCGATCGGGGAGGAGCTGGGTTTTGAGCCCGGTGATCAGTTGCTCAGCATCAATGGCATTCGCCCGCGCGATCTGATCGATTACCGCTACCTCTGCGTGGAGGAGGAGCTTTGCCTTGAGGTGCGTGATGCCAAGGGTGCGCTGCATCGGGTGGAGTTGGAGAAGGATGCCGATGACGGCCTTGGGCTGGCTTTCACCGAGGCTCTGTTCGATGGTTTGCGCCAGTGCAACAACAACTGTCCGTTCTGTTTTATCGATCAGCAGCCCCCGGGGCGGCGCGACAGCCTCTATCTCAAAGACGACGATTACCGCCTAAGTTTTCTCTATGGCTCCTATCTGACGCTCACCAACCTGGCCGAGGGCGACTGGCAGCGAATTGAAGAGCAGCGTTTATCGCCGTTGTTTGTGTCGGTGCATGCCACGGATCCCGAGCTGCGTTCACGCTTGCTGGTGAATTCGCGTGCTGCCCAGGTGATGGACCAGCTCGCCTGGTTTGATCAGCGCGATCTGCAAATCCATGCCCAGGTTGTGGTTTGTCCAGGACTGAATGACGGTCCTGCCTTGGCGAGAACGCTGAACGACCTCGCCTCCTTCGCGGCTGGCCCCTGGCCGGCGGTGTTGTCTGCGGCGGTTGTGCCGGTGGGGCTCACCCGTTTCAGGCCGGCTGACGATGGTCTGGTCCCTGTGGATCCGGACTGCGCCCGCAGGGTGATTGCTCAGGTGGAACCCATGCAGCAGCACTTTCAGGAGGTTTTGGGCACCCGTTTCGCCTGGCTCTCCGATGAGTGGTACCTGGTGGCGGGGTTGCCCTTGCCGCCCCGGGACAACTACGAGGATCTCCCGCAGCAGGAAAACGGCGTGGGCAGCATCCGTGCCTTCCTTGAAGCATTGGATGCCGCAACTGAGGATTTGCCCAGCGCGGTTCCTCAGCCCCGTCGTTGCAGCTGGGTGGTCGGTCAGATCGTGGCGCAGGCGTTGCAGCCTGTGGCTGAACGGCTGAATGCTGTTGATGGCGTCGAGTTTCACCTGATCGGATTGCCGAGTCCTTACTGGGGGCAGGAGCAAGTGGTGACCGGATTGCTGACGGGACAGGATCTGCTCACTGGCCTGCAGGGCCGAGAGCTGGGCGATGAGCTGCTGCTGCCATCCGTGATGTTGCGGCAAGGGGAGCCCGTTTTCCTGGATGACATGACCCTGGAATCCTTGGCCGCGCAGTTGCCTGTCCCCATTCAGATCGTGCATGGGGCGGCTGACGTCGTGGACTCAGTTTTGGGTGCCATAGGAAAAAGTCCCTAAGCTCCGTGGAACTCCTTGATTGCTGTGCGCCTGATCACCGCGGGTATTTGTCTCGTAGCGGGCGTTGTCTCTTCCGGTGTTCCCCCTGCGCTCAGCGAAGACGCTGTTCAAGTTGATTCGGCCTTGATTGATCAGGCCACGCTGCCGGACGCGATTGACTCGAAGGGTGCCCGTCCCAAGGCAGATCCTTCTGTGATCTCTCCCGCGGTTGATGCGCTGCCGCCTCCGCTTCTTCCTTTGGCGGCTCCCCCCAGCCTGGCTCTCCCTGATGCACCATCTCAGGTGCGTATCCATGAGCTGCGTCCCCTCACCCTCGAAGAGTCGCTTCAACTGGCAGAGGTCAATAGCCCTCAGCTCAAAGCAGCGGCCAGTCGGGTGGATCAGGCCAAATCTGGACTCCGTGCAGCCATCGCCGCCTGGTACCCCACCGTTGACCTTTCGGCCAGCGGACTCCCTGAGTATTTCAAGTCGTATTCCTACCGAAACCCAGATTTCGTCACCAACAACGAGACCTACGGTCGTCAGTGGCGGGTCAATGGCAGCTTGCAGGTGAGTTGGGATCTGATCAATCCCGCCCGTGTTCCTCAAATCGCTGCCGCTCGCGATCGCTTTGAGCGAGCCGGCGACTCGTATTTGATTGCTCTTCGTGATCTTCGACTAGAGGCGCAAACTGCCTACTTCGCGCTGCAGCAAGCCGATGAGGGTGTGCGCATCGGCCAGGACTCTGTCAAAGCGTCATTGGTGAGTTACCGCGATGCCCGGGCGCGCTTCAATGCAGGTGTGAATACGAAGCTGGATGTCCTAGAAGCGGAGACTCAGCTGGCGCGGGACCGCAATATCCTGACTACTAACCGGCGTGATCAGGAGACTCAGCGCCGCAACCTGGCCAGAGTGCTAGGCCTTCCTCAGGACGTCACTCCGACTGCCGCGACCCCCGCGCGACCCTTGGGCCTCTGGGAGCCCACACTCCAGGAAAGCATTGTTGCTGCGTACAACTACAGCGAAGAGCTTGATCAACTGATCCTTGATATCTCAATCAACAACAGTCAAGCCAATGCGTCCCTGGCGGCAGTGCAGCCTGTCGTGCGTTTTGTGAATTCCACCTCGGCGTCGCGCACGGAAGGGCAAAACGGCCAGACATCTCGTAGTGATATCGATATGGGGGATTTCACTTATGGCGTGCAGAACAGCACGGCGT
Organism: Synechococcus sp. N26; assembly: GCF_900473975.1. Lineage (NCBI taxonomy): Bacteria > Bacillati > Cyanobacteriota > Cyanophyceae > Synechococcales > Synechococcaceae > Synechococcus > Synechococcus sp. N26. Next base: position 1,411 of record NZ_UCNM01000005.1, on the reverse strand, counting down.
TAACTGCGAGTTGGCGCTTGTTTGACGGTGGGCGTGCTCGTGCTGAATACAGGCGCTCCAAGCAGGCCGCGGAAGAAAGCCGCCTCAATTTTGCGAGAACTCGTGATCAGATCCGCCTTCAGGTGGAGAGAAACTTTTTGGGTTTGCGAGCCGCCATTCAGAACATTGACACCACAGCCACTGAGGTTCTGTCATCACAAGAATCCCTTCGGCTGTCTCAGCTGAGGGTCCAAGCGGGTGTTGGGGTCCAGAGAGAGGTGGTCAATAGTCAGCGTGATCTCACCCAGGCAGAGTTGAAATATGCCCGTGCCATTAATGATTACAACACCAATTTGGTGACGCTTCAGCGCCGCACAGGTCTGGATGCCTTGATCGCCTGTAACGCGGTCTCCTTGACGGGAACCAAACCAGAACCGGAGCAAGAACCGATTCCGATCGAGCCCACGCCACTGAAGACCGCTTGCCCATCGGTGGCCACCGCAAGTTCGTCGGTCAATCAAACTGAGACCAGTCCTGTTCAGCCCTTGTGGTGACATCCGTGCTCAGTGAAGGTCAACTGGGCGCTGTTCATCTGTTGCTGGATCGCATCCGTGCTCGTCAGCTTCAGGACTTTGGTCAGATCGGCTCCGACGTGAAGCCCGATGGTTCTTTAATTACTGACTGCGATCGCTGGAGTGATGCCGCTCTGGTGGAGGGGTTAGCCAGCATCTCCCCCGGTGAAGGCGTTCTCAGCGAGGAAGGATCGAAAACAGTTCCAAACACGCGGGCCTACTGGGTGGTGGATCCCTTGGACGGGACCACCAACTTTGCGGCGGGCATTCCTTATTGGGCGATTTCCGTGGCCCGTTTCGTCGATGGCCGTCCCAGTGAGGTTTTCCTGGATGTGCCAGCGCTGAATCAACGCTTTGTCGCACTGCGTGGTCGGGGTGCCACTCGAAACAATCATCCGCTCACCTCGGAGACCCGAGCCCTTGCCACCAGTGCTTGTGTCTCTCTTTGCAGCCGCTCGATTCGGGTGTTGCAGCGCAAACCGGATCAGCGTTTTCCTGGGAAGATTCGTTTGCTTGGTGTCGCCAGCCTCAATTTGGTGAGCGTTGCGATGGGGCAGACCATCGCTTCCCTAGAAGCCACGCCCAAGATCTGGGATCTGGCGGCGGCTTGGTTGGTGCTGGATGAGTTGGGTTGTCCGATTCGTTGGTTGGATGCGGATCCAGCGCAGCTCTCTCCAGGAGAGGACGTTGCTGACCTTGGCTTCCCTGTGCTGGCGGCCGGTTCATGGGCTCATTTGGCGCGTTTTCTCCCCTGGGGAGAGGCCCTAGTGCAGCCATGAAGGGTCGCTATTGCGACAGTGGAGGTTGTGGTGTTATGGTTTTGTCTTGCGCGGGAGCCGAGAGGCGAGCGCGCAAGCCGA
>NZ_UCNM01000008.1:0-8325 GCF_900473975.1 Synechococcus sp. N26 | reverse complement strand
AGATCCCGAATTCGAGACCTTCTACACAAAGAACATCCTTCTGAATGAAGGTCTGTATACAATAATTTGCTAAAACTTTTATAAATTATTTGCATTTATGCTGAAATTTAGGCTGCTCTTTTTGATGGTTTCTGGACGACACAAAATGGCAAATCTGTTTGTATTGACTTGCCGTCGCTTGGTAAAAATATTCTCTAGATCAGACTTAAGTATTGCCCGCACCTCGCTCTGGGTTCGTAAATGGTAATCAACACTTCGCCTGGTGGTCGATATTTTTGAATTCAAAATGTAATTAAATTTGGTTACAAATTATCTTTTTGTGCCATCTGTGCTTACGCTTTACATGCCTTACCTATTTAAAAAGTTGATGTCTATACGCGATTTAAACTCAAAAATCTCACTTAAATTAGTATTTATACTTTATATCGCGACTACACTAGTTGGCGTTTCTTCACATGTGCTTTGGCGTGATGAGATGCAGGGTTGGTTAGTAGCAGTAGGAAGCTCAAATGTTTTTGAGCTGTGGAATAATAATGCTCCATCTGGGCATCCTATAGTTTACCCATTATTAACGTTTATTTCTTCGCTGATATATGAAAACCCACTGTCCATGCAGCTAATGCAATGGTCATTTGCCGCGATTTGTGTGCTTATATTTTTAAGACGAGCTCCTTTTTCAAAGTTTCAGAAGCTATTATTCACATTTGGCTATTTTCCATTTTGGGAGTATTGCCTTATTTCTAGGCACTATGTTGTAATACAGCTTTTGTCCTTTATTGGTGTAATTCATGTAAGTAAGAGAAATTATAGCCTAGTTTATATATCATTTCTTATAGCTTTGCTGCTAAATACTCATGCTCTCGCTTGGAGTATTGCAATTGGATTTTTTATTGCAATAGCCGATGACTTTTTATATAAAAGATTGCGCAAAGGTAAGTGGGAGTTTTCTTCTGTAGATTCTTTGAGTTGCCTTGCGTCTGCGATTCTTTTATTTATCGCTTCGTGGCTGTCATTAAATAGCCTTTTTCAGACCTCCCGAAGTATTGATAGTGCGTCCATTGAAGTAAGCTTGAAGTCAATTTTAGTCGCTTTTGGCAGATACTTGGGCGGTAATATTTTAATTGTACCTGACTCCTCCCGATGGCTTGATTTATCAGTGTCTGCTGCTGTATCTGTCGCATTAATCATCGCTACTATCTTGTATATATGGCGTTCACGAAAAGCGCTATTGTTTTATTGTTCGTCTATATTTTGCTTGCTTTGCTTTAATGCTGCTGTATATAGTGGAGCAGGCTCGAGGCATTTCGGAATTTATTTTATAATTGTAATGGCTTCGATTTGGCTTTGTAGATCAGATCTTTCGGCATCTTGCAGTAGCTCGGTGGCCAATGTTAAGGAGTCCAACTTAATTGAATCTAGATCTGGATTTTCGCTATTTTTGTCTGCCATTCTAGCTATTCATTTTTTTGCAGGGATTCATAGAGTTTCCCTCGATATTGTTTATCCATATTCTGCGAGCAAAGAAGTTGCTGCTTTTATAACAAATTCAGAGTATGCTGACTGGCCTTTGTTTGGAACCAGGGATGTAGAGCTTGCTTCTGTCTCGGGTTATCTTGGGAAATCAATTTATTATCCTGAAATCAATCGATTAGGCACCTTTACTGAGTGGGTTAATCGGAATTCATCATTAAGTAGAGAGAAATCATTGGTTTATATTCAGGAATACATGGATTCACATCCAAACATCAATTCGTTGCTTGTAATTCTAAGCAATAGCTCAAATTTAAAGCATAATTTTGGGCGAGGTGATTTAAAAATCTCCGATGATATATCGATTGAGTTTGTCAAAAGTTTTCTTCGTTCGTATAACAAGCCAGAAAGGTACTATATTTATAAAGTTGGACGGGCTATCAATGTCTTGAGTGAGTGATGTGCAATACCCTGTATCGATACTGTGAATTTTGTTGAGATCTACTCTTTCTTTTTCAATGCAGTTGCTTATCAAGCTTTCAATGTGTTCTCTTCTTAAAAAGAAAACTATAAATGTGCATATTTTTCTTCTATCTCTATTGATATTTATCGTCTTTGTTTCGCTAGTGTGGGCTGATATGCAGAGTTTAATTGCTCATGACGAAGGCCTTTATGCAAGGCGAGCAAAATTAATATCTGATTCAGGTGATTGGCTCTCTCCATTTGCATCGCCTCACCACAAAACAGTTGGTTCGTATTGGGCAATCGCTATAAGTCTGAAGATCTTTGGAATTAGCGACTGGGCTTCTAGATTACCAAGCATTGTAGCAGGATATATAGCAACATTGCTCTTTTATTTTACTTCTCTGAGATACTTTAAGCCGCTGAATTCTTTAGTTGCTTCGTTGGCATTAATTTCCATGCCTATTTATTTTCAGTCGTTGCGTACAGCGGGTCCTGATATGATTTTCATAGCACTAATCATGGCGCAAGTATATTTTTTAACCTCTGCTAAAGATGCATCTCGTAGAGTATTTCGCTGGAAAATACTTGGCTTTGGTGCGTGCGTAGCAATGTCCTTTTTTGTGCGAAGTTTGGTGGCATTAATACCGCTTGTATCGTTATTTCCACTAATTCTTGTGCTGCAATATGTGCGCAGTATCCAATTTTGGATTTGGGCAATAAGCGGTCTATTCCTAGGTTCCATTCCGTTAATATTTAATCTCTTATCGGTTTTTGAAGACCACGGATACTCTGGCTTGGTTTCTCTTGTTTCGTTTGCTTCGAGAAAAGCTGATGTAGCTGAATGGAATTTATTCTCCAGTCTTCCATTCTACTTCACTAGGCTTGTATTATTGACGTTCCCAGCATTTGTCTTTCTTTTGCCACGTATGCAATCTTTCGGCAAAAGATTATTTTCTGATAAAGCATGTGGATTGCGAATTGAGCTTAATGCGTTGACAATATTATTTCCATTAATCTATATAATCGTATTGTCTTTTATAGGGACTAGGCATTATCATTATTTGCTGCCTCTTGTGCCCCTGCTTGCGCTGAATATTGCTCGTATGGATTTAATCTTTAAAAGAAGCACATTTAGGTTTGAGACTAGCTTTGCTGGTGTTATGTTTGTGCTTTATATGTTAGGTGCATGTGCTCTTTATTTTAAGCGTGACTATCTGCTTGATGCCGCGTTTTATACCGGATTTTTTGCAATAATTTTTTCTTCTATTTTATGCTTCTATGCTTTTTATTCTAGATTTTTCTCTCGGCGAAAGCTTTCTCCTTTTGCCTCGATTTTTGCGTTTCTTATGGCGCAATATTTGACTATCTCTGCATTATCAGCAAGCGGTATTATTTGGAGTACTAACAAGGATCTCAAGGCATTGGCTAGCTCTATGAATAGTGAGTGTAAGTCCGGCGTATATCTTTATGGGCTTCCTAGTAAAGATGAAACAATCCTAAGATTTTACCTGGATCATTCTTATGTATTGCCGTCTTTGGGCGACTTGTCTGCTGAATATGGTGGGTGCTTAGTCGCAGTAGAGTCTTCGAAAAGTCAGGTCTTGCAAGATCTGTCTGGTCATAAAATATCAAATTTTTACTTTAGATAATATATATTAACTTTACGGGTTAGCGTAAATTCCCTAAGGTATCAAGGTTTTTATTGGGATCAAATATGTCTTCTCTTTGTTGTCTATAAAAGATGTATTATCTGTCTGAATTAGCTTCCTTATTCTATTTGATTCGGCTTCTTGCATTGGCGTATAAGTGTTACGCCAGTTCAGGCTGCCCGTTAAGTAGCTGGCTCCATCGTCTTTGAGTTTTTTGAGTTGATCTATTGTTAATTCTCTGCTTGGGATGATCCATCCCTGCCTTCGTGCAAGGTTTAGCAGTGTTGGGTCTGAATCAGTGACACACACTACTCGGGCATTGACTGGGATTTCTTTTCGAATACTTTCTGCGAGGGGCATCCAGGTGCTGAGTCGTCGTGTTTCTACTGCCCAGTAGTCAAATGAGAGGATTGAAAGGCTGGTAATTAATGTGATGCTGAGTAACATTTGAATCGTCCAGCGTCGTTGTTTGTACTGCAGGGTTTGCCACCCCAGGCCTACAAGCGGTGAGCTGAATAGTAAAAAGGGGAATTGGTAATACTCATGCACGGTGCTTGATCTCATCGTCGCAACGGTGCAAATCAGCATCCCGACGGCTCCTCCAAGTGCTATGCGCCCTCCGCCAAATCTCCAGCACCTCATGGTGCCGATCATCAGCAAGGGGACTCCTGTTACAACAAGCGCACGTAGACCAGTTCGGATTGCAAGATTCACCCAGCTTGAGAGATTTAGTGCTAACCCGATGTTGCTGCGATCGCTATCCTCTCCCCAGAATCCAAACGTCAAGCCGCTTGCTTCACCTAGCTGGTAGGCATGCACGTACCAGGCTGACGTAACCGCCAGGGCCGTTGATACATACACCCAGAACCAGGGATTCAGAGTCAAGCGTAAGAGCCGTCGCAGCATCTGCTCAGGAGATTCCGCCTTCGCGCGAGGCGAAGGTGTGAGCTGCACGAGTAGTAGAGGTAGGCCTAGCCAGAGCAAAGGAATCACTTTGATGAGTGCTGCTCCGGTAAAGCAAATCCAGCTCAGGCTCAGTGCCCAGGCTTTTCGTTGTTCAACAAAGATGCTGTGGGCTTCTAGTGATCCTGCGGCACACAACACCAATAAGGCTTCTGCCTGAAAGGTCCTTCCGTAGTACACCCCCAAGGGTGCGAGCGCGAAGGCCATGCCCGCCCACCAACCGACCTGGAGGGTGAACCAACGCCGGCCCAGGCGCATCACCAGCCAGATGGTCAGTGCGCTGAAGAGCACCGACAGTCCGCGGCCCAGCCATTCCTGTACGCCCATCAGGTTGTACAGGCGGCTCACCAGAAAGGGGTAGATGGGAAATTCCGACTCCACAAAGCCGGCACTTGCACCGCCCCAATCGATCTGAGGCATCCAGATCGGTGTGCCTGCCTGGCTGAAATGCCTTGCCATGGCTGCAGTGTCGGCTTGCCGCCAGCTGTGAACGCCGACCACGGGCATCCAGATCTGCACTAGCCGCAGCAGGCTTCCCAGGGCGATGGGCAGCCAGGTCGGCCTAGGGGCTGTTCCAGACAAATCGGGATGAGGCCGCATAGTTCCAGACGTAGACGACAACAATGCCCGCCAGTTGGGCCCAGAGCGCGTGGGCCTGAATCAGGGTGTAAAAACTGGTCGCAAGGCCGACGTTGGCAAGCGCTGGTAGGGAGGCCACCAGGAGGAATTTGAGCAGACCCCGGATTAGTTGCCGGCCGCTCTGGCGTCGGTCTCGAAATGTGAGGGCATTGTTCACCAAGTAGTTCGAGCTTGCTGCCGTGATGACTGCCACGGGAAGCGCCTGCTGAAATTCCAGCTTGAACAGGCCCATCAGCAGTGCTGTTGATAGCAGCTGAACCATCACCCCGGAAGCTCCCACAAGCCCGAAACTGATCGCTCGTCGCGGTAGCAGCCGAAGGGTTGCGGTGTGAATCAGGGACACCATGAAGTCCCAGAGGATGGCGAGATCGAGTTTGGAGCTGCCATGCAGCCGCGGCTGAAAGTTCAGTGGAATTTCTCCCACCTGCAGGCTGCCGTGGCTGATGGCCAGGAGCTCATAGAGGAACTTGAAGCCGTTGACGTCCACCTGGCGCACCAGCGGCAAGCAGCGGTTGAGGCGCAGCACGATGAAGCCGCTCATGCAATCGCTCAGGTGCCCATACGACCGGGGAAGACTCCATCGGGCCAGGCGGTTGGCGAGGGTGGAACCGTCGGTGCGTCGATCGCTGAGCCCCCGGATCTTGGAGTGGTCGAGGAAGCGGCTCCCCGCCACGAGGTCCAGACGCTCTCGATCCAGCAGCTGCACGGCCTCGCCAACGGAGGCAGGTTCGTGCTGGCCATCGCTGTCCATCACCACAGCGGTGGGATAGAGGGCTGCGATCAGGCCTTCCTTGATGGCGCTGGCCAGTCCGGAGCGTCCCACCCGTTGAATGATCCGGATCCTGGGGTCTTGGCGGGCGAGTGAGCGAACGAGGTCAGGGGTGCCATCCCGGGAATCGTCATCGACCACCAAGATCTCGATCGGCTGGTCCGTCTCAAGACTGAGCAGGGATTCGATCACTTGGCGGATGGAACCGCCCTCGTTGAAGGTGGGAAGCACGATCGACAGGCCGATTTGGCTTGTCGGTCCTTCACGTTCCGAAGTGGACGACACAGCGGGCTCTAGTCCACTTCAGGCTACCGACAGTTGGCAAGCGTCCATCGCCTCGCTTGGCCTTCGGTGATGCAGCCCTTCTGGGGCTTGTCGCTGAGCCGGCGACCTGGGCCACCCTTGAACCGCTCAATGCGTTGTTCGGCGTACCAGTTGAGGCTCGGACGTTCGTCGTAACCCTTTAGCTTGATCTGGCTTCCAGGGTTGGCACGGGCCAAGGCTGCCACCGGTTGCACGGGCCAGGTTTCGTTGAGCTCCCACAACCAGAGGGGGGATTGAAACAACAGTGCCAGTGCTGCCAAATTGCCGCAGCTGAGACAGATCACGCCTAGCCGTCTTCGTTGTGGTGTTGGAGAGCGCAGCCACCATCCGCCCACACACCAGCCGAGGCCGAGCGCACCCGCCATGCTGCGGTAGGGCACAAGACTGCTGCCGATGCTGCTCAAGCTGCTCAACCAAAGCAGCAGGAGCACCAGCCCGAGCCCGCACCAGAACATTGGAAGCTGCAACAGCAGCCAGCGCCAGGGGGGATTTGGGCTCTCCGGCGCACCCTTGCAAGAAAAGGGCCGCTCCACTAGCCAGACCAGTAGCGGCGCGCAGAGGAGAGCGATGGGCAGCCAGAGCGGGTGGCTGTACCAGGGGAGCTGGGTGCGCAGCGGAAGAATGGCTCCGGCCAGGGTCAGCAGGCAAGTCAGAGACCAGCGGCCCCAGCGGCTCTGACGCCAACGCCAGGCCCAGATCAGGGCGAAGGGCAGCAGTGGCAGCCATGGCCAGCCCCCCTCCAGCACTTCGATCACCGGGACCCGCCAGCCCAGATCACTGCCTTCGCCGGCATCCAGAAGAACCCGCCCGGCACCATCGCCGCCCCAGAGCCAAAGCGCCTGGCTCCCTCTGATGTAGGCATGCCAGAGATGCCAGCCGACCCCTGGGGTCAGGCCCAGCAGCATTCCGCTGAGGGCTGATGCGTGGTTGTTCCAGCGTTTCCATTCCCTGCCCCAGGCCAGCGCTAAGCCGCCAGCCACCACCGCGGGCACCAGCAGCGGGGCTTTGAGCAACAGCATGGCGCTGGCCATTAGGCCGGCGATGGCCCCCCAGAGTGCGCTCGTTCGGCTGCGGGTGAGCTGCAGCAGGGCCAGCCAAAGCACAGCCATTGCCGTTAGCTGAGTGCCATCCAGCATGGCCAGGCGTCCGTGCCGGGCCACTGGCAGCAGCGTGAGCAGAATTACGCTGGTGGCGAGGGTGCTGGAACGATCCCCAGGGCGCAGCACCCATTGCAGCCAGCCCCCCAGTGGCACCACCAGGCACGACAGCACTGCCGGCGCCACGCGGACCGTCCATTCCGAGGGGAGCTGATCGGGTTGGGTTGTTGTGCTGATTACAAGGGCGATCAGGCTGTGCAGACCAGGAGCCTTGTTGAGATAAGGCTTGTCCCAGAGGGTGAGCAGCAACGGAGCTTCTCCAAGCCCGTGGCGAAGTTCCAGGGCCACCTGGGCCACTGTGGCTTCATCGAAGTCCCGCAGCGGGAGGTCTCCGAGCCCGATCAGGGCCAGTACGGCAGCGGCTAGGCCGAGCCCTGCCAATGCGATCCAAGGTGCTGGGTCAGGAGCTGAGCCGGCGCGCATGGGGCTCCTAATCACATCAAAAACTGAGTATGGTCCTGGTGTTCAGGATGCAGCGGCGTGGAGAGGTGAAAGCTTCCTTCGGGAGGTCAGCACAACTCCGAAGGCGTTGCCGGCATTCACAATCCTTCAGGAGGAGGTGTCCATGATTTCCAGTTGTTTGATCCAGGGTCTGTTGATTGCGGAGAACGCCGGCTGAACGGCGCCTTCTGACTGATCATCCGGTTCCGCGGCAAAAGTGGACCCGGCGAGAGCCCCCGTTCGGCCTGCCGGACGGGGGCATCGTTTATTCAGAGTGAATTCGCTGAGATCCAGCGAGTATCTGTCGATACATGTCGATGTAAGTACCGGCACAAGCTGCATTGGATAACGAGTGGCAAGCCCTCAAAATCCGGATTGGCGTAGTAGCGCCAATTTCCTGTGTGAGGAATCAAATGAAGCTTTTCCAGCAACTGCTGGTGGCTCCTGC
>NZ_UCNM01000004.1:0-1100 GCF_900473975.1 Synechococcus sp. N26 | reverse complement strand
TGGAAGCCCTGGAGGAAGAGAAGGAAGCGGAAGATCGCAGCCACACCGAAGGAGGTGTAACCCCCTTGCAGGTCATAGCCCAATGCAGCACCTTGCTAGAAGCACAGGTTAAGCAAAGGTTTAGGAACAAAGTATGAGGCCGGAGTTCATCCACCCCACAAGCGAACCGTGATTAAAAAACCCACTACAGGAAATCCAAACCAGATCGGGATCATTCCACTGACGCCAAGATCGATCCGAAAGCTGCTGACTGCCGTCACCGGAGGACTATTGGTTGCCCACAGCGTCGTGCAAGTGGGCATTTATGGCTTTGGGGCGAAGAAACATTGGCTCGACAGCCTCAACATGGACCGGGAGCTCAACTTGCCCACCCTGTTCAGCAGCGCACTGTTGCTGATGGCGGCCCTGTTGATGCAACGACTGGGGCAGAGCAGCGATCGCATCGCGACCAAAGACTGGCGTTTGCTCTCGAAGATTTTCATCTTTCTCGCACTCGACGAAGCCCTTCAGATCCACGAGATCCTGATCATTCCAGGGCTCAGGCACCAGGTGCACCCAGCTCTGGCATCCACCTGGGTGGTGCCCTACGCCGTCCTCGCCCTCATCGTGCTGTGGCGCTTTCGCCGCTTCCTCGGCTCAATCTCCCGAGCAACGGCATCACGGTTGCTGCGAGCAGGGGCCGTCTACATCGGCGGTGCCATCGGAATGGAGATGATCGGCAGCTTTGCCGTTCGATCGAATCTGATCCGACTGCATAGCCCCTGGTACGGCGCCATCACTGGCCTGGAGGAAGCGCTGGAGCTGGTTGGCATCATTCTTCTCATCGATGCACTACTGCGAGCGCTGCTCGATCAACGCAACAGCCTCGATCTCACCTTGCGTCTGGGACCTGATTCAGACAGCAACTGAACCAAAAAAAAACCGCCCGGATGGGCGGTTGAAGGAACAATCGGCCTTGAGATCAGAGGGCGTTGCCGCGGGGCAGAACCTCTTCAGGGAAGACGAAGTTTTCGTGCGGCTGGTCAGCCGGTGCCATCCAGGCACGCAGACCTTCATTCAGAAGGATGTTCTTTGTGTAGAAGGTCTCGAATTCGGGATCT
>NZ_UCNM01000007.1:0-362552 GCF_900473975.1 Synechococcus sp. N26 | reverse complement strand
TTGACGGCCATTCTGTTCTTGCTGCCCGCCGGTGCCGTCAGTTGCTGGCATCGGGGTTGACCTTGGCGTAGGTCGCGATGGCATCTGCCGCCAGGGCGATTCCCAGATCAAATGTGTTGGGCTCAAGCCGGGCGACGATCTGTTCTGGCAAGGCCTCCACCACAAGCAAGCCCTGACTGCGTGCGATTAGGCCCAATCCCATAGACAGGATCAAGTTGATCCCTGCTCCGGCGACAAGGGTGATCAGTGATCGTGACAACAGCCTGGCCTGCCCGATCAGAATCGCGAACACCGCCACCCGCAGCGGCAGGATCCACGGCGCCACAACCATGGCACCAATGATCACAGCATTGTTGTCGGCGACCAAACCCAGGCTGGCGCCAACCGTCAGAACGATGAAGGACTCGTTCAGTCGTGCTTCGCCGTCGTAACTGCGGCGCAGTTCTTCGAGACGATCTTTGTCTTCGAGAAGCGATTGTTGATCAACAACCACGGCTGGCGTTGGTTTAGCTGCGTCGCCCCACAATTACTGGAGGTGTGCTGGCGTTGCTGCCCGGAAGGGCCGGTACCACCTCCGTTTGCCCATCCCATTTGTCGAGGAAAAGCTTGTAGAGCACCTGATCGTCGAGGCTGCGGTTGAGGGTGTCGTAGCGCAGGGCTTCCTGCTCAGCGATCTTCACTTCGGTCTGGGCGCGTAGCAGTTGCTGTTCTGCGATCTGTTTCTGTTCAATGGCAGCGCGATATTCCTCGGCGATCTGCAGGCCTGTGAGGTCGAGACCGCGCACTTCCACGTAATCAAATTTGTCGAGCTCTTCGGCGACCGTGCGCTCCACCAGGGCGGAGATGTCGTTCCATTCGGTGGCAATGGTGACGAGCTCGTATTGGGAGAAGACCGATTTCAGGGCTTTCAGCAATGACGGCTGAATGATGCGGGGGTAGATCTCGCGATCGTTGCCGGCGATCGTTCTGTAGATCCGTCCGGCTTCGTTGGGGCGAACGGCATATTTCACGGTTGCGGTGGCTTCGATCACCTGGAGGTCTTTGGTGAGGGTGGCAAATTCCTCCGGTTTGACCTGGGTGCGCACATCAAAGGGATACACCGATTGAATGAACGGCACCTTGAGATTGAGGCCCGGGAGTCTCGATCCTCCGCTCACCTTGCCCAAGGTGGTGACCACGGCAACCTTGCCGGCCGGAACGATGAACAGAGCCTGCCCCAACAACAGCAGCGCGCTGAGAACGACGGCAACCACCACGGCGAGGCTATTGGCGGGATCGTTGATCCGTCGTGGGGTTTGCATGATGGGTCGAGATCCTGACTCGATGATGTCGGGTTTGCTCGTAGGCCGTTGGCTTAATGCCCGGTTCTCCGCCAAACCGACATCATCAGGACCCGAAGGATGCCTAGTTCAACCAAAGCGATTTAAAGGCTTTTGGGTATGAATCGCGCATGCTCATCGAGGTCTCGCGGATGAAGGTGATGCACGCCTTGGATCCGTCGAATACTTTCGCTTTGATCATCATCTGCATGGCTTGCTGAAGCGTTTTTCCTTGTCCCAGGCTGGTGTCGATAATTTTCACCGCTTCGGCCGGTTCACAAGGACCCAGCTCAAGAGCGCCTGCTGAAGACGGGAGCACGCTCAGAGCAATCGCGAGCAGCAGCAATCCGTTCAGGGCACGCATCTGGTCGAGATCTTGTGTTGCTGCACAGAGCCTATGGCGTGGATCTCAGTCTTGCCTGAAAAAGTTGTTGGTTGGATTTCACTGGCCTGGGTCATCAGACCTGAAGCAGTTTCTCCAGTTCACTGAGATGAGTCAGATCCGTGAACAAAGTTGTGCAGATGTGGCTTGCCTCTTCTGCATGGACATGCTCCTTGGCCATGTGAGCTCTGCAGACAGAGCTGACTTGTCATGGAAAAAGGCATAAAAAAACCTCCGTTAAACGGAGGAATAAGCCAAGTAATCCCCATCACCCGGCTTTTCAATAAGTGTAGTGCTTCTCGTCAAGTTTGTGCAGCTGATCCACCAGATGTGGTGGATTGAATTTCACAAAATACCGTTTGGCGGCAGCTTATCCACAGGAAGGTGGAAAACTTTGGCAGCCTGTGTTGTCGCCATTTCTTCAAAAGGCCTGCAATCACTGGTTCGTTCGGGTAGGCTGTGGATATCCCCATCACCCGGCCGCCCATATGAGGCGGCTTTTTTGTGCCTGGGCTGCCAGTGTGGTCCCGTATTCCACAAGCCCTATGACGGTGAACCGGGAGCAGGCCAGGGATGCGCTGGCGACACTTCTCGAGGTTTTCGCGGGGCCGAACTACTCGGGCGCATTGCGTGATGGTGATCTCACCACCCGCCTTGAGCGATGCACGGGCTGGGTGAAGGCTGAAGCCTCTGAGGCGGCATCTCTGATCGAATCATGCGTCCCCCATGGCAAGCCGATGCTTGCTCAGGCTCAGCAACGCCTGGCTGTTCTGGAATCGTTGAAGACGTTGCAGGCGGTTGCCGTCAGCCATTTCGGCCCCCTCGACGATCCCAGCTGAGGCGCGTCAGTCGCGACGCAGCCACGGCGAAGCATTGCTGAACCAGTCGCCGAGATCATCTTCTGGATGTTCAGGGTCGTCTGGATGACGTCGCCCCAGGTCGAGATCGGCCATCAAGCCGTCGAGGCCTTGTTGTGTGCCTTCCCGTTGAAAACGTTGCGCTCTGCTCACCCACGTGCTCACGCTGCGATCGCGTTCGGCAAATTTTTGAAGGTAGACGCGTTCCTGGAGTGACACGAACTCACCCTGCGCCAGGCGGCTGCAAATGTTTTGCAGTTTCAAGCGTGTCGATGTGGTCAGCATGATCGGTTCACCTTTGTCAGGTGATAGGGAGTTCCGACCTGGCCGTCAGTGGCCCAAGGCACCATTTGTTGCACGGGTGCATGGGCTGGTTTTCATATCCTGACGGGATGACTCATGAGGAAACCCAGAGCCTGACGCCGATTGCATCGGACTCGCCTTGGCTGGAGCGCTGTGGCACCTTGTTGCGTCCGCAGAGTGATCCTGCCTTGTTCGGTTCAGCGGACGCAGATCTGTATTTCGCTGCAGACGGTCAACCGCGCTTTTACGTGATGCGGATTCGCCGACGGCCTCCTGTGCTCAAGTCGATGACGCGGCACCATCGCGTGAGTCAGTGTCTGGGGTCTGCCGATGCCCAGCCCTGGTGGCTGGCCATGGCCCCTTCCACGGATTCCGGTTGTCCGCCCCCCGCTTCCTCGATCGCTCTGATCAAGTTTCAGGCCGGAGAAGCCTTCAAGCTGCATCCGGGAACGTGGCATGCAGGCCCTTTTGTTCAGGAGCAATCAGCGCTCTTTTTCAACCTTGAATTGAGAACGACCAACGAAGACGACCACAATTCGCTCGCATTGGCGCAGCTTTTGCGGTTGAACTTGATTTAATTGCCTCTGGCTGTAACGGGATGAACAGCGCAACTCAGCTTGGGTGCCCTATATTTATTGTGTAGCAACTGCTACAAACGTTCACTTCGCTACATAGCGAAGCGCAGTTCGACTCAGGGCATGGAACGGGGCCTGAGCTTTCTACGAGGAACACCATGAATGCTCTTCAGCTTCTGAAGGAGCGTGAGCTGCGCGTGCAGCTCCGCAACAGCTCCAAAAAGGCCCTGGCTCGCGGATCTGAATCCGGCGACTACACCTCTGCACATCTCTCTCCCGTCAAGCTGGCGAAAGAGAAGGTTGCTCCAACTCAGTTGAAATACCGAGGAGTGACCTACGAGGCCATGCGTGCCAATTGGCTCTGATCCCTGTTTCATTCAAGGGATGAAGCCCCACTTCGGTGGGGCTTTTTGTTTGGATGGACTTATCGTGCGTGCAAGTCGATAGTGGCCTTTGATGTTGCGACCACCGGGTCAATGTCGTATCTGGATGTAAGGGATCAACTGCCATCGATCGACCCAGAAAATCTTTCGCCGCAGGACGTTCTGACCATTCTCCTGCATCTGTTCCAGCAGCAGCCCGGATTCGTTGACCGTGGCCATGAGGTCAACAATAAAGAGACAGCTTGGGTGAATGGCTTTCTCTTTCGTCTTCAAAATGACGCCTCAGCTGAGCGTCTTTCCATTGAGGAAGTTGGTTCCAGTGTTGACAAAATCTCGGCTTTGCGCTGATTACAACAGCTGATCAAGCGATCCCAACGAGTTTCTGTTGATCCTGCACAGAACGTGCGTGCTCCTCGAGCCTTTGTTCAGTTCGAGTCAGGCGCATGTTTGCTGTTCAAGAGCTAACAGTTGATGGTTGGTCCAATCGTGCCGAACACGCTTCCAAAGACAATGCCTTCTGGCATGCCCGTGCCCGTAGTGATGCTGATGGGCACACGTATCGCCTGATCAGCGAGGAAAAGCACGTTGTCTGCCTGCTCACCAGTCGTGGTTCTGAGTGCTGGGACCTCGACTGATCTGCTGCTCTGCTCCCCCTGTTCAGGCATGATCGGTGAATGACCGACGACACGCAGCAAACCCATCCGCTTTACGCCATTGATCGCGACCAGATCGATGCTGTGTTGGGTTATGAAGGCGAACCAGGCCCGCAGCAGTTGACAACGATTGCGGCGTTATTTTCGCGATATGCGGATTTTCCTGGCGCTGAAGATATTCGTGATGATCTGCAGAAATGTCTCACGCTATGGGGACTTTCGCGCGATGAGTTGAATCTTAAGACGCGTGAAATCTGGGAGAGTGGCTGGCGGCCTGGGCAGGATCCTGTGGCTGAAGGTGTTGGTTCTGGGGCCGATGTGGAGGATGCAGACGCTTGATGCTTACCGGAATGGCTCTTCCCTTAACTATTTAAACGTGAGTCCCAGATGAGATCGGGTGGCTCCTGTTTCATGGGCGATCAGCCAAAGAGGAAGGCCGCCCTTCCCGGTGGAAAGACGGCCTAACTCGCTCGTTTGTGCATCGTTCAACCCATCACTTCAGCTAGGGAAAGAAAGGGTCGAAGCGTCTGGCTCGAGGCGCCCTGGGGCCATGGGCTCGAGGTGTTGGGTCGTTTTCTCCGAGGGCACCTGAAACGGTGCAAGTGGAGCGTCGATTGGCGTGGCGGACCATTGCGTGCCCACCAAAGGACCAACCCAGGTCATTGTTGAGACTGTTGGAGCAGGGGCCAGAAAGTCAGTCTGCTTCTTCGGTCTGCTGGGGTGGAGTGTCGTCCGTCATGGGCTCCTCCGATCTCGATGCCCATAGTTTTGTGCCTTCCGGGCACAAAGTCATCAGCATTAAGGCGCATTGCCTTGAGGGCCTGAACGATCGATTGTTGGGATGGCGTGCCTTTCAGTTGGTTTCAAGCCTCGGGCTGGTTGTCGACGCCCCTTGATGCCCGCTCTTCCGCTGTGAGGTATTCCTCGATGAGGGGGGAGTGTTCACCCCGCTGAACGGCAGCGATCTCCCGTTCAATGTTCTGAATGAACAGCTCGTTCCCGTTCCGCTTGGCCACCGCAAGCACACGTTCGAGGCGCTCGAGTTCCGCCTGCTGCTCGTTATTCATGCCATGGAACGTCAGTGATTCCCCACGCTGGCAGTGTTGGATCAAGAACGCCGAACAAGCTGGCCTGACGTGTTGCTGAGCTCGATTGGTTGTGCTCTGAGGCTGAGGTCAAAACCCGCTTATGCAGCCTCTGATTCCTCCTCCTCATACAAAGCCTTGAGCTGATCGAGCTCAACCATCAGATATTGGATTTCAAGCCAGTCCGTCGAGAGGTCAATGGCGGTTTCCAGGCGGTCAATCTGACGCTTGAGAAGCTCCGGCATTCCGCCATCTGGCTGCATGGCTCCCATCTAACCGCGCATAACGCTGGATGCAAGACGATTGCTGACGACGATTGAGGGAAGGGCTTGCAGCGATCTATCCCGCCGTGTTTGCCCTCACAGACAAGCTGTTTGGCCTGTGGGAATGTTCGTTGGCTTTAACACCTTCCATGACCTTTTTGATGCACTGGTCGTTCAAGACCGGCTACCACGAAATTGCTGCTAAGAAGTTCCTGGCAACGGGTGCGCCTTTCCCCGAGTGCAAGTCCTGGAAGCGTTGGCACGCACCGGGCTCCGTTGAGGGCTGGATTCTCGTGGAGGCAGACAACGCCGATGCCTGTTACGAGCATGCCGCTGAGTGGGCCGAGTGCCTCGACTGGGAGGTCACCCCGGTGCTGTCAGATGAGCAAGCTGGCCCCCTGATTGCCAAGGCCTACAGCTGATCGTCTGATGGGAGCGATGCCCCTCAACACTCCGGGGGGGCATAACCGGTTTGAACCATTCCGAGACGTATTCGTTGGAGTGGCTTCGTCGTACACGCCCCCATTGGGGACCCCGACCGGCCTGACCATCTCCCATTCCGGGAGATGGTTTAGCCCCCGCAAGGCCAGTCCAGGAATGAGTTTCTCGGAACACTTGTTCCGACATGTGCTCCAAGATGTACTCCGAACCCCAAAAAGGGTGCGTCACTCGATCGTCAACACACAGCAGCATCTCGAAGCAGTTCGAGCAACTCAAGTGCTAGTTGATGGCATCAACCCAGTAAAAACTGGGTTGATCCAACTCGCCTGACTATCGAAGCTCCCTGACCATGCCCTCTAAGAAGAGATTCCAGAAGGATTCAGAAGCGGAACACTTCGGAGCTGCCGGTGATTTCGGTGTCGGCACCCGTGTTGATGCCATTGAGGTAGGCATCAAAGTTTGTGGTGCCGTCGGGAGCAAAATTTTCGCACAGCCCAATGGGGTTATCTCACGAAATCTGCATAGGAATCATCGGCTTGGACGAGCGGAGCAGAGAGATACTGCAAAAAATTTGGGAAGGGCGGGTATGAATGCAGGCTATTATCTCTTCAAGTCAAACCGATCAATCACATAGAATGGAACATGCAAACAGACAAAAAATCCACCTATCAAGCGAAACGTACTTCACCAACTCACATGGGAAGTATTTTTATGTATACGAGAAAGGACGCGATACTGTTTGCGATTGGATCATCAACAATAAATGCATTTACGAAGATCATTTGCTAATGATGATTTCCCCAATTCTAAGGGAATGCTCATACATGGTTGACATAGGATGCCACGTAGGGACATATACTTACGCAAAGATGCTTACAGGCAACTACGGCAATACGCTGAGCATTGATGCAAGCAAAGAGAACATAGAAGTTGCCAGAATGAATATTTCTAATCACAAGAATTTTAATTCAATTCATGGGTTTTTGGTTGAAAAAAATGCTGGAGACGCTCACACACTTATATCCAAAGAATACAGAGGTGATCACGATAAGCTCCGCGATTGCATTACAACCAATCCCGAAAATACATTCAAGATCCCCAACGTAAAAACAAGCTCTATTTATGACTGGATCGAGGAAGAGAAACAAAACATAGAGCCAGAAACCAAGCCAGGATTTATCAAAATGGATATTGATGGTTCTGAAAAAACTACAGCCGCTGAACTATGCGCCCTATTAATTCAGGCAAGAGCGCCTTTCATAATGCAAATCGAGACCTGCAATCCTGTAATCATTGAAGAACTATCTAGTCTAGGCATGCAGATCCTTGCCTTGCTGCCAGGAGACAATTTTCTCGTTTGCTGCCCAAAAACTCTATCGCAAAGGCAATCTCTTTTCTGCCTGCATCAAACCTTTGGACTGATTACAAGCCATCTCAACAAGAAGGCAAATGACGATGCCTGGCTCAGGCGAACCGCAACCCAGCGGAATGACAAACCAATTAAGATATCGACGCCGTATGGCGAACACAATTGCGAATCAAGCATTGTCAAAGGTCATTGGATTAAAGATTTGTCGAAATACGATATTCCAATGTTTTGCTACGGATGATTTGAGCTTTTACGCTTCAATTCAAGATGTATGTGCAAATTTCTCGATATGCGGAACTTCTTCAATTAATAGGAACTTGGTTAGCCATGCCCAAAAGAGTATCTGATAAGTCTTCGCGATCGCGCCAAGTAGCTCTTGGCGCCTGCCAGTGTTGCGCTCGATCAGCGTAAGCGCCTTCGATTTCCATTTCTGTGATGTGAGTTGTACCCAGTGCCGGTCATGTGATCGAGCTGGCGAATGCAGGCCACCATCGTAGACCTCACGGCCAGGAACGAGCTGATCAACTTCAAGGTCACCAAGACCTCAACGATCCTTCCTGACCCCAAAGGGCTCTCCAAGCTCCTAATCGGATCAACTCTTTAATGACTCACTTAGTCTGCAGATGAGGAATGATGTCGTCCCAGTAGCTCCACACGTGGTTATTCATTACTGCGATCAAACCATCGCCTCTTGCTGTTTTTGAGTGTAAACTGACCTTTCGCCAAATCTTATGGCTCGCTTGAGTAAATACTTGTAATCACCTTTGATGTCATAAATAGATGTGAATCTCGGCAGATCTAGCTTTTTTGTACATTGGTCTGGATCCCCGTCGTAATCCAAGTAATTGCTAAATCCTCTTCTGTTAAACCAGCAGTAGTATGATCCACTCCAGCATGAATTTGATCTAACAAGCTGCTCTTCTCCAAGGTCAATATGCCAATAGCAGACTCCATCCTTAAGCATATTTGGATTGACTCTGAATATATTTATTCCATTGACCAGGCATCCAGCAGCTATAAGCTTCCCGTTTATATAAAAATAGTGACCTTCGGATACGTAAAGGGTTTTGGCTGGGATATTATCTTCTAGTGAACTTCGAAGAAAAGCAATTGGAGAATTTCGTCTATTTGATTTTAATTGCCTTTGACTGAAATGCTTTCTTCCTATCCAAAGAATTTCTCTAATCCCTGAATGCGTTATAACCTTGTCTCCTTGCCTAAGATTCTGAACTAATTGCTCGGCACCATTTGCAAGAAGAATGCAAGAACCGGAAGCAAAGCAGGGCGCTCCTGATGATTGATTCGTCGCATTATTTGTCGTATTGATTGAGAAAGTCACTGAGTTGTTGCTATCGCTGCCATCGGCATTTTTGTTGCCAAAGGAATTCGAAAAGACACCTGTGGCAACAGAAATCACACCATCGGTGGTGCTGTTGTCGGTTGGGGTAAAAGTGGCGGTGTAAGAGCTGGAGGAAATGGCGTTCCAGTTGGAGAGGGCGCCACCAGAGACAGAAACATCAGATTCGATGAAATCAGTAGAAGAACCAGAAAGGGTGAAGGTGAGTGTTGATGTATCGCCAGCGCTTAAGGAGTCGTCGACATCATCATCGGTGATGGAGATGGTGGGTCGACCGAGATAAAGCAGCCGATTGGCCGAGCCCGTGCCTGCATCCGTAATGACATCGGTGGTTGCATGAGAAATCAGGGCATTGGAAACCTGAGCTGGTGTGGAGCCAGGATTGTTGGATAAATACAAAGCGGCTGCGCCAGCAACGTGCGCCGCTGCTTGGGAGGTGCCGTTGAGTGTGTTGTATTGATTGTCGCCGTTAAACCAGGCGCTTAGCGCTCCTTGACCTGGGGCAAAGATGTCAATGTCTGAGCCATAGTTTGAAAAACTAGAACGGCTATCTGATTCATTGGTGGATCCAACTGCGATAGCAGATGGTGCTAGTGCGGCTAAGGAATTCGCAGTGTCTTGATTATCATTACCAGCCGCTAGTACGACAGTGATTCCTGCCGATGTCAGTGAAGTGACGGCATCAGCAACGCTTTTGGAAGGCGAAGCACTCTTGGATGCCAGGAGCACCACAGCATCTCCGCTGCTGTGGTTGGTGCGAACCCAGTTCAAGCCATCGATGACATCGGAGGTAAAGCCAGATCCGTAGCAATTAAGAACACGTACAGCAGAGATATTGGCTAAAGGTGCAACACCACTTGTTCCGGCTGCAATTCCCGCGATGTGGGTTCCATGTCCATCACAATCATTTGGATTGCTGTCATCATCGACAAAGTCGTAGCCTGCAACGACGCGGCCGGCAAACTCTTGGTGGGTTGTTCGAATACCACTATCGACGACATAAATGGTTACGCCGGCACCCCCACCATCGTGGCTAAGTGCGCTGTTGTCGAGTGGAAGGGTTCTTTGA
The DNA here is from genome assembly GCF_900473975.1 of Synechococcus sp. N26. Lineage (NCBI taxonomy): Bacteria > Bacillati > Cyanobacteriota > Cyanophyceae > Synechococcales > Synechococcaceae > Synechococcus > Synechococcus sp. N26. The sequence goes on along the minus strand of NZ_UCNM01000007.1, from coordinate 352,496 downwards.
TCCAGGCGATCTAAATTCCAAACCGGTCCTACGGGGAGGGAATTGCGCGCTGCTGGAGTCGGCGTTGGGGTTGGAGTTGGGGCCGGACTCGGACTTCCGGAGTCAGCAACGGAGTAACTCCAGACCCCTGTTGAACCTCCGGTTTTTCCTGAGAGAAGTTCACTAGCTGAAGGATCGCCATTCTGATCAGGAATACGAACAGTATTGTTACTATCTAAAGGGTCAGAAAAACCGACTTCAAACACACTATTTGTTGTTGATCCGGCATTAGTAAGATCGACATAGCGGAACTCAACGGTTGCACCATCTGATTCTTCAATGATGAGCGCCTGAAATTCTTGGCGAGCAGAATTGTTGCCATATTCGGCGACGCCTACCCACTCGGCCCAGAACACATTTTTTGTTGAACCATCGGAGATGGTGCCGGTACCAAACTCGACGGTGCCATTAGCCGCTGGATTAAGATCCGTATATAGCGGCAGGATGTAGGGTCTGCTAGCTGTTCGTAGATCGAAGTTTATATGTTCTGTAAAATCTCCCTTGCCATCATCAAGAACCATACCTCCATTGGTATTGACATAGATATTTGTGTATTGTGTTCCGAACCAATCGAGTGTAAAACCAAGACTCAGACTCGCCGACGATCCATCATCAGTTGAGCTTAAGTTATAGGTTCTGGGGTAATTAATCGTCCTGAATGTTGCTGATTGCTTTTGGAATATATGGTTATCTTCAATATAGTTAACCTTGGAGGATAGAATGAGTTTCTTGATTGCTGAATTCGTTAAATATGCCGTAAATCCATTAACAATGCCGCGTAATTTATTGTGTAAAATTCCACCTAAATTATTGACCTCTGAGATGATTGAATCAATGCTTTCTTCATCGTTGACAACAACAATGACGCCGCGGACTATTTCGGAACCTTTATGAATCTGTGCCCTCTCGCTGGCATTCGGGTTGTTGACAAGAAAGTCTGCCACGGTAAGAGGAGGAAAAGAGGCTTGCCTGCAGGAGCTCTTCCTATTGATTGGTTGTCAAGTCAATTTAGGAGTCATCATGATGTGTTTCAACCGTTAATCCGCGAAGATCGTTAATTGCGGATAAATTGCTTAAGGTGTGTGTTTTGAGGCAGGTTATAACTATGTCTGTAAATGGCTTGCTTATTTCTCTTATAAGCCTGATGCATTTAACTAGAGGTTATCTACATGTTGCTCATTTTAAAAATGACAACTTGTACCCTTCTTTTGTGATGAGTTAGAGGACCAGCGCGCCTTAACTAATTGGAGTTTGTATTGGAACCATTAGTGGTTTTATGATCCGTCGACGTTACGGCTACGCAGTACTCCAAAGAACCAAGACTGCTGGGGCAGTGGAAGTCTCATCTTTTCAGAGTGTTTCTGGGCTTGCAGCAGCACGAGTAGTTCTGATTCTTGATGTTGAAGAGCGAATGAAAACCTTTCCGAGATCTTATTTTTCTCTCGCTCAACGTTTATATCCGTGTGTCTGATTATTCACTTATGTGGTCTAAATACTCCTGTAGTGCCTCTGTCACCCGTTCCATAACGTCTTTCCAATTTCCCTCCTGTTTCTGCCGGAATAGGCGCATTGTGGGATACCAAAAGGAGGTATTGCCTTCTAATCCCCAGCGCCATTCGGGGACTTTTTTTAGTAGCAGCCATGTTGTTTTCCCCATTCCGCCTGCGAGATGGGCCAATGAAGTATCGTTTGTAATAATCAGATCACAGTTTGCAATGTGTGCTGCTGTCTCCAGGAAATCAAAGGTTTTGGAGATCTGATCTTGACAGTTAACAAAGTGCTCTCTGAAGCTGCAGAATTCGAGCTGCTCACTCCCAGATCCCTTTTGCAGCGAGAGAAGTCTGGAATTTGTTTTGTTGGCGATCGGAGCGAAAGTCTCGAGTGGTAAAGAGCGTCCTCTTGAAGTGTATGTTTCATGTGAGGGTTCTCCCTGCCAATGGATGCCGATGATGGGTTTCCTTTCAACAGCAAGAATGTTGGACCACTTCTTTTGGAGATCTGATTTTGCTTTAATGTAGGGTCCAGTAGTCACTGGGTTGTCAGGTTTAATCCCTAGAAGCCGGAGAACTGATGGGAGGGCTATCCAATAGCCCCCAGAAACTTGATTTGCCTGTTCCGGTGTCAGTGGTGAGGAATGAATGCTCGATTCTCGTATCAGACTGTGCAGTTCTGATTGAGCACAAAGTGAAACTTTTGCTCCTCTATTTCTCAATATCTTGATGTAGCGCATGAAATGAAGTGTGTCTCCGAGGCCGCCTTCGCTGATTACTACTAATTGGATATCATTTGGAATTATCTTTTGCTTCCATTGCTGGCATTTTGGTCTTGCGTGGAGACATCTTGCATCTGATTTGCATTGCAACCTGTATTCATATCTTTCGAGTCCTGCATCGTAGTTGCCTAAAAGAAGTTCTACCATTGAGAGGTTCTTATGGACATCTGGGGATTCGGGGTTCAGCTGTATAACGGTCTTGTAGGAATTAATCGCCTTTTCTAGCTCACCGTGATCCTGGAGAGCGCAACCCAAATTATAATGTGCATCTGCGTTCTTGTGATCAATTTTGAGAGCAGTATTGTAGGATTTGATTGCTGCTTCTTTATCTCCTTGACTATGAAGGAGATAGCCAAGATTTTGATGAGCACTTGCGTTATGCCGGTTGAGTTTAAGTGCATTTTTGAAGCTCGTTATTGCTTTCTCTAGATCACCCAGCTGTTGGTACGTATTGCCAAGATTGTTGTAAGCCTCTGCAAAATTTGGCTTGAGCCTTATAGCGTTGTTGTATGAGTTAATTGCTTCTTTTAGGTTGCCTTGAGCATGTAGTGTGCAGCCAAGATTATAGTGGGCATCTGGAAAGTTTGGCCTGAGTTTAAGTGCATCTTGGTATGATGTTGTTGCTTCTCTAAGTTTGCCCTGCTGATGCAGAGCAAGGCCAATGTTGTAGTGAGCTTCTGGATAGCTTGGCTCAAGAAGCAGGGCCTTCTTGAGAAGTCTTACGAGTTCTGTGTATCTTCCTTCCATTAAGCAGATTGCTGCCAGGTTTCCATAGACGATGTGATTGTTTGTGCCATTGGCAATCATATCTTTGTAAATCTCTTCTGCTTCTTGATATTTCTTTTGAACGATTAGAGTCGCGGCCTGTTGCTCTTTAGTAATGTGATCTGGATGGCAATTCACACTCTGTTGATTGCTGCTTGAGAGCTTGATGTTGCTCTGCTTGGGCTTATCCACTTTTAGGTTAAATTAAATCATTTTGACATATTTAATCCTTCCGGTCATCCCAATTGGTGTTTATCGATACAACGCGCCTTCAGGTGGCCCGTACGGCTGGAACCAACAAGTACCTTTAAGTCATCTTACGGCTAAATCTACTGCTCTTGAAAGAGTCAATCCAAAAATATCAAGCACCACAAATCCGTTTAGAAGTCGTACCATTTTTGCAATAGAAGTTTTACATGAATCCTGAGAGTAGTCAAAGCAAACCTCTGCGGCGAAGAAAAAATATTCAAGAGCCCCTGGCCCGTCGGTTACTGCAATTGCAGGCGACAAATTTTTACTAGATCGTCCATGGTTTATTCTCCAATACCACCACGAAAAGCAAATCAAGATTATTGGAATGAAGAGCAAAAGCTCAATAATTAAAAGAACGGGGCTTTTGATAGGAGCAATTAGAAGTAGATTAATAATAACAAGTTCAACGATCCAGCAGGAGGTAAGAAAAATTGCAAGCATATCAATCAATCTTCGTGATTTATTCCCCAACAATCTTAGGGCAATCAAGATAAATGTATACACAAAAAATGCAGCCCCTATTGGCTGCATATGATTTGTGAGTGCATCTAGAAATGAATGAGATATTTCAAGAAAATTTCTAATTGCGCCTTCTTCGACTGCTTCCAGGTCTAAATTTCTGTCAAATTGCTCGGTAAAAATAAAAGTAACAAGCAACACATAAATTTCTCCAGGACTTTTTACCCGATCAATTAATGACATTGTTTCGCCAACTAGTTTTGAACATATAAACAAAAATGCTCGGGGTGTCCAGGCTTCTGGCCAGTACGCACCACAGGCAGGGCGTTGTCATGGTTTGGCGCGCCAATAACTCACTTTCAGGCTTTGGTGTGCCGTGGCGCTCACTCCCTGCCAAGGATGAGCCCAATTTAGGTGACCCACTGCCATTCAGGCAGTCGTGCAAACAACCCAAACACCTTTCAGAGACTGACGTTGATATGGCCTTGAGGGGTTGGTGTGGCCCAATCCGTGGCCCAGAGCGGAGTTGGCCATGATCGACCCCACCGTTTTGAAATGGCTTGAGCCCACCAGTCGCCAGCATTGCCTCTTACCCGTTGGTTGGGGTCAATCAAGGAAGGCTCCGATGCTTTCAGGGTGGACGACTCACCCTGGATTCAGCGTCTCAGAGGTTTCCAGCCACCTCGGGGTGGTTGCTTGCGGTGTCCGCTGCGATCAGCTGTGGTGCGTCGACTTTGACGGCGCATCAGCAATCGAGCGTTCTCGGCAGTTGGGCCTCCACCCAGAAGGCGTTTCAACCTGGCGCGTGCAGCGAGATACAGATCTCTCACGGTTCAAGCTGCTTTTCGCTCCTAGCCCGGCGCAGGTTGACCAGGCGATTGATCAAGGGCTGACCGCCGGACATTTCCATTTCAACGAGAGCACCGGAGCGGGCGAGCAGCTCGAGCAGTTTTTCTCTCCTGGACGGCAGGTGATCGTGCTGGGAAAACACTGGTCGTCAGGCGGCCACTACTACTGGCCTGATAGCAGCGGCCCTGAGGCGTTGTCAGTTCCACCCAATTTCTGGTGGGACACCGTTCTTCAGCTGGCCATCGACAACCACCAAACGTCAGTTCCAAAGCACCGCACCGTGAGCACCGGGCGCAGTGATTGGCATCGGCTAGACGATTGCCCGGTATGCCATCGCAATTCGAATGTCATCTGCGCGCTGCACCGCGACGGCAGAACTTTGCGCTGCTTTCACGGCCAAACATTCGCGCCGCCGCTGGAACTGAAAAAGGGTCAGCTCGCCCCCGGCACCCAGTGGGCTTTTTCAAAAACTCAGCAGGTGCATTTCGGGACCTTCTCGGTCTTCGCCCTGCACCAACCCAACAACCATCAACGACTCCGGGAGTGGCTGCGGAATGGCTGAACAGATCGTCAAAGTCAGCCTGCTGCCTGAAGGCTGGAACACCTTTATCGACAGGGATGGCAAGGAACAGCGCATCAGGCTGGCGCTCGAGGTTGGGGACCTTTCGGTCTTGCTGAAGAAAGCCCTCAAAAAGCGATGGCGCTTCAACCTGCTCACCAAAAAGATCGAGCTGGATGGTGTCGCCGTTCCGGTTGCCGAGATCGACCAGTTGTATGTCGCGCTCTCGGAGCGTGGATACAAGATCGATCAGAGCAAGGCCAAGGACGCTGCCAAAACAGGGGCCATGGCCAACGCGTTCCATCCGGTCACGGATTATCTGAACAAGGTGGCGAGCAATCGCGGCATCGCAGCCGTCGACCTCAACAGCGTGGCCAGCACCTACTGGAACACCACCGACCCGCTGTGCGACGCGATGGTGAAAGCCACGCTGATCGGCGCTGTCCGCTGCATCTTTGAACCGGGCTGCTCACGCCGCAACGTCCTGGTTTTCCAAGGCGGGCAGGACATTGGGAAGAGCCAGGGAATCATCGTTCTCGCCAGCCCTGCGTGGCACTCCGACACCCATCAGGAGAACCACAAGGACTTCCTGATGGCGATCCACGGTTGCTGGATTTTTGAACTCGCTGAACTCGACAGCATCGTTTCCAAGAAGCAGGCCGGAACGCTCAAGAACGACATCTCCTCCCCGAAGGACTACATCCGCGTTCCGTACGGCAGCTCCCATGACTAGTTCCCCAGACAGAGCGTCTTCATGGGCACAAGCAACCGCACTGATTTCCTGCGCGACGAAACGGGCTCATCTCGGTTCTGGGTGGTCCAGCTTCCGCACGATGCGGACGCTGGGTTCGTCATTGATCTGAAAAGGCTCCTGAAGGACCGAGACGCAATTTGGAAGGCCGCCGTTGAGGCGTACCGGCGAGGCGAATCGGACAGGCTGACCTTCGAGGAGCAGGCCGAATCCAACCGGCGCAATCTCAACTTCGAGGTGGATCACCCCTGGGAGGACACCATTGCCGAATGGTTGGAAAAAGCTCCCGACCCTTGGGAGCGCCCAGACCCTTTCACCAGCGAGGAGTGCTTCTACCTCTCTGGCTGCGCTGGCAATCCGATCGAATGGCGACACAGTCGTGCCGACGACTTCTTCAAGCCGTTGGATCAAAAAGTCGCTGTCGAGGTGGGCAAGATCCTGCGCCGCTTGGGGTACGAGAAGGACAAACACCAGAGCCAAGGCCCAAGCGGGAAGAAACGGCGGTGGCGACCCTCAGGTGCCTAACGTCGGCGGACCACACCTGAGGCGGGCCAAACCCCAGCAAGCGACAGCGATGCGGGCGAAGCGTCTCAGGTCTCAACTCCTTTTCATCAAAAAGATCTCAACCAAGGGGAGCCCGTGGCTGCCGCCGCAACTGTTGGGAAAACACCTGAGAGATCTGAGAGGCGCCGCCACCGCATCCCGCAGCTCGAGTTCCCCGATGCGCCGTTTTTCGGCCGACCGTCTCCCAATACAGGAGATGGTTTCGCCCCCACAAAGTCAGATCGCCAAAGAATTTCGCGGAGCAGCTAATCAGGCACATGCTCCAACCTGCACTCCAAACCCCCGAGACAGTGGCTGGCGCAGGCTGTGAACTGACCTGACTTCGTGTTCGCTCGGGAGGCTCCCAAGAGCTGTCAAAACCGCATAAGGCTCAGAGGTAAAGCTTGTGGAGCTGGTTGATTCATTTGGCACAACAGAAGCAGAAGAGGACCTCTAGGGTTGTTAAGCTTCTTAACAATGCTATGGACAGCAAGTTCGGCTTCTCGTCTTTCGCTGAAACCTGGAATGGCCGCCTGGCAATGATGGGGTTCATCATTGGCCTTGGCACTGAGCTACTCACCGGTCAAGGGATCCTTTCTCAGATCGGGATGGGGTGATGCCCAAAGAGGAAATTGATGTTTGGGTACCCGAGACACGTCTTGGGTACCTCAAGCTCTTTTACTTCGGGATGCTTGTGGCAGCTATTTGCGTCGGTGGGAACACAGCACTTGGCTCCCTTTGGCCAACCATGGCTGTTGGACAATGATCCGAGAGCTGACACATGCTTTCTGTTGGAGGTATCGACTAGTCCTCAAAAGACATCACAACAATGCCGCTGCTCATTTGAAACAGCTCTTGGCAACATCTAAAGCACGAACATCCGACCTACATTTCATACTTTGTTCGGAAGTTTCAGTCGCATGGGCCTTCCATCCAATGGTTTCTCCAATAACCATTGGGCGCTGAGTGTCAGCGTTACTATCCCGCGCAGACACAGCAAGCAACGGCCTGGCTCCTCTTATGAAGGGGAGGAGTCAGATCAGCGTTTCAGTTGCCACAACATTGCGCCGACTCATTTGGTCGCTGCTGTCGCCTCATTGGAACTGCACTGAACGCCTGGCCTCCGCGATGGTGTCTTGGGAAGTTCAGTCGCATGGGCCTTCCCTCCAATGGTTATGCAATGCCATTGGGCGCTGATCAGAAGCTGGCTCCTTACTTCCTCTGAGGGGTCAGTTCAGCGTTAAAAAGCCTTCAAGACCGCTTATCGCCTGTGTCAACTCCAAAAGAACTTCAACGCGTTGAGCTTCTGAACTACACCAAAGCCAACGGAGACGAGCTGGTTGGGCTCGCCGTAGAACTAGCTGAAGACCCCAGTGGCGGCGTACAGGTAAGGGTTCTTATGGATTCAAATGTCGTTAGCGGGGTAACAGTGGTCCCCCTGCAACAAGGCGGCTGCTGCGACTAATCAGCAGCAATCACAACTAGAGCAACATTTGTCATCACCGGCATGACCATCAGCACATGACTGGGAGCAATAAATTTTTCCTTCTTTCTCGACGGCTTTTTGAGGGGAAACAACGCAGCCGCAGGGCTCACACGCGCATTGCTGATTTGCGATTGGCATGGATTCCTCGATCAACTCCCCTCTTATTAGGTCGAACAAACAATCAGTGCATCCAGTTGAACTTCACCTGACAGGCGGTGGGCAGCGCCTCCAGCCCGTCTTCTGCATCGTCTGCCAAGCCTCAACGGCGTTGTGCCGCAACATTCGTCGCCGAGTTATCGGCTCTGGTGGGCGGGTCTGCACCTAGCTGTAGGTCCTGATTGCAGCCCCCTCTATCGGCGAGGCTGACTTCTAACAGCCGTTACCGAATCAAAGATGCGGGACCACGGAACCGCGAGAAGAACGATGTTCTTCTCGAGCGATGCGGTATCCGTTTAAACACGTTCTTCGGTATACAAACCTTTGTCTCAAAAGATACAAATTTCTTCAGATTTTTGAAAAGCGCAGAAAGCTACCCCTGACAATCGCTCGTGCCAAGGGTTGCTTTGACTGCCAGCCAACAGGTCGCTCTCCCGTGCTGCCGAGACGGTGATAGGTACGCCATCCGGATACCAAATATGGGGGAAGTTCGGGAGCCTTGCAGCGATTTTTCAATTCCCTCAAAAACCATTGAGCGACGTTCTTTTTGTATTGCCTACTACTGCGAGCGAACACTCGGCACATCACTCCTAGAACGCCTAGATCGCGTTGCCTGGGTTCGACTGATACAGAGGGGAATCACCGAAAGGCAGTGTCGTGCTGAAGATCCTTGTCGGAGTCGGACTGGGGTTCCTGCTCTTCACCAACCCAGAGGCAAGACAGATCACTGCAGACCTACTAAGAGCAACTGCCAGTGCGATTGCTACTGAGCAAGACGACATAACCTTTCAGGACAGGGTGAAGGATGCCGTGGTGGAGAAAGTCATGGAGGAGCAATGAGAGCACTACTCCTCCTGCTGCTCACAACGCAGCCAGTAGCTGCAGTTCCACTTCCATTGGTCTGCGAACTGACCAGTGAAGAGGTCCCTTCAATCAAGGTGCTACTGACTGACAGAACTGCTCTCTCCCTCAAGGGTGAGTTGCTCCAGGGAAGCAGGCCACTGGGAACCTTCCAGACAGGTCAATCCAACGGATACGGGAGTGTCTGGTGGTCCTTCCATGACCAGCACGACAAGAGTGATGGGACTTCAGTGCTCTTCAAGGACGATCAGCACTGGAATCCTCACCGACGTATTCCAAGACCCTCTGAGACAAACAGGGTGTTGTTCGTGGGGTTTGCTTCTGACCTCTGGTATTGGAAGAATCCCGAAGCACCTGGTGTCTTCAGGGGGAACAGAGATTTCCTGAAGGCAGCAGCAGGGTTCTGGTCCATCTCTCCGCAATGCCTCGGTGGACGGATTTTGCGTGGTTGAAACCACTCCCAACCAGTTCGGTATCGCATGGGTACTCAATTCAGAATTTCTTCCGTGAATCTTCGGGAAGCATTGGCACAACAAGGATCTCAGCATCCCTAATTTGCGAAAAATGCACCTCAGACCTCATGTGCCCACCTGACATTTCCTGTCTCAAGTGGGGCGATGACGGCGACCTATCTCCTAACGACACTCTGAACCTGGTGGAGAAATTGACCAGAGCAAAACAAGAGTCCAAAGAGGCAGGCGGAGCAACCCTCAACTCCAGTTCTCTTTCAAAAGAGGTTCCTTCTTAAGGGTCGTAAGTGCTGGACACCTCAAGGACATGGCAAGCGGGCAGTTCCGAATACAAGAACTGAACCCTTTCTTGGAATGGCACCTCCACACGACAGCAGCGACATTGGAAGTCGCTGCGGCAGAAGCAAAGAGGATCGCCAGGATGATCGGCAGGAAAACCAGGGTGCTCAGCGAGAGCGGATCAGTCCTGTTTGAGGTGGATCCAATGGAGATTCGTCGAACGGATTAATCGCCAGCTGCTGCATGGGTAGCACCTGAAGAAGAAGTGCACGCTCTGGGCGCCAACGTGGCAGTAGGGGATGGGCTGGCCTTGATGCTGCCTTTGGTGCCGCCAACGCCAAGCTCACCGCATCGCTGACCAAGCGTCAGCAGCAGGCGCAGCAAAAACAGCAGTGATAACGACTCATTCGGTCGCTGCCATCGCGTCATTTGGAACGTCAGTGCACCTATCTCCGCTGCGATGGTGTCTGCGGAAGTTCTGCCGTTAGGGCTTCCATCCAATGGTTTTTTCGTTTTAACCATTGGTCGCTGTCCAAAAAAGCTGACTCCCTTTCTTTCCGGTCGGGGAGTCAGTTCAGCGTTTTGACTGGCTTCGACGACTCATTTGTCTACCGCCATCGACTCATCTGTGTCGGGCTGAACCCCTGACAGGGGTGATTGTGGTTTCGGAGTCCCCAAGAGCTCCATCCCATGGTTTCTCCAATAACCATTGGGCGCTGAGTGTCAGCGTTGCCATCCCTCGCCGACACAGCAGGCAACGGCCTGGCTCCTCTTATGAAGGGGAGGAGTCAGATCAGTGTTGTATTAACAGTTGCAGGCAACGAGTGCACTACATTCATGAGACTCATTAAGTCGCTGCAAACGCTTCATATTGTCAGCACTTAATCCATAGGCAGAGCAAGAATGACACTGGAGCGTCCACAACCTCCAGCCAATGGTTTAACTACAGCCATTGGGCGCTGAGTTCCGCTGACTTCTCCGCCTATGAGCATCGACGGGGGAGTTAGTTCAGCGTTAATCAACTTCCCAGGAATTTTTATAGGTGTTGGATTCAAAAGCACTTCAACGTCTTGTGATATTGAATTACAAGAATGCCGATAATGAAGAGCTAGTTGGCCTAGCTCTGGAATTAGTAGAGGAATCGAACGGCGGGATTCAAGTAAGAGTACTTAGGGATTCAAATGTAGTTAGCTGTGTATCGGTGGTACCCTTAAAAGAATGCAAAGTGGATGATTTGCAGGGGTGTGACTGCTGCGAATAATTAGCAGCAATTACAACTAGAGCAACATTGCTATTAACCGGCATGACCATCAGCACATGGCTGAGAGCAGTAAATCTTGCCTTCTTTCTCGATGGCTTTTTCCGGATTAACGCTGCAGCCACACGGTTCACATGCGCATGGGTGGTTGGTGGTTTGCATGGCGTTGACAAAGTATTCCCACCTTTATAGATCAAAAATCAATCAACGCATCCCTCAAGCATATTCATAGCATCGTATTTTTTCAATCAAGGAAGAGCCAAAGTATTCAGAAAGTTCATATCTCTACGCTGTCATCACGATGCTCAAAGTCTACCCAATGAATACAATCAACAGGGCAGGTATCAATCGCCTCCTGGATTCGATCTATTGAATCGCCATCTTGTCGTACAGCACGGCAGCGACCTGTTTCTGGGACCATAACAAAAGTATTAGACGCCACATGTGCACAGTAACGACAACCAATGCAATCAGACTCATCAACCCAAACTGCTTTTTCACGCAATGCTCCACCCAAAAATGGCTCTAGCCCAGTGCGTAGACCATTGCAATTAACTGATTTAGTCGAGAAAGCTGATTCAACTGATTTTTCCGAAATGAACATAATTCTGTTTAAATCAATATCACACTCAAATCGTAAACATCTGGCGGAAGACTAAAAGAACCAAGGAAACACTTCCGACGCCTAAAACAAACAAGAAAACAAACCAGAGTTTAAAAAGACGACCCTCAGGCTTTTCATAGATCAGACGGGATACCGTCATTGGCCGACTGATTTTATTGAAGGCATCTACAGAGATCATTAATCCATCACGAATCAGTCGATCACGCCAACTTTCTCCATAGCGAGGAAGTCGCTGATAGATAGGCATCTCTCCTTGAGAGCGTCCTGGCAAAATACGATTTACTTGATCGGGGATTCCATCAATTCCAAATCTCTCAAAATACTCAGGAGATTCCAGGATGCCATCAACAAAAGCTGCAAATCCCTGTTCGGCAATAACAATAGACCAAGATTTCACCTCATCTTGTCCATAAACAGGACGACCAAGGACACGGCCTATGACCTGCTCAACTACTCGATCGTTCCCATTGCATTCGACATAGCCCCTATAAAAACGATCGGAGAGTAGTAGTCCTCTTATAAAATCTCTTACGGTGATGGAACCTGACCTGAGCTGTGATTCTAAAAAACGGTCACGATCACAACTCATTGCATGAAAATATATCTGCCGATAACACCTTTCAATTATTTCTGAAGACAAATCAGGCGCTAGATCTAAACAGGGCTGAAGCGAAGCTGATATTGAGTCAACTCGGGAGTTTTGACTTGATGGCTTGAATGGCAAGCGAGCCCTGGCAAAAAGGGAGGCCAATTAATCTGAGGTGATAATTCATTATTAAAGACATCAAAAAATTACTGGTAAAAACAATGAACACCTCTAACGAAGATAATCGAGACATACAGCGATCACAAAAGGCATATTAAAAAAACCATTTGATACCACATTAGGTAATTTTTAAAAGTTCGATTTAGCAACGCTCCTCAATGATGGGATTGATCATCACGGAAAATGAACCATGGCGTTGAGCGAATTCGAAATTGCGATAGGTGGACTTACCTCAATCCCAGTTGTGGGTGGTCTAATCTTTCTAGGATATAAGTCTTTAGGCGAAGGCTCCTTAGATACAAGCAAACTTAAACCCAAAAAAAAGACAACAGTCACAAAAGAAACACCCGCACCTGACCAGAAAGACCCTGAAGCAAAAAGCCAAAAGATAGAGAAAAATATTAATACGACAAGCACTAACAAAGAAAAAGCTTCTGCGGGAGAACAGCCAAAGCCAGTCAAGGAGAAAGCTTCAATATCTAGCAAAAAGCAGCCTGAAGACAAGTCAAAAGCGATGCCACAAAATCAAACAACTAAGCCAGAAAAGTAGGGGAGCTCAACAAAGCCGAACAGGAAAACATGTAGATGATATGTCTGATCAAGCCAAGTCTTCTCTGCATAATATGAGCAGAAATTTAGGCTACCAGAAAAAGCATTAAAATATACGATCAGCGTGCAAAAAGATAAGCATTTAAGCGGAGTTTTGACGACCAAAGGTGATCGACATTAACCCAGCAAAAGGAGCATTGCAGACATGAATTACTATCAAATTATTTCATAAAAAACCGAAGCCAACGAAGATATGATTTTAAACTAATGGACATTCTCAATGTTCTTGTTGGGGTTAGCGCGATCTTCTGGATTGCCGCTGGAATCAAAACACACAGCGATTGGATTCAATCAATCTTTGTCAATGAGAGCAAAAAAATCCGGCAACAAACAGAAATAATTAGTGAGTTTGGATACGGCGCGCTCAACACACGCAACACACTTGAGGTCAAGAGAGGACTGGTCTTTGCCTATTGGGACAAACCCCTTGGAAAACAAAAAAACGAGGGAACTCCTGAACAAATGCAAAGTCCAATCATTTTTCAGCTGGTATCACTAAACCTGATAACCTGCACATCAATTGCATTATTAATAGTTCTAAGCAGAGGTCTTTTATCGATACTAGGTCTGATTTAATCGCACTTAAACATTAACTTATGTCTTAGAACTAGTAATAGTTTTAACGCTCGATGACTACAAGTCAAAGCGAATAATGATGTCTCACTTTTTCTAGGGCATTAGTGCCAGACATTCCACAACATATCTGGCGTGCATTTGGATGAAGCTATTACCTCATCTGTACTGCACTTAGCTCATGGCTAGTGAGACAATTCTTTTGGAAGTTCTATTACAGCACTTCCATCCAATGGAGTGATGACCATTGGGCGCTGTTCAGGGACTGACTCCTCTTCTAAGCGGGGGAGTCAGTTAAGCGTTACTGGCGCCTGAACATCAAAAAGTGATATTTGCCTGTGCGATCTGCTTGTGCGCTGTTCATCATGTAGTCCAATCCAGATCCTGATCCATGATTCCTTTCGTGCTGCCAATCGTTGGCCTAGTACTGGTGTTATGTCACATCATTTACGGGACTAATCCTCAGAGCCAAAGCGAAAGTACGCATTAATAGGCATCTTTGGCAAAATTGATAAGACTCATTTGATAACTGCCTCTACATCATCGGATTAGTAGTCAACCTACAGCAAAGGTCATGATGTTTATGGAAGTTCTGCCGTTAGGGCTTTCCATCCAATGGCCTATCCACAGTCATTGGGGCGCTGGAGAGTAACTGGCTTCTCTTCTTTAGTGGGAAGCCAGTTCAGCGTTGTCTGATTATTGACTCCACCACATCGAAACATAGGCAACGATCATTTGGCTACTGCCATTGCCTCATCACGACGTAACAGCATCCATCCACAACGCCATGCTTGTTGCGGAGCCTCGGAACCTCCATCCAATGGAGTGATGACCATTGGGCGCTGATAACACCACTGACTCCCTCTCTGACGATGTGGGGAGTCAGATCAGCGTTATTTGACTGCTGATGTGATGAGCCTAAAGACACCTAGTCATCCTTCTTTTACAAAGAGTATTTTGTCTACAAAACCCAAGAGATTATGAAGCGTTCGTTGAAGATTATATTCATTTTCTCTCTCTACACACTTATGTGCAGCGGGGTTTTTATTATAGCCATTCGCGAGTCAACAAGACAGCCAATTGGCCTATTAGTTGTAAGCATGGCATTAACTCCAGCCCTTGTTGCTATTTTTGGCGGCTTACCTGTTAATTTTTTAGAGGGGAAATTTAAAGTAAGTCTTGGTAACAGTTCAACCAAGAATGAGGAAGCCAAAACAAGCTGACGAAGCTTCGTAATGGCATATATTGCGCCCTCAGACTTTTATATAATCGCCTCCTGCATAATTAGCCTGGACCAAGACTGAAGTCGCTCATCGGTTTTTTCGGATTCATTATCTTCATCTAATGGGAGACCGCAGAACATGCCGTCAACAACGCTTTTGGAATCATCAAAGATATATTGCTCAACTGATACATGGCCGATCATCCGACCTCCTGCAGATTCGAATGATCTATAGAGCTCTTCCATTGCATCACAAAAATACTTGCTGAAGGCCGCAGAGTCACCTAAACCTACAATCGCAATAGGCTTACCTTTTAGAGACAAATGAGGAATATGATCAATATGCTCGTCCCATTTTGTACCTGATCTCTTGGTTTCAGAACCCGTATTCCACGTTGGAGTACAACAAATGAGTGCCTCAGACTCTTCCAACTCTTTTGTAAAATCTATTCTATCAAGGTCTTTTAATTCCGATCCAGGCAATAGCACTTTCAGCCTTTCAGCGATGTCTTCTGTATGACCAGTTGCAGACGCATAAACAATGGTAAAGCGCATAAAATTAAGGCGTATAATTAATAGTAAATATCAGCTTTATGCCCCTTGTTCTTATTTGACATAACGAAGTCACCCAAAGCACCTATACGACTTATTTATGCTTCTAAGGCGCACAGCCTCCACTAACGATTAGGAAAACTTGCCGGATACTTGGTCAATAGGATCCGAGCCTTCAGCCTGGTTAACTAAATTGATTGTAGCCAAATTATTCGCTGAAAAGTAATATCAAATGATTTTGCTTTGCAAAGAGGAGGCCGCCCCTCCCAGGTGGAAGAGACGGCCTAGCTCGCTCGCTTGTGCATGGTTCAACCCATCACTATTCAAGAGAGAAAGGGTCGAAGCTTCTGGCTAGAGGCGCCCCGGGGCCATTTGCTCTTGAGGATGGGTCGTTTTCTCCTAGGGCACCTCAGGCGGTGCAAGCGGAGCGTCGAATGGCGTGACGTATCTGATGTGTACCTAACCAAACGACAAACCCAGGTGATTCATGAGACTGTTGGAGCAGGGGCCAGAGAGTCAGTCTGCTTCTTGGATCTGCTCGGTTGGACCGTCGTCTCTCATGAACGCCTCCGATCTCGATGACCACAGTTTTGTGCCTTTAGGGCACAAAGTCATCGGCATTAAGGCGCATTGCCCCTTTGATGGCATCTACGCGAATGTTGGGATGGCTTGCCGCAATGGGTTGATGCAAGCTTTGGGCACTGACGAGAGGCACTGGCTCCTGTTTTTCAGGGGAGGAGTCTGTACAGAGTCTTCGCTTGCCACAACATTGGTGTGCCTCATTTAGTTACTGCCACTGCCTCATCTGAACTGCACTGAACCCCCAGCAGGAGCGATGGTATCTCCGGAAGTTCAGTCGCATGGATCTTCCATCCAATGGAGGGGCAATTTCCATTGGACGCTGTGTGTGTCTACGCTTATCCAGTCCGGCGTTGACATAGCAAGTGACGGCCTGGCTCCTCTCCTCAACCAGGGGAGTCAGTTCAGCGTTTTCAGTCGTAAAAACATTTCAGCGAATCATTTGGACGCCGCTTTCGCCCCATTGGAACGGCACAAGATGCCTGCCGAGGCGATAGTTTGACTGGAGCGCAGCACAGCCTCCATCCAATGGAGTGATGACCATTGGGCGCTGGTAACACCACTGAATCTCCTCTTTTTCCTCAGGGGGAGATTCAGATCAGCGTTATCTGACTGGTGGTGAGCAACGTCTCCTAAACCTCAATGGCGTTGTGTCGCAGCATCCGCTGCAGCTCAGTCCATGGTGATCTAGGAATCCGTCTCATTTGGTCGCTGCCATCGCTTCATCTGAAAGAGCGCAGCCCACGACAGAACTGATCGTGTCTTTGGAAGTTCCGTTGCTGGGCACTTCCATCCAATGGTTTCTCCAATGACCATTGGGCGCTGATCAGAAGCTGACTCCTTCATTCGCAACCGGGGGAGTCAGTTCAGCGTTTTGACTTTCTTCTTCGACTCATTTGGCCACTGCCACTGACTCATCTGTATCGGATTGAACCTTGGCAGGGCTGATTCTGTCTAAGGACGTCCACTTGCATGGACATCCATCCAATGGTTTGCACTTAGCCATTGGGCGCTGGAGCGACCTGGCTCCCTCTCTGGCAAGCGGGGAGTCAGTTCAGCGTTTTGACTGGCTTCGAGGACTCATTTGATCGCCGCTGTCGCCTCATCTGAAAGAACGCAGCCCACAACAGGGGCGATGGTGTCTTCGGAAGCTTCAGTCGGATGAGCCTTCCAACCAATGGTTTTTTCGTTTTAACCATTGGGCGCTGTCCAGAAAAGCTGACTTCCTTTCTTGGCGGACGGGGAGTCAGTTCAGCGTTAACTGAAGGGTGACTTGACCTCAGGAAAAACGACTGAGTTGCTGGAAGTAGTCACCGCGATTGTCGTCACGGCAGGGCTGGTTGGCGGAAACCTTCTGCTGTTCTCACCATTGCGGATAGACAACAGGATTAAAGCTCCAGCACCTCCAGCTCAACCTGAGAACGCGGCTGGTCCAGTATTTAGGTGACCAGCTATGGACGTTGACGCGGCTCATTTGATCACTGCCATCTCCTCTTAAGAACAAGCAATAGCCATAGACGGTGCGACTGTGACTTTGGAGGCCCACCTCCATCCAATGGCCCCTGCATGACCATTGGGCGCTGATAACACCACTGACTCCCTCTCTGACGATGCGGGGAGTCAGATCAGCGTTATTTCATAGGCAGCTGCAACTCGTCTAACTGCCAGAAGCAGTAGAAACCTACTTGAAAAGGTGTATGTCAATTGATCATGCAAGTGGCGCATCAACGCCCAAACCAGATCCGGTCTTTCTCCACGTCAAAGCGGGAATGGCGGTGATCATCAAGAACACTGACAAGACCTGGCGCGTGGCTGACGTCATTAACGTTATTGGCAGCGCCAAAAACCCGAAGGTTCCAAAGTTTTTCCAGGTGATATATGTGGATAATCACGTCACCAACTGGGTCAATGCTGACCTCGTGACTCACATCGTTCCAAGGGTCTGAAGTGCCGGCATACCCAGCGTATGAGCAAACTCCTGCACCTCGGAACGTTGACGCGAATCATTTGGACTTCGACATTGCCTCATCTGAAGAGAGACCACTCAACGAAAAAGTGATTATGTCTTCGGAGTCCCCAAGACTTCCATCCAATGGCAAGCCGTGGTCATTGGGCGCTGACAAGAAAGCTGGCTTCTCTTCTGACCGGGAGAAGTCAGTTCAGCGTTATATAACTGGAGGCGGGCAGCACCTCAAGCCCTAAGACCTAAGAATCATTCCATAGCCAGATTTCAGAACTCCGAGCAGCGCAGACACCCAAAGCGGCATGAAATCGTAGTGATAATAATTAGTTATTCTCTATTGTCTTCTAACAACTATCTCTAGATAGTATTTAGAAACTCAGTCGACGTAGTCTACTCAAAGGGTCAATCACCACTAACCAAAGAACCCTTATGTCGTAGATTTATCGATAAAAATCTTCCCTCTTAAGCGGTGTTTTACGCTCGTTATTCTTAACATAGAAGAACATCGCTGCGGCAACGCACAAGAGCGGTAATACAGTAAAAAGGAGAAGGGCAATAGCGGTGTAGTCTTGATGCATAGCAAGAGAAATTTGTTACATATTAATTTCTAAAATAAAGATCCTTATGTCGAACTCTACCCTGCCTTGAACCAAAAGATATTGCACGCTGTCTGCCAATAGACAAATGTATCTTAATCATATGCGAAAAGCCAATCACGTACTTCATAGGGCATCAATAAACTTCCTGAAAATCACCAAAAACAAAAGACGAGGCATGCGCATTAGTAGCTTTGCAAGCGAGAAGGTATATATTTGGCAATATCTAGACTTATAGAGCTAACTTTCCTTGGCTCTAAATCCTTCTCGAAAAGACTCCAAATCCTGCCTTGCTCTCAAATAGACGATGAGACGCTCACAACTTTGAGATTCCATCCAGTTCGCTTCAGACGCAACAACCTTTGCATAAAGTGCGCGCTCGGTTTTGGTTTCAAAGCGCACTACACCTTCTTCTAAGGGTGCATGGACGAAATAATCCCAATTAGGCTCAACCACCTTCAACAAAGCACTAAAAGTAATCTAAATATTGATGAAATCGAGTTCATCCAAAATTAACCAAAGAATGTGAGGCAATTGGTTAACTGGAGTAAAATATGGGCATAAGCAAGAAAGCGCACTGCATCAAGAAATTTCTCTGAATCTTCGACTAAGTCGACCCTAAGACTTCATAAGCGAGAATAATTTGTGCTACATGCCACATCAATTGAAAATATTTATCACACCCAACATGAATACCTTCGGTCAATATTCCTAAGTCGTCCTTGGACGGGATCGACGGGCCAATGCACTCTCCTCTTTCGCTGGGCTAGCGAAAGAGGAGATGGCCCCTTGGCTACTTCGAAAAGTATCTTTTGAATCGATTTACACATACTTGTCTTGATTGGATCTATAAGGAATTACCCGTCCAAGGTCAGTGAAAGCCCCGACTTAGTCGGGGCTTTTGCGTGCTGAGTCATCGATCAAATGAGGAGCTTGTTCAGCATTTGCGCCTGTTGATGCCGTAACCGCGGTGGGAGTTGTATCCGGTGCCGGTCATGTGATCAAGCTGGCGGATGGCACTCACCACGGCGCCAGGGTTCTTCTGCTGCATCGCCTGCCCAGCCGCGGCCATCAGCGTTTGGATTGACCACGACAGCAGCTCCTGCCGGTCGATTCCGCTCTCATCGATGTCGTCCTTGATCTGCGTCCATGCTTTCTTCAGAAGCCTGTAGCCCTGCGCTCTGGAGACCCCCCACGCTTGTCTCGCAAAACTGAGACAAGCGGTATTGGGCTGCCCCGCCAGGATCATTCCCTGGAGCTGGTCGACTCGCTCGGCGGACTCTGCTGAGGTGGCTCTTTCCATGGCCCATCAACCAGTGAAAGCCGCTGGGGAATCCAGCTTTTGAAGGAACTCGACGATAGGGCGGTTTGGGTCACGGTTTGGGCCACAGAAAGTACCAATCAAGAGAAAAGGGGCTCAGCTTTCGCTGAAACCCCTTGCTGTAAATGACGCCCCCTGATGGATTCGAACCATCGACCGACTGCTTAGAAGGCAGTTGCTCTATCCAGCTGAGCTAAGGGAGCAAGCGACCACATCTTGGCAGGCTGCATCGAGGCAGGCTGGATTTGGAAGCCTTGCGCCACCTAAGGTGATGGGCTCTTGATCGGCATCCATGGCCCCGCGTCGTCTCAGCGACAGCGAGAAGCAGGATCTGGTCGGTCGTTACAAGGCCGGCGAGTCAACATCAGCTTTGGCAGAGGCCTTTGGCTGCAGCCCCAACACCGTGAGTCGCACGGTGAAAGCACTGTTGCCTGCTGATGCTTATGCCGCGCTGAAGGCCAGCAGGCAAAAAGGGCTGGCCACTCCTCCCCCGCCAATCGTCACTCAGGCGGAAGAACCAGAGGCTGACTCCCTCAAGGAAGACGACAGCAGCCTGGCTCTTGATGACGCCGATGACTTCGGCGAAGACTCTGAGGAGGAGCTCGCGGAAGACGATGACAACGGCAGCCTTGAAACGTTTACGGAGCTTGTTCCCCTGCTTGGCGTGGGAAATCTCAGTGATCGTCCACTGAATCAAGCCCAACCGTTCAGTGTCGACCTGCTGCCGGACAGCGCCTACATGCTGGTCGACAAGGTGGTCGAGCTGGATGCGCGCCCCCTCAAGGAGTTCCCCGAGTTGGGCCTCCTCGACGATGCCGAGCAGGAACGGCAGGGGTTGTGCCTGTTTGCCAGCCCCCGCGCGGCCAAGCGCCAGTGCGGGCGGAGTCAGCGGGTAATTAAGGTTCCCGATACGGCTGTGTTTCAGCGCACCAGCAGTTACCTGTTGGCCCGGGGCATTACACGACTGGTGTTGGACGGAACCTTGATTGCGCTGGATGCCTGAGCACCGCCGCTGATTGCTCTTAATCGAAGCGATCGCGTTGATCGGGAAGCAAAACGGCCGTTGCGGTTCCGCCGCTGATCACGCCGATCACTATCGCAATCCCCACGAGAAAACCCGTGGGAAGAGGTACTGAGCGCTGCCCCCCGAGTTGGAGCGTGTGGCGATCCTGAAGGTTCTGGGCTCCAAGGCAGAGCAGCAGCAGCAGCAGCAGGCCACCGCCAAAGCTGATCAGCAGAAGACGCAGGCGAATCAACACAGCACAACCGTCGACGGGCTCAGTTTGACGTGCCCTGGTGCAAGAGGGCATACAGGCGTCGTCTGGACAGCCCTGTGGTCTGGGCAAGTTGCCGGGCAGCGTCACTGGCGCTTGCACCCTCGTCCTGCAACACCTGCAGCTGCCTGAGCAGGTCGTCGTCGTCGGGTTCTTCGACGTTCTGCGACGGTGCTCCTCCCAGCACAACCGTGCATTCCCCCTGGGGCGGGTGCTGCTGAAAGTGCAGCAGGGCGCGATCCACCGTCGGCCCCACCTGCTCTTCATGGCGTTTGGTCAGTTCCCGTGCCACCTGCAGAGGACGGTCTCCTCCGCAGTGGTGCTGGAGTTCCTCAAGCAACGTGATCAGGCGGTGCGGCGCTTCGTACAGCACAGTTGTGCGGGGTTCATGGCTGATGGCTTCGAGGCGGGCCCGCCGTTCCTTGCCTTTGGCCGGCAGAAATCCTTCGAAGCAGAAGCGTCCGCTGGGCAGGCCGCTGCTCACCAGAGCAGTGGTGGCGGCGCAGGGACCAGGGATGCAGATCACGGGATGGCCGGCCTGGTGCGCTGCGGCCACCAGCTCTTCACCGGGGTCGCTTATGCCCGGCAGCCCGGCATCACTGATCACCGCCAGGCTTTGACCCTCCGCCAGCAGATCCAGCAGTTGGGGCACGCGGGTGCGGGTGTTGTGCTGATGAAAGGACAGCTTGCGGCCGCCCGCTCCAAGGCTGCTCAGCAGCTGTCCGCTGTGCCGGGTGTCTTCACAGGCGATCACATCCACGCTGCGGAGCAAGTCACGGGCGCGTGGTGACAGGTCCCCCAGATGACCAATGGGCGTTCCCACCAGATAAAGGCTGCCGCCACTTGGTTCATCCCGCTGCATCACAATGGCGAGCGCCTCTGTTGATCATGATGCCCAGCTCCGCCGTCCTCCCCGCTGGCATTGACAAGGAGGCTCTGCTGACGGAATTGCGTCGCCTGAGTTGGGGTGCCGCCGACATCCTGCGGGCCTATGCCCGCGGCGAGCAGCCTCCGCATGGTTTCCCCAAGGCGTTGAGTGTCGATGAGGGCGGAGAGGGCCCTGTGTCTGCGGCTGATCTGGCCGTGAACAAGTGGTTGCTGGATGGACTGTCGGCCGCGTTCCCCCAGGCCGACTGGACGCTGCTCAGCGAGGAGACCGCCAAGGAGCAGCTCACCGAAGGCCAACCGCTGCCGGCGGATTGGTTGTGGATCCTCGATCCCCTGGATGGCACCAAGGATTTCCTACAGGGCACTGGCGAATACGCCGTTCATCTGGCCCTGGTGCGCGACAAGCGGCCGGTGATCGGCGTTGTGCTTCTGCCGGAAGCCGATGAACTTTGGATCGGCATCGTTGGTGAGGGTGCCTGGTGTGAAGACCGTCAGGGTGAGCGGTCGCCTGTTCGCTTCAGCGACAGAACCGAGGTTTCAGATCTGATCCTGGTGGCCAGCCGCAGCCACCGCGACGACCGTTTGGTCAAGCTCATTGATGCCCTCAATCTCGGCGGTTCCAAAGCCGTGGGCAGCGTTGGCTTCAAGGTGGCCACGATCCTGAGAGGCGAAACCGACCTCTACGTTTCCCTCTCCGGCAAGAGCGCTCCCAAGGATTGGGACATGGCTGCTCCGGAGGCGGTGTTGCTGGCGGCCGGTGGTCGTTTCACCCATGCCGATCAGGCCAACCTGACCTACAACACCGGCGATGTGCGACAGGCCGGCTGTCTGATCGCCAGCCATGGAAAAGCCCACGCCGAGCTCGGAGAGCGTGCGACGCGGGCCATGGCCGAGATCGATCCCGGCTTTCAGGTCTGAGACCTGATCAGCTGAGCGGTGCCACCGGGGTGGGTTGAGGCTCCACTTCGGAGGCATCGCCGGCCTGGGGCACGCCCCGCAGGGTGAGGTTGATGCGGCCGCGGTTGTCGATTTCGCGCACCCGCACGGTCACCTCGTCGCCCACCTTCACCACGTCTTCGACCTTCTCGACGCGAGCTTCGGAGAGCTGCGAGATGTGGATCATGCCTTCCTTGCCCGGAAGGATCTCCACAAAGGCGCCGATCGGGATGATCCGGGTGATCGAACCGGAGAACACCTCACCCTCGTTCACCTTGCGGGTCAGGCCTTCGATGATCTTCTGGGCTTCTTCAGCCGCAGCACCATCGTGGGAAGCGATGGTCACGATGCCGCCGTCCTCGATGTCGATCTTGGTGTTGGTGCGCTCGGTGATGCCCTTGATCGTGCGTCCACCGGGGCCAATCACGGTGCCGATCAGCTCTGGATCAATCCGGAAGCTGAGCAGACGTGGGGCATGGGGAGACAGGTTGTCCCGAGGGGTGTCGATCGCCTCGAGCATCTTCTCGAGGATGTGGAGCCGTGCCGGACGTGCCTGGTTGACGGCTTCAGCCACCGTCTTCACCGAGAGGCCGGTGATCTTCATGTCCATCTGCAGGGCGGTGATGCCCTTCTCGCTACCGGCCACCTTGAAGTCCATGTCGCCGAGGAAGTCCTCGATGCCCTGGATGTCGGTGAGGATCCGCACCTCATCGCCCTCTTTGATCAGACCCATGGCCGCGCCACTCACCGGAGCCTTCAGCGGCACGCCGGCGTCCATCAGCGACAGGGTGCTGCCGCAGACGGAACCCATCGAGGTGGAGCCATTGGAGCTGAGCACTTCGCTCACCACGCGCACCACGTAGGGGAAGGTGTCCTTCTCGGGAAGCACCGGAAGAATGGCGCGTTCGGCCAGGGCGCCATGGCCGATCTCACGACGACCGGGGGAGCGCATCGGCCGCGTTTCACCGACGGAGTAGGGCGGGAAGTTGTAGTGGTGCAGGTACAGCTTCTCGGTGTTGGGATGGAGATCGTCCATCTCCTGGGCATCGCTGGGGGTGCCCAGGGTTGCGGTGGAGAGCACCTGGGTGAGTCCGCGTTGGAACAGACCAGAACCATGCACCCGGCGCGGCAGGACGCCGGCCATGGCGCTGATTTGGCGAACCTCGTCGAGGCCGCGTCCATCCACACGCTTGCCGTCTTTGAGAATCTGCTGGCGCATCAACTTCTTGGTCAGCGCCTTGAAGCTGTTGCCGAGCAGTTTCGGGCTGCTGGCCAGGGCTTGGCGAACGGCGTGGTCGTCCTTGAGACCTGCGATGGTCTCGGACACCTCGCCCTTCACGGTTTCCAGGGCTGTGTCCCGCTCGTCCTTGCTCTGATCAAATTTGCTAAGGACAGCGCTGATCGCCTTGGTGCACTGCTTCTCGAGATAGGCAGGAACGGTGCTGTCTTCCTCCGGCTTCTCCGGCTTCACCTGGGTGATGCCCAGATCCTTCAGCAGCTGTTCCTGTGCCTTGATCAGTTCGCAGATCGCTTCGTAGCCGAAATCAATCGCCTCGATCACGTCTTGCTCGGGCAGTTGGTTGGCGCCGGCCTCAACCATCACCACGCCTTCAGGGGTGCCGGCGACTACCAGGTCCAGATCACCCCGTTCGATCTCCCGATAACTCGGGTTGAGCACGAAGTCATCCCCGAGCAGTCCCACCCGCACGGCGGCCATCGGGCCGTTGAAGGGGATGCCCGCCAGCAGCGTGGCAATCGATGCACCCGTCACCGCAAGAACATCGGCGGGGACCCGCTCATCAAGGGACAGGCAGGTGGCCACCACCTGCAGGTCGTCGCGCAGCCAGCTGGGGAACAGTGGCCGCATTGGGCGGTCAATCAGTCGGGCCGTGAGCGTGGCCCGTTCGGGGGGGCGGCTCTCACGACGCATGTAGCTGCCGGGAATGCGGCCAGCTGCATAAAGCCGCTCCTCGTAATCGCAGATCAGCGGCAGGAAATCAATGCCTTCTCGTCCGCCTGAACGGGTTGCGGTCACAAGCACGGCGGTGTCGCCACACTCCACCAAGACGGATCCTCCCGCCTGAGGGGCGAAGCGCCCGGTGGTCAGTCGAATCTCGCGTCCGTCAAAGGAGATCGACTGGGTTTGTCCTTGCACGACGTCTTATGTCCTTTTGTCAATCCCAAGTCTGACATTTCATGGCTGCTCTTCACAAGAAAGGGGAGGCCAAGCCTCCCCCTCACGACGCCATGGCGACAAGCTGATCACCAGCTGGACTTGACCACGCCGGGGAGTTCACCTTTGTGGGCGCGCTCACGCAGCTGGTTACGGCAGAGACCGAAATCGCGATAGACGCCGCGGGGCTTACCGGTGGCCCAGCAGCGGTTGCGCACACGGATGCGTGCGCTGTTGCGGGGCAGAGCCTGAATCTTGCGGTGGATCTCCAGGCGATCCATCGGATCTTCGGCTGCGTTGAAGGCTGCCATCAGTGCTGCGCGCTTGGCCGCATAGCGCTCAACTGTTTTCTTGCGCTTCACATCGCGAGCGATCATCGACTTCTTGGCCATGCAGCTGAGGGCAGCGAGTGAACGAATCGTCAACGATACATGGGCGCCATCACCCTCCTAGCGACCCATCAATTGTTGGACCACCGGCAGTTGGCTGGTGTCACGCACGATCAGCACAAGCGTGAGCCCCACCAACAGAAGAAAACCGGATTGCACGAAGGCCATTTGGATCCGTTCGGACACCGGACGCCCCCGAACGGATTGAATCGCCAGCATCATCATCTGCCAGCCATCGAGCAGCGGCAGCGGCAGTGAATTGAGCACCGCCAGATTGATGGAGATCAGAGCTGAGAAGAGCACCAACCCGGATCCCCCCTGCTGGCTGAGCTGAGCCCCCATCTCAACGATCTTGACGGGGCCACTCACCTGCCCCGCCGTGGCGCGGAAGTTGGTCAGGAGGCCGGCGTAGCCACGCACGGTTTGCTGCAGCATTTGGCTGAATTGCGAGCCGGTGGTGAGCACCAGTTCACCGGGATTGCGCACGGGGCGCATCTCCCCACTGATGTTGGCCTGCAGCTGGGCGCCGATTTTTCCTGTGCCCTGTTGATCGTCAGGGATGAGTTCAAGGGTGGACGTCTCGTCTCCTCGCTTTCGCTCCACACGGATGGCTCGCTCGGGTGCTGCTTTCACATCCCGAACCATCGCTTCAACGCCCCGTTGTCCTGCAGCAAGGGGTTGGGCATTCAGGCTGAGGATCTGGTCACCGGCACGAAGCCCGGAGCGGGCGGCAGCGCCACCCGGTTGCACCTGCACCACCAGAACCCCTGGATCCGGCGCGGCGGGAACGCCGACAAACGCTGCCTGAGCGAACAGAACAACCAGTGCCAAGGCCAGGTTGGCCAACACCCCTGCAGCCACCACCAGGGCTTGCTGGGGGATGGGCCGGTTGCGCAGAAGATCTGGATCATCAGCCGGGATCGTGCTCTCCTCATCGTCGTCAGGGAAGGCGACGAAACCACCCAGGGGCAGCAGCCGCAGGGCGTAGGTCACCCCACGCCGTTGCCGCTTGATCAGGGCCGGGCCAAAGCCAATGGAAAAACCGCTGACGCGGATGCCCTGGAGCGTGGCAGCGAGGAAATGGCCTGCCTCATGCACCACGATCAGCAGGGCGAGCACCAGAAGGGCGGCCAACACGTTCATATATCCGTCAGGAGTCCAGTCGGATCATTCTGGCTGGAGTCGCTCGCGGCCGACGTAGGGCACCAGCGCTTTGGGCAGCAGGACGCTGCCGTCGGGCTGTTGGCCGTTCTCCAACAGGGCCGCCATGGTTCTGCCGACGGCCAGGCCACTGCCATTCAGGGTGTGAACCAACTTTGTGGCCTTGCCTTCCTTGGTGCGGATGGAGGACCGTCGCGCCTGGAAATCGCCACAGACGCTGCAACTGGAGATTTCCCGGTAAGCCCCCGCCCCCGGCAGCCACACCTCGAGGTCGTAGGTCCGGCGGGCGGAAAAGCCGAGGTCGGCGGTGCAGAGGTCCAAGACCCGATAGGGCAGCTCCAGCGCCTGAAGCACGGCCTCTGCATCGGCCGTGATCTGTTGGTGCGCCTCTTCGGAGTGATCGGGGTGCACAAACCAGTACAGCTCCACCTTGTTGAATTGGTGCAGGCGGATCAGGCCACGGGTGTCGCGGCCGTAGCTGCCGGCCTCACGGCGGAAGCAGGGGCTGTAGGCGGCGTATCGAAGGGGCAGTTGATCAGCCGGGATGATTTCGTCCCGGTGTAGGGAGGTCACGGGCACCTCAGCGGTCGGTGTCAGCCAGAGGTCGTCCTCCGCGCAACGGAAGCTTTCCTCGGCGAACTTGGGCAGTTGTCCTGATCCGGTGAGGCTGGCGCTGTTCACCAGCACAGGGGGCAGCACCTCGCGGTAGCCCTTGCTCGTGTGGAGGTCGAGCATGAAATTGATCAGGCCACGCTCCAGCCGTGCCCCCTGGCCCATCAGCGTGACAAAACGGCTCTGCGCGATGCGGACGGAGCGCTCGGTGTCGAACAGCTGTAACCGCTCAGCGATCTGCCAGTGCTCGTCGAGGCTGTCATCAACCCGAGGGGTTCCCCAGCGGCGCACTTCAACGTTGTCGTCTTCACTGCGCCCATCAGGGCAGGCCTCTGAGGGGAGGTTGGGGAACCCCAGCAGCTGCTGCTTGAGCGCACTGGAGAGCTGCTTTTCCTCCTCCTCCAGCACGGCCACCTTCTGCTTGATGGCATTGCCCTGTTGGCGGAGTTCGGCGACCTCGTCGCCTTTGGGATCAGCGCCCGACTTGATGCGTTGGCCGACTTCCTTGCCGATCCGGTTTCCTTCCGCCTGCAGGTTGCTGCGTTGTTGCTCCAGATCGCGCTGCTGCTGGGCAATCAACTGCAGGTTGGTGAGATCAACAGCCTTACCTCGACGGCCCAGTTGCTGGGCGATCGTTTCGGGGTTGTCACGCACAAGGCGCTGATCGAGCACGGTTTCAGGGGCGTCAGCGCCGGCAGCCTATGGCAGTCCGTTTCAGAGCACCTGGCCGACCATCACCGCCGCGATGCCCGAGAACAGGGTGATGCCAAGGGCGGTGAGGGGGCTTTGCCCCTGGGCGACGGCCATGGTCGTGATCACACCGGCACCAAGGCAGGCCACGCAGAGCTGAGTGGCGATGTCGTTGCGGCTCTCCACGTTGGTCCTGCTGTTGTTGGGACCGTAGGGAGCGCGCCGGCCAGCGCCTTACTCAAGGCGGGTGTTCGTTACGCCGCGTCAGGCTTCGTTACCTGCAGCAACAGAGGCGGGGCGGGCACGGCCGCCGTCAGCCCACTGTTTCAGCCGCTCGAGTTGTTCGCTGGCGGTGCGGGAGAGGGGGATGAGCTGGGAGGCCGCTCCAATCAGATCAGGCTCCGTCAACTCACGGTTGTCGGCAAAGGCCAGGTGCATCGCTTCGATCACGGTCTGCTCCAGCTCGGCACCTGAGAAGCCCTCACTGCGGCTTACCACCGTCTCCAGGGGAAGCTTCAGCCCCGGTCGTCTCCGTTCGAGATGCAGCTCAAGAATGCTGCGGCGCTCAGTGCTGCTGGGCAGATCGAGCATGAAGATCTCGTCGAAACGTCCCTTGCGCAGCAGCTCCGGTGGCAGCTTCTCAACGCTGTTGGCGGTGGCCACCACGAACACCGGTGACTGTTTCTCCGCCATCCAGGTGAGCACGTTGGCCAGAACCCGCTGGGTTGTGCCGCCGTCACTGCGGCCATCCCCGCCGAAGCCCTTGTCGATCTCATCGATCCAGAGCACGCAGGGTGCCATGGCTTCAGCCCGTTGGATCATCTCGCGGGTGCGTGCCTCGCTGGCCCCCACCAGACCCGCGAACAGCCGCCCCACATCCAGTCGCAACAGGGGCATCGACCAACTGCAGGCAATGGCCTTGGCCGTGAGTGATTTGCCGGTGCCTTGAGGACCCACGAGCAGGACGCCACGGGGCAGAGGCAGTCCGAAACGCCGTGCATCTTCCGAGAAGGCCCGGTGCCGTTGGTTCAGCCAGGTCTTGAGACCATCGAGGCCTCCGATGGCTTCGGTGCCCGCATCGCTGCGACAGAACTCCAGCACCTCACTGCGGGCAATCGTCTGGCGTTTTTCGTCCAGAACGTCCTGCAGATCCTCAGATCCCAACTGGCCGCGGCGGGCCAGGGCCCGGGCGGCCACCTGGCGAACACGCATCTCGCTGAGCCCGCTGCAGGCCTGAGCCAATTCATCCAGGACAGGAGCTGGCAGTGGGCTGCCGCTGCTGGTGCCGATGCTGCTGATCAGTCGACGCAGGTCGTCGCTGTCGGGAAGGGGGAGATCGAGAAGCGTGAGGCTTTCTTCCAGATCGCCGGGGGGTGTCCATTGCCCGCAGCACAACACCAGGGTGTGCGGGGTGCTGCGCAGGGATGCTTCGAGATTGCGCAGCATCCGGGCAACGCCAGGGTCATCGCAGAAACGATGAAAATCCTTGGCGAGCAGAAGGGTTGGGCTGCCCGCATCCCGTTGCTGAAGCCACTGCAGCATGGCCATCGGTTGACGGCTCCCCTGGCCATCGGCATTCACCGGCCCGCTGATGCCATCGATGAAATTCCAGCAGACCAGCTGGCGTGCAAGCCGCTGAGCAGCCTCTCCCAGCAGGCTCTCCACCCGGGCTTCCTCATTGCTCCGCACCCAGATCAGGGGTGTGCGCGCCCGCACCAGAAGGTCGATCTGATGTCCCCAGGTGGCACTGCTCATGGCTGATCGATCTGCTGCTGAAGCTGCTGCAGGGCCTGCCAGCGGGGATCCACAGCCTTTGTCTTGGTGTCTGGGATCACGGGCTGCTGCTGGAGGCCGGGTGGGCCTGGGCAGTGGTCACCGCAGTGGTTGACGACCGGCAACAGCAGGTTGAGTTGTTCGAAGGCCCATTGCTGGGGGTCAAATTGACCGCGTGGATCGAGAACATCCACCAGCCCTTCCATCTCGGCCACCTCTCCGGAAAGCTCCAGCTCGTCGGCCGTCGGTTGCTCGTCTCCCAGCCAGATCAGCTCGGAAGGCGTGCAGCTGAGCTTCTGATTGAACTGATTCAGGCAGCGATCGCAGCAGAGCGTGACGATCGTGTTGAGTCTCCCCTCAACCGCCAAGACGTTGCCGCGGTGCTCTGCGGAAACATGGCCTCGCACTGGCGTGAGTGAGGGGAGCTCATCGAGCTCACCCTCAACCTCCCAGACTTTCGCGGTGCCGAGGGCCCGGAGCTCCTGGAGGGGAACAGGCTCCAGTGCCTCGATCACTTGCCCTTCGGTTCAAAGGGCAGGCGTGAGCCGCCTGAGGTGGCAGAGACCGTCACTGTTTTCTGGGCCATTTGCTGATCCAGAATTTTCTGCAGGTTGTCGGGCAGTGCCTCTTTGGTGAGGATGAAGGTCTGCAGGCCTTGGAAGATGTTGGCGATCAGCATGTAGAGCAGAACGCCGGCGGGGAGTGGGAAGAACAGGAACATCCCCGTGATCATCACCGGAGTGATTTTGTTGGCCGTGGCCTGCTGAGGGTTGGCAGGCATGCCCATGCCCGACAGCAGTTGGGAGATGAACAGGGTGATGCCGAAGCCGGCAACGAGAATGGCGATGTCCCAGTTGATGGCACCGTCGGCATAAAAGCCGACCTGGCCCAGGGCTTTGATGAACAGGAAGCCGCTACGGGCTGCCAGGCCCGGAATCTTCGCTTCAACGGTGGCGTCACCGGAGGCGAGTGCCGTGATCGTGCCGTCCTCGCTGACGCTGACGATGTCATCACCTTTGGTCACTGCCCATGTGGGGGAGAAGCGTCCAGGGTTCTCAACATCCGTGAGCACGTCGCTGAAGGCGCGACCGTCCTTCGTATGAAGGTTTACGGTGGCGCTGTCGCCAACGCCGATCTTGGTGCCCCGCGGCAGGCTGGCGATCACCGGCACGTGGTCGGTTTCACCGATGAAGATGGAATGGCTGGCGCTGTTGAAGGGTTTGGGTTCAACGGCAGCGATCTGGTCGGCCGGCAACACCTTCATGTTCAAGGTGTAAGGGACATCAGCGAACGGTGACCCCCGCAGGGTTGCAAACAGTGCAAACAGGATCGGCATCTGCACCAGCAGCGGCAGGCATCCCGCCAGGGGGCTGCCGAATTCCTTCATCACATTGCCCAGCTCCTCCTGCTGTTTCTGAGGATTGTTGGCATACCGGCTTTTGATCTCAGCCTGACGTTTCTGAATCACCGGTTGGGCGATGCGCATGCGCCGAGCGCTGCGAATAGATCCTGCGCTCAGGGGGTAGAGCGCGATCCGGATCACGAGGGTGAGGGCGACGATGGCCAGGCCATAGCTCGGAACCAACCCGTAGAAGAAGTCCAGGATTGGAATCAGCAGGTTGTCGGAGATGTATCCGATCACTTTGAAGAAACGGGGGGCGGGACGTTGTGAGGCCAGTGTGCATGAACAGCTGCACTCAGGCGGCGAAACCTTCAGTGGTTTTCTCTTGGGCTTTGGCCGCACGGCTGCTGATGCGTTCGAGGATGTAGGCCTCAACTTCCCGGAATCGGGGCATCGAGCGCAGTTCGAGCCTGGCGCCGTCCTTGAGCACCAACACCATGTCTCCCCAGGCACCGAAGCCCCGGGGCACGGTGCGCACTTCGCTGATCTGTGAATACACCACCTGGGTTTTGTCTTTGCCCATCCAGCCCCCCGTCACCGAGATGCGGCGACTGGTGATGCGGAAGCGAAGCCAAAGGGCCCGAACAACAGCTCCGATGGTGAAGGGAAGACCGATCAGCGTGAAGCCAAGCAGGATGTTGAAGATCAGATCCCCGCGGGCTGGTCCACCGTCGTAGTGGACATCTTCCTGAATGCTGGTCATGGATCCAGTCCGGCGCTTCTCAGAAGACTGTCGCATTCTTCGAGCAACTGTGTGGGTTCGGCTTCCGCGGCTTCCGGGCGAAGGCTGATCAGCAACCACCGGCCCGCCAGATCGTTTCGTTGTTCAAAACGTCGACGCAGGTGGTCATGCAGAAGCCTCCTGAGCCGGTTCCGCTTAACGGAACGCTTGCTCACCTTGTTGCTGATCACTAGGGCGCAGCGGCAGGTTCTTTCCTGGATGCCCCGCAACTCCCGGCGAAGCAGATTGGAATCACCTGCAGCGACGCGCAGAACCATCAAGGTTCCGTGTTGGCGCTTGGAGGACCGGTGCAAACGGTTGAAGCATCGATGCCCGCGCAATCGCATGGAGGCGGGAAGGACCATCAACCAATCCTGTTTGGGGATGTCGAGTCTGGGATGAATCCTCTGGATTCATCCCACACCGTCAAGCGGCGAGGCGGGCGCGGCCGCGCTTGCGGCGCGTGCGGATCACACGACGGCCGGTGTGGGAGCGCATCCGTACACGGAAACCCGAGACGCGCTTCCTCTTGCGGTTTGTTCCCCCGAGGGTGCGCTTGGTCATGGACGTCTCCTGGCAACCGGCCGATCTGAATCTGGGATTTTATCAGTCAGTCCACATCGATCAGCCAGCTGCCCCTGTAGCCGGACATCGGCACATCTCCGGGGGCCTGCACCAGGGCGTTGAACTGATACATGCGCTTCCCCTGGGGGTTGAACAGCTTGATGTGAAGCGAGTAGTCCCCGTCTGAAGGCAGCGGCGTGTCGGGGAAGACCACGATTTCTGTTTGGTCTTTGTTGACCTCGATCACCGCCGGGATCTCTTCGAGACACTTGCTCCGGCTCATCATGCTGCCAACGTTGGTGCGGCAAATGCGCATGCGGTGGGGCTTGAGCTTGGAGTCGAAATAGTCCGGAACGGTGACGGTGAGTTTGAGAATCGCGGTCTTGCGGTCCTTTTCGCGCAGGGTGAGGTACCACTCCGAGCGGTCGTTTTCGATGCTGGAGGTTTGGTAGTAGTACAGCTTCCGGTAGTCCCGGTCGTTGTCCCAGCGGAATTCCATCAGCCCCGGTGTGCCCTGGGCGTGGGCGATCTGCTCGGGAGTTCCGGTGAGTGCTGAGCCCATCAACAGAGCTGCAGCAGTGCCGGCTCCAGCAAGCAAGCGTCTGATAGTGGAACGGGCCATGGGAAGAATCTTGATGATGGGATTCTCCTGAGTCCAACCAGTGGGCGGTGATCTCAGGGGTCGGAGGCTGATCTGTCAGTTGTGACCAGATCTGTCTGGACGGAGCCGCTGGGCGTCGCCCTGATAAGGATGCACGGGTAGCTGGTCCTGTGGGATCCAGGCGTGGGCCAGAACACGGATGCAGCGGGGGAGGTCGCCTTGAACAGCCATCTGCTGGCAATCCAGCAAAGCCACCGTGTCCCAGCCGGGCCGCCGTCGTGCAATGGCCGCCGGGAAACAGGCGTCGAGATCTGCTGTGACCGAGAAGGTCACCGACACCAGCTGGTCGGGGGTCAGGCCATTGCGATCGACAAGGGCGTCCATCAGGGCGCTGACCGCCGCATGGATGGCCTCCGTGCTGTTCTCCGTGCAGGTGGTGGCCCCGCGCAGGCCTCTCAGAACAAGGGGTGAGCTGGTCATGGGCGGTACAGCCAAAGCACCTGACCGCTCCCCATCAATTCAATCGAGAGTCGCTGCTGCAGTTGATACAGGAGCTGGGACCCAGGCAGCAGGCCACTGAGCTTGCGGCGTTGCTTTCCCAGGGTGACGGGGCGAATGTCGTCCGCATCGAGATCGGCCAGCTGCGCCGCGAGGCGACGGGCATGGTCTTCGTCGCCGAGTTCATCCACCAAGCCCAGCGCCTGTGCCTGTTCTCCGCTGAACACCCGTCCATCGGCGAAGCGCTTCACCGTTTCCAGCTCAAGGTTTCTTCCCTGCGCCACAACACCAACGAACTGGCCATAGCTGCTGTCGATCAGCTCCTGAAGCAACGCACGTTCGGCATCGCTCAGCGGACGATCCGGGGAAAGGATGTCCTTGAACGGGCCGCTCTTCACCGTGTCGAAGCGAATCCCGATCTTTTCGAACACCCGCGAGAGGTCGTTGCCCCGCAGGATCACCCCGATAGAACCGGTGATCGTGCCGGGATTGGCGACGATTTTCTCCGCAGCCACACCGATGTAGACGCCGCCGGAGGCGGAGATGTTGCCGAAGCTGGCCACCACACGACAGCCCTGTTCCCGGAGCCGCAGCAGGGCTGCATGAATCTCCTGGCTGTCTCCGACCGTGCCGCCGGGGCTGTCAATCCGCAGCAGCAGTGCTGGAAATTCCCTTTGCTTCACCTCCCGCAGCGCTTTGAGCACCCGCTTCCGCGTGGCACCGGTGATGGGGCCATCAACAACGATGCGCGCCATCCGTCGTCGGGATTTTCGCCGCCAGGGCCAGATCATGTTGCGCATCTGCATCGCTCCAGATCTTAAAAAGAGCACCCCAGCGCCCATCCATGCCGTCGTTGCGACTCTGGTTTCTGATGGTGTTGCCCTTCGCGCTCTGGGGAACGGCGATGACCGCCATGGCCCCATTGCTCGCCAGCGCAGGGCCTTGGCTGGTTGCTGGCTTGCGCCTTGTGCCCGCCGGTTTGGCTCTTCTGCTCTGGGGCCAGTGCACCGGCCGAGGCCTGGCGATCGATTCCCGTGATCGGCCTTGGTTCCTCCTGTTCACCCTGGTGGATGCCACCTTGTTTCAAGGCCTGTTGGCGCGGGGGTTGGAGGGCACAGGCGCGGGTCTCGGTTCCGTCCTGATTGATTGCCAACCTCTGTTGGTGGCCCTGATGGCACGCGCGTTGTTCATGGAGTCGATCAATCCCATCGGCTGGATGGGGCTGGCCATCGGTTTGGCTGGAATCGTCTGCATCGGCCTACCGGCTGAGCTGTTGGGACATTGGTGGTTGCTGGCTGACCCGCCGGTGGTGCAGCAGTTGTTTCAGCCCGGTGAGGGCTGGATGTTGCTTGCGGCCGTCGCCATGGCAGCTGGGACGGTGTTGATTCGCTTTGCCTCACGCCACAGTGATCCGGTCAGCGTTACGGCCTGGCACATGGTGCTGGGGGGACTTCCCTTGCTCGGGGTTCATGCCCTGCAGCGCACGGATGCCGGCTTGGTCTGGACGGCAACGGACTGGGCGCGCATGGGGTATGCGAGTTTGCTCGGAAGCGCCCTGGCCTACGGATTGTTCTTCTGGTTCGCCAATCAGCGCGATCTCACCAGTTTCAGCAGCCTTGGATTTCTCACCCCTGTGTTTGCCTTGGCCACCGGTGGTTGGTTGCTGGGAGAGCGCCTTGATCTGCTCCAGTGGATCGGTGTTGTGATGGTGCTCGTGTCGGTGATTTTTGTGAGTCAACGTCGCCGGTTCTGGGAGCCGCTACCGCTTGCGGACCCCTCCTCATGACGGAGTCGCCGCTTCACCTCGTCATCGTCAACACGCCCATCGGGGCCCTCGGTAGTGGCGAGGGTGGAGGTGTGGAGCTCACCCTCCGATCCTTGGTGCAGGGGTTGGTACGGCGTGGCCACAGGGTCACGGTTGTGGCCGCGAAGGGCTCCACGCTCCCCGTCGACTGCAGCGGAGTTGAGTTGCTGGAGGTGGAGGGTGTGAACCAGCCCAGCTGGCAGCACGCTGCCGAGCATGCGCCGGTCGAAATTCCCCGTAATGGGCTTCTGCCGGCTCTCTGGGAGGCCGCGCTCGATGTGGGTCAGTCCGCCGACGCCGTGATCAACGGTGGCTACGACTGGCTGCCGCTGTGGCTGACGCAACGGGTCAGCGCCAGGCTCTTTCATCTCGTGAGCATGGGGGATGTGGCTGCGGTGATGCGCGATGTGATCGAAGCCGTCGCCGCCTGGGATTCCCGTCGCCTTGCTTTTCACACCCACCGCCAGGCCGCTGATTTCCGGCTGCCTTCTCCGCCCAGTGTTGTGGGCAACGGATTTGATCTCAGCAACTACACCTTTCAAGGGCAGACCAATGGCCCTCTGGGTTGGGCGGGCCGCATCGCACCGGAAAAGGGGCTGGAGGATGCTGCTGCTGCCGCTGCCGCCCTGGGTGAACAGCTTCTGGTTTGGGGATTGCGTGAGGACGACGCCTATGCGCGGCAGGTGGAGTCGAGTGTTCCCAAGGGCACGATCGACTGGCGTGGATTTCGATCGACCCAGGAGCTCCAGCAGGAGATGGGCCACTGCCGCGCTCTGATCAACACACCGAAATGGAATGAGGCCTACGGCAATGTTGTGGTTGAAGCCCTGGCCTGTGGTGTTCCGGTCGTCGCCTATGACCGTGGTGGACCGGGGGAGCTGATTTGTTCCGGTCGCACTGGCTGGTTGGTGCCGCCCGACGATGTTGCTGCCCTCACGGAGGCGCTTCGGCGCGTCGAAAGCATTGAGCGCTCCCTCTGCCGCAGCTGGGCTGAAGAGCACGCCTCCTGTGAGGTCTTCAGTCAGCGTGTTGAAGCGTGGGTTCGAACAGGACTGACGGCGGATGTCAGCATCAACCGCAGGAGCTGAGGGTCCCTTGTCGGTCAATGTTTCAGGACGCCAGCGACGCCAGGTTCTGGCACTTGTGCTGACCCTGGGACTCGTTATCACCTTTTGGCGGTTGGGATCCACCGGTGTGGTGGATGAAACTCCGCCGTTGTTTGCCGCAGCCGGACGGGCCATGGCTGACACCGGCGATTGGCTGACGCCTCGGGTGAACGGCTTGCCCCGTTACGACAAACCGCCCCTGGTGTACTGGCTGATGGGGTTCGGTTATGCCTTGCCCGGACGCGAGGTTTGGGATCCTTTCGGCAGTTGGGCGGCACGGCTTCCTTCCGCCCTGGCCACGCTCGGACTGATGCTTGGCCTCGCCGATACGGTGCTGCGCTGGCCGTTCCCCGGCGATGCGCGTCCGCGTTTGACGGCACTGATCGCACCGCTGGCCTTTGCCTTCTCGCCGCTGGTGCTCGTCTGGAGCCGCACCGCAGTGAGTGATGCCCTGCTGTGTGGCCTGTTGGGTCTCAGCCTGTTGTTGCAGTGGAGGCGTTTTGCCGCCCCCCAAGAGGTGGCCTGGTGGCCGGCCTGGGTGATTCTCGGATTCGCCGTGCTGGCAAAGGGGCCTGTTGCTGTGGTGCTGTCTGGTCTCGCTCTGCTGATGTTCGGAGTGTTGCGACGGGATCTTGTTCAACCCTGGCAGCGGCTGCGCCCGCTGCCAGGGTTGCTGCTCACCGCTCTGATCAGCCTTCCCTGGTATGCCCTGGAGTTGCTGGTGGAAGGACAGCCCTTCTGGGACAGCTTTTTCGGCTACCACAACCTTCAACGCTTCACCTCCGTGGTGAACTATCACCTGCAGCCCTGGTGGTTTTTCGGCCCGGTGATGCTCGTGGCTGCCCTGCCCTTCACGCCCTACCTGCTGATTGGCCTGGCACGGGTGCCCCGATCTCGGATCGCTCCGGAGCATTCGTTGCATCAATTCGCAGCGTGCTGGCTGTTGGCGGTGCTGCTGCTGTTCACCACCGCAGCCACCAAGCTCCCGAGTTATTGGTTGCCCGCCACCCCCGCGGCGGCCCTGTTGGTGGCCCAGGCCACGGTGGGCTCCA
The DNA here is from genome assembly GCF_900473975.1 of Synechococcus sp. N26. Classification (NCBI taxonomy): domain Bacteria; kingdom Bacillati; phylum Cyanobacteriota; class Cyanophyceae; order Synechococcales; family Synechococcaceae; genus Synechococcus; species Synechococcus sp. N26. The sequence continues at coordinate 315,047 of NZ_UCNM01000007.1, read as the reverse complement.
CGGTGGGCTCTTCGCGCTGGCAACGGATGGCCTGGGCAACTTGCCTGGCCTTGATCGCCGTCCTGGCTGCTGGGTTCTGGCTGGGATCGCTCTGGGTTCCCTTGATCGAGGATCCGGAGATGCCGACGCTGTCGGTGGATTTACTCGCCAGCGGTTTGTTGAAGTGGGGTGCGGTCTGGTTCAGCGCTGCAGCCGTGCTTGGAGCCGGTCTGTTGCTTCAGCGTCGTGCTGCTGCTCAAGCCTTGCTGGCCATGCAGGGCTGTCTGCTCGGATTTCATCTCACGGCTCTGGTTCCCATCGCCGAACTCGCCGATCGTCTGCGTCAGCAGCCCGTGCGTGACGCGGCCTCACTGATGTTGTCGCAGCAGCACCGTGGAGAGCCCATGGTCATGGTTGGCGCCATGAAGCCTTCGCTGCACTTCTACACAGGCCAGGTGATCCTTTACGAAGGCCAATCCGATGGGGCGTTGGTCAACATTGCGGATCGCCTGGCCCATGAACAGCGACGCGGCTGGAGTGGATATCCCCTCGGGAGCCCCGGTGCCTCCAGAACCGTGCTGGTGCTGATCGATCGCGGAACGGCAAAACGGGATCATTGGAGGAACCTGCAGCCTGAGCTACTGGGACAGATCGGGATCTACGACGTTTGGCGTCTGGACCGCACTCGCCTTGAGCAACGGGCACAAACCCTGATGGCCGATGGCGTCGATGCCGACTGGGAGGAGCCGCGTCCGGAGCGGTATTGAGTTGTGGCGCCTTAGGAGGGCGACAAGGTTTGGCGATGGCAAAAACCGCAGTGCCCCCAGAGCTTGATTTCTCCGTTGGGTGCTGGTCGGCCGCAGTCCGGGCATGTCCCCATGCCGTGCACATCGGTGCGGCTCGGATGCTGAGCCCAAATGCTGGCTTCGCTCTCCAGCACTGGGGATTGGAGGGAGTGGTGTTGCTGAATGCGCAGATCACGCACCGCGTGGCCGGCTTGGTGCAGGGCGCTGATCAGTTGAGGCTTGTTGTAAAGGAGAGCCTGGCGCCATTGAGGATGGCTGGCTCCCACGGTCAGCACCCCGCGTTGCAGCGATAGGGGGCGGCAGTGCGGTGCCAGTTGCGCTCCCGCAACTCTCGGCCAGTCCTGCCAGAGCGCTGCCAGATGGTCGTCCTTGCGCCACTCTCGCTGAAGTGCGCCAAGACAGGTTTTCAAGGGTTCTGCCGGTGCTGGCGCAGCTGACTGCAGCAGCTCCAGGCCCGGAAGGCGACGCCGTTGGGATTCAGGTGCAACCGCCATGGGTTGATCCTAGGCAGAACTGCTGCAGGAACCTCGCTAATCTCAGCGCGTCTGAGGCCAAGTCATGGGTTTCTTTGATCGGCTGAGCAGGCTGGTTCGTGCCAACGCCAACGCTGCCGTCAGCAGCATTGAGGACCCGGCCAAGATCCTTGATCAATCCGTCGCTGACATGCAGGCGGATCTGGTCAAGTTGCGTCAGGCGGTTGCCCTGGCGATCGCGAGTCAGAAGCGACTGACCAGCCAGGCTGAGCAGGCTGCAGCTCAATCCAAGACCTGGTATGAGCGTGCTGAGCTGGCGTTGAAGAAGGGTGAGGAATCCCTGGCTCGGGAAGCATTGACCCGCCGCAAGACGTTCCAGGAGACAGCAACCTCGCTGACGGCCCAGGTGCAGGCCCAAGATGGCCAGGTGGAATCGCTCAAGAAGAGTCTGGTTGCCCTCGAAGGAAAGATCGCTGAGGCCAAGACCAAGAAGGACATGCTCAAGGCCAGGGCCCAGGCGGCCAAGGCCCAGCAGCAGTTGCAAAGTGCCGTTGGCAGCATCGGCACTGATTCCGCTATGGCGGCCTTCGAGCGGATGGAGGAAAAGGTGGAGGCCCTGGAGGCCACCGGCCAGGCTGCGGCTGAGCTGGCTGGATCTGATCTGGAGAGTCAGTTCGCGGCTTTGGAAAGCGGTGGCGGTGTTGATGATGATCTCGAGGCGTTGCGCGCTCAGCTGAAGGGAGGCCCGGAAGCCGTTGCTCTTCCCGCATCTGAGACCTCCGAGGCCGTGAAGCCCGTGCAGGTGGAAGAGGTGGATGCTGAACTCGAAGACTTGAAACGATCCATCGACAAGCTCTGATCAACCCAGGAAAGTCGTCCGGCTTTCCATAGGATCAGTTCAGTCATTTGAGTGCCTTGGCTGGAGCTGTTGCCGATTTCACCGACGCTGGTTTTGAACGTGAAGTTCTCAAGGCTTCCGGCACGGTCCTCGTCGATTTCTGGGCTGCCTGGTGCGGCCCCTGCCGACTGATCGCACCGTTGATGGATTGGGTGGCGAGCGACTACGGCGATCGCGTCAGCGTCGGCAAGCTCGAGGTGGATTCCAATCCTCAGACCCGTGACGCTTACCAGGTTCAGGGCATTCCCACACTGATCCTCTTCCGCAACGGTGAAGTGGTGGCGCGGCATGAAGGTGCCATCGCCAAACCGCAGCTGCAGTCCTTCCTGGATGCCAACCTCTAAGCGGCTTGCCTCACTGGGCAGCGCTGTTTTTGCCCGTGTTGATGCCGCCAAACAGGCTTATCGGCTCGAGGCGTCTTCTTCGGTCCGTCCGGATCTGGTGGATCTCTCCATCGGATCCTCTGATCTTCGGCCTCCCGCGGCGTTGTTGGACTCCATGGCCTCAGCGGTCATGGAGTCCAGCAGCAGCTCCTATTGCCTTCAAGCCGGACTGAGGCCTTTTCATGCCGCCGTCGCGGACTGGTGTCGGTATCGCTTCGACGTTGCCGTGGATCCTGATCATGAGGTCCAGTTGTTGGTGGGATCCCAGGAAGGAACCGCCCATCTGCCGCTGGCGGTGCTGGATCCCGGTGACGCCGCCATGCATCTGGACCCTTGTTATCCGTCCCATACCGGTGGATTGCACCTGGCGGGAGCCCGGACCACGGCCCTTTCTCTTTCCCCTGAAAACGACTGGCGGCCAGACCTGACGACCATCAGCCCCCAGCTCTGGGATCAACTGAAGCTGTTCGTTTTGGGGTATCCCCACAACCCTTCAGCCCGGGTGGGGGATCAGGAGGATCTCAATCGCATCACGGCGATCGCAGCTCGGCATGACGTGGTGATCGCTCACGACAATCCCTATGTGGATCTCGCCCTGGATGGAGAGCCTCCCTCGCTGTTGCAGGCTTCGAACTGGCGGGAGTGCGGCATTGAATTCTTCTCCCTTTCGAAGGGCTGGTGCCTTGGGGGATTCCGACTTGGTTTTGCAGTTGGTGCGGCACCGCTGATTGCCGCCCTGCGTCGCGCCAAGGCCGTCATCGATTTCAACCAGAGCCTGGCTCTGCAGCAGGGTGCGATTCAGGCCTTGCAACGCTTCCCCGATTGGCCGCGGCAACTGCATCCGACCTATCGCGAACGACGGGATCGTGTGGTCGAGACCCTCAGGGCACGCGGTTGGTCGATTCCCTGTCCAGAGATGGCGATGTACCTCTGGTTCCCTTTGCCTGATGCGGCCCATCGCCGGGGCTGGAGTGATGAAGATGCCGCGAGGGAACTGCTTCAGCGCAGTGGTGTCGCCTTGACCCCTGGGTCTGGGTTTGGTGTCGGCGGTCGCCAGTGGCTGCGCATGGCGCTTGTGCGGCCAGTGAATGAGTTGGTGGACGCTGCATCGCGTCTCGCGGATGCGATGGATGACTGATCCACGCATGCCGCAACATCGATTCCCACACTTCGGTGGTGGCCGGTTGATGGCGACGTATCGCCGCCTCGCTGGTGCCTCGGCACGCCACTGGTCCATCCGTCATGTGCCTGTGTGCAGCAGCACGGAGGAGCTGCTGGGAGCCTGGTTGCGCGATCAGCCTTCATTGATGGGACCTCGCGCCGTCATTGCCACCCACCAGCGCCGGGGAGTTGGCCAATGGGGGCGCGCCTGGGTTTCTCCGCCAGGTGGTGTCTGGATCAGTGCTGCTTTGCCTTGGCGGAGCCAAGGGTCCGGTCAGGCCGGCTTGCTTGGCTTGGCGCTGGCCCTTTCGGTGGTGCACCGGCTTGAGCAGCAGGGCCTTTCGGTTCAGATCAAATGGCCCAACGACCTGTTCGTGAACGGCCGCAAATTGGCGGGTCTTCTGCCAGGGGTGGTGCAGCGGGGCTCCCAGCTGCGTTTGCTACGCATCGGCCTGGGCCTAAATGTGCGGAATGCAGTTCCTGGCCATGCCATTGCCCTGAGAAGGCTTGAAGGACAGCAGGCTGCGGATCCGATCCGATGGACGGCGGAGGTTTTGCTGGCCTTCGATCATTGTCACGACGAAGGAGGCGATGGGGCCTGGTGCCTCGATGGCGTTCAGGCCAGGCTCTGGTCTGATCAGCTCGTCCATCCTCAAGACGGTCAGATCTGGAGGATTGCTGGCCTTGAACGCGATGGAGGGCTGCGGTTGCGTCAGGGTTCAAGGACTGAAACCTGGCGCCGCTGGCCCTGAGTTGGTGTCCCATCCATAGGATTCCTGAGCACAGCCGTCTTGTCCGTTGCTGGCTTGGTTCGCGTTGGTTCCAGCCGCGGCTGCGCAGGGTTTTGATCAGTCGCTCGATGGTCTGGTTCGCCAACGGGTGATCACGTCCCAGGAGCGCAAGCTGCTTCGGGGCGGTGGCGCGGCGGTTCCCATCGAACGAAGCCGTTTCAAGGAGGCCTGTCGCACCGGTGCTCTGTCCCGGCAGGACTGTGCTTCCGGGGTGGCCAGGCGTCCGCCGGGGGCACCGGCCTCAGCACGGGTTCGCTTGATCCCCTCCCGCCAACCGTTGCGTGTTCCCGTGTCAGCGCTTCTCGCCCCCGATGGCGGCACCTTTCGTCTGGAATCCGTCTTTGCGGTCACGCCCCGTCCGCTGCCAACTCCTGGCAATGGCGACAGTCAACTGCTCTTCCCGGTGGCTGGAGACGCTTTTAAAAGCAGTGAGTTTGGTTGGCGTCTGCATCCGATCCTGGGGAGCTGGCGCCGAGTCTGCAGCTGAAGGGCATCGAACGGGGGGATGAACTGGTGGTTCAAACCGACCCTCGGGCCATGATGCTGGCATTGGATCAGTTGCTCGACAACGCCTGCCAGCACGCCAATCGATCCATGCCGATTCAGCTCAGTCTTGCTGGGAGTGACGGGCGCGACTATTGCATTCTGGAGTTCGCCAGTCAGAGCCTTGGCGCTCCTGTGGCTTCGGAGTATCTGGAACGCTGGACTGCACCGTTTTTCCGGGGCAAGCCCGAACGGAATGGCGAACAGGTGGAGGGCCCGGGTCTGGGGCTCGCCTTAGCGCGCGAACTGGTCAGGGGGTGTGGAGGAACGCTGGAGCTCCACCAGCAGCCCTCATCGCAAGGAACCACCACAATCGTTCGCTTGCATCTGAAGCTCAGACCATCGAACGGGTCTGGAGCAGTTGCGGCAGCTGTTCGAACAGATCCGGCTTGAGCACGTAGGCCTCCGCTCCATTCGCCAGAGCTTCGTGTTTCTTGTCGGCGTAATTGGGAGCCGTCACGATCACCACCCTCAACGCAGCCTGGTGCTGCAGCTGTTTCAGGCAGGCCAAGCCGTCCATGCCTGGCAGCATCAAGTCCAGCAGCAGCAGATCGAAACGATCAGAGCCGGCTTCGTCGAGAAAGTCTTCTGCGGACCCGAAGCAGATGCAGGCGTGCCCCTCATCGGTGATTTCAGCACTGATCAGCTGCTGAATGCGCGGATCATCCTCCACGACTGCAACACGAAGAGCCTTGGGGGTCTCGTCCCTTAGCGCAGGGGCACTGCACTCATTGTGGGCATCCAGTGAGCGCCCGACCATCCTGGAATCGAGCAATGCGTTGTGCTCGGGCCGCCACATCGTCCTCATGGGTCACCATCACCAGGGTGATGCCCTGTTGGTGGAGTTCATCAAACAGTTCCAGCACCTCGGCGGTGGTGCTGGAGTCCAGAGCCCCTGTGGGTTCGTCCGCCAGCAGCAGACTGGGGCGGTTGATGATGGCCCGGGCGATGGCCACCCGTTGTTGCTGCCCTCCGGAGAGCTGATTGGGCTTGTTCTCCAAACGCTGCGCTAGACCAACGCGGCGCAGGGCCGATTGGGCACGCTCGATCCGTTCCTCCCTGGGCACCCCCGCATAGATCATCGGGAGCATCACGTTCTCCATGGCGCTGGCGTGGCCGAGCAGATGGAACTGCTGAAAGACAAACCCGAGCGAGCGGTTGCGAACGTCGGCTAAGGCATCGTCATCCAACTGTTCAACGGCCGTGCCATTGAGCCGGTAGGTGCCACTGGTGGGCCGGTCGAGGCAGCCAAGGATGTTCATCGCCGTGCTCTTGCCTGAGCCGCTGGCCCCCATTACCGCCAGGTAATCCCCCTCCTGAACGGTGAGATTCAGTTGGTCCAGAGCTTTGACTTCGAGATCACCAGATCCATAGATCTTGCTGATCCCCCTGAGCTCAGCAACCGGCTGCTGCACAGCCTCAGCCAAGACCCTTCAGGCTTGACAGGGCGATGGCCTGTTGAAGCAATGGCGTTCCTGCAACCGCTGTGTTGGCCCACTGGAACAGGGGATTGGAGAGGATTCCACCAACGGCGGTGATCGCCACACATCCAATCAGGGCAACCCGAAGCGGCTGCATCCCCATCAACGACCAATTCACGTCGGGGTAGGCCTTGACCACATCGGAGGCCTCCTGGGGTTCCTTCACCACCATCATTTTGATAACGGAGATGTAGTAGTAGATCGACACCACGGAGGTGACCAGGCCAACCACCACCAGCAGGTATTCGTGGTTCGCCCAACCGGCAAAGAACAGATAGATCTTTCCGAAGAAACCCAGCATTGGCGGAATGCCACCCAGAGAAAGCAGGCAAAGACTCAGGCCGAGGGTGATCAGGGGATCTTTCTGGTAAAGCCCCGCGTAATCAGAAATTCGATCGCTTCCTGTGCGGATCGAGAAGAGGATGATGCAGGCGAAGGCCCCTAGGTTCATGAACAGGTAGGCCGCCATGTACAGAACCATGGCCGCGAAACCGTCCTCGGTGCCGCAGACCATGCCGATCATCACGAAGCCGGCCTGGCCGATCGAGCTGTAGGCCAACATGCGCTTCATCGAGGTCTGGGCGAGAGCAACAACGTTGCCCAGGGTCATGCTCAACACCGCCAGAACGGTGAACAGCAATTTCCATTGATCGTCGAAGGCACCAAAGCAACCCACCAGGATGCGAAGGGCCAGGGCGAATCCGGCCGCTTTGGAACCCACGGAAAGGAACGCCACCACAGGGGTTGGTGAGCCTTCGTAGACGTCAGGCGTCCATTGGTGGAAGGGAACGGCTGCGATCTTGAATGCAACGGTGGCCAAGACGAACACCAGGGCCAAAGCAGCCAGAGGTGTGGTGCTGGTTTGCAGAGCCAGGCCGATGGTGTCGAGGCTGGTGCTGCCGCTCAGGCCGTACAGCAGGGAAGAGCCGTACAGGAAAACAGCAGCGGCTGCCGATCCCACGAGCAGATATTTGAGTGCTGCTTCCGAGCTGCGGGCATCCCGCTTCATGTAGCCCGACAGCAAATAGCTGGCGACGGAAAGCGTCTCCAGCGAGATGAACACACTCACCAGATCCGTTGCCCCGCAAAGGAGCATGGCGCCGAGGGTTGCGGCGAGGAGGATGGCGGCGTACTCGCCAACAGGTGTGCCGCTCTTCTCCGCGTAACGCCAGCTGATCAGCAGCGACAGAAGCGTTGACAAGGCAATCACAGCCCGGAACGCCACCGCCAGGTTGTCGGCGAGGAAGGCTCCAAGGAACGAGGGCTCCAGCGGTGCGTTCCACTGCAGGGCCAGCAGCACCAGGGAGGTCCCCAGGCCCACGTAACAAATCGGCGGCACCCAACGTGTGGCGACCTTTTCGCCGGCCAGGTCCACCAAGAGAGTGGCGATCATCGCCAGCAGAACTGCAGCTTCGGGCAGTACGGCGGAGGCGTTGAGAGAGAGATTCAGCAGCTCACCAGGGGCAGCCGTGGCCTGGGTGGCGAGAAGGAAAGCACCCATGTCGGGCATGGCAGCCTGGAACCGTTGCGCTGGGGCGACTGTAGCGGCGCTTGACGCGCCGACGGTCATGCAGAGCGCTGCTCGGTGCGATAAAGAAGGGGAACGGTTTACCTGCCGCTAGTGGCGCACACCCTCGTCATCGTTGAGAGCCCCACGAAGGCCAAGACCATCCGTGGCTTTCTTCCCAAGGGATTCAAGGTCGAAGCCTCCATGGGGCATGTCCGCGACCTTCCCAACAACGCCAGCGAGATTCCGGCATCCGCCAAGGGGCAGAAATGGGCCAACCTCGGTGTGAACACCGACGCGGATTTCGAGCCGCTGTACGTGGTCCCGAAGGACAAGAAGAAGACGGTTCGCGAACTCAAGGACGCCCTGAAGGGTGCTGATCAGTTGCTCCTGGCGACTGACGAAGACCGGGAAGGCGAAAGCATCAGTTGGCACCTCCTCCAGCTGCTGGCGCCGAAGGTGCCGGTGAAGCGCATGGTGTTTCACGAGATCACCAAGGAGGCCATCGGCAAGGCCCTGGATCAGACCCGCGACCTGGACATGGAGCTGGTCCATGCCCAGGAAACCCGGCGGATTTTGGATCGCCTTGTGGGGTACACCCTGTCCCCTCTCCTCTGGAAAAAGGTGGCCTGGGGACTCTCCGCCGGGCGGGTGCAGTCCGTTGCGGTTCGGCTCCTGGTTCAACGGGAACGGGCCCGCCGCGCCTTCCGCAGCGGCAGTTACTGGGACCTCAAGGCCCAGCTTGAGCAGTCGGGCAGTGCCTTTGAGGCCAAGCTGACCTATGTGGGTGGCCAGCGGATCGCCACCGGTAACGACTTCGACGAGAGCACCGGCGGGCTCAAGGCGGGCAGTGCCGTGCGGCTGCTCAGCGAGAGCGAGGCCAAGGCGTTGGCTGAATCCGTGCGAACCAGCGCCTGGACTGTGGATGCGGTGGAGGAGAAGCCCACCGTGCGCAAGCCGGTGCCTCCCTTCATCACCAGCACCCTCCAACAGGAGGCGAATCGCAAGCTGCGCCTCTCAGCCCGGGAAACCATGCGCTGTGCCCAGGGGCTCTACGAACGCGGTTTTATCACCTACATGCGGACCGACTCGGTTCACTTGTCGGATCAGGCGATCAACGCATCCCGCAACTGCGTGGAGAGCCTTTACGGCAAGGAGTATCTGAGCAAAGGGCCGCGGCAGTTCAGCACCAAAGCCCGCAATGCCCAGGAGGCCCATGAAGCGATTCGTCCATCCGGCGAAAGCTTCCGAACCCCCGGTGAGACCGGTCTGGATGGACGAGATCTGGCGGTGTATGAGCTGATCTGGAAGCGCACCGTGGCCAGCCAGATGGCTGAAGCCAGGCTTACGATGCTCTCGGTGGATCTCAGCTCAGGCGAGGCTAGATTCCGAGCCAGCGGCAAGCGCATCGACTTCCCCGGTTTCTTTCGCGCCTACGTGGAAGGCAGTGATGATCCCGATGCGGCCCTTGAGGGTCAGGAAGTGTTGCTGCCGGCGTTGAGCGTTGGCGATGCACCGGAGCCGAAGACCGTTGAGCCCCTTGGCCATCAGACCCAGCCGCCGGCACGGTTCAGCGAGGCATCGCTGGTGAAGATGCTGGAAAAGGAGGGCATCGGCCGGCCGTCGACCTACGCCTCGATCATTGGAACGATCGTGGATCGCGGCTACGCCACGCTGTTGGGCAACGCCCTGACCCCCAGCTTCACCGCCTTTGCTGTGACGGCGTTGCTCGAGGAGCATTTCCCTGAACTGGTGGACACCAGCTTCACCGCTCGAATGGAGAACACCCTCGATGAGATCTCCCACGGCAAGGTGCAGTGGTTGCCTTACCTGGAGGGCTTCTTCAAGGGTGATGAAGGCCTGGAAAACCAGGTGCAGCAACGGGAAGGGGATATTGACCCCGGTGCATCCCGCACCATCGATCTGGAGGGCTTGTCCTCCGTGGTTCGCATCGGCCGCTTTGGCGCCTACCTGGAGGCCAAACGGGTCAGCGACGACGGTGAGGAAGAGCTGATCAAGGCCACCTTGCCCCGGGAGATCACTCCGGCTGATCTGGATGAAGAGCAGGCCGAACTGATCCTCAAACAGAAGGCCGACGGCCCCGAAGCCATCGGTGAGGATCCGGAAACGGGGGATTTGGTCTACCTGCTCTTCGGCCAGTACGGGCCTTATGTGCAGCGGGGCCAGGTGAGTGATGAGAACCCCAAGCCCAAACGTGCCTCTCTGCCCAAGGGGCAGAAGCCGGAGGATCTCACCCTGGAGGATGCCCTCGGATTGCTCCGCTTGCCTCGTCTTCTCGGCGAACATCCTGATGGTGGGCGCATTCAGGCGGGGCTGGGCCGCTTTGGCCCGTACGTCGTCTGGGACAAGGGCAAGGGCGAAAAGGATTACCGATCGCTCAAGGGGGATGACGATGTTCTGGCGGTGGGGCTGAGCCGTGCCCTTGAGCTGCTGGCCATGCCCAAAAGGGGTCGGGGTGGACGCACCGCCCTCAAGGACCTCGGTAAGCCGGAGGGCAGTGATGAAACGATTCAGGTCTATGACGGTCCTTACGGCCTGTATGTCAAACAGGGCAAGGTGAATGCCTCGCTGCCGGAAGGCAAGGGCGCTGACGATGTGACCCTTGAAGAAGCGGTGGAACTGCTTGCCGCCAAGGCAGCATCGAAGAAGCGCGGTCGTAAAACCGCCGCGAAAAAAACAGCTGCCAAGAAACCAGCCGCCAAGAAACCAGCGGCCAAGAAACCCCCCGCCACCACCAAGACCGGTCGGCTCAGAGCCAGTGCGGTGCGGGTGATCAAGCCGGCTGACAACTGATGGCCCGTCTGCTTTGGCTGCTGCCTGTGGGGCTTCTGCAGGCCTGTGCCGGCACACCGGTCGCTGAACAGTTGGAACGCTCCTTCGCGGTGCCTGAAGCCAGGCCGGCCCAGGCAGCTGCGCCCGCACCGGTTGTGAAGACCAGCCCAGCAGTTGTCAGCCCATCGGTTGCCAGCCCTACTGCTGAGGGCCTCTCAACGCCGGCGGCCGAGGCTGTTTCCCTGCCTGAGGCAACGGATGCTCCTGATCCCGTTCCACAGCCAAAACCGCGGACGGTGTCATCCCAACGTCTGCCCCAGGCGCCCTACCGGATCACCATTCGTTTGGCCGGAGCCGACCCTGCCGCTCCTGCTGAAGCCGTCACCCGCGCCCTGCGTGAGGCGGATGTTGGCTTTGCGGTGGAACGGATTGAGCGGGTTGAACCATGACCGACGCGACCCCCCGGTTGAGCCGCCAGCAGGCTCTGAGGCTGGTTGAGGGGGCATATCTCGCGGCAGCGACTGGGCTGATCTGGTTGGCTCTGTACTACATGCCGGTGGGTGGTGCGCTGTTCCGTCTGGCCCTTCCCTTGCCCCTGATCCTGCTGCAGTTGCGTCGTGGCAACCGTTCCGGTGCAGAGGGTCTGCTGCTCTCTGTGCTGCTGCTCACCGCCTTGATGGGGCCTTTGCGTGGACCGCTGCTGCTGTTTCCCTACGGCCTTTTGTCGCTCTGGCTGGGCTGGAGCTGGTGCCGGGGGATCAGCTGGTGGCTGAGCTGGTCGGGGGGCGTTGTTCTTGGAACGGCAGGGTTTTTGGTGCGAGTTCTGGTGCTTTCATTGCTCGTGGGAGAAAACCTCTGGGTAGTGATCACCCGGGCCGGTTCCGCTCTGCTCGAGCGCTTGATAGCGGTACTGCATCTGCCGATCACACCGGATCTCACCCAGGTGCAGTTGATGGCGTTGCTGTTGGTGGTGGTTCAGGAGGTCATCTATGTGCTGTCTCTTCATGCTTTGGCCTACTGGATCTTTCCCCGCCTGAAATCACCGATTCCGGAGCCCCCGAGGCTGCTGCATGGACTCATTGCCCTCGATCCCCTCTGAAGCCTCGGTGTTGCCTGAGGGCTGCCAGCAGCTGGGAGGTCTCGGTGCACGAACGTTGGACGCAGCGGCACTTCGTCCCTGGACCTCCAACGATCAACCGCTGGATCTTTTGCTCGTTCTGGCGGCCACACAAACGGCTGAGCATGAAGGAATTTCAGCCGCTGGCTCCACCGTGGCTTCGCGGCGCTACACCGCCCTGGCTGATGCGGAGCTACTGATTCACGGGCCGGCGCGGCAGCGCCGTTGGCCTCTGCCGCCTCTGCCCGCTGGCGTCTCCCCCGCCCTGCTCAGCCATGTCGCGGCGCGACGCTTGAAGTTGAGGCCGCAGGTGGCGGCCCTCGGCTTGGCTCAGAAACCCGATTTTCCTCACCTGCACATCGAGCCCCTGGACCAAGGCCCCTCGGCCTGCCTGTCCAGTGGTGCGGCGATGCCATTGCCGCGGGTGCAGCATTTGTGGCGACAGGGAGAGCTGCTGGGGCGGGGGTTGCAACGCCCCTTGGTGGTGGCGGAGTGTGTTCCAGGGGGCACCACAACCGCTCAAGCGGTGTTGACGGCCCTCGGCGTGGAGGTTGCCCATCTGATCAGCGGTAGTGCTCTTCATCCGCCGCAGCAACTCAAGAAAGATCTCGTTGTCCGAGGGCTTCAGCGGGCCTCGCTTGGTGCGCATCCTTCGGCCGAGCAGATCCTGGCCGCTGTTGGTGACCCTTTTCAGGCCTTCACTGCAGGGGTGTTGGTGGGTGCGGTGTCCGCGGGACAACCGTTGTTGCTGGGGGGCGGTTGCCAGATGCTGGCTGTTCTGGCCTTGGCGATGCAGGCTTTGCCCACCCTTCAGCGGGACCAGCTGGCGGCCCAGGTGCTGATTGGCACCACCGGTTGGCTCGCCGATGAGGCTGCGGATGGTGCAGGTCAGTCCCCCTTCGGCGGGCTGGTGGATGCCACTGCGGGCCACCTGGCTGCTGCCCTCTCCGTTCTGGCCTGCGGCGTGCGTTTTCACAGCAGCACCCATCAACCCTTACGTGACTACGAACGGGGCTATGTGAAAGAAGGGGTGGGGGCCGGCGCTCTTTTGCTGCTCGCCCAGTTGCGTGGATGCTCGTGTGCCGATCTGGTGCTGGATTGTGAGCACGCCCTGGAGCAGCTGCTCAGCCGCCCCGTAACGTCAAGCCCATGAACGTCTGGAGAGAGCGGTTGGGTCCCCTGCGCCGGCGCCAAGTGCTCCAGATGATCGGGGCGACGGGAACCGTGCTGCTGGCGGGCTGTCGTCCGGCGACATCCGTGCCAACCCTGATGGCTCCGGCTGGGGTTTTGCCGAAAGCGTGGGCTGATGCCTTGCCCAAGCCCTGGAGCCTGACGTTGGCTCCAGCCCAGCAGGACTGGAGGCCGGCGGATCAGGCGCGTGCCGATGTGTTGGTGATCGGTGATGGATGGCTTGATGCCCATCCAGCGGACACGCTCCAGCCCATTGCCTCTGAACCGCTCCTGAGCCAGTTGGATGGTCAGGCCAAGGCTCTGCTGGCCAGCCTCGGTGCTCTTCAGGATCGGGTGTTGCCGCTGGCCGTCAGTCCCTGGGTGATGCTGCTGCGGGATGACGCGGCCATGACCCAGGAGGGGTGGCCCCTGTTGCTGGATTCCGCCATGGCAGGGCGTGTGGTGCTTCCCGCCAGCCCCCGCTTGGTCATGAGCCTGGCGGACCATTTGGGAGGAGGCCAGGCTTTGCCTGCGCTGCGTCGCCAGGCCCTCACCTATGACGACCGTCAAGCCACCAACTGGTTGCTTAAGGGTGAGGCCAAGGTGGTGGTTCTTCCCCTGAGCCGCTGCATCGCTCTGTTGGGGCGTGATCCCCGTCTTCGGGCGATCCTGCCTGCCTCCGGCGCCCCCTTGCACTGGACTGTTCTGCTTAGGCCGGAGGCCAGTCGTGAACCGGTTCCCCAGCGCTGGGTCGAGCAGGGATGGCGGGATCCCCTGCGTCGCCGCTTGGTGCAGCAGGGATGGCGGGCTCCGATTGCATCGCCAGGGCTGATGGTGGACCAGAACGCCCTATCGGCGCGTCTGCGGCCTCTGCTCTTTCCGTCCGCAGACACCTGGTCGCGCTGCTGGTCGCTGCCACCGCTGTTGCCCGAAGACCGGAGCGCCCTGGAAGAGCGCTGGCGTGATTCAGCTCCAGAGCCGCCGTCGCGGTGAAGCCTTCAAGCGTTGGTGGGTGTCCGCCAGCAGATCAGGAATGGGCAAGTGATGCGGGCAACGGGGAAGGCACTCCCCACAGCGTTCACAGGCGGAGGCGTCGTGCTCTTCCCACCAGTGACCAGCACGGCCGATGAGGTTGTAGCGCTCCTGCGCAAATTCGGTGAGCCCATGGCCAATGGCCAGATTGCGCAGCCGCAAGAGTTCGGGGATCGGAACCTCGTTCGGACAGGGAAGGCAGGCCTGGCACTGCTTGCAATGCTCCTGGCCAAGCCGTTCCTGCTGCCGCCGCTCTGCCGTGACCAGAGCCTGTTGCTCGGCCTGGCTGAGGGGCCCATCCCCCTGCGCCAGGGTTGCGGCGAGTTGAAGATCCCCTGCAGCTGCGGCGCCAACGGTCAGGGTGCTGATGCCCTGTGCCAGCAGGAACCGGTAGGCCAGCTCGAGGGGGGCAAAGGGGGTGCAGTCCTCCATCAGTGTTGGGCTGGGGGCCTGGAGGCGACCACCTTTGTCGGCAGGAGAGATCGCCATCACTCCGAGGCCGTGCGCCAGGGCCCAACGGGCCAGGGGCAGGCGCTGGGGATCCAGCCAATGCAGGTGCAGGCTGCAGAACCTGAAGCGCTGGCTGCGCAGCGCCCGATCGATCAGCGGGTTGCTGCCATGGCTGCTGAAGCCCACCTGGCTGACGCGGCCACTGCTGACGGCCCAGTCCAGAAGCTTGGCTCCATCGCCCACCAGGGCCCAGTTCAGATGCTCCTCCCGGTTGAGGCCATGGACCGCGAGGTTGTCGAGCTGTGGACAGCCCAGCCGCTCCAGAATCTGATCAAGGCGGCGTTGTCCTTCCTCGAAGCTCAGCCCTGGCAGCAGTTTGCTGGTGATCACCCAGTGATCAGACCCTGTGCGGGTGTTCTGGCGAAGGGCCTCTCCCAGAAAACGTTCCGCAGGTCCGTAGGCCGGGGCGGTTTCCAGATGATTGATCCCAGCTGCCGCTGCCGCGTCAAGCACCTCGGCCATCTGGGCCGCCGAGTTCAGGGCACGCATCGTGCCGAGGGTGAACAGGCTGACGGGGCGGCCGCTGCCGAAGGCGCGGGTGTTCACTCCTCCGAGGGCGTCTCGCTGTCTTGGTTGCGCAGATGGCGCACCAAGGCCGCAGGGCTGAGGTCGTCGACGAAACGGCTGAAGGCACTTTGATCTTCCGCATCCGCCTCCGCATCCACCGGTATCGAGGCTTCCACCACCACCTCTTCCAGCATCCAGATGCCGCTGCCCGTGCGGATCGCCAGCGCAATGGCGTCGCTGGGTCGGGCATCCACTTCAATCAGTTCCAGCACTTCGTTTTCAGCCAACTCGGCTTCGTCCAGATCGGGTCGCAGCTTCAATACCGCATGAAAGGTGCTGTCCTCAATCGCGTGGACGATCACGCGTTCCAGTTCGAGCCCCCCAGCCACCAACAGTGCTGCCATCAGGTCATGGCTGAGGGGGCGTGGTGGTTCTCCCCCCTGCAGTCCGGCCATGATGTTGTGGGCTTGCGCCTGATCGATCCAGATCGGCACCTGACGGCGGCCACTGGGATCCCTCAGCAGCACCATGGGTGTGCGGCTGGCGGCATCGAGGGCAATTCCGGCGACGCTCATTTCGACCATGTCGGCGGCGCGGCTCTATCCGATTATGGCCAGAGAGCTGCTGCGGGCGATGTTCACGGGGCTGGTGCAGTCAGTTGGAAGGATCGAGCGTCGTGCCGGGGCGGTGGTGGTTTGGGGCTGCGCTCCTTTTGCCCCGTTGGCCCTTGGCGACAGCGTTGCTGTGGATGGCGTTTGCCTCACGGCAGCAGAGCTGATCGCGGATGGTTTCCGCGCCGATGTGAGTGAGGAAACCCTGCGCCGCACCACGTTGGGACGCAAAGCGGACCGTGGTGGTGCGGTGAACCTCGAGCCAGCGCTTCGACTGAGCGACCGCCTTGGAGGTCATCTGGTGAGCGGTCATGTGGATGCGACTGGAGAAGTCACCTGCGTGGAGACCCTCCCCCACTCCTGGGCCCTGTCGCTCCGCTGGTCGGATCCCCGATTCGGCCGTTATGTCTGTGAGAAGGCCAGCATCGCGGTGGATGGGATCAGCCTCACGGTGGCTGACTGTTCAGCCGATGGAACGACATTCAGTCTCGCCGTCATCCCCCACACCTGGGAGGCTACGACCCTGAAACACCTGGCTGTCGGGGACACCGTGAACCTGGAGGCCGATCAACTGGCCCGTTACGCCGAGCGGCTGATGCATGCCGCCGCTGCCGATGACGGAAACACCGATGGCCAAGACAAGACCGAGAATCTTTCAGCCAGCTGGCTGGCGGCTCACGGCTGGTCTTGATCCATCTGCTGCAGAACGATCATTCCGGAGTCCCGCTGCAGCTCGATCTTGAACTCCTGGCCGGGTTCCAGGCCGAGCCGACGGGTGTAAGCGTGGCCGATCAGCAGGTTGCCGTTGCCATGCACACGGGTTCGGAATTCGGCCTGGCGACCTCGGCTTCCGCCTGAGGAACTGCTGCTGCTTTTCGGCAATTGCCATCCCTGGGCCGCCGCTTTGGCCTCCACCAGAGCCCGATAGAAACTCTTTTTCAGCAGTCGTCCGCTGGGGCCGACGTAGCCGCAGCCGCGGGCGATGTCATCTTCCGGCCGATTACTGAGCGATCTGGCCTTGTCCAGCAGTTCCTTGCCGACCAGCATTTCAGGAATTAATTCAACTGAATTCTGGCCACGCTCGCCAATCAAGGCAAGGGATCAGAGCAGATAAAGGATCACGAAAAGAATCACCCAGATCCCATCAACAAAGTGCCAGTACAACTCCGCTGCTTCCAGGGGGAAGTGGTCGGCTGCAGTCACACGGCCCTGCGGCTGCCTCGCCTGCCACCAGACGATCAGGATCATTAGGGCGCCGAGGGTCACGTGGAGACCATGAAATCCCGTGGCGGCGAAGAAGGTGCTGGCGTAAAGGTTGTCGGTGAGACCGAAGGGGAGTGTGAAGTACTCCACCATCTGGCTCACCAGAAAGGCCATGCCGAGGCCTGCGGTGATCAGCAGCCAGCGTCGACAGCGGCCGTGGTCGTCCTGTCGGATCGCCTGGCCGGCCCGGTGGAAGGTGGCACTGCTCACCAGGAGCAGAACGGTGTTGAGGATGGGCAGGGGGAGCTCCAGTTCATAGATGGCTCCATCCGGTAAGGGATTGACCGCTTTGAAGGTGAGGTAGGCCGCAAAGAAGCCGGCGAAGGTCATGGCGTCCGCCACAAGAAATGTGGCCAGGCCGAACATGCGGTGATCGGGATGCTCGGCATGCTCCCCGTGGCTGTGGTTCTGATCCTTCGTTGGAACTGTGGTGGTCATTTGCCGCTGCTCCAGAGATCACGACCGCTGGTTGCCGTCAGGTCCAGCTCGTCCGGTGGGACGCCGTAGCCGTAGGGCTCTTCCACCAGAGGGGCCTCACCAATCCAGTTTTCGACCGGTGGCGGAGAACTGGTCAGCCATTCGGGCGTGAGTGCTTTCCAGGGGTTGTCGCCTGCGACAGGACCGCTGAGGGCGCTGTGGATCACATTCCAGAGGAAAGGCAGGGTGCTGATGGCCATCAGCAGGGCTCCGACGGAGCTGATCTGATTGATCAGGGTGAATTGGGGGTCGTATTCAGCAACGCGTCGCGGCATCCCATTGAGGCCCAGCCAGTGCTGGGGGCCGAAGCACAGGTTGAAGCCGATGAACGTGAGGGCACAGTGCAGGCGGCCGAGATCTTCATTGAGCATCCGGCCGGTGAACTTGGGATACCAGTGGTAGATCGAGGCGAAGATCACGAACACCGATCCACCGAAGACGATGTAGTGGAAGTGCGCGACGACGAAGTAGGTGTCGTGCACATGAATGTCGAACGGCACCTGCGCCAGGGCGACCCCTGTGATGCCTCCGAGCACGAAGTTCACGATGAAACCGCAGGAAAACAGCATGGCGCTGTTGAGGCTGATGCGGCCGCCCCAGAGTGTTGCCAACCAGTTGAAGAATTTGATGCCGGTGGGAACGGCGATGAATGCGGTTGCAATGGTGAAGAACAGGCGCATCCAGGGAGGTGTGCCGCTGGTGAACATGTGGTGCGCCCACACAATCAGGCCCAACACAACGATGGCCATGATCGAATACACCATCGTCACGTAGCCGAACAGCGGCTTGCGGGCATGAACCGGCAGGATTTCGCTCACCAAGCCGAAGGCCGGCAAGACCATGATGTAAACGGCTGGGTGCGAATAAAACCAGAACAGATGCTGGTAAACCACCACGTTTCCCCCAAGGGTGGGGTTGAAGAAGCCTGTATGGGCAACGATGTCGAAACTCAGCAACACCAACGTTCCCGCCAGAACCGGTGTTGAGAGAACCACAAGAATGCTGGTGCCCAGCATCGCCCAGCAATACATGGGGAGCTGCATTAGTTTCAAACCGGGGCGACGCAGTTTGAGAATGGTGGCGATGAAGTTGATGCCTCCGAAGATCGAACTTCCGCCCAGGAGCAGCACGCTCAAGATCCAGATGATTTGGCCAGTTGCTGGTGTGGTGATGCTCAGAGGTGGATAGGCCGTCCAGCCCGATTGCGCTGCCCCCGTGAGGAAATAGCTGGTGATCAGCATCAAGCCGGCTGGAGGGATCAGCCAGAACGCCACGGCATTCAGGCGCGGGAAGGCCATGTCCCTTGCACCCACATAAAAGGGGATCAAATAGTTCCCAAAAGCACCATTCACCACGGGGACTATCCAGAGAAAGATCATCACTGTGCCGTGGAGCGTCAGCACCTGGTTGTAGACATCACGTGCCATGAAGTCGGACACGGGACTGGTGAGTTCCGTGCGAATGGCACCGGCTAGGGCGCCGCCAATCAGATAAAAAACAAAGCCGCAGACGAGGTATTGCAGCCCGATCACCTTGTGATCAACGCTGAAGCTGAAATACCGCAACCAGCCGCTGGGTTGAAGCCGTGGAGGGCTGGATGATTCCGGGGGCAAACTGATGGTCATCTCAGGCGTTCGCGATGGTGAGGGTTTCGTCTTCAGGTGCGGCTTTGGCGTTGTCCCTGTACCAGCTGTCCCAGTCCTCCGGGCTTTCCACCACAACGGTGGAGCGCATTCCACCGTGGTAGGGCCCACAGAGTTCGGCGCACACGATCGGATAACGGCCGGTGCGTGTGGGTGTGAAACTCAGCTGGGTTGGTTGGCCGGGAATGACGTCCTGCTTCAAGCGAAATTCAGGCACCCAGAATGCGTGAATCACATCTTTGGCTTCCATCCGCAGAGTGATCGGTCGATCGGCTGGCACATGAAGTTCACCTGATGTGATGTCTCCCTCTGGGTAATGAAAGAGGAAGGCAAATTGCATAGCTGTCACTTCAACGGGTAAAGCATTTGTTGCGGCTGCTGATTCAATCGAGCCTGAACTGATGCCTCCCCAGATCTGTTCGTCGTGGGCTCCGCCCATGTGGTCATGGGCCAGAGGCACCATGCCACCCATCCGGTCGTAAATGTCGTAGCTGTATAGACCAACAAACAGCACCACAACAGCAGGAACAGCTGTCCAGAAAATTTCAAGTGGCAGGTTTCCTTCGATGGCAAGGCCGTCGCCGAGCTGGCCGCTGCGTCGCCGAAAGCGAATCAGGCTGAACACGAGAAGGCCAACGATTCCGATAAACAGAATGCTGCCAATCGTGAATAGAACCTTAAAAAGCTCGTCGTAAATCGGCGCGTTGGCGCTCGCATCGATGGGGAGAAGGTTGATGTTCTGGCCGATCCATAGGCCGCCCAGAGCAAGGACCATCCCGATCACCAACGTGAGAATGGCGGATGGGATCTGCACCTGATCAATCCCAGGTTTTCAACAGCGTATGGGCGTGGCTGCGGTTCTCCATGAAGTGATTGTTAAGGCCTTATTTCTGTCAGGAAAAGGGGATGATTTTTCCGCATTTGTGTTGCAGACGTCCACACAGCGTGACTTCATCTTCTGCATCGCTACGGTCCAAGCAATCCCTTTTTGGGTGCATCGGATGGAGCTTGTTCGATGATGCTTTCCTCAATGTCGACATTGCGTCGACGTCTTGGGTTGTTGTCGGCTCATCTTGTGGTTGCCGTGATCGCTTTGGTGGTGATCGGTGGAGCAACCCGGGTGATGGAAGCTGGCTTGGCCTGCCCGGACTGGCCCCTCTGCTTCGGCTCGTTTTTGCCGGGTCGCCAGATGAATGTTCAGGTGTTCCTTGAGTGGTTTCACCGCCTTGATGCCTTCGTCATCGGCATTGCCCTGGTGGTGATGGCTGTGGCGACGACGCTTCAGCGCCGCCAACTGCCGCGATGGCTGCCCTGGCTGGCCGTTGGTCTGATGGTTTTGGTGGCGATGCAGGGCGGTTTGGGTGCGCTGACGGTGACCCAGTTGCTGCCCTCCGCTGTGGTGACAGCCCACCTGGCTCTCGCGCTCACCCTCTTGGCGCTCCTGAGTGGGCTGACCCAACGCTTGCTTCATCCCGCTGCTGCCGTCGCTCCGCTCTGGTGGCGCATCGGGGCATCGCTTGGTCTGTTGTCGGTCTTTGTGCAGTGCCTGCTCGGTGGTCGCATGGCCACCGCATGGGCAGGGCAGCGATGCCTTGCTGGAGGAGAGGCCTGCCAGCTGGTGCTGTCCCATCGCCTGACGGCGATGCCGGTGGTCGTTGTTGTGCTCGGCTTCGCCGGGGCAGCCGTGCTGGCGGGTGGTTGGACTCGTCAGCAGTGGCCCTGGCTTGGTGGGGCCGTGCTTTTGGTGCTGGTTCAGGTGGCCCTAGGCGTTCTCACCCTTCGTCTTGGTTTGTCCCAGCCGGCAGTGACGGTGGCGCATCAACTCGTGGCTGCACTGCTGATCGCTCTGCTGGCGGCGCTTCTGTTTCGCTCTCCGAACCTCCCCTCACCGTCCCGTTCCGTCGTCCTCGACGACACCTCGTTGGAGGCCTGTCATGGCTGAAATGACTGCAACCGTTCGTCCGACCCGTGAGGAGGTCGTTCCCTCCCGCAAGCGGGTGAAACTTCCGGCCTGGCTGGAAGTTGCCAAGCCCCGCCTGATCCCTTTGCTGCTGGCCACCACCCTGGGTGGAATGGCTCTCAGTGAAGGCTGGCCGCTCTCATCGCCTCGGCTCGTCTGCACCCTGGGGGGAGGGGCGCTTGCCTCCGCTGCTGCAGGGGTTCTGAACTGCTTGTGGGAGCAGGATCTCGATGGCCGGATGGCCCGCACCAGCAGTCGCGCACTCCCTTCCGGTCGGCTGTCGCCCACCAGTGCATTCATCGGCGCCATCGCCTGCACCCTCGCGGCGGCGATGCTTCTCGTAAGCGGTGTGAACTGTCTCGCTGCTGGGTTGTCCCTGCTCGGCCTCTGCAGTTACGTGCTGCTCTACACAGCCTTGCTCAAGCCGCGGACGTCCCAGAACATCGTCATCGGTGGGGTCGCCGGGGCCATTCCGCCCCTGGTTGGGGCGGCGGCCGCCACGGGCCATGTTGGCCTCGGGGGCTGGTGGCTGTTCGCTTTGGTGATGGTCTGGACGCCAGCCCATTTCTGGGCTTTGGCCCTCCTGTTGCGCGAGGACTATCGCGCTGTCGGGATCCCGATGCTGCCCGTGGTGAAGGGTCCTGTGGTGACGGCGCGGGCGATCAAGACCTACGGCTGGATCACTGTTCTGCTCAGCGGTTTGGGCGTGTTTGCTTTGCCTTCAGGTGGCGCTTTCTATGGCGTGATGCTGCTGCCCTACAACGGCCGATTGCTGCAGCTCGTCGATCGGCTGTCCCTGGATCCCGACAGTCTTGTGAATGCCAAGGCCCTGTTTCGTTGGTCGATCCTTTATTTGTTTGGTCTCTGCCTGCTTCTCATTCTCAGCCGGACGGATTTGGCCTCAGGCTTTGCTCACCAGGTGATGCAACTTCTCTCACTACCAACGGCGGTGCAATGAGCACTCTCTAGATTCCCTGAATTGGCCGAGCAAGTCCCTGACGGTGCCTGATGGCGTTGATTGAACTGCGCAAGATCTCCAAGGCCTACGGCTCGGTACCGGCTCTGCGTGAGCTTGATCTCACCGTTCCTGAAGGATGCCTGTATGGGCTGCTTGGCCCGAACGGTGCCGGCAAAACAACGGCCATGCGCATTCTGGCCACTCTGCTCGCCCCCGACAGCGGCTCAGTGGTTGTTGGGGGTGTTGACGGTTTGGTGCAGCCACGTGAAGTGCGCCAGCTCATGGGTTATGTGGCCCAGGAGGTGGCCATCGACAAGATCCTGAGTGGCCGGGAACTGCTGCAATTGCAAGGTGATCTTTACCACCTGCCGCGGAACGATCGCGACAGCCGCATCGCCGATTTGATTGACCGCCTCGCGATGGGCGATTGGATTGACCGCCGCTGCGGCACCTATTCCGGCGGCATGAGGCGGCGTCTGGATCTAGCGGCCGGTCTGTTGCACCGCCCTCAGTTGCTCGTGCTCGATGAACCCACCGTGGGACTGGATATCGAGAGCCGCAGTGCCATCTGGCAGCTGCTGCGTCAGCTGGTTGATGAGGGCACCACTGTTCTGCTGAGCAGTCACTACCTCGAAGAAGTGGAGGCTCTGGCGGATCAGTTGGCGATCATCGACGCCGGCCGTGTGATTGCCGAAGGCAGCCCTGACCAGCTCAAACAACGGCTGGGGGGTGATCGCGTGACTCTGCGAATCCGAGAGTTCAGCAATGCCGATGAGGCGACCCAGGTGCGTGCCCTTCTCGAACCCTTGGATGGGGTGCATCAGGTGGTGGTGAACCGCTCCCAGGGCTTTTCCCTCAACCTGGTGATTGAGGGAGGGGCCGTGATCGATCAGCTGCGTCAGACCCTCGAGGCTGCAGGTTTGCCTGTGTTTGCCCTGGCCCAGAGTCGTCCAAGTCTGGATGATGTCTACCTTCAGGCCACAGGACGCACCCTGGTGGACGCTGAACTGGCCATCGCAGGCCAGCGCGACGTCAAACAGGAAAAGCGTCAATCCATGCGTTGAGTGCCAACGATGACTTCCCCAGCAGCATCTGTTGCTTTCCACCAGCAGCAATCCGGAGCCCTCGCCGAGCTCAGCCAGGAAACGTTGGCCCTCACCCGGCGCTTGTTTCTTCAGTTGATGCGTCGCCCTTCAACCTTGATCGCAGGGGTTCTGCAACCCCTGATCTGGTTGATTCTCTTCGGTGCACTGTTCGCCAATGCCCCTGAGGGGCTGTTGCCAGGAGGCATGAGCTACGGCCGTTTTCTTGGTGCTGGAGTGATTGTCTTCACAGCCTTCAGCGGTGCTTTGAATGCCGGCCTGCCGGTGATGTTTGATCGCGAATTCGGTTTCCTCAATCGGCTGCTGGTGGCACCGCTGCGAAGCCGCAGTTCCATCGTGCTGGCGTCGGTGATCTACATCACGGCGCTGAGCCTTTTGCAGAGTCTGGCGATCATGGGCACGGCAGCAGTGCTCGGTTACGGATGGCCCGGCATCAGCGGCCTCGCCCTGGTGCTGGTGACGTTGCTGCTTCTGGTTTTTGCTGTGACGGGCCTCAGCCTTGGACTGGCCTTCGCTTTGCCGGGGCACATCGAGTTAATCGCTGTGATCTTTGTGGCCAACTTGCCATTGCTGTTTGCCAGCACGGCCTTGGCCCCGTTGTCATTCATGCCCACCTGGCTGGGCTGGCTTGCGGCCTTGAATCCCCTTACCTTCGCGATAGAACCCATTCGAGCGGCTTACCAGGGTCCTCTGGACCTTTCGGCTGTTCTGCTGGAGGCCCCCTATGGGGATGTCACCGGCACCAGTTGCCTGCTGATCCTTCTGTTCCTCACCATCGGGCTGTTTCTTGCGATTCGCCCTCTGCTCAACCGCAAACTTTCCTGAATCCGTGCTCTCTTCTCCTTTCCAGCAGCCATCACCTCGACAGAACGCTCTGGCCCAACAGATCGAGGAGGCCCGAAACTCAGGTGATCAGGCCTTGCTCGCGGGTCTGATCAGTCAGTGGGTTCACCGTTACGGCTTTGACGGAGCAGCTGAGCTTGATCTGAGTTTGCCGGAACCTTCAGCTTCGAAGCATGGGTTCAGTTCCGCGCCGATGCCTGTCGCGGAGGAGGAGATTGCTCCTGAAGACGACGTTTTGGTTGAGAACGAGGTGGATGGTCAAGTCGAAGTGGTTGCGGAGGACGAGGTGGTCGTTGAAGAAGAGGAGCAGATTGCGGCTGAAGACGACGTGTTGATTGAGAGCGAGGTGATGCAGAACGGGGTGGTTGCTGAAGAAGAACCGATCGTCGAAGAGGACGAGAGTGCAGCTGAAGAAAAGCCGCTTCAACGCAGCTTTGCGGCGGCACCTGTGCCTGCCCCGCCGATCAGCACGCCCCGTTCGCTGCGGCGTTGGCTTCCCCGCCGGGAGGATGACGCTTTCCCCAAGGCGTCCTGAACAGCATGATTCCCAACCCTGAATCCCTGGATCAGGGCCTGATCGTTTCGGTGCAGGCCCCCCAGGGTTCGCCGATGCGCGATCCCGATGTGATCGCAGCCATGGCGGATTCAGCCCTGCGCAATGGTGCTGTGGGTGTGCGCTTGGAAAGCCCTGAACACATCGGTGCTGTGCGTCGGCGCTGTCCGGATGCCTTGATCATCGGCCTCTGGAAATGCACGTTCCCGGACAGCTCTGTGTACATCACCCCTGGCTGGAAAGAAATTCAGGCGGTGTGGTCTGCGGGGGCCGATGTGATCGCGATTGATGCCACAGCCCGTCCGCGGTCTGCAGGGCAGGACCTGGCCGCGTTGATCCAGCGCAGCCGTGATGAGCTGAGAGCTCCGCTGATGGCTGATGTGGATTCGCTCGAGAATGGTCTGCGCGCAGCCGAGCTGGGCTGTGACTGGGTTGGGACCACGCTCTACGGCTACACAGAAGACACGGCACAGCAGCGCCCCCCTGCGTTTGATCTGCTCCCCCCACTTCGCGCTGAACTTCCCAGCTCGGTTCGTCTGATCTGTGAGGGGGGGATTGCCTCTCCAGCGGATGCACGGTTGGCATTGCAGGCCGGAGCCGACACCGTTGTGGTGGGGACGGCGATCACCGGAGTGGACCTCCAGGTGATCGCCTATCGCCAGGGAATGATCAGCTGATCACATCATCCCGGGCATGCCCATGCCGCCCATTCCGGGCATGCCCATGCCACCCATTCCGCCCATGCCACCCATGGGGTCTCCGTCTCCGGCGGGAGCTGGTGCAGGGGGTTCCGGTTTGTCGGCAATCACAACCTCGGTGGTGATCAGGAGAGAAGCGATCGAAATCGAATCCTGCACGGCCAAGCGCACCACCTTGGCGGCATCAACGATGCCAGCAGCCATCAGGTCTTCATAGGCGCCACTGAGGGCATTGAATCCCTGGCCGCTGTTGCGCATGCCCGCGATCACAACATCACCGTTCTGACCGGCATTGGTGGCGATCTGATGAATCGGCGCCGTCAGTGCCCGCTGCACGATCTCAACGCCGGTGCGCTGGTCGCCGTTCAGCGATGAAGCCAGGGCGTCCAGGCTGTCGGAGAGTTGCAGCAACGTGCTGCCGCCTCCGGCAACGATGCCCTCCTCGACGGCGGCACGGGTGGCATTCAGGGCATCCTCGATCCGCAGTTTGCGGTTCTTCAGTTCCGTTTCCGTCGGTGCACCGACCTTGATCACAGCCACGCCGCCGGCCAGCTTGGCAATCCGCTCCTGGAGCTTTTCGCGGTCGTATTCGGATTCGGTGGCCTCCAGTTCACGTCGGATCGCGCCGACGCGCTCGCTCACCGCCTGGCGATGGTCGTCGGTGGCGACGATCGTGGTGCTCTCCTTGCTGATGGTGACACGGCGCGCCTTGCCGAGATCCTCGAGGGTCACTTTGTCGAGGGTCATCGCCTTGTCTTCGCTGATCAGCGTTCCGCCCGTGAGGATGGCGATATCGGCGAGGGCTGCCTTGCGGCGTTCGCCAAAGGAGGGTGCCCGAACAGCGGCCACCTGCAGAACCCCACGGCTCTTATTCATCACCAGGGTGGCGAGGGCTTCGCCTTCCACTTCCTCAGACAGGATGAGCAGGGGGGAACCGCTCTTCTGAACGGTTTCCAGAACGGGGACCAGATCAGTGATCGTGCTGATCTTGCGATCCGTCAGAAGGATCAGGGGGTTTTCAAATTCACAGACCTGACGGTCGGCATCCGTCACGAAGTAGGGGGAGCTGTAGCCCCGGTCGAAGGCCATGCCCTCGGTGATTTCCAGTTCCGTTGCCAGAGACTTCGATTCCTCAACCGTGATCACCCCATCGGTGCTCACCTTGTCCATCGCCTCAGCGATCATCCGACCGACTTCGTCGTCACCCCCGGAGCTCACCGTGGCCACCTGACGAATGGCATCGCCGGCCACGGCCTGGCTCCGCTCGCCCAGTCCAGCCACGACCTGTGCAGCGGCCTTCTCCATGCCTCGGCGGAGTTCCACAGGGCTTGCGCCAGCAGCGGTGTTGCGCAGACCTTCCCGCACCATGGCCTGAGCCAACACAGTTGCGGTCGTGGTGCCGTCACCGGCCTTGTCCTTGGTCTTTGAGGACACCTGCTGCATCAGCTTGGCGCCAAGGTTTTCGAACGGGTCGTCCAGTTCGATTTCACGGGCGATCGAGTCGCCGTCATTGACGATGTCGGGTGCGCCGAATTTCTTCTCGAGCACAACGTTGCGACCGCGGGGGCCGATCGTGACGCGCACCGCATCGGCGAGTGCATCAACACCCCGCTCAAGGGCGCTGCGGGATTCGTCAGAGAAGGAAAGGAGTTTGGCCATAGTCGCGGGCACGCCGTTGGTCACTGTCCCACAGCGATGTGGCCCTCGTGGAGAGGCGTTGTGGTGGGGAAAGCCGAATGGTTGGGGGCTGCCCGGATGCCGCTGTCAAATGAACTGATTAGGGTCCGGTCATGGCTGAATCCGGAGCGCTGTTTTTTGTACTGATGGCGGGGCTGGCCGGTTCGATGGCCCTGGTTTACGTGCCCTTGCGCATCTTTCTCACCGCTACATCCCGCAGTCGACGGTTACGCCTGCTCCAGCGCATCCGCCGCCTGCGGGATGAGTTGGCCCAACCCCTTGATTCCTGATCCTGAGGGTCAGGCCATCACCATGCCGCCATCCACCTGCAGCACCTGGCCTGTGATGTAGGCCGCGGCCGGGTCGGCGGCAAGGAAGCGCACGGCACCGGCCACCTGCTCCTGGGTGCCAAAGGTTCCCAGGGGGATGTCTTTGAGGATGGCCTCCGCATCGAGGTCCTTGGTCATGTCTGTGGCAATGAAACCCGGAGCCACAGCGTTCACGGTGATGCCACGGCTGGCGAGCTCTTTGGCGGTGCTGCGGGTGAGACCGATGACGCCCGCTTTGGCGGCGGCGTAGTTGGCCTGTCCTGCGTTGCCCATCAGCCCCACAACGGAGGTGATGTTGATGATCCGACCGCTCTTCTGTTTGAGCATCGGGCGTGCCACGGCTCGCGTGCAGAGGAACACTCCACTGAGGTTGAGGTCGATCACCGATTGCCAATCGTTGGTTTTCATCCGCATCAGCAGGCCGTCCCGCGTGATGCCGGCGTTGTTCACCAACACATCCAAACGGCCGCTCCGCTCCAGCACCGTCTTGATCAGGCCATCCACCTCGGCCTCAACCGACACGTTGGCTTGCAGGGCATAGGCCTTGCCCCCAGCTGTGGTGATGGCAGCGACAACTTCATCGGCGGCGGCGGCGGAACTGGAGTAGTTCACAACCACCTCTGCACCGGCTTCGCCCAGGGCCAGGGCGATGGCCCGGCCAATGCCGCGACCTCCTCCCGTCACCAGGGCGGTCTGTCCGGCAAGAGAAGCGCTGGGAGACATGGAGGCACCGTTGATCGGAGGATCGTACGGAGCCGTCGTCATCCAGCTCAACCCGGCATGGTTTCAATCGTGTCGACGGCCTCCCCAAGCAACGACTGAAAGGTGGCGAGCTGGGTTTTGCTTCCCAGCACGATCAGGAGTTGCCCCGGTGCCATCTGGGTGTCGCCGCCTGGATTGGCGATCAGCTTTCCGTTCTCCCGGATCGCCAGCACCATGGCCCCGCTGCGACGGCCCAGCTCCAGCTCCGCCAGGCTCCGCCCGCGGATCTCCATCAGGTGCCGAGGGTCGTGACTCAGCTGGAATTCCTCGATTTCATAGTCGGAGCCCGCCAACAGCTCCATGAAGTTGAGGGCCAGCGGTCGCAGCGCCGAAGCGGCCATCACCCGGCCACCAGCCACATAGGGACTGACCACCACAGTGGCGCCCGCCAGCCTCAGCTTTGAGGCGGCTTCATCGCTGTTGGCGCGAGCAATCAAACGGCAATCCGGTCGTAGGTCCTTGGCGCTGAGGATCACGTACAGATTGGAGGCATCGCTGGGTAGGGCTGCCACGAGGCTGCAGCAGCGTTCCAGACCTGCGTCCAGCAGGGTTTCATCGAGGGTTGCATCGGCTTGAAGCACCCAGAGGCCATTCTCGTCTGCCACGGCCTTTCGTTCTGGATCGGTTTCGATCACCACGAGGGGCACCGCGTCCCGTTGCAGTTGGGCTGCAATCTCCTGTCCGATCCGGCCGTAGCCGCAAAGAATCACGTGGTCGTGAAGGCCTTCCAGCATGCGGAGAAAGCGGAACTCCCGCAGTCTGCGGAAATATCCCGACTCCTTCAGCCCTAGAACGCGTTGGATGGCCAGTTGCACAACCACCAAGCCACCCACCACGATCAAGACGGTGACCAGGCGGCCTGGAGGTGAAAGCGGGGCGACTTCTCCAAAACCGATGGTGCTGATGGTGATCAGCACCATCCAGAGGCAATCGCCCCAGTCCCATCCCTCCGTGATCCGATAACCGAGGGCACCCGCGAAGATCACAGCACTGAGGGCACTGATGGGCCCCCGCCATGGAGCCGTGATCAGCTTCAGCTGTCCCCTTGCACGGCGACGCCTCATCGGACGTCTCCTCAGAAACCGAGGGCCGTCAGCACATCACTGCTCTGCAGCGTGGCGAGCTCCTGCGGGCGGCTGAGGCAGCGGATCTCCTGGCGCTCGGGAAGGTCTGCGGCCTCGGCTCCAAGGGCAACCAGGGGGGTTCCGCAATAGGTCGCCAGGCGCTGGGACACCGGGCAGCTGCTGAGCACGACATCGGCATTGGCCACCAAGGCCGCCCGTTTGGTCAGGCTGAGCTCGGCTGGCAGCACCATGCTGCGCAGCGCCGGTAGGCGGCTTTTGATCGTCTCAGGCAGCTGGTGCCATTCCGCTGCAGGCCAGTCATTCCCCTGGCCGGATGGCGACAGCAGCAGCAGGGGGCCGTCACCGCTGGGCAGTGCTTCACGGGCTTCCTCAAGAGCCTCTGCCGCCAGGGGCAGGCGGAACTGATCGGCCTTGAGATCAAGGCCCAGGGCTTGAAGAAAGGGGTTGAGACGCTGCGCCGTCCAGCCAGGACCGACGCTGACCTGGTCGGTGCAGGCAAATCCCTCAACCGCCAACCGTTTGGGGATATGGCTCATCGACAGCATCAGGTTCACCTGCTGCCCTTCAGCGAAGTTGATGCAGATCTGAAAGTCGGGTTCGCGAACACAACCGAGCAGGTTGGCCCAGTCCGCAAGGGTGGGGTTGGCCTCGAAGCTGAACGGCAACAGCTTGTCCAGGCACGGCAGAAGCTTCCATGGAGCTGCCTGCTGGGGGTCACAGGCCACCTGCAGGCTGGCGTTGAGCTTCTGGCAGATGTCGGCCAGAGCCGGTAGACGGTCCAGCTGGTCTTCGAGCGAACCCGGGCTCAGGGCAAGAACTCGCATGCAGCGCCGCCTTCCATGGTGCGAGCTGATTGTATGGAGGTCGTTTACGCCTGTCTGGGGCAGGAGTCGATTGTGCATCTGTTGATTGCTGCGGCGGGAAGCGGTCGGCGCATGGGTGCGGATCGCAACAAGCTGCTGCTGCCGTTGGCCGGACGCCCCGTCATTGCCTGGACCCTGGAGGCGGCCCTGCGTTCCGAGCGGATCGAATGGATCGGGATCGTCGGCCAGGAGGTCGATCGAGAGGCCATCCTTGCGGTGCTGGATGCACCCAGCAAGCCGGTGCACTGGATCCAGGGCGGCAGCACGCGGCAGGAGTCGGTGCTTTGTGGTCTGGCGGGGTTGCCGGAGCAGGCTCGGCACGTCTTGATTCATGACGGCGCACGCTGTTTGGCTGAACCGGAGTTGTTTGATCGCTGTGCAGCTGTGGTGGAGGCCGGCACGGCGCTGATTGCTGCAACGCCGGTGAGCGACACGATCAAGCGCGTGGGATCTGATGGTGTGATTTGTGAGACGCCGGATCGATCTGAGCTTTGGGCTGCGCAGACGCCGCAGGGCTTTGCCGTTGATCAGCTGCGTCGCGGCCACGCTGAGGCGGTTGCCCAGGGCTGGACGGTCACCGACGATGCGTCGTTGTACGAGCGTCTGGGGTGGCCTGTGCAGGTCTTGGATGCCGGCCCCGCCAACATCAAGGTCACCACACCGTTTGACCTCACCGTGGCGGAGGCCGTGCTCGCCCTCAGGTCAGCAGGCTGAGCCGGCCGTTTTTGCCGTCCAGGCGTGCCATCGCCCCCATGGGCAGGGCTGCGTTTCCGGATCGGTGACCAACGGGCAGGTCCATCACTCTGGGAATGCCGAGATCGGCCGTGCGTTCCTCAAGAACCTGCTCAAGGTTGAAGCTTTCGGAGGCGTCTCTGGTTTCATCGGCGCACCCTTCGAAATTGCCAAATGCCAGACCCGCCAGGCCCTGCAAGCTGCCATTCAGCCTCCACTGAGTCAGCATCCGATCAATGCGGTAGGGCGCTTCACCCACGTCCTCCAGCACCAGAACGGCTCCCTTGAGGGGGGGCACAAAACGGCTTCCCAACAGGTGGGTGGCCACGGTCAGATTGGCCACGAGCAGGGGACCGCTTCCTACCCCGCCACCGCCACCCCGACCTTGCAGGTCAGGAACGGTGTTGCCGAAGAGCAGGTTGCGCAAGCGGTCACGGCTCCATTGCGGTTCCTCCGCAAGTGTTGTGAGTAAGGGGCCATGGATGCCCCCCGCAAACCCTGCTGCCTGGCGGGCCCAGAGAAGAGCTGTCACGTCGGAAAAGCCCAACAGCCAGCCGCTCTGCCAGCGGATGGGCTGCTCCAGCAGCCGAGCAGCCCCCCATCCACCGCGGGCACAGGCGAGCAGCGCTGCCGGTTCTGCCGGATGCAGATCGGCATGGCGCGTGTCATCGCGCCCTGCGAAGTAGCCCCAACGTCGGCTGGCCAAGGTCTGGGGTTGAACATCGAGGCCCCAGCTCTGCAGGACCGCAATGCCCTCCTGCAGCTTGCTGTCGTCCTGCAGGGCTGAACTGGCGGCCACACAGGCCACACGGTCTCCAGTGCGGAGCGGCGGAGCCGGGGTGATGCGCATCAGGCTCCCCATCCCCTGGCCAGAACCAGGCCGAGCCAGAGCAGCGTCCCTGCCTGCACCTGTTGGGCAAAGTGCTTCCCGTAGGTGCCCATGGAGGCATCCTGTTTGTTCAAGGGGTTGCAGCTGAGCTGCATGAAGACGGCGGCAAGCAACCAGAGAGGCCAGAACGGTGCTGGGATCTGAGCCGACCATGCCGCTATGGCAAGGGTGATGGCTGTCACGAGGTAGCAGCCCCGAACCACAGGAACCACGCGGGATCCGAGGCTCAGGGCGCTGCTGCGCAGGCCGAGGCTGGCATCGTCACGTCGGTCGGCCATGGCATAGACCGTGTCGAAGCCGAAGGTCCAGACCACGGTTGCCAGCCAACTGCACACCAGGGCAGGACTCCCGCTCAAGGAGGCCGTTGCTGCGGCCCAGGGGATCAGCACCGCGAAGCCCCAGCACAGCGCCAAGACCGCCTGGGGGAAGGCGAACCACCGCTTTGCCGATGGATAGCCGAGGATCGGCAGCACGGCCATGCAGGCCAAGGCGAGACAGAGCCCGAGGCTCGCGGCTGGCAGAGTCAGCACAACAGCCAGGCTGAGGCCCAGCAAGATCAGCAGCAGAGCGAAGGCTGGCCCTCTCTGCAGCGCACCTCTGGCCAGAGGCCGATGTTGTGTGCGTTCCACCTGGCGGTCGAAGCGCTGGTCCCAGAGGTCATTGGCGATGCAGCCTGCTCCGCTCACCGCCAGGCCCCCCAGAAGGATCTGCAGGATCAGCACAACACTGGGGGGAGCGCTTGGATTCAGCCAGAGGGCCCAGCCTGCTGGGATCAGCAGAATCAGCCGGCCGGTGGGTTTGTTCCAGCGGAGCAGTTCGATCCAGGGCTGAAGACGGGCAGAGCTGCTGATCACAATCAACGGGATTTGAAGAACCCTAGTCAGGGCCCGATGGCCTCGGCCGTCAGTGTCAGAGTGGATTTCATTGCCGCTCTGACGTTGATGCTGGATGCCAAGGCCCCAGCCCAGCCAACGGAACAGAACAACGGCGCGTCGCAGGCAGTGAACGCTGATCAGCGTCGGATCGCCGCCATCGATATCGGGACAAATTCCTTTCATCTTCTGGTGGCAGCCGTTGATCCGAAGCTGCGCACGTTTCGGATCATCCAGGCCGAAAAGGCCACTACGCGTCTGGGGGAGCGTGATCCCGAGACCGGTGAGCTGACCGCGGCAGCGATGCAACGGGGGCTGGAAACCCTTCGCCAGTTCAGAGATCTCGCCGCCAGTCACCGGGTTGAGCAGATCGTCACAGCGGCGACGAGTGCCGTTCGAGAAGCACCCAATGGTCGCGATTTCCTCCAGACCATCCTCGACGATCTGGGGATGGAGGTGGATTTGGTCAGCGGCCCCGAGGAGGCACGGTTGATCTATCTGGGCGTCCTCTCAGGAATGCCGTTTGGAGACCGTCCGCATCTTCTGCTCGATATCGGCGGTGGCTCTACGGAACTGATCCTTGCCGATGGTCGTGATGCCCGCGCCCTGACCAGCACCCGTGTGGGGGCTGTGCGACTCCAGCGGGACTTTGTTCGGGATGATCCGATGCCCCCTCAACGGCGGTCATTCCTGCAGGCCTTCATTCAGGGGTCGCTTGAACCTGCGGTCGACAAAGTGCGTCGCAGGATCAAACCCGGTGAAACTCCTGTTTTGGTAGCCACCAGCGGCACGGCGATGGCGATTGGCTCCCTTGCGGCGAGTGAAGAGGAGCGCCCCCCCCGCAAATTGCATGGCTACCGCGTCACCCGGCAGCGCCTGGACAACGTGGTTGATCATCTGATCAAGATGACCCCTGCGCAACGACGGGAGTTGGCTCCCATCAACGATCGTCGGGCCGAAATCATCGTTCCCGGTGCGCTGATCCTGCAAACCACCATGAAGATGCTGGGTGTGGAGGAGTTCGTGCTCAGTGAGCGGGCGCTCAGGGAAGGTTTGATCGTTGATTGGATGCTTCGCCAGGGTCTTCTGGAAGACCGCTTCAGCTTTCAGAGCAGCATTCGGCAGCGCACTGTGCTCCATCAGGTGCAGCGCTTTGCGGTGAACCAGAGCAGGGCTGAACGGGTTGCCAGCCATGCCCTCAGCCTCTACGACGCCACGCGAGGCGTGATGCATGACGACAGTGGCGAAGGGCGTGAACTGCTTTGGGCTGCCGCGATGCTCCACACCTGTGGCCAGCACATCAATATCAGCGCCTACCACAAGCACACCTGGTATTTGATTCGTCATGGTGAGCTGCTGGGCTATTCCGAGGCGGAGCACCTGATGGTGGCGGCCATTGCCCGCTACCACCGCCGCAGCCTGCCGAAGAAACGCCATGAGTCCTGGCAGCTTGTGGCCACCCGAGACAACCGTCGTTGTGTTCATCAGATGGCCCTGCTGCTGCGCTTGGCCGCGGCTCTGGATCGCAGGCCTGAGCCGGTGATCTCAGCACTTCGCATCCATGCGGTGAAGGGAACTCTGGATCTGGAGATCGTCCCTGAGCGGGTCAACCAGAACGTCAGCCTTGAACAGTGGAGCTTGGAAGGCTGCGCTGAGGTGGTGAAGGAGGCGGTTGGCGTGAATCTGCGCGTCAGGGTGCAGGGCTGAGCGGGATCCAGCGGATGTCATCCACAGCGCCAAGGGTGCGTGTCTCGGCGTCGGGAGAACTGAGCTGCACCAGATCAGGCCGGCCGGCGTAGATCTCCACCAGGTCAGGATTGTCAATCCTGCGCTCACCGTTCAGCAGCCCTTCGAATTCCACAATTCCCTCCCGCCGTAGGGCGATCCAGCTGGGTTCGCTGCTGCTGATCGTGAGGCCCAGGTCTCCGGTTGGTGGCGCTGGAACGATGAGGGCATCTTGCCCATCTGCAACCTTGGTCACCGCTAGATCGGTTTCGCTTGGCTCAAGGGTTGGATTAGCAGGCTTCAACCCCTGGGCGAAGCGCGTCAACTCGGAGGCGTTGCTCCACACAACAAAGCCAAGGCCAGCAAGCCCGGCGAGGGCCACGAGGGGAAGCGGATTGAATGTTCTCTGGTTCTGAGGAGCCATGCTTCGCGGTGTTGCCCCGGGAGTCGTCCGTTTGGGCGGACTGGTGGTGAGGGGGCCGAGGGTTTGAACCATGGCGTTTGCATCCAAATCCAGATGCGAACTGATCCGGCGCACCATGGCCTTGATGAACACGGGTTCAGGCAGTTCGGCTTGATCGCCCCGTTCCAGTGCTGCCAGTTGCTCCTCGCCCATGTGCAGCTGGCTGGCGAGCTGGTTCTGACTCAGGCCCGCAGCAGCCCGCGCCTCGGCCAACTGTCGCCCTGCTTCAACCAGGCCCGTGGCTTTGCCTTGGTCGTCCGCAAGACTCCGCTCGTTCATCAATGGGTCGATCGACCTCGTTCAAAGCTGAACTTAGGCCGATCAAACAGTGCAGTCAGCACCAAAAGGATTAAATCCCATCAAAAAATATGGGCGATACTGGATTCGAACCAGTGACCCCTTCCGTGTGAAGGAAGTGCGCTACCACTGTGCTAATCGCCCGCACAAATCGATCCTAAACCACCGCCTATTGGGGTTTCGGACGGAATAGGTGGTCGTGGTCAGGGGAGTAAAGCCGTGAGCGCTGGGGACCACCGGCAAGGGCAGGACTCACCACATAAAGCGTTGTGCGAATCAGATTGCGTTTCCGACTCACCGCAGCCATCTCCCTGAGAGGGACCACGGTGAGCATCTGATCAGGCCAGCTCACCCGATGTCCGATGGCCACGGGCGTGTCGGCGGGGTAGTGCTCCAGAAGGGTGGTTTGCACCTCTTCAACGTGTCGTGCACTCAGATAAATGCAAAGGCTGGCGCGCAGGGCGGCCAGCCGATCCAGCTGTTCCCGTTCCGGCACGCCGGTGCGACCCCCAGCGCGACTGAGAACAATGGTTTGCACCACGCCTGGAAGGGTGAGTTCGCTGGCGAGTCCTGCGGCTGCCGCTTGGTAGGCGCTGATCCCGGGAATCACTTCCACAGGGATGTCGGCGTCGCTCAGGGCGCAGATCTGCTCGTTGATGGCGCTGTAGAGCGCCGTGTCTCCATCGTGAAGCCGCACCACCCGTTTGCCCTGGCGCTGCCGGTCGATGAGCAGCGGGATCAGCTCTTCGAGCGTGGTCGTGCTGGTGCGGATGCGTTCGCAATCCGCCGGCGCCAGATCGGCGATGGCTGGGCAGACCAGGGAATCCGTCCAGATCAGCACGTCGGCTTTGTTCAGACGGTCAGCCGCGCGAAGGGTGAGCAGGTCTGGAGCACCGGGGCCTGCGCCGACGAAACTGACAACGTGACTCAACTGCGTTGGCCTGATGGATCAGGCAGGGGTCGCTTCCGTTGATATAGCCACCAAAGCCCAAGGACGCCGAGTGCGACCAGGGTGCAACTCATCAATTGGGCGATGCGGATTCCCCCGTCGCAAGCCGGTGGAAGCGAACCGATGCAGAGAGGATCAATGCGCAGACCTTCGATCCAGACACGGCCAAGGCTGTAGCCCACCAAGTACACACAACTCATGGCGCCCGATGGGAGCATCCCAGGAGCTTTGAGTCCGCGGCGAAAGAGCAGCATCAACAGTCCGAAGAGCAGCAGGTTCCAGATCGATTCGTAGAGGAACGTCGGGTGGAAAAATTCCGACGTGCTGTACATCACAGGGCGGCTCTGCGCCGGGATGAACAGCTTCCACGGCAGGTCAGTTGGAACCCCGAAGGCCTCGGAATTGAAGAAATTCCCCCAGCGACCGATGGCCTGTCCCAAGGCCACGGAGGGAACCAACACATCCAGCACATCCCAGAAGGGTTGCTGGCGCCAGCGGCAGAACAGGATCAGCGTGATTGTTCCCGCCAGCAAAGCACCGTGGATGGCGATCCCTCCTTCCCAGATGGCCAGGGCCTTGAGCGGGTTGGAGGCGTAGTTGTGCCACTCGAAGGCCACGTAGTAAATCCGTGCTCCGATCACGGCAAACAGCACGAGCACGGGCAGCAGATCGCTGACCAGGTTGTTCTCCAGCTGTCGAAGCTTGGCCAGTCGGCTGGAGAGGTTCAGTCCAATCAAGACGGCTGTTGCAATCAGCAGCCCGTACCAACGCAGGGGAAGGAACCAGTTTTGGGTGTGAGGCAAAAATTCCCCTGGCGACTGGAAGGTCGCCAGGGGAAACAGGGCTTCAACAGCCATAGCGATCAGAAGTTGCCTTCAGCGGCCTGAACCTTTTCGATCTGCTTCTTCTTCAGCACCAGCATGATCTGAGCCAGAGCCACCGCCGCGAAGAAGGCGAGCAGGCCGTAGATCCGAATGGGGTTCTGCAGAACAATCTCTGCGTCCACCTGGCCGAAGCCGCCCACGTTGGGGTCGTTGGTCAGGGCAGCACCGGCTTCGATGCTGTCACCGACGCTGACCAGAACTTCAGGACCAACAGGAATGGTCTCGCTCACGCTGCTGCCGTCAGCCGCCTTGATGCTGACCACACTGGCGCCGTTGTCGCCGGGTTCGATGGAGGCAATGGTGCCGCTGGCAGGAGCCGTGTAGACGGTGTTGTTGCTCTTCTCACCGGTGGGATACACCTGGCCACGGCCACGGTTGCCACCCACGTGGATCTGGTACTTGCCGAAGTGAATGTTGCTGTCGGTGGCGGGATCAGGGGACAGCACAGGGAAGACGATCTCTTGGTGCTCATCACCAGGAATCGGTCCCACCAGCAGGATGTTGGGCTGGTCGTCGCTGTACTGGGTGAAGTAGACGCCTTCCGTTTCTTCCTTGATCTCGTCGGTCCAGCGGTCCTGAGGAGCCAGGGTGAAGCCATCAGGAAGCATCACAACAGCGCCCACCTGCAGACCCACATCGCTGCCGTCGGCACCGATCTCCTGCAGGCCGTTTTCGTAAGGAACCTTGACGCTGGCGGTGAAGACGCTGTCAGGGAGGACCGATTGGGGCACTTCAGCCTGGGTCAGCTTTTTGGCCAGGTGGCAATTGGCGCAAACAATCTTGCCGGTGGCTTCCCTGGGGCTGTCGTAGTTCTGTTGAGCCCAGAAGGGATATGCCCAGCTGGCAGCCGGAGCGATCAGCAGAGCCAGTCCGATGACCAGTGATCCAAGGAAAAGCGAGAGGTGACGACGCATGGGACGGTGAGGGGGATGCAGGCGTAGGGAAGGGAAAGATCAGGCCCACCAGGGCTTATCACCAGTTCGGAAGTCGGTCTCGGTCCACTGGCTCACGAACACGTTGTCGTTCTCCACGCTGACGTTCGCCAGGGCCAGGGAGAGAGGGGCAGGGCCACGGACGACTTTGCCGGTGGCGTCGTACTGACTGCCGTGACAGGGGCACATGAACTTGTTGGCGCCGCTGTTCCAGGGAACGACGCAACCGAGGTGGGTGCAGATGGCGTTGATGCCGTAGCTGCCGATGGCGTCTTCGCCTTCAACGATCAAATAGGTGGGATCGCCTTTGAGGCCCTGCACCAGGCTGCGATCGCCCTCGGGGTGGCTGGAGAGCCAGCCGCTGGCTGTGATCGGGTTGCCCAGCTCATCCTTCGCACTGGTGCCGCCGCCACTGCCGGCGGCCTTGGGGGGGATGAAGTAATTCGCCACCGGGTAGAGGGCTCCCAGGGCTACACCGGTGACGGAGCCGAACGTCAGCAGATTCATGAACTGCCGACGACCCATTCCGGGCACATCGCTCGAGGAGAGTTGGGTCATGGCGGACGTTCATCCAGCTCAGAATGGCGTCCATTATGGATGCTTAAGTGCCTGTCAAGCTTTGCAACGACAGGCGTCTACCTGCCCCTGCCGCCCCTGCTTCTGTGCTTGATATCGCCAACGCCGTGCCCGAGCCGCCGCTCAGTGTTGACGAGGTGATGGCCTGCTTACGCCAGCGCTGGCGGGCGACTTACGACCTTCAGCTGGTGGTTCGACGCCGTCGTTTGTATCTCCAGGTGATGTGGGCCTATCTCGAGCAACAGTCGTTCCCGATGGACCTTGAGGCCTATCGGCAGCATCTCGGTGAGGTGCTGGATGTTGTGAATCGTCTTGGTTTGGCGGGTGAGGTGCGCCAATGGCTCGGTTCCACCCGCGACAAACCCCGTCTTGGTAAGGCGTTGAGTCTTCCGCTGGAGGCGACAGGGCCGGAGGCGGAAACGCTGATCAAGGAGTTTCTGGTCTGAAGGATTCGGTCAGGGCCACCAGGCCGACGCCGATCAGGAACAGTGCCGTGATCGCTCCAGCCAGCAGCAGCATCGTGATCGGATCGGTGGATGGCGTCAGCACAGCTCCAGCCAGGGCTGAACCCAGCACAACCCAGCGCCAGGCCCCAAGCATCGGCCGCCAGCGCACCAGCCCCAGGGCCCCGAGGAGCAGTTGCAGAACAGGGAGCTGAAACGCCAGCCCAGTGGCCAGCATCAGCAGCAGAACAAAATCCAGATAACGCTCGATCGACCAGAGCGGCTCCACCACATCGGCGCCGTAGCTCACTAGAAAATGAAGGGCGGCTGGCACCAGGGCCCACCAGGCAAAGGCCAGGCCCGCCATGAACAGAACCGCGGAGCCGGCGACGGCAGGGGCGATCAGGCGTCGTTCGCTGATCGTCAGGCCCGGCAGCACAAAGGCCAGGATCTGAAACAGCACATAGGGCAGGGCCAGGGTGAGGCCGGCGTAGCCGGCCACCTTCAGCGAGACGAATAAAAACTCTCCCGGTGCCAGTTGAAGGAAATGAATTCCGCTGGCTGGCGCTTCCAGCAGGCGCACCAGAGGTTTAACCCCCAGCAGGCAGGTCAGCGCTGCAACAACAACGGCCAGCAAGCTGCGCAGAACCCGTTGACGCAGTTCCTCCAGGTGATCCACCAGAGGCATCTCCACCTCATTGGGCAGATCTGCATCGCCAGGTGCCCTCCCAATGCGAATGGGCGGTGGTGGCTGCAGAGCTGGGGGACCTTCGGGGCGCTCAGACACGGACGCAGGACGGGCGGCGCAACAGGTCAGCCCGAATGTGGGCTCAGGCTAGGGGCAAGCAGCCGCTCTTCCGCGCCCTGGGGATCCCCCCAGCGGATTTCAGCTTGTCCATGGCGCACGGTGCCCGGGCCGGCACCGGGAATGCGCTGCAGCTGATCGGTGGGCACCATCACCACCGCCACCCGCGTGTTGCCCCGCGCGCGGCTGAAATAGGCCGCCAGATCCGTTGCCATCGCCAGGTCGGATTCCTCGGCCAGCCCGTTGGAGCTCTTCAACACCACGTGACTGCCTGGGCATTCCTGGGCGTGAAACCAGAGGTCACCACTGCGGGCCTGGCGCAGCGAGATCCAGTCGTTCTGGCGGTGATTCCGCCCCACCTGCACCTTGAGACCTCCGGGAGTATTCAGTTCCAGCGGCTTGGGCTGATCCCGTTGACGCTGCTGTCGCGTGCTGCGACGGCGTTCCTTGGGCTGTAACAGCTCATCAATTTCCTCCCGCAGATCATTCAGGGCGGCGAGGCGCGCCGGGCCGTCCTGCCAGGTGGCGCCCAGTTGATCTTCGATGAAGGTTTCGCTCGCGTTGATCAGCTCAAGCCGTTGCTGATGGTGCTCCAGCCGCTGCTCAAGGATCGGGCGCGATCTCCGCAGTTTTTTGGCCCTGCGATAGAGCGACTGGGCTTCATCGACCTGGTCGCGGCTTGGGTTTCCGAGGCAGAGGAGAGCGTCCGCCTGGCGTTGAAGAGCCTCGTGCCCGTCGGTGGCCTTCAGGCGCTGGTGTTGGTCCTGCTGGGCTGCCTGTTCTTTACTGCGCCAACGCTCCAGGCGTTGACGCAGATCTTGGCTGACCCGTGCCAGGGCCCGTTGCTCTTGGGATTGCTGGTGCAGGGATCCCAGGGTGAGCGCCAGAGCGGGCTGTGGATGCACTTCACCCTGGGGAGACCCCCAGACCCGGTAACGACCGTCGTTCTCCACCACCAGGGCGAACTGCTCACGCTCGAGCTGGTCCAACCAGAGCGACCAGCGTTCAAACAGGTGGCACCAGTGGCGTGCATCCAGGCTGTCCACCGGGGTGTTCAGGTGCTCGCCGGCGAGCTGTAGAGCAAGGGCTGGGCTGATTCCCTGATAGGTCTGCTGCAGGGCCTTGCGCAGCGCGATCGGAACGAGGGAGAGCCGCTCCTTCCAGCGTTCAAAGCCCTCCGTTGGATCCGGTGCCAACCCCTGCAGCATCGGGGGTGGGCTATAGGAATCACCGGTGGATAGAGGGCGCACGCGGGACTGATGGTCCCGGACCTGTCGCCCCAGGGCAATGATCCGGCGCTGCTCATCCAGCAGCAGCAGGTTGCTGTGCCGTCCCATCAGCTCCAGCACGAGCACCCGCTGGATCGGTTCCCCAGGGCGTTGGGCAAACCGGAATTCCACCACCCGTTCAAAACCACTCTGGTGGAGCTCCACCAGAGCCAGCTGGCGGAGGCTGTGTTGCAACTGTTGGGCGAAGGTGCTGCCGCTGCCGC
Source organism: Synechococcus sp. N26 (assembly GCF_900473975.1). Classification (NCBI taxonomy): domain Bacteria; kingdom Bacillati; phylum Cyanobacteriota; class Cyanophyceae; order Synechococcales; family Synechococcaceae; genus Synechococcus; species Synechococcus sp. N26. The sequence continues at coordinate 274,012 of NZ_UCNM01000007.1, read as the reverse complement.
TGCGCGGGGGAGGGTTGACCTCCACCAGCCGAGGGGCCTCGGCTTGCCAGCTCAGTTCCAGCCACACCATCCCCTTGAGGCTGCGGCATCCCAGTTGAATCGTTGCCGGGTCCGGTTGTTGGGCCTTCTCGAAGCGGCTGGGCACCAGCTTTGGGCGCAGATCCCAGAGCACCGCGCGCAGCGTGGTGAGATCCATTGGCTGCAGGCTGGTGGAGGCGATCACCTGGAGCACCGGGTGGGGCATTGGGGCTTCCTACTCTGCTGACCCACGCAGACGCCGCGATGTCCACCAGTGGAAAGCTCACCTTGATCACCGGCCCCAGTGGAGTCGGCAAGGGAACGCTGGTGAACCAGCTGCTGGAACGGCACCCCCAGATCTGGCTGTCGGTGTCGGCCACCACCCGTTCTCCGCGCCAGGGGGAGCAGAACGGCATCAACTACTTCTTCCACAGCCGTGCGGGGTTTGAGACCTTGGTGGAGCAGGGAGGTTTTCTCGAGTGGGCGGAATTCGCGGGGAATTGCTACGGCACTCCCCGAGGTCCTGTGGAAGAACAGATGGCGGCGGGGCGCCCCGTGCTTCTGGAGATTGAGTTGGAAGGTGCCCGCCAGGTGCGTCGCAGTTTTCCGGACGGTTTTCAGATTTTTCTGGCTCCCCCCAGCTTTGAAGAGTTGGAGCGCCGGATCCGTGGGCGCGGAACCGATGCGGAGGATGCCATTCAGCGCCGCTTGACTCGCGCTCGCGAGGAGCTCGAGGCCCAACAGGAATTCGATGCTGTTGTGATCAATGACGATCTCGAAGCAGCGTTGAACCAGGTGGAGGCGCTGATGGGGCTGGGATAAAGCAGAGCTGCTTTTTGCAACGCTGATCGTCGCAACCCTGACTTTCGCAACGGGGGCAGGCACAAAAAAAGGGAACCCGAAGGTTCCCTTGCCTCTAGAAAATCAACCCAGATTCACATCGGGTGGAAGAGAAGATCGGGGAAGAAGCGGTTCCACTCGATCAGGATTCCTGCGGTGGCGGTGAACCAAATGGCTGCAACCACTGGAGCTGCGGTCAGAAACTTGTTCATTGTTGAGGGGGCAATGGTTGAAGTCGTTTGAATCAGCGTGGTGAAACAGTCACCTTGCTGTCGTCTTCGAGCAGCTTGCCGTTGGTGAATTCACCGAAAGCAGCCAGAGGCCAGGTGGCAGCAGCCAGAAGGCTCTTGATGGCGATGCTGCGATCGATGAAGATTTCGTACTGGGCAGCATTCTTGCCGCGAGTTGCTTTCAGGTACTCACGACCGGCCCAGCCGATGCAGCCGGCGACGTACAGGAACATGATCCCGGGATACACAAAATCACCGGCGTGGCTCCAGCGGCCATCGACGATCAGGTGGGGAAGGCCATCCTCACCACAGGAGGCCTGGCTGTACATCTCGAAGCGAGCTTTGGCCTGAGGCGTGTTGGCAGCGGCAGCACGCTGCTGGAAGCGGGCGCTTTCTGAGCAGGGGGTGAGGCCAGCCACATCCGCCTTGGCGACGGGGGCGAAGCCGAACACCAGGAGTGCTGAAAGCACGACGGCGAAGAGACGACGCATCGGAACAATTCCTCTGAACGGTGCCCCGAAAGGGCAAGATGTCACAAGTCGGACAGTAGGGGAGGCGCATCGCTTCGATGCATGCAGTGCTTGCCCTCGAAACAAGTTGTGACGAGTCCGCTGCAGCGGTCCTGAGCCGTCACGCGGATGGGCGAATCGAGGTTCTGGCGTCGCGGATTGCATCTCAGGTTGAAGAGCATGCCCGTTGGGGTGGTGTTGTGCCCGAAATCGCTTCGCGTCGCCACGTTGAGGCCCTGCCGGGGCTGGTGGAGACCGTGGTTGACGAGGCGGGTGTCGCTCTGGGGCAGCTGGATGCCATCGCGGCCACGATCACTCCAGGTCTGGCCGGGGCTCTGATGGTGGCCTCGGTGACGGGTCGCACCCTTGCTGCGCTGCATCAGCGCCCCTTTCTCGGCGTTCATCACCTGGAGGGCCATCTGGCCTCGGTGATGCTTGGGGATGCCCCACCGCAAGCTCCTTATCTGGTGTTGCTTGTGAGCGGGGGCCACACGGAGCTGATCCTGGTGGCTGACGACGGCGGGATGACGCGGCTCGGCCGAAGCCATGACGATGCCGCTGGAGAGGCTTTCGACAAGGTGGCCCGCCTGCTTGGTCTGGGATACCCCGGAGGTCCTGCCATTCAGGCTGTTTCCGAAACGGGTGATGCAACGCGCTTTCGCCTGCCCAAGGGGCGGATTTCATTGCCGGGCGGCGGTTTTCACCCCTACGACTTTTCCTTCAGTGGTCTGAAGACCGCCATGCTCCGCACTGTGGAAACTTTGCGGCAAAACCCTAATCCGCTGCCTCTTGCCGACCTGGCCGCCAGTTTCGAACAGGTGGTGGCCGATGTTCTGGTGCAGCGCAGTCTTCGCTGTGCTGAAGACCATGGTGTTCAGCAACTGGTGATGGTTGGGGGCGTCGCAGCGAACCGTCGCTTGCGCCAAAGCATGCTCGAACAGGGGAAGCAGCGGGGTATAGCGGTCTCCATCGCTCCCCTGGGCTTCTGCACCGACAACGCCGCCATGATCGGAGCTGCGGCCTTGCTGCGTCTGGACCAGAACACGGAATGCACCTCTCTTGAATCAGGTGTAGCCGCCCGCTGGCCCTTGGATCAGGCCGATGCGCTTTACACACCAGACCCACCCTTCTAGGTAAGCCTTTTAGGCTTGAAGGCACTGTTCGGTCTCTGCGTCGTGGACCAACCGGAAACCAGACCCGATGCTCCGGAGCCCGTGGAGGCTGATGAGCTGAACGCCTGGAAGCGTGGCTTCACTCCACAGGCCGAAATCTGGAACGGCCGTCTGGCGATGATCGGCCTCTCCGCAGGGATCGCTGTTGTTCTTTTGGTGCGTGTGTTCAGCGGTGGCTGATCAGCTTCTGCCCCGCAGGGCCTGAGCCAGCTCGTTGGGTTTGAGGCTGATGGCAACCGCTTGATCGCCGTCAATGCGACCCGCCTCCACCAGGGCCAACAGCGATTGATTGGTGGTCACCATCCCATCGAATCCGCTGCGCTCCATGATCTCCTCCACCTCATCGAGCGCCCCCGGCTGGATGTAGTCCTTGCAGGCGTCGGTGTTGATCAGGATGTCGTGATACGCCGTCCGTTTTGCATCTGTTGTCTTGATCAATCCCTGGGCGACCACCCCCAGCAGCGATTCGGACAACGAACGGCGCACACTCTCCTGCTCTTCAGGCGGATACATGCCGAGAACCCGTTCCACGGTCTTCACTGCAGAGTTGGTGTGCAGGGTTCCGAACACCAGGTGGCCGGTCTGGGCCGCTTCCAGGGCCGTGGAAAGGGTTTCCTGATCCCGGATTTCGCCCACCAGAATCACATCGGGGTCTTCCCGCAGGGCCGCCCTCAGGGCGTTGTGGAATCTGAGGGTGTGCAACCCCACTTCCCGGTGCCGGATGAGGGACTTGCGGCTCTCGTGCACGAACTCGACGGGATCCTCGATCGTGAGGATGTGGCGTGCCTCGTTGCGGTTGATCCAATCGATCATGGCCGCCAGGGTTGTGCTTTTGCCGGACCCTGTCGGTCCGGTCACCAGGATCAGTCCCTTCGGACGGGCCGCGAGGCTCTCCAGCACGCTGGGGAGATTCAGCTGCTCCATGGTGAGGATCGTCTGCGGAATCAGGCGCAGCACCATCGCTGGGCCCCGCAGTGAATCCATCAGGTTGATGCGCACGCGCACGAAGGGGAAGGCATGGGAGCCGTCAAATTCCTTGTCGCGGTTGAAGCCATCGATCTGCTGTGGCGTCAGGATTTCCTGGAGCCATCCCTGAAAGACCTCGGCGCGGGTGACCGGCCAATCCGCGCCCTGCATGTCTTCCCGGGCCCGGTAGCGCGGCACTTCCCCAACCCCCAGGTGGACATCGGAATGGCCGGCATCATGGGCGATGCGCACGATCTCTTCGAGGCTTGGAGAGCCATCTGCAGCGGATCGGGGCGCCGGGTTGTGAGCCTCCCGAAGTCCTTCTGGGCTACGGGATGCGGTTGGGCGCGGCGGGAAGCTGGGGGGGAAACCGGCTGAGCCACGTTTATGGCAAGGGATCTGTTTTCAGGATCGTCTCGATGCCGGAACTGGCAAGGATTTCTCACTGTTCTCTCCGGGTTAACGCCCGTAAACTCCAGCGGTCCGTCTGGATGGAATGGCTGAACAGCCCCGCGTCACGATCGTTCTGGGAACGCGTCCGGAGGCGATCAAGCTGGCTCCGGTCATCCGGACGTTTCAAGCCTGTGATGCATTGCAGACCCGTGTCGTCCTGACCGGTCAGCACCGCGAAATGGTGGGCCAAGTGATGGATCTGTTCCATCTCCAGGCGGATCAGGATCTCAATCTGATGGCACCCCGTCAGACCCTGACGCATGTCACCTGTGCTGCGCTGCAAGGGCTGCGGGAAGACTTTCAGGCCTATTCGCCGCAGTTGGTTCTGGTGCAGGGCGACACCACCACGGCGTTTGCCGCTGGTTTGGCTGCGTTTTACGAGCAGATCCCTGTTGGTCATGTGGAGGCCGGCCTGCGTACTGACAATCTTCTGGATCCCTTCCCAGAAGAAGCCAACCGTCGGCTCCTTTCTCAGATAGCAACCCTTCATTTCGCGCCGACGCTCAAGGCTGAATCCAACCTGAAAGCATCCGGGGTGGTCGGGGAGATCGCCGTGACCGGCAACACCGTGATCGATGCCTTGTTGTTGATGGCGGAATCGGCGCCGGATGTTCAGTTTGATGGCCTCAACTGGGATCAACAGAGGGTGATCCTCGCCACGGTGCATCGCCGTGAAAACTGGGGTGAGCGGCTGCACGACATCGCTGCAGGAATGCTGCAGGTGCTTGAGCGCTACCCCGACACGGCGCTTCTGCTGCCGATGCACCGCAACCCGACGGTGCGTGAACCGCTGCAGGCCCTGCTTGGAAGCCATCCCCGAGTCGTTCTGACCGAACCTCTGGACTACGACCGTCTTGTTGCAGCGATGAAAGCTTGCTGCCTGTTGCTCACCGATTCCGGTGGTCTCCAGGAGGAAGCCCCTGCGCTCGGCAAACCCGTGCTGGTTCTGCGGCGAACCACAGAGCGGCCGGAGGCCGTTGATGCGGGCACCGCCCGGCTGGTGGGCACCGAGCCCGATGTGATCCTGGAGGAGACCTCGCGGCTGCTTGGGGATGCCACGGCCTATCAAGAGATGTCCCGCGCCGTTAACCCCTTCGGCGATGGTCACGCCAGCGAACGCATCCTTGAACGCTGTCGACGAAAGCTCGGGGTCTGAAGCATCCCTCAGCAGCGATGGCTGTTACCGCTGGTGGCTGCGGCGCTGCCTGGGTGCCGGCAAAGGGTGCCTCCTTTTCGTGGGTCTGAATCCCTCGAGAGCTGATGGCCAGCGTGATGATCCGACCCTGCGCCGTTTGATCGGCTTCGCCAGGCAATGGGGATATCGGGACTTGCTGGTGCTGAATCTGTTCGCCCGGATGTCGCCGTCTCCGGCGGCGCTGCTGCGGGTGAAGGACCCCATCGGTGAGCAGAACGACGCGATCTTGAACCGCTGGTTCAACCACTGGTCTCGAACATCTGGGGTTGATCTCTGGTGTGGATGGGGGGCGAATGGGGCGCGATGGGACCGGGCTCAGCTGGTTCTTGGGACCATTCAGCGTTTGCTGCCGCACCGCCGACGCTCCGTTCCCGACTCGCCGCATCCGCTGATACTGGGGCAGACGGCCTCGGGGCAACCGCGCCATCCGCTTTATGCCCCGCGCAACGCCTGCCTTCGCCCTTTTCTCTGGGCAGACCCGGAACCGATCCGTCATCCTGTGGGGACCGTGATGGATGTCTTTCCGCGCTGATGTCCCGTACGCCCCGCCGCTACGTCGTCCATCTCCACCTTGTGGGAGGGCAAACCGAACGGGTGTTTTTTCCGAAACTCGAGACCTTCCAGGAGTGGTACCAAGGGGTGGTCAATGCCGAGAACCAGGGCGGTTTCGTCAACGTTCCCCTCAGTGATCTGGAGGGCGAGTATCTGGTCGTACGCCCCCAAGCGGTGATCGGCGTGCGCGTGGAACCTCAGTTCTCCTCTGTCGATGACGCCTGAGCGTCTGGGCCTCCTCTGGGGCGTCACGGTTTCCTCGGGTGCTGCAGCTCGTTTTCTGGCGGCCAAGTCGGAATTTCCTGGGGTGGTGTTGCTGCTCCTGTCGGGGCTGCTGATCGGTCGCTCTGGTCTGGGTTGGGTGGAACCTCTTGATCTCGGCTCCGGGCTTGGAACCGTGGTGGGTCTTCTTGTCAGCCTGGTGCTGTTCGATGGCGGCCTGAATCTGCGTCTGCCTGGAGACACGATCAAGGCAACGGTGCAGCGCATCGCAGCCCTGCGTCTGTTGATCTCCCTGGGAGGCGGTCTGTTGGCGGCCCATTGGCTTGCGGGCCTCAGCTGGTCGCTTGCGGCTGTGTTCAGTGCCATCGTGCTGGCCACGGGGCCAACGGTGGTCACACCCCTGGTGCGTCAAATTCGGCTCGCACCTCCTCTGGGCGAAGTCCTGGAGGCTGAGGGACTGGTGCTTGAGCCCATCGGCGCCGTTTTAGCCCTTCTGCTGTTGGAGCTTGTCCTTGGCAACCTGCATGGCTGGCGGGAGGTGATGCTCGGCCTGCTGTATCGATTGGGCGGTGGTGTGCTGATTGGCGCGAGCGTCGGCTGGCTGCTGTCAGAACTGCTGCGACGGCTCAAACCCGATCAGTTGAAGGGGCTCCCGCTTCAGCTCAGTCTGGGTTTGCTGTTTCTGATGTATGGCGTCAGTGAGTGGCTTCTGCCGGAATCCGCCCTGCCTGCATCGGTGGCGGCGGGCATCGTTGTGGGTCGACGTCCAGGCCCCCACACCGCTGAATTGGATGGTTTGATTCAGGAACTGGCGCAGTTGGCGATCACGATGCTGTTTCCGCTGCTGGCTGCTGACGTCTCCTGGGCTGAACTCAGTCCGCTGGGTTGGGGCGGCATCCTCTGTGTGCTGTCGTTGATGCTCGTGGTGCGTCCGATCGGCGTAGGTCTGGCCACCATCGGGTTGCCCTACAAGCTTGAACAACGGCTGTTCTTGGGTTGGCTCGCTCCGCGAGGCATCGTCACCGCAGCGGTGGCCTCTCTTTTCGCGATTCGCTTGGAGCAGGCCGGCATCCTGGGGGCAGGACGCCTTCAGGGGTTGGTGTTCCTCACCATCCTGATGACCGTTGGTCTCCAGGGCCTCACGGCTCAGCCGTTGGCTCAGGCTCTTGGCCTGGTCAAAGCCGAGGATGACCAGCCTGCCTCAGCCGAGGCAGCGGCGCAGACGCGGCAGGTCCTCACCGATTCGGGCCAGCAATGACCAGGTGGTGATCAGATCGGGGCCTTGAAGACGCCCCAGCAGAGCGGCGCGCAGTGACTTCATCACAACCCCTTTTTTCACACCGGCTGCTTTGGCGGCATCCCCCAGCCAAGCCTTGGCTTGATCAACGTCGCTGCCGTCCCAAGGGTTGTTCTCGAGCCGCTGAAGCAGGTCCGCAATGGCTGCCTTGGCTCCTTCGATCGCGAGTTGCTCGAGGGCATCGTCCTGGAGCTCCGGACGATCAAAGAACGGTTCCGCCTGATCGACGCCATCTTTGAGCAAGGTGAGGGATGGCCCCAGCAAGGCGCAGAGGTCCAGGCACCAGCTCTTGTCGCTGGGAGGGGTCCAACCGCGTTCGGTCCACAGCGGCGTCAGTTCCTCTAGAAGATGGTCCGCCGTCCAGCCATGCAGAACCTGGGCATTCAGCCAGTTGAGCTTGTCCCAATCGAAACGCGCCCCGGCTTTGTTGACGCGGTCGAAACCAAAAACGGCTGCGGCCTCACGCAAGCTGAACCGTTCCTCCATGCCCTCCGGTACGGACCACCCCAACAAGGTCATGTAGTTGGCGATGGCGTCAGGGGTGTAGCCCATGGCGCGGAAGTCGTTGATGGAGGTCACCCCATCCCGTTTTGAGAGCTTGCGTCCCTCGGCATTGAGGATGAGAGGAGCGTGGGCAAAGGTCGGCAAGGGCAGGCCCAGCGCTTCGTAGAGGAGCAGTTGCTTGGCGGTGTTGGCAATGTGATCTTCACCGCGGATCACATGGGTGATGTCCATCGCGGCGTCATCCACCACAACAACAAGGTTGTAGAGGGGGTCGCCGATTTGATCCGCCGGGGCGCGACGGGCAATCACCATGTCTCCGCCAAGGTCTGAGCCTCGCCAGCTCATGGCGCCACGCACCAGATCATTCCAGCGAATTTCGGCAGCGTCATCGATGCGAAAACGAATCACCGCTTCACGGCCTTCTGCCTGAAACGCCTGCTCTTGCTCGGGGGTCAGAGACCTGTGGCGGTTGTCGTAGCGCGGGGCTTGATTGGCCGCTTTCTGCGCATCGCGCATGGCCGTGAGTTCCGTTTCGCTGGCGTAGCAGCGGTAGGCCAGTCCCCGATCGAGCAGGGTCTGTATGGCATCACGGTGCTGCCCCACCCGTTCGCTCTGGATGACGGGTTCCTCGTCCCAATCGATCCCGAGCCACTGCAAGCCTTCGAGAATGTTCTGGGTGTACTCGGGCTTGGACCGCTCCTTGTCGGTGTCTTCAATGCGCAGCACGAAAGCGCCTTGCTCGTGCTTGGCGTAGAGCCAATTGAAAACAGCGGTTCGCGCCGTTCCAATATGGAGCGTGCCCGTCGGGCTGGGGGCCAATCGAACGCGCACCATCGTGGCTCTTGGTGGTGAGAACGGGACCGACGGGATTCGAACCCGCAACTTCCGCCGTGACAGGGCGGTGCTCTAACCGGTTGAACTACGGTCCCAGATCTGATTCAGAACTCGCGAGACGCGCTCCGAAGAATCTGATCTGTGTCGCTTGCGCGACCTGATCAGTATCAACTGTCGCCCTGCCCTCCGTCAACAACTGAGCCATGGATCAGCCTGGTTTTGTCATGCGGGCGCCACCACAAAAAATCCCGACGACAGAGTCGCCGGGACATGAGGGAATACATCGGCTCAACACCGAATAACCAACAATTCAGGGACGGAATCCTGCAGGTTCGATGAGCCGAACCTGATTGCCGCGGGCTGTGAATTCACGCCCTTGATCACTCTGAACGACCACACGGCCGCCGGACTTGACGCGTATCACTCGGGCACGGACCCAGCCGAGGGCGGCTGACTCCAACACCTTCACAACATCACCAGGTTGAAGATCCAACTCCATGCTCAGAACCGGGAAACTGCACGAGGGGAACATCGGACGCGCCGTGGAGGACTCGAACCCCCGACATCAGGTTTTGGAGACCTGCGTTCTACCAACTGAACTAACGGCGCAAGGCGATGTACCCCTCAGCCAACGTTGAAGTTGGCAACTGATTGAACGAGGTCGAAACCTCAGCGATCGAAGCGCTGCTTCACGCGGGTGGCCTTGCCCACCCGTTCCCGCAGATAGAAAAGCTTCGCCCTGCGCACTTTACCGCGCCGTTCCACCTTGATGGAAGCCACCTGGGGGCTGTGCAGCATGAACACCCGCTCAACGCCGATGCCCTGGAAAATCCGGCGCACGGTGATGGTCTGGTTAAGTCCACCATGGCGCTTGGAAATCACCACGCCTTCGTAGGGCTGAACACGCTCCTTGTTGCCCTCGCTGATGCGAACACCAACGCGCACGGTGTCGCCCACGTAGATCTCAGGGAGATCATTCTTCTGCTGAGACGACTCAAAGGAGCGAATCAGAGCTTCAGGGCTCAGTTTCTTGGCAGGGGCACCGGAAGCATTGCTGGCCTTCGCCGCTGCCTCAGGTGCTGTTTCCACAGCCGTTTCGGTGTTGTCGTCGGTCACCGCTGTGTCCTTCGAATCGGCTGCCATCCCAGCTCCGCGTTGAATCGCCAAACTATGAGTGTACCTTTCGACGCCATCGCTCCATCAGGAGCCCTATGCCTGTGATGAGCATCCACAGCAGGCCGATGGCGTTGAGAAGAACGACGACCGGTTCCAGGGTGGAACCAAGCCATTCCCCCTCGTGCACGACCATTAACCAGTGAACCTGGTCTCGGCTGGCTCCGAACCAGTCCCGGGCCAGGCGGTAACTGACACCGGAGAACATCGTCACCAACAAGGGCGCCAGAACGAAGGGTGCAACGCTTCGATGCAGTTCCCGCAAGCGCGCAAGCAGCGACATGACCGGCATCAATTCGGTTGCTGTTGATAGCGTGACGGATATTGGGCTAAGCCATGAATCTCTTTGCTGATCTTCTGGCATCCACCCAGGCAGCGCAGGGGCAAGTGACGGCGACGGGCCCGCGCATTCAGAAGCGTCGCGGCGTTGAGATCAAATCAGCCCGTGAAGTGAAGATCATGCGCCAGGCCAGCCACATCGTCGCCACCGTGCTGCGGGAGGTGATGGGAATGGTGGAGCCAGGTCAGACGACGGGAGATATTGATGCCTATGCGGAAAAACGCATTCGAGAGATGGGGGCGACCCCAAGTTTCAAGGGCTATCACGGTTTTCCGGCGAGCATCTGCGCCAGCATCAACAACGAAGTGGTGCATGGCATCCCCAGTTCGAAGCGTGTGATCCGCCAGGGCGATCTGCTGAAGGTGGATACCGGCGCCTATTTCGAGGGCTACCACGGCGACAGCTGCATCACGATCTGCGTGGGAGATGCATCCCAGGAAGCACAGACCTTGAGCCGTGTTGCCAAGGAAGCCTTGATGGCTGGTCTGAGCCAGGTCAAAGCAGGTAACACCTTGCTGGATATCGCTGGAGCCGTTGAAGACCACGTCAAGGCCAACGGGTTCAGTGTTGTGGAGGATTACACCGGTCACGGTGTCGGCCGGAACCTGCACGAAGAACCTTCCGTGTTCAATTTCCGCACCGACGAGCTCCCCAACGTCACCCTGCGTCCTGGCATGACCCTGGCGATTGAGCCCATCCTCAATGCCGGCAGCAAGGCCTGCCGCACCTTGCGTGATCAGTGGACTGTCGTCACTCGCGACGGCTCTCTCTCGGCGCAGTGGGAGCACACCGTTCTGGTGACCAGTGATGGATGCGAGATCCTTACCGATCGGGGCGACTGAGGATCCGGCTGTAGAACCGCCGTCCAAGCTCGGTCAGAGGCATCAAGACATACGTCAGTGGGTTTGGTGTCACGATCACCAGGCGAAATCCCCAGCTCGCCTGGCGAAGCACTTGGCTTGCGACGAAATCGGCGCCCATCACCCCGATCGGATTGAGCGATGAGCGAAAGGGCCCGAGCACCAGCTTGCGCAGGATCAGGGCTTCTCGTCCGGTGGCATCAAGCACCGCACCGCGGATGCTCACCAGTTGCCCCAGCATTCGCTTGGTGAGTTCATACACGGGACTGACGGCAGGCTGAATTTCAGCCTCTGAGGTGTTGATCCACACCTCCCTCGGATCAGCCTGCGGCGATGCTCTGCTGATGTCCTCAAATCGCTGCATCAGCCTCCAGCTGCTCAAGGTGTTGATCTCCAGCGCCTGATTGATCACATCAGGGCTTTGGCCGCCTTGAGGATTGATCCCGTGGTTCAGCACCAGAACATCGAGCTCCTCCAGATCGGCGTCCAGGCTGGCTTCGTCTCCGCAGCTCCAGCTCACCCAACGGTGTGGGCCTTCCGCTTGCTCTGGAGGTATGGATCCGTGGGTGAAACCGACGACGTGGGCGCCTGCGGAACGGAAGCAACGGGCCAGGGCCGCGCCGAGGGCTCCACGAGCGCCTGTGATGCCGATCCGTTTGCCGAGAAAGGGGGACTGGGCCATGGGGCCAGCTTGGGGCATCCTTGAAACGAGCGGAGCACGAATCAAGCACCAGCTGTGTCAGATGCCGCCCAACTGGTTCTGTTCGCTCCCTACTGCGGTGGCGCCAGTCGCGAGCAGGATCTATCCGCAGCCCTGCAGATCTTGGGGCGGGGCGCACTGCAGGGGCGGCGTCCGGTGGCCGGAAGCGATGGACACCCCTACGAACTCCGCTGGAATGGGGTCGCTGCACCGATGGAGAGGCTGGACTGTCAGCTTCGTTTTCCCGGTCATCCCGAGGGAGATTTTGATTTCGCCGTCACCACTCATCAGCTGGTGGTCTTGTTGATGGATTGTTCCCATCTGCAGCCATCGGAGCCCGATTTGCCCAATGGGTTCTGGCAGTGGTTGTTGATCGAGCGCGGAGATGCTCCGGAACAAGCCTAGATTCAGTGGTGTCAGGCATCACCTCCATGGGAACGACACTGTTGATCGGATCGTGTGAGCCGTTCAGTGGGAAGTCGGCCCTTGTTCTTGGAATTGCTCAGCAGCTCGCCCGTGCCGGACAGCAGATCAGGTTCGGAAAGCCCCTGGCCACAAGCCTGGACTGGGATCCGAACCAGGGGCCGTTGCCTCAACCACTCATCGACGACGACGTTCGATTTGTTGGTGAAACGCTGAATCTGCCGCCTGAGCGTTTGATTCCTTCGATGCATCTGCTGTCTCCGACAACAGCTGCCCAGCGGCTTGGCCAAGGCGAGTTGGACGCTGGCCAAGGTTTCGCGGAGCTGCGCCAGTGCATTCAGTCTGACGATGGACTCACACTCTTGGAATGTGCGGGAAGCCTCCAGGAGGGTTTGCTGTACGGCCTCAGCCTTCCGCAGCTGGCCACAGGTCTCGATGCCAAGGTCGTTCTGGTGCACCTCTGGCAGGACAGCCGCAGTGTGGATGCGCTGCTCGCGGCCAAGCAGACCCTGGGTGACAGTCTGGTTGGAGTGGTGCTGAACGCCGTCACTCCAGAAGAGGTCGACAGCTTGGAGCGACAGGTGGTTCCTGCCTTGCAGGGCCTGGGCTTGCAGGTGTTTGGCGTTATGCCCCGTTCTCCTTTGCTGCGCAGCGTCACGGTCGGCGAGTTGGTGCGGCGCCTCAATGCCCGGGTGATCTGTTGCCAGGAACGGCAGGAACTGCTGGTGGAAACCCTGAGCATCGGCGCGATGAATGTGAATTCCGCCATGGAGTTCTTCCGCAAACGACGCAACATGGCTGTTGTGACGGGAGCTGATCGCACCGACATCCAGCTGGCCGCCCTTGAAGCTTCAACCCAATGTTTGATTCTCACTGGGGCTGGGGAACCTCTCCCTCAATTGATCAATCGCGCCGAAGAATTGGATGTGCCCTTGCTCAAGGTGGAGCACGACACCCTGGCCACGGTGGGGGTGATTGAGCAGGCCTTCGGCCATGTGCGCCTGCATGAAGCCGTGAAGGCCACCTATGCCTTCCGTCTTGTGGAGGAGCATTGCAAGCTTGATCAGCTCTTCAATGCATTGAATCTGACGGTGCAGCACGCTTGATGGTTGCTAACTTCCGATGAAATCAGGCGGCAAGTTTTCCTTGGGTCAGTCACTGGATCTGCCGGCTCTTGATCGGGTTGACACGCTTGCGCAGGAACTCGCTCTGCTTCAGGACAAAAGCCAACGAAGGATCGCCATTCTCGGTAGCCGCCATGTGCCCGTTGTGGCGGTTCACCTGATCGAATTGGTGGCTCGCTCATTGGTGCAGGAAGGCCATTCTCTGATCACATCCGGATCTCAGGGGGTGAATGCAGCAGTGATTCGCGGGTGTCTTGAAGTGGATCCCTCCAAGCTCACCGTGCTTTTGCCCCAGAGCCTCGATCGGCAGGTTCCTGAAATCCGCGATCTCCTGGATCGGGTGTTGCACCTTGTGGACAAGCCCGAGCAGGACGACCTGCCCTTGCCGATGGCCAGCAGTTTGTGCAATCAAGAGATCATCAACCGCTGTGATCAGTTGATCTGTCTCGCATTTCACGACAGTGAAACCCTGCTGGCGAGTGCACGAACTGCTGAGGACATGGGGAAGGTGGTGAGCCTTCTGTATTTCGACTGATCAGCCGGCGGCGCTGATCACGGCCCGCAGTCCCTCCACGTAGCAGATGCCAACGGCAGTCACCCCCGTAGCCCAGCAGAGTCCCCTCAGGGGTGGGATGTTGCCAACATAGGCAAACAGATAAACAAATCGGATACCTGGCCAGATCCACGCTGCTGCGATGGCCGTGGGGCTGCTTACTCCGCTAATCAGACACAACAGCATGGCCGGTGCCCCCAGGGTCAGTGCTTCCCAGCTGTTCTCCTGTGCCCACACGGCGCGCTGCCCGAAGGCGGGCAGCCGTTCAAACATCGCCCGAGGCGCTTGAAGATCCGCCATGGTGAAGTCGGCTTTGGCCCGTCCGGCACCGGTGAGCACGATGCTCACCATCACGACGGCTCCCATCAGGCAAAGGGCCCAGGCAAACGAAGGATTCATGACATCCAATCAATCCCTGGGACCCTAACGGGCTCAGGTGGGCCACACCCTGCTGGAGATCGATGGGTTTCTAAACTGGAGGATCGACAGGTTTGCGACATGGCCAGCACTTATTCCTTCGATGTGGTCTCTGACTTTGATCGTCAGGAGCTGGTGAACACCCTTGATCAGGTTCGTCGTGATGTTGGCAACCGTTATGACCTCAAGGATTCCGGCACCGAGATCGATCTTGAGGAAACGGAGCTGGTGATCACCACGGCCAGTGATATGACGCTTCAGGCGGTCGAGGATGTACTGCGAACCAAAGCGACCAAACGCAACCTCTCCCTCAAGATTTTCGATTTTCAAACACCTGAAACCGTCGGAGGCAACCGGGTGAAGCAGGTGGTGAAGCTGCGTAAGGGCCTCAGTCAGGAGATTGCGAAGAAGTTGAGCAAGATGGTGCGCGATGAGCTCAAAAAGGTGACGGTGGCGATCCAGGGTGAAAGTGTGCGGATCACCGGTAAGAGCAAAGATGATCTGCAAGCCGCGATTCAGCTCGTCAAGAGTAAGGAGGATGATCTTGATGTTCCTCTGCAGTTTGAGAACTATCGCTGATTAAAAGAAAGACTGGTCGGTGATCAACAACGAGTTTTGAAATTGCTTCGGCATGATTTTCAGTCTCGTCGCTCATGGTTGGCACGTTTTTCGCTGAGAGCTGACGTTTAATTGCTCAGGTCCCGGGCCCGTCGGGCATCGATGATCTTTGCCAGTTCCAGCACATAGCCTGCGGTGCACCAGCGTCCATGACTGCGAGATCGGTTTTCAGGGTCCGAACGGATTTCAGCGGTCTCGGCCATCACGAGATCCAGCTCTCCCTGCGGCAGGTCATAGAGCTCCTGTAATTCCAGTTCCCGGCTGAGCAGATGGCTGCGAAACCATTTGCGGTTTTGTTCCTGGGGCGGGATGTCTCGGCTCAAGGGGCATCACAGCGTGGATGTGTCATTCTCCGGCTATGCAGGTACTGAGCTGGGCCCAATTCGATCAGGCGGTGCAGCAGTTGGCTTCACGCTTTGCTGGTTCTGCGGTGACCGGCGTTTATGGGGTCCCCCGTGGGGGCCTGTGCCTTGCCGTAGCGCTCAGCCATGCCATCGATCGCCCCTTGCTCTCAGCACCTGAGCCATCAGCCCTGATTGTGGATGATGTCTATGAAACCGGACGCACCTTGCAGGCGTTGAAAGGTCAGGTGCCGCAGGCATCCTTTGCTGTTTGGGTCAGCAAGGTGCGTCCTGATTGGTGGGTGGCAGCCGAGGTTGCCGCGTCGTCGGAATGGCTGGTGTTTCCTTGGGAGAACCTTGAACAGGCCCGTGCCGATGAGCAGGCGTACCGCGCCTCCCGGGGCCTGTGATGCACAACAGCGCGCGCACGATTTATCTGGCGTCTCCTTATGGCTTCTCGGAGCAATGGAAGCGGCTGTTGTTGCCGGAATTCATCGGGGCATTGGAAGCCCTGGGATTGGAGGTCTGGGAGCCCTTTGCTCGCAATGGTCAGGTGAATCTGGCGGAACCGGGATGGGCCTATCGCGTCGCGCAGCGGGATCTGCAGGATGTGCGTGATGCCGATGCGCTGTTCGCCATCGTGAATGGAACGCCTCCCGATGAGGGGGTCATGGTGGAACTTGGTGCCGCCATTGCCCTGGGTAAACCCACCTTCCTGTTTCGGGATGATTTCCGCAGGTGCACCGATTCCGAGCAATATCCGCTCAACCTGATGGTGTTTGCCGGTCTCCCTGAGCGGGAGTGGCAGAAGTACGTCTACAGCGATGTGTCTGACATCACTGATCCCGACAAAGCCTTGGCCTGTTGGGCGCGATCCTGATGTTCGGTTGAATCGTGGTCTTTTGATGCTGCGCGCTCTTGGATGAGCGCATCAGGGCTGTGATGGTGTTGATCAGTTGATGTTTGCTTGCCTCAGTTCAAAGGGAGCAGGAAGAAGTTGTTCGAGTTGCCTTGTGCCCACACCATCGATGCTCACCTTGGCCTTGCTTGGCAGCAGTTCCTGCATCACCTGAAGGCAGGCGCCGCATGGCATCCGGGACCCTGGGGCTGCATCGCTCTGGGCATCGATGCAGCTCACGGCCAGTTCAATCGGTTGTTTGCCTTGGCTGATCGCCGTGAAAAGGGCGACCCGCTCTGCGCAGATGCTCAGGCCATAACTAGCATTTTCCACATTGCAGCCGTCGATCACACTGCCGTCATCACACCGCACTGCGGCCCCCACGTGGAAGTTCGAGTAGGGGCAATGGGCACGTTCGGCGGCCCGACGCGCTCGCGCCAGTAAACACTCAGCGTTGTTCTCGGCAGGAGCCATGGGCCGTTTCCAAAAGGCTGCTCAGGGTTTTCGTCCCAGCTGATTGGGTCAGCCGGGACTGCTGGCTGAGTTCGAATCCCTTTTGATCATCAATGACCAGATCTCCGCTCACAGCGACACGACTCTCCTAGGACCGCTGGAGGCGCCGGAGTCATTGAATGTGAGCGCTCCTAACGAGGCTTCGTAGGACCAGTGATAGGTCATGCGGGAGCCCGCAATCTGTTCAACACCGGAACTGCTGAAGCGCTCCACCAGGGGGGTGAGTCTGCTGTCGATCACCGTCCGAGGTTCAATCGCAGGGTTCTCACCCCGCTCAACCCGAAACTGCTGCTGCTTGAGCTGTCGGATGCCTGCAATCGGGCGCCTAGACCACCTGGCCTCCACGGTCTGAATGGTGCAGACCAGTGGAGGTGGAGGTGGTGCTGAGGCCAGCACGGAATGATCAGGCCACAGCCGCGAAGCTTTCACGGAAGGCGTTAATCGTCGCTTCGATGTCGGCGTCGGAGTGAGCCAGGGACGTGAAACCGGCTTCGAAGGCTGACGGTGCGAGGTAGATGCCCCGCTCGAGCATGGCGCGATGCAGTTTGCCGAAGCGTTCGGAATCCGTGCTCTTGGCTTCTTCGAAGTTGCGCACTGGTCCCTCGCAGAGGAAGAAGCCGAACATGGCGCTGACGCTGGCCGCTGTGATCGGCATGCCAGCGGATTGGGCGGCGTCCTTGATGCCCGCCACAAGCTTCTGGGTTGTGGCCGTCAGCTTCTCGTAGGTGCCGGGCTGCTTGAGCAGTTCCAGGGTCTTGATGCCGGCGGTCATCGCCAGGGGGTTTCCACTGAGGGTTCCGGCCTGATACATGGGTCCAGCCGGGGCCACCATTCCCATGATGTCGGCGCGGCCGCCGTAGGCGCCCACAGGAAGGCCGCCACCGATCACCTTGCCCATGGTCGTGAGATCTGGGGTGACGCCGAAATGTGCCTGGGCACCGCCGTAGCTGATCCGGAAGCCGGTCATCACCTCGTCAAAAACCAGCAGAGCGCCGTGCTCTTTGGTGAGTTCCCGCAAACCTTCAAGGAAGCCGGGTTCCGGTTGAATGAAGCCGGCGTTGCCGACGATCGGCTCGAGGATCACGCCCGCGATGGCGTCGGGGTTCTCGGCGAACAGGGCCTTAACGGCTTCGAGGTCGTTGTAAGGCGCCGTGAGGGTGTTGGCCGTGGTGCTGCGCGGGACACCGGGGGAGTCGGGCAGGCCGAGTGTGGCCACACCGGAACCGGCTTTCACCAGGAACATGTCCGCATGGCCGTGATAGCAGCCCTCGAACTTGATCACCTTGTCGCGGCCGGTGTAGGCACGGATCAGGCGCAACACAGCCATGCAGGCCTCGGTGCCGCTGTTGACGAAGCGCACCATCTCAACGCTGGGTACAGCGTCGATCACCATTTCGGCCAGGGTGTTTTCCAGGGCACAAGGTGCTCCGAAGCTGGTGCCCTTCTCGATCGCTTCCTGCAGTGCTGCGATCACCTCGGGGTGGGCGTGGCCGCAGATGGCCGGTCCCCAGCTGCCGATGTAGTCGATGTACTTATTGCCATCCACGTCCCAGGCATAGGGACCCTTCACCCGATCGAACACGATCGGCTGACCGCCAACCGACTTGAACGCCCGCACAGGGGAGCTGACACCTCCGGGCATCAGGGCCTGTGCTGCGCCGAAGATGGCCTGGGAGTGGCTGGTGTTCAACGCGGGAGCTGTCACTGGAACCGACGCCAAAGGGCTGATGCAAACCGTGCAACATCCTGACTCAGGAACGACCGGTTCCGTTTGCTGTGTTTCTTAATTGCCCACTTCGAACGCATTTTGATGCGTAGTCTTTGATCAGATCGAGATCGATGTGGCCCACGACTGGTCAGTGCTGGAGAGGGATCTGCGCCGATGTCTGCCCCCTCGGGCCATCGTGGCGAAGCGTCAGGAACTGCTTAGTTACGACTGTGACGGACTGACGCTTGAGCGCCACTGTCCGCCCCTGGCGGTGCTGCCGGAGACCACCGAACAGGTCGCTGCGGTGTTGCAGTGCTGCCATCAACACGGTGTGCCGTTTGTGGCTCGCGGAAGCGGCACCGGCCTCTCGGGGGGAGCGTTGGTGGATCAGCAGGCGCTTCTGGTGGTGACCAGTCGCATGCGTCGGATGCTCGACCTTGATCTGGCCAATCAGCGCGTCACGGTGCAGCCCGGGGTCATCAACAGCTGGGTGACGCGAGCCGTTGCAGGAGACGGGTTCTATTACGCCCCGGATCCCTCCAGCCAGGTGGTTTGCAGCATCGGCGGCAATGTGGCGGAAAATTCGGGCGGGGTGCACTGCCTCAAATACGGCGTGACCAGCAATCACGTTCTGGGGCTTGAGGTGGTCCTGCCCGACGGAACCATCACGCAGTTGGGCAACGGGCTGGCCGAATCCTGTGAACTTGATCTGCGCGGTGCGTTCATCGGCAGCGAAGGAACGCTGGGCATCGCGACGGCCATCACCCTTCGCCTGCTTCGGGCTCCGGAGTGCGTGAACGTGCTGTTGGCGGATTTCGCCACGATGGAAGCGGCAGGGGAAGCGGTGCGATCGGTCACCGCGAGCGGCCTTCTGCCGGCGGGGATGGAAATCATGGACAACGTCACCATCAACGCCGTCAATGATTTCTTCGGCTACGAAGAGTACCCCCGTGATGCAGCGGCCGTTCTGCTGATTGAGCTTGATGGGCAGGAGGCTGAGGTTCAGGCCTCTTCTGAGCGGGCCGAGGTGCTTTGTCGCGCGGCAGGAGCCCGTGGGCTGCGTCGGGCCCAAGACCCCACGGAATGCGCGGTGCTCTGGAAAGGCCGCAAATCTGCTTTTTCAGCGGTGGGAAAAATCACGCCGACCTATTACGTGCAAGACGGTGTCGTTCCCCGCAGCAGCCTTCCGTCGGTGCTTGCGGCGATTGAACGGCTCAGCCAGGAGCACGGCCTACCGGTGGCCAATGTTTTCCATGCCGGCGATGGCAACCTTCATCCACTGATCCTGTATTCACTGGACCAGCCCAATGTTGAGCGGAGTGTGAAGGAGCTCGGTGCCGCCATCCTGCGGGTGTGTCTTGATGCCGGTGGCAGCATCAGTGGAGAGCACGGCGTCGGCGCCGACAAGCGCTGCTATCTCGACTGGATGTTCAGCTCGGACGACCTGGAAACGATGGGGCTGTTGCGGTCTGCCTTTGATCCAGACAACCGTGCGAATCCCGGCAAGGTGCTGCCCACGCCGCGCACCTGCGGTGAATCGGCCAAAAGAATGGTGACGCTCCCCGCCGGCGTCGAGGTCTACTGAACAGGGTCAGAAGAACGGTTCATCCCCGTCGTCGTCGGTTGGAGGCCAGTCCAGGTCGACGCTAACAGGGGCGTGGTCGCTGGGTTGTTGGTTGCCGCGCATGCCTTTGTGGATGACGCAGCTGCGGGCGAGTCCCAGCAGCTCGTCGCATAGATAGATGTGGTCGATGCGCCAACCGCGGTCCCGATCCCAGGCACCGCTCCGGTAATCCCACCAGCTCCAGTGACCGGAATCCGGTTCGAACACGCGGAACACGTCCTGAAGCCGTTCACCGAGGGCGTCACGAAGGGCCTGGCGTTCGGCATCGCTCGCCATGATTCCGCCGGTCTGGCGGTCGGGGTCAGGAAGATCGCGTGCTTCGAGGCCGATGTTGAAGTCGCCGACCATGCAGAGCGGCTCGCCGCGTTGCTCCTGAGCATCGAGATAACGCTTCAGGCAGCCGAGCCAGGCCAATTTGTAGGGGTATTTCTCCGACTTCAGGCTTGATCCATTCGGGACATAAAGGTTGAGCACGCGAACGCCATTCAGCAGTGCGCTGATCACGCGCTTCTGTGCGCCGAGCTCGTTCGCTTCCGCATCATCCGGGAGCTCCCCAACAAAACCGTAGCGAACATCCTCCAAGGGCTCGCGGCTGATCAGGGCGACGCCGTTGTAGGCCTTCTGGCCATGGATGTGCACCTGCCAACCAGCAGATTTGAAGGCTTCCAGCGGGAACAGGGGGTCATCCACCTTGGTTTCCTGAAGACAGAGCAGATCCGGTTGCTCGCTCTCCAGCCAGCTGAGCACCTGATCCAATCGCGTGCGGACCGAGTTCACGTTCCAGGTGGCGATCTGCACGGCTGATCCAGTGGCGTCAAAGACCCTTAGCATCAGCCAACTCTGGATTCCGCTGATGTCTCGCCGTCTTGCGGCTGTCGCTCAGGCTCTGCTGTCTTCCTTGGTGGTGACGACGCTTCCGATGGGTGCAGGGGCCCAGGTTGAAGCTCCCTTTCAGAACCGCGAGGAACGCGAGATCTACGGCGACACCAACGGCAGCGGCTCAATTCTGGATGCCGCCAACCCCATGGATTTGTTGAACCAGATCCGACGGGCGACGGCCATGGACGACGCCACGCCTCCCTCCGATGCCATTGATGCTGCCCTCAAGGCCTATCAGAACCCTCCAGCGACGCCGTAGCGTTGGAGGGTTCTGATCCGATGCTGCGGGCTGCGCTCAATCCCAGCTGTGCTGCCACAACATCGATCAAAGGATCGATCCTTCCGTTGGCGTTCCGCCTTTCTCGGGCTTGCTTGAGCAGGGTTTGAACCGCCTCCGAATTGCCTTGCTCTTGCCGCAATAGGGCCAAGGCCAGCAGGGGCCTTGCATCTGTCTTGTTCTCCGTGGCCAGCTGGCCGTACAACCCCATCGCGGTCTGATCGGATCCGCTTTGTCGCAGCAGATCTGCCAAAAGCAAACCGATCTCCAAACGCTGGCCAGGCTCCAGGCCCTTGAACCGGGCCGTGAGCTCTGCTGTTACCTGATGCTGACGTCCCTGCTCTTGGCCCAGGAGCACCAGCAGCTGCAGAACCTGCAGATCATTCGGATGCAGCCGCAGCAGATGTTGGAGTCTGCGTCGGGCGGCCTCGGGCTGGCCATTGCGACGTTGCAGATCGGCTTTGAACAGGGTGAGTTCGCGCGGCGTCGAGCGGCCAGACAGCCACGGTTGCAGCACCACTTCGGCCTCTTGCAGGCGCTCCAGTGTCACCAAGCGTTCCAGCAGTAGGCCCCGTTCTGCTTCGCTGAGTACCTCCTGGTTCTGGAGCTGTTGCATCAGCAGCTCAACCTGCAGATCTTCAGCCTGGCGAGTGCTGCGCGCTCGCGTTTCCGGGGCCATCGATGCCGTGGCGACCCAACCGACCAGTGCAGCCCCCACCATGGACGCCAGCAGCAACAGAATCCGGCGCGGGCTGGGCATCCGATCTCGAATCAGCCACTTCAGTCTGAGGAGATTGCAGTGGGCTGGCTACAGTCTTCACAAGAGCTTTTGACTCCGCCCGGTTCAGCATCAATGCGCGCCCATCCGATTCCCCCGGTCACAGAGCCGTTGCAGTACCGGGCCATCGGTCTTGTGCGCGGCACTTACGCCCCAACCGACCCCGAGCAACTCACCCGTGGCACCTTGACCGATGCCCAGGGGGTCCCCCTGGAAACCGTCGTGCTCGGTCGGGTGCTCACTCTGATGCGGCGGCATCTGTCCCTGGATCAACCCCACCTCTGGGTCGTGTATCCCAGAAGCCGTGAAAGTGATCATCTGCATCTGCAGATCGCTGGGGTCTGGGAACCCAGCACCCTGGCTCCAGACCAAGCCGATGCCTCCGACACCCTGCCGGAAGGGGACGACTTCTTTTCCGTTCGAGGCGAGTTGATCTTCACCAAGCCTGAAACCGGCGAAATGGTGGTGAAGGTGCGGCAGCAGGCCCGTGCCGACGGCCACCGTCCGCTTCCCTTCAAGCTCCAGATCAAGGGAGAGCTTCCCCTCGAAAACCTGCGTCACTTCGTCAGCCTTGACCTGCGCCGCCAGGGCCAGGAACTGCACCTCGAAAATCACGACGTGATTGCTCCGATGCCGACCCGTGGCGGCAAATCCAAGGGAGGTCGTGGCCGTGCCACCTCCCGCGCTCGCAGCTGATGGCCGAGGGGGGGCAGGGCTCCACGGGGGCACTTCGGGCCGGCATTGCCGTTGCCGGTATCACTGCCCTCGGCGCTTTTGGTCCTGCCCTGGGTCTGTCTGCTGCCTGGATCGTTGTGGCGGTTGGGGGTGCCCTGGTCACCCTCAGCGTTGATGCCGCCACCTGGGAAGGCATGGGTGGGCACATCCTTGCCGAAGCTTTGCCCGGTGGGCAGGAGCGTCTGCGTCGGATTGCGGTGCATGAGGCGGGCCATGTTCTGATCGCGGAAGCGGAGCAACTTCCGGTTCAGCAGGTGCTGGTGGGAACCCTGGCCTGTGTGCGTGCAGGACTGCGCAGCAGCGGCGCCACGGAGTTCGCCGTGCCGGACAGCGTCCGCATGCCGCTTGAGGATCTACGCCGTTGGAGCCGGGTGCTTCAGGCCGGCATCGCTGCTGAGACCGTGGTTTTCGGCAAGGCCCGTGGTGGGGCCGATGACCGCGCTTTGCTGGGACGGCTTTGGGGACTGTCGGGCCATGACGTGGCCACCGCCCAGCGGGAGCAGCGCCGCGCCCGGCGGGAGATCGAGCAGCAGTTGCGTCAGCAGCGGGAGGTGCTTGACCAGCAGGCCGTTGTTCTGTTGGAGGCGGCTCCGCGTCTGGGGCGATGAGCGCGCTTTGGATTGATGCACCAACAGGGTTGGCAGGGGACATGCTCCTGGCCGCACTGTTGGATCTGGGTGTGGACCAGGCCGTGGTGGAGTCGCCTCTGGCGGCCCTCGGTTTGACGGGGCGCTATCGCCTCACTCAGCAGGAGGAGCGCAGTGCTGGTCTCCGAGGCATCCGCGTTGATGTGGAGGGTCTTGAGGATCAGCCGCCCCACCGCCATTGGTCGGGGATCCGTGATCAGATCAATGCAGCTGCTCTAGCGCCATCGCTGAAGCAACGGGTGCTCGCCGTGTTCACCCGTCTGGCGGAAGCCGAAGCCACCGTGCATGGAACTCCGGTGGAGGCCGTTCACTTCCATGAGGTTGGAGCCATCGATGCCCTCGTGGATGTGGTGGGTGTCTGTGCGGCGATTGACGACCTCAATCCAGCCAGGATCGTCTGTTCTCCGTTGCCTGCGGGGAGCGGAACGGTGGCAACCGCCCATGGCCTGTTGCCCGTGCCCGTGCCCGCCGTGCTTGAACTGGCACGACGTCACCGCATTCCTCTGCTTCAGGGCGGAGATCTGCCCACAGGTGAGTTGGTGACGCCCACGGGCCTCGCCCTGGTGTCGGTTCTGGCGGATCAGTTTGTCGCTCCTGAACGTTTGGTGGCTGACAAGGTTGGTGTTGGCCTCGGCCACCGCCAACTGGATCGCCCCAACCTGGTGCGCCTTGTGCTGCACACCCCAGCCGTTACTGCGGAGGAAGGTCCCCGTTGGGAGTCGTTGGTGGTGCAGGAAGCCTGGATCGATGACGCCACTCCAGAGGAGATTGCGGTGTTGATGAATCGCTTGCGTGATGCGGGAGCGATTGATGTGGCGGTGCAGCCGTTGCTGATGAAAAAGGGCCGCAGTGGTCAGTTGCTCACGGCGCTGGTGCGGGATGGGGATGCCAACCAGCTCCGCAGCCTCTGGCTTAGTGCTGGCAGCAGCATCGGCCTGCGGGAGCGGCGCCAGGGACGCTGGGTGTTGCCGAGGCGGCAGGGTGTGCTCGAAACCCCCTGGGGTCCCGTCGCTGCCAAACAGGTGCGTCGCCCCGATGGCCGTTGCACCGTCAAAGCCGAGGCGGATGCCCTTGAGGCTCTTCAGGCCAGCACTGGGTGTTCCTTTGATGAGCTGCGGGCTGCTGTTGCAGTAGCGCCGTTCGTCAGCACGGACGATTGGGCCTAGTGGGCAAGGTTCTCCGGCAACCCAAGCTCTGGATCACGCTGGCCAGCCTGATCTTCATCGCTGTGGCTTTGGCCCAGCAGGCGGGCCAACTTCGCCAGCTGAGCTTGGTGGCCAACGGTTGGTGGTGGCTGGTGCTGGGGCTGGGCCTCACCTGGCTCAGCATCCTGATCAATGGTTTGGCCTGGCGCGACCTTCTGATCTGGTTGAGACATCCTCCCCAGGGGGTTGCGGTGGTGCCGCTGTTTGTGCGGAGCAACCTTCTCAAGTACCTGCCGGGAGGGATCTGGCATCTGGTGGAGCGGGTCCGCGTGCTGCGTCCGGCGATTGGCGGCGGCCCTGCCCTGGCTGGGGTGATCCTTGATCCACTCCTGATCGTGGCGGCGTCCGTTCTTGTTGTGGTTGCTGGTGGATGGCAGCAGGGCCTTGCCCTGCTGGCTCCGTGGCCCGCGCTGTTGATGATGTCCCGCTGGCGCGAGCCCCTTCTGCGTCGACTGGAGCGTTCCAAGGCAGCGCAATTGCAGTCGGTTGGCAGTGGGCCCCTGGAAAGTGAGGGAAGCGGCCGCGGCGGCTATCCCTGGCGGCCCCTCAGCCTTCAGCTGCTGTTTGTGTTCTGCCGCTTTGCCGGGTTCTGGTGCAGCGTGCAGGCCTTCGGCATTCAAAGTCCGGCACCGTTCACCTGGCTTGCGGCCTTTGGTCTGGCCTATGCCGTTGGGCTGGTGGTGCCTGGTGCCCCCGGGGGGCTCGGGGTGTTTGAGGCCACCCTGCTGCTGCGTTTGGGTGCTGCCGTACCAGAGGCGCAGTTGCTCGCAGTGGTTCTCAGCTACCGACTTCTCTCCACCCTGGCTGATGTTGTTGCCAGCGGGGCCCTGGTGGCCGATCGGATGCTGGGCCAACGTTTGAAACGCCACCGCTGACCCCCGTGCTGTTGTGTTGCTGAGTCGTCGACGGATGCTGCAGTTGGTGCTTAGCACCGGTCTTACGGCAGCGGCCCTGCCCTTGAGCGCCGCCAGGGGAGTTGTTCAACGGGTTGGGCTGATCAGCGATCTCAACAGCAGCTATGGCTCCACCCGCTACATCCCTGCCGTGGATCAGGGGCTTGATCAGCTCATTGGCCTGCAGCCGGATCTGGTGGTGTGTGCTGGCGACATGATCGCGGGTCAGATGCGAGGCCTCACGGGTCAGCAGCTGGATGCCATGTGGCGGGGCTTTGAGACGTCGGTTCTGCAGCGGCTTCAGGCGGCGAAGATTCCACTGCTGCCAGCGATCGGGAACCATGACGGTTCACCGGGGTTTCCCGCGGATCGTGCCGCTGTGGGTCGGTTCTGGACCCCGATCCGTTCACGGATGGGATTGGCGTTTGTGGATGCCTCGCAGTTCCCGTTTCGCTA
Source organism: Synechococcus sp. N26 (assembly GCF_900473975.1). Taxonomy (NCBI): domain Bacteria; kingdom Bacillati; phylum Cyanobacteriota; class Cyanophyceae; order Synechococcales; family Synechococcaceae; genus Synechococcus; species Synechococcus sp. N26. The sequence continues at coordinate 248,058 of NZ_UCNM01000007.1, read as the reverse complement.
CTCGGTGCTGCAGGACGGGATCTTCTGGTTGGTCTGGGATGCCAGCTCAGCCCGTGTTCCTGAGGATCAGCTGATCTGGGCACAACAGCAGTTGGCCAGCACCGAGGCACAAAAGGCTCGTGCTCGGTTTGTGGTGGGTCATCTCCCCCTGGCTGGGGTTGGTCTGGGCAAGGACCGCCCCGGTGAGGTGTTGGAGCAGGGAGGTGCACTTCAGGCCTTGATGGATGCCGCCGGCGTGCAGGCCTACATCAGTGGTCATCACCACACCTGGTTCTCCAGCCGTCGTGGACAGCTCGATCTGATCCAGCTCGGCGCCTTGGGCAGCGGCCCCCGGCGCCTGTTGCGTGGTGAAGCGCCAGCACAGCAGAGCTTCACCTTGTTGGAGATCGATGGGGGCAGGGGCACCCTGCGGGAGACCACCTACGCCGTGTCCACGGGACGGCCGATCTCCTGGTCAACACTCCCGCTCCGTCTCAACACCCGTGCTGGCTTGCTCCAGCGCAACGCATCAGAGCGTTTGCTGCGGGGGTGACGAGCCCTCTCGTCTGGAGGCGTGATCCAGGGTTGGCACCAAGGCCATGGCGGCGACCAGCCCCAGAACGAGGATCATCAGGGCCGGCAACATCGCTTCGGCCAGCCGTTCATCGCCGGCGTACTGGAACACGCGTACCGAGAGCGTGTCGAAGTCAAAAGGCCGCAGGGCAAAGGTGAGGGGAAGCTCTTTCACAGTGTCCACGAACACCAGCAGCAGTCCGACGGTGATCGGTCCGCGCAAGAGGGGGAGATGCACGCGTTGGAGCACGCGCTGCCACGGTGATCCCATCCCCGTCGCCGCCTCATCGAGGCTCGGGCTGATCCGTTCCAGGGCTGCGTCCAGGCCTCCTTTCGCCACCGCCAGAAATCGATCGCTGTAGCCCCACAGCAGCAGGAGCAAGGGGGCGACCTGCCAGGGGGCGCCCGTGAGCAAAAGGGCCAGAGCCAGGACGGTGCCGGGGATGGCGTAGCCCGTTCCAGCCAGGAAGGTGAGGCTTTTCAGCCATGGGGCGCTGGACCAGCGTTTGGCGATGGCCAGCACCAGTGCTGCCGTTACCGCCAAAACAGCAGCGACCAGAGCCAGCAAAAGACTGCGGCCGCTCAGACTGATCAGATCGTCGTTCCAGCTGGTTTGGAGCTGGTCCAAGTTGCTGGCGGCCCACAGCAGTGGGGTTCCCAGGCTCACGATCGGAGGGATCACGGCGAGCAGTTGCGCCACCCCAGCGCGGAATCCATGCAGGTGCCAAGCGGTTGCATCCCCGCCGGCCACGCCATCACTCCAGCGCCGACTGCGCCTGCGCAGGCTGCGTTCACACACCACCAACGTCAACACGATCACCAGCGTGATCAAGGCCAAGCTGATGGCGCCTGCGGGATCGCCGTTGGACTGCCAGGTTTCAAGGATGCCCGCGGAGAGACTCGGGATGCCGAGCAGCTGCACGGCACCCAGCTCATTGACCACTTCCATGCCCATGAGAGCGACGCCGGCTCCGATCGCGGGCAGTGCAATGGGCAAGGCCACACGCCGGAAGGCTGACCAGGGACCAACCCCCAGGCTCCGGCATGCCTCCAGCTGACGCTGGCCGCTGACGGAGAAACTTTCCGTGCTCAGCAGGAACACATAGGGGTAGGTCGTCAGGGCCATCACAGCGATACCCCACCCCATAGCGATACCCCACCCCATACCGTGAATGGTCCAGCTGTGGCGACTGCCCAGATCAACGAGGATCGCCGAGAGGAGATAGGCCGGCGTTGCCAGGGGAATCAGCTGGGCGATGCGCAGCCATGCCCGACCGGGAAAACGGCAGTTGCACAGCAGCCAACCGTTCGCAGTGCCAAGCAAGGTGCCCAGCGTTGCTGTTCCGAGCAGCAGCTGGATGGTGCCAACGATCTGGCGCATGCCATCGGGGCCAAGATCGCTGAAGCCGCTGTGCAAAGACGTCAGGGCCTCCCTTACCAGCGTCAACACCGGCCAGATCGCAACCAGGCCAGTGATGGAGGCGATCAGGATCAGGGCCAGCCGGGTTGGGCTTGGAACAACACTCCGGTTGGGCAGCAACTTCACTTCAGCGATGGGCCGGACACCGTTGTCGCGACGTGGTGTTGCGACATTGCCATGGAACGAGTCTGGCGATGAACGATGGGGATCTGCTCGAGGGCGTGCAAACCGCACACCGGCTTCGATCATTTGTCACACTCATAAGCTCGGTCGGTTCCCAAGCTTCATCTGATCTGTGGAACAGCTGCTCCCGATGGAGCCAACGGTTGCTTTGAACGGGGTCTGGCACAGCTACGGCGACGCCTCTGACGGCTGGACCCTGAAGGGGGTGGATCTTCAGGTGGCGCCAGGGGAGCTGCTGGGCCTGCTGGGCCCCTCCGGCTGTGGCAAGACCACTCTGCTCCGCTTGATTGCCGGCTTCGAACGCCCCCGGCGCGGCACGGTGCAGCTGGATCAGCGCATGGTGGCTGGAGATGGGATCTGGATGGAACCGGAACGTCGGGGCGTTGGCATGGTGTTCCAGGATTACGCCCTCTTCCCTCACCTGAACGCTTGGCAGAACGCCAGTTTCGGTTTGCCCCGGCGGAATCCCAACCGTGAGCGCGTGGCCTGGTTGTTTGCATTGCTGGGGCTGAAGGGGCTCGAGCAGCGCTACCCGCACCAGCTCTCCGGTGGCCAGCGGCAGCGGCTGGCGTTGGCACGCGCTCTGGCCCCAGCGCCCAGGGTGGTTCTGCTTGATGAGCCTTTTTCAAGCCTGGATGTGGAGGTGAGGCTCCGCCTGCGCAGTGAGCTCTCCTCCGTACTGGACGCCTGCGGTGCGAGCGGCGTGATCGTCACCCATGACCCCGGAGAAGCTCTGGCGATCTGCGATCGCGTTGCCGTCATGCGGGACGGCGTGCTGCATCAATGTGCATCGCCCCCCGAGATCGTGAGGTCACCGGCGACGCCTTTTGTTGGATCCTTTGTGCTTCAACGCAATTTGATTCCAGTGCAGGCCTATGGCCAAGGCCAGTTGTCTTGTCTCCTGGGAGATCTGGATGCATCGGCCCCATGGGTCCAGGCGGACCGCGAAGCCTCCGGTGACTGTTGTGTGCTCGTGGATCCGCACGACATCACTGTCGTCGCCGATGCCGAAGGAGAGGCCAGCGTCCTGGGCCGTGAATTTCTGGGGGATGCATGGGAGTACCGAATCCGTGTCGCGGATGTGCTGGTGCGGGCCCACTGTCCGATCGAACAGGAGCATCCTCCCCACACCCGTTGTCGCCTCAGCTTCAGGGATGGGGCCAGAGTCACGCTGCTTCCGCTTGGCCAGGCGTTGGCATAAAAAATCCCCCGCTGCAGCGGAGGATTGGGGAAAAAGAATTGATGGTTTCAGCGTTGGTGATGACGCACCGGGATGGGCACAAGCACCGGCTGGCGTAAGCCGCCACCGCCGTTGTCATCATCGGAATCAGCCAGAAGCAACAGCAGCAGGCTGGCAAGAACAAAAACCGTTCCGAGCAGCAGTGGTTCGACCATTGAGGTTTCTCCCATGGCACGCACAATAAGCACCATTCCTGGGTTCTGCTGAATCAGCTGAAACCTTTTCCTGCATCCGGTGCCACACAGGCCTTGAGTTGCTTCCGCAGTTTGTTGTGGTCGATGTTGCGGCCGATCAGCACCAATTGATTTTTGCGATCACCGGTCCAGTCGGTGTCGTCGATGGAAAAACGTTTGCCTGCCAGATGGAACACATGGCGGCGTTCGCTTTCGTTGAACCAGAGGATTCCCTTGGCCCGGAACACCTCCTGGGGCATCTGGTTGTCGAGGAAGTTCTGGAACTTGCGCAATGCAAAGGGCCCATCACTCTGGAACGACAGGGAGGTGAAGCCCTCGATGTCCTGGTGGTCACCGTGCTCATGGCTGTGGCCGTGACCGTGGTCATGCCCATGGCTGTGGTCATGCTCATGGTCATGGCTGCAGTGGCCATGGTCGTGGTCGCAGTCGCTGTGATCCAGGCTCGGATCGTCGGCGGGAGAACTCACCTTGTCGGATTCGAACAGTCCAACGCTGAGCAACAGGGCAAGAGGCACCTCCCCTTTCACCGACCGCAGGATCCGCGCATCGTTCTTGACGGCTCTGAGTTGCTGTTCGACAGCCTCAAGCCGCTCTTCGGAGACGAGGTCGCATTTGTTCAGCAGCAGGATGTCGCCATAAATCACCTGGGCCCGGCCAACTTCCGTGTCCAGAACGACGTCGTCGAAGTTTTCTGCATCGATCAAGGTGATGATCGAATCCAGGCGGGTTTGGTCCCGCAGCTCACTGCCAAGGAAGGTCATGGCCACCGGTAGGGGATCGGCCAGACCGGTGGTTTCGACGACGATGTAATCAAGCGGTTCTGGGCGTTCAATCACCCGTTCCACCGCCTCCATCAGCTCGCCGTTGATCGAGCAGCAGATGCAACCGTTGCTCAGCTCCACCATGTCTTCACCGGTGGTGACCACCAGATCGTTGTCGATCCCGATTTCACCGAACTCATTCACCAGCACCGCGGTCTTCACCCCCTGCTGATTGCTCAGGATGTGATTCAGCAGCGTGGTTTTCCCCGCTCCGAGGAAGCCGCTGAGAATGGTGACCGGGACGCCGGGACTGGCTGGTGCGGTGGTCATGCGCAAGGAACCACTCGACTCATGCTGGCAGCAGAGCGTCAATGGCGCTGGCCAGCTCCACATCCAGGCTGCTGAGGCTGCCGAGATCATGGGTGGTCAGGTCGATTGAAACGCGGTTGTAGACGTTGCTCCAGTTCGGATGGTGATTTTTGGATTCGGCCAGCAAGGCCACCTGTGCCATGAATCCAAAGGCCTCCACGAAGCTTTTGAACTGCAGTTCGCGGTGCAGCCTGTCTCCATTCACAACCCAGTTGGGCAGGGTTGTGCTGAGTGCCGACTTCTGGGCGGCGTCAAGAGGTTCAACTGGCATGGCAGCCCTGAATCACTCCTCCATCGTGGCCGGAGCCTGTCGTCAGTCACTCAGGTCATGCAATCGATCAATCATCAGATCGGTGTCGGTATCGATGCCGTCGTCGGTTTCCCAGGCGTTGGGGTTGTGGCGGGCCTGAATGGCTTGATTGATCCGTTCGCCATTGCGCAGGCTCAACAGGGTTTGCGGCGTGGCTGAAGTGTTCTGCGTGGTGCTTTCAGGGGTGGGGCGGCTCGATGGTTCACCGAACAGGTGACAGGCGATCGTTCTGGTGTGAGCAGAACTGCGGTGCTCCCAGAGGTAAACGGCTTGCCAGGTGCCCAGCAGCAGTTGGCCCCTGCTGACGCTGAGGCTCAGGGTCTGGCTGGTGAGCGCCGTTCGGATGTGGGCCGGCATGTCATCAGCTCCTTCGTCGTCATGGAGATAACGGCGGTGTTCTGGGACGGCATCGGCCATCCATGCATCCAGGTCCTGCAGCACCCGTGGATCGGCGTTCTCGTTGATGGTGAGGCTGGCGCTGGTGTGCAGGCAGGTGAGATGCAGAACGCCCTGGTCCAGACCCGTGCTGCGGATCCAGGTGTTCATCCGCCCGTCCAGTCGGGTGAATCCTCTTCCCGGGGTTGCCACTGTCATCTGATCCAGGATCTGCTGCACGCCCACCGCTCTCCAGCGTTCTTTCCTTACTTTGCGTGCTGCAGCACCGTCTGAGTCCATGGCCAGCCCATCTGCCCCCGATTTGACCCTGCTGTTTGACGGAGGTTGTCCGTTGTGTGTGCGCGAAGTTCGCTTTCTGCAGCAGCGTGACCGTCAGGCCCGGCTGGCTTTTGTCGACATTGACGCCTCTGATTACGACGCAGCGGCCCATGCCGGCATCAGTTACCGGGTGGCCATGGGCCGCATTCATGCCATCACAGGCTCCGGGGAGGTGCTGCGGGATGTGGCCGTCTTCCGTGAGGCGTATCGCCTGATTGGTCTGGGGTGGCTTTACGCACCGACCCGCTGGCCTTTGATCGGCAGCGTGGTCGATTGGGTCTATGGGATTTGGGCCGCCCGGCGGCTTCAGATCACCGGGCGCGCCGACCTTGAGACCCTGTGCCAAGGCCGCTGTGAGCTGAACTGACCCGTTCCTATCGAACGGTCTGCGGTTGTCGGTAGATCAGCTTGAGCGGCCAGAGAGTCATGGGCAGGGCGATCCCCAGGGCCAGCTGCAGCATCAATCGGCGCATGGGTCCAGAACGTCTGAACCGCTTCACCATGGCCTGCATCGCTGCTTCGATGCCACTCCAGGTGTCGTTAGGGTGATGGAAAAGGGGGCGAGATGGCTTCTGCCGCAACGGCTTGGGGGCAGCTGGGCGCCCATCTGAGAGAGACGCAGCTTCTTGGCTCGATTCAGAGCACCCTGTATTGGGACCAGAACACCCGCATGCCTTCTGCCGGGGCGTCCTGGCGAGGTGAGCAGCTCACGCTGCTGGCGACCCAGCTTCATGCTCGTCAAAGCTCTGCGGCCTATGCGGAACTGCTGGCCGCAGCGCGTCAGCATTGGAATTCCGCTGAGCGATGCCCTGAGCAGGGCCGCAATCTGGATCTGCTGGAACAGGACCTGCAGCGGCAGCAGTCCCTCGATCCAGCGCTCGTCGCCGCCTTGGCCAAGGCCAAGGCCGAGGGTTACAACCGGTGGCAGCAGGCTCGATCGGCCTCTGATTTCAGCCTCTTCGCACCGGCGCTTCAGACCCTGATTGATTTGCGTCAGGAGCAGGCCAAACAGCTGGATGAGCCGCGCTCCTGTTGGGAGACCCTGGCGCAACCCTTCGAACCGGATCTGCGTCTGGAGCGTCTCGAGGCCTTGTTTGCTCCGTTACGACAACGGTTGCCGCAATTGGTTGCTCAGGCATCCACCCGGCCACGCCCACGATCAGCGGACTGGGATCTCGAGGAGTCCAGCCAGCAAGATCTCTGTGATGAGCTGCTCGGTGCATGGGGCCGCAATCCCGCCATCACCTGCATGGCACGTTCGCCTCACCCCTTCTCGATCACGTTGGGACCGGCCGATTACCGCATCACCACGCGTGTGGTGCCTGGCCAGCCCTTGTCGTGCTTCCTGGCTACGGCCCACGAATGGGGGCATTCCCTTTACGAACAGGGGTTGCCTGACCAGAGCCACCAATGGTTCGCCTGGCCTCTGGGGCAGGCCACCTCGATGGCGGTGCATGAAAGTCAGTCGCTGTTCTGGGAGAACCGTGTTGCCCGGAGCCGTCCGTTCGCAGAGCAGTGGTGGAAGCGTTTTGCGCAGGTGGGGGCTCCCTTCAGCGGAACCCAGGACATGTGGCAGGCGATGAATCCGATGGCACCTGGTTTGAACCGGGTGGAGGCTGATGAACTCAGCTATGGCTTGCACATCCTGATCCGCACGGATCTCGAGATTGCTCTGCTGGAGCAGGGTTTGGCGGTGAACGATCTCCCAGATGAATGGAACCGGCGCTATCAGGAACTCCTGGGGGTGCGGCCGATGAACGATGCCGAGGGATGCCTTCAAGATGTGCACTGGAGTGAAGGCCTGTTTGGCTATTTCCCCTCGTATCTATTGGGGCACTTGATCAGTGCACAGTTGAGCGAAGCGATGGCGGAGGCCATCGGGTCTCCGGAGGAGCATCTGGAGCGCGGCGATGTCACGCCCTTGCTGGCTTGGCTGCGTGAGCACGTTCACCCGCTCGGACGCAGTGTGAATGCCGATCAACTGGTGGAAAGGGTCACCGGTCGGCCGCTCAGCACCGATGCCTTCCTCGACTATTTGGAGAACAAGCTTGATCGGCTGCAACCTGCCCCCTAGCCGCGTGCAACTCGACGGGCTGAGGCGGCCCGTAGGATGCGCCGCGCTGTCCATCGCCTTTTATGGCCAACCTCGATCAGGCACCCAGCCGCAGCATGCCCAACCTGCTGCACGTGCTGCCGGCCTTCGCTGATGAAGCCGAACTTCGTCTCAACACGATCGTGGAGCTCAACTCCAACACGATCAACAAGTACGAGCTGATCACCGAAACCGGCCATCTCAAGCTGGACCGCGTTGGTTACTCCTCGCTGGCTTACCCCTTCGCCTACGGATGCATTCCCCGCACCTGGGATGAAGATGGCGATCCCCTCGACATCGAAATCGTTGGTGTCACCGAGCCCCTGATTCCCGGTTCGATTGTGGAAGCCCGCATCATCGGCGTGATGACCTTCGACGACGGTGGTGAAGTCGACGACAAGGTGATCGCTGTGCTTGCCGACGACAAGCGCATGGATCACATCAAGAGCTGGGAAGATCTCGGTGAGCACTGGAAGAAAGAGACCACCTACTACTGGGAGCACTACAAGGATCTGAAGAAGCCTGGCACCTGCTCGGTGAACGGTTTCTTCGGCACTGAAAAGGCCGTTGAGATCATCAAGAGCTGCGAGGCTCGCTACATGGCTGAGATTGATCCCAAGTTGGTCGACTGAACGCGTTTGCGATCGACTGCTGATCAGGCGGGGGATACTCCCCCGCCTTTTTCATGGCTCAGCGTCCAGCTCAGCAGCATCGAAGATCCTTCGATTGGGATGGACACCTCTTGTGAGACAACAGAGCTGAAGGAGGACGAAGTCGGCACTTTGGTCTCGACCATGAGACCAAAGAGATTCTGAAGTGTTCAGCTCCAAGTCTGCTGCTGCTGTTTTTTCTCGCAGCAATGAATGCGTTGAGATCAGTGGGTCTTGTGCGTCTTATGAGGCGATCATTGATGCCGGCGCTGTTGGCTGGCCTGCTGGCGGGGGCTGTTGCTCCATGCCTTGCTGCTGAACCTGTTGAGCTGGCCTTGCGGCAACCCGCTCATGAGTCGCGCATCGTGCTTGACCTCAGCAAGCGACAGATCACCCTCATGCGGGGCGAGCAGCAGCTTGGGGCCTGGCCTGTGGCGATCGGAGATCCCAAAACCCCCACCCCAAAAGGGGAATTCGCCATCCTCAACAAGAAGGTCAATCCGATCTATGTGACCCATAAGTCGGGTCAGCGGCGGGAGCTGCGCGGACCCAGCAGCCCGATTGGTGATCGCTACATGGCTTTTCACCGCAATGGCCGCGGCGAGTTTGGGATCCATGGAACGGCGTGGCCGCACTGGGTTCAGATTCGTGCGGCCGTCAGCCTGGGCTGCGTGCGAATGCTCAACAGCCACATCCGGCAGCTGTTTGATGCTGTGGATGTGGGAACGCGCCTGGAAATTCGCAGTTGATCAGGCTTCCGGGCGGACGGTGTCGAAGATCTCTTTAAGGATCTCGCCAGCACCCTGACCTTTGAGGGTGTTGGCCAGAGCGATGCCGATGGCTTCGGCGTCGCTTGCTGCGCCACTGGCCTGGTCACGGATCAGGCGTTTGCCATCAAGGCTTGCCACCATCCCGGTGAGGATCAGTTGATCGCCTTCGAAGCGGGTGTTTACGCCGATGGGGACCTGGCAGCCACCTTCCAGTTCCCGCAGGAAAGCGCGTTCGGCCAGGCAGCGCTGGGAGGTGGGGGTGTGCTCCAGCACTTTGATCGCCTCAAGCACTTCGGGCTTGCCCTCCACGCATTCAATCCCCAGGGCGCCCTGGCCAACGGCGTGCAGAGAGATGTCGCCGGGGATCAGCTGGTGGATCCGATCGCCGAAGCCAAGCCGGCCCAGGCCTGCCGCAGCCAGGATCAGACAGTCGTAATCGCCGCTGTCCAATTTCTCCAGCCGGGTGATCACGTTCCCGCGAACGTCCTTGAAGATCAGGTGGGGGTAGTGGTGACGCAGTTGAGCCAGGCGGCGCAGGGAACTCGTGCCCACCACAGAGCCTTCGGGAAGGGTGTCGAGTTTGTACGCCTGGTTCTTGGTGTTCACCACCAGGGCATCGGCCGGGTCTTCCCGTTCGGTGATGCAGCCGAGCATCAGCCCCTCAGGAAGGTTGGTGGGCAGGTCTTTCAGCGAGTGGACGGCGATGTCCGCACGGTCCACCAGCATCTGGGCTTCCAGTTCCTTGGTGAACAGGCCTTTGTCGCCGATTTTGGCCAGGGCGACGTCCAGGATCTTGTCGCCCTGGGTGGCCATGGCTTCCACCGTGATCTTCAGGCCGGGATGGGCCTTCTCCAGTTCCGCTTTCACCCAGTTGGTTTGCACCATGGCCAGCTGGCTGCGTCGTGAGGCGATGCGCAGTTCGGTGAGGGCCATGGAAAGGGCGAATCAGCCGCCCAGCCTACGCTTTTGGCCTTGGATTCTTTGGTTCGCCTTCACGAGGTTGTGAAGCTTCGAAAGGGAAGATCTCTTTATGAAGAACGCTTAACATTTGCGAGCAACGCAGCACAGTCATGCCCGGACCCGTCGTCAATGGCGTTCGTCAGGTCGGAGCAATTGGCTCTGTTGCCCCCGACTCGCAAGAGCAGGAGCCCATGCTCCCCTTGGTGGCTGAAGGCTCCATACGTCTGATCCTGTTGTGCAGTGGCGATGTGCTGATGGCGCGGCTGCGCCACACCACCGATCGCGATGGAGATCATGCCTATCAGCTGCTGCGGCCCCGTCTGGTGCGTTCAGCTGCAGATGCCTCACACGATGCTCAGCCCAGTTGGGCGCTTCAGCCTTACCTGGAGGGGCTGACGTCGCAGCACAATCTGGTGCTGTTCAAGGGGGCGGTTGCTTCCGTGCTTGAACCGGATGCTCGCCTGCTCCAGGCCTATGCGCTGGAAACACGCCAGGAGTGCCCCCTCGAAGAAACTCCGGTGGAGCGCCTGAAGCGTGCCTTTCAGGAATTCACGGAAACCTTCGAAAGCAGTCAGTGAATCTGTTGCGCTGAATTTTTGCTTTCCAAAGGAAAACCCCAGCCTCAGGCTGGGGTTTGATCTCTTCCGTGTGAGGAGGGCGTCTCAATTCCCTCAAGCTCTTTATAGGAGCCCTCCACTCCATTCAGCTAGGGGGAATGTACTTATGTATTACTCCCGTGACCGTTTGGTCACGGGCCCAGTGCTGGCTTACTTGATGTATTCCTTGAGCACCCCATTGCGGTTGGGGTGGCGCAATTTGCGCAGGGCCTTGGCTTCGATCTGACGGATCCGTTCACGGGTCACATCAAAAATCTGACCAATTTCCTCGAGGGTCTTCATCCGCCCGTCGTCCAGGCCATAGCGCAGGCGCAGCACATCGCGCTCGCGGGGGCTGAGGGTGGCCAACACACCTTCCAGGTCTTCACGAAGCAGGTTCTTGGCAACGTCCTGCTCGGGATTTTCGATGTCGGCTTCGATGAAATCCCCCAGGCGGGAATCCTCTTCCTTGCCGATGGGGGTCTCCAGGGAGATCGGCAGCTGGGCGCTCTTGGCGATGAAGCGCAGTTTTTCGATGGTCATTTCCATCGATTCCGCGATTTCCTCTTCCGTTGGCTTGCGGCCGAATTCCTGGGAGAGAACCTTGGTGGTCTTCTTGATCCTGGAGATCGTTTCGTAGAGGTGCACCGGCAGGCGGATGGTGCGGCTCTGGTCGGCGATGGCGCGTGTGATGGCCTGGCGAATCCACCAGGTGGCGTAGGTGGAGAACTTGTAGCCCTTTTCGTGGTCGAACTTCTCGGCTGCACGAATCAGGCCAAGGCTTCCTTCCTGAATCAGGTCTTGGAAGCTCAGGCCCCGATTCATGTACTTCTTGGCAATCGAGACCACCAGGCGCAAGTTGGATTGCACCATCTTTTCCTTGGCCCGTCGGCCCAGCATCAAGCGCCGGCGGAAGCGGATGAGCGGCATTTCCACCAAGGCCGCCCACTCTTTGTTGTCAGGTTCCCGGCCGTTGTCGCTTTCAAATTGAGCGGCCAGTTCCTCGAGATAGAGAAGATCGGCAATTTTGCGGGCCAGTTCGATCTCTTCGTCGGGACGCAGCAGGCGGATCCGACCAATTTCCTGGAGATAAACCCGGATGGAGTCTTCGGTGTAGACGCCTTTGGGGCCGATCTTGATGCTGGCCAGGGCTTTGGCCTTGGCTTCCTTCTCAGCAGCTGCGGTTTTGGCTTTCTCCTCGGCGGTTGGCTTCGCTGCCGCTGCCTTGGCTGTTGAAGATTTAGTCGTGGTCTTCTTGGCGGTGGCTGCCTTCTTGGTTGTGGTGGCCTTTTTCGTTGTGGTTTTGGCCTTGGTGGTTTTCGCTGCAGCCTTTTTGGTGGTTCCCGAGGCCTTGGCTTGATCTGCTGCGGCGAGCAGTTCGTCGGCTGCGGCGCTCAGGTCCTTGGCGCTCGCCTTGCTGGTTCGTCGGCGTGCAGGGGTTTTCTTGACCTCTTTGTCGGAACTCTTGGCGACTTCCTTCACCTTGCCGTCAGCATTGGCCAGAAGAACGATGTCCGGCTTGGCAGCTTTGGTGGCAGCAGGGGTCATGGTGTTAGTCGAAGTCGGATAGAGGGGAGATGCAACAGCGGCAACAAAGCACCAACGGCAATGGCCGGAACCTGGAACTTCCGTTCAAACGAAAGAGAACGACACAGCTGACGCTGAGACGGAGTTCATGGGCTGATGGTGGTGTCCGCGAGTCGACGAAACGCCTGGACTGATTGTGTCTGTGCTGTCCGGGGTGGTCTCAGACCGGTCAAAGTGGCAAGGAACAAGACCTTGACTTCAGACTCTGTGTCTTCCCTCTGGATCGAGCGCAGGGTTGGCAGAAACTGTCCAACCTGTCCACGTTAATGAAGTCTTCCGAAGTTTGCAAGGTCCTGTCGCATTCGCGGCGATGCGTTGAGGTCTGGCTGGAGGCTGGGCGGGAAGGACGCTCCTTCAGTTACGCCGCAGATCCCAGTATGGGATTGATGCCGGGAGATCTGGTGCGGGTGCGCCTCCGGGGTCGAGCCATGCATGGATTGGTGGTGGCGGAGCGGGAGTGGGCTGAGCAGGATCCTCAGGAGCTGCAACCGGTGGAATCGCTCCTGCAGCGAGCTGCTGTCGATTCGGATTGGTACAGCTGGCTGGAGCGGGTGGCGGACCGTTGCCATCTCAGTGTCTTCCGCACCTTGAAGGCGGCTTTGCCGTCGGGCTGGATTGGTCAGGCCGGCCAGCGTTGCCTGGCGGGCGGGCGTCAAATGTGGTGGATTCAGGCCCGGGTCCCCCCTGATGCAGCGAACCCACCCACCCCTCGCCAGCGGGAGCTTCTGGCTTGGTTGGAGGGCCAGGGCGATGGTGCTTGGCAACGGGACCTGGTGGCCAGTGGGTTTGGGGCGCAATTGCTGCCGCCGCTGATCCAGCAGGGCTACCTGGTGCGTGAGCAGCGTCGTTGTGAGGACAAGGGCTCCTCAGCTGGTTCTGGCCCCCAGGAGCTTCCCCAGGCCTTGACGGCTGAGCAGCAGGACGTGGTGAAGGCCTACCAACAGCTGTCTCCGGGGAGAGGGCTGCTGCTCTGGGGAATCACCGGCTCCGGCAAGACCGAGGTGTACCTCCAGCTGGCTGCCCAGGAGCTGGAGCGGGGCCGGCACGTGCTGCTGCTCACCCCCGAGATCGGATTGATTCCCCAACTCGTTGACCGTTGCCGCAAACGCTTCGGCTCGCGCGTTGTGGAGTACCACAGCGGTTGTGGTGACGCCGAACGGGTTCGAACCTGGCGCCGCTGTCTTGCTGCCGAACAGCCGTTGGTGGTGGTGGGAACCCGCTCCGCGGTGTTCGTGCCGTTGAAGCCGCTGGGGCTGGTCGTTCTGGATGAGGAGCACGACAGCTCTTACAAGCAAGACGCACCCATGCCTTGCTATCACGCCCGGGACCTGGCTTTGGACCGGGTTGTGATGCAACAGGCACGGCTTGTGCTGGGCAGCGCCACGCCGTCGCTCGAGAGCTGGATTCAATCGGGCTCGGATGGTGCCTTGACCTTGGTGCGCCTGACCCAGCGGATTTCCCGGCAGTCCCTACCGCCTGTGCATGTGATCGACATGCGCCATGAGTTGGCCGAAGGACACAAGCGTCTGGTCAGTCGCGCCTTGATGGATCGTCTTGCGGCGCTGCCGGAGCAGGGCGAACAGGCCGTGGTTTTGGTGCCTCGTCGGGGATACAGCCCCTTTTTGAGCTGTCGCAGTTGCGGCGAGGTGGTGATGTGCCCCCACTGCGATGTGGCGCTCACCGTTCACCGCAGCAAGGCCGGGCGTCAGTGGCTGCGTTGCCACTGGTGTGACCATCGTGAAGACCTGGAGAACCGTTGCAGTCACTGTGGTTCCACGGCCTTCAAGCCGTTTGGGGCCGGGACGCAGAAGGTGTTGGAACTGCTCTCTCAGGAGCTCGAAGGCCTTCGTTTGCTCCGCTTTGACCGCGATTCCACCGGGGGGCGGGATGGCCATCGACGCCTGTTGGACCGTTTCGCTGCTGGAGAAGCCGACGTCTTGATCGGTACGCAGATGCTGGCCAAGGGCATGGATCTGCCGCGGGTCACCCTGGCGGCGGTGCTCGCGGCGGATGGGCTTCTGCACCGCCCCGATCTCCGCGCAGGAGAGCAGGCCCTGCAGTTGCTGTTGCAGTTGGCGGGCCGTGCCGGGCGAGGTGAGCGACCGGGGCAGGTGTTAGTGCAGACCTACACCCCAGAGCACCCGGTGATTCAACACCTGGTGGATGGTCGCTATGAAGCGTTCCTCTCCCAGGAGGTGGCCCTCCGCAAGGAGGCGGGTCTGGTGCCCTTCAGTCGTGCCTGTTTGCTGCGCCTGTCTGGAGATTCCCCCAGCAAAACAGCAACGGCGGCAGCGGTGCTGGCGGAGCGGATCCGGCCGATTTGTCAGCTCCAGAATTGGTGGTTGTTGGGTCCTGCTCCGGCACCTGTGGCCCGGGTTGCTGGCCGAAGCCGATGGCAGCTGTTGCTGCACGGTCCGGCGGGCTCCCCGCTTCCGCTGCCTCCGGGACAGGACCTCTGGGATGGCTTGCCCAAGGGTGTGGCGCTCACTGTGGATCCCGACCCGCAGCAGCTTTGATCAGGAGGGCAGTTCAGGGAAGCCAAAGCCCAGCTTCCGACGCACCACCTGCAGCACCATGCTGCTGATCAGCAGCATCAGGATCACCACGCCCCCCAGGCCAAGCGGATTCCAGCGCCAGCCCTGCCAGCTGACTTCGGTGGTGGTGCCGGTAACAGCCGTGCGCTCCACCTGCCCGTGGTTCAGGCTCAGATGAACGTCGAGCCCGGGGATCTCGGGCAGATCGCTGAGGTCCACCATCAGCTGCACGTGCTGCTGCACCCCCAGCAGCCAGTTGCGTTCTTCGAGCTTGAGCGTCGGTGGCGGGAGTGAGACTCCAGCCGCGCGACCAGCCACGGCAACCACGGCCGCCATCTGTTGCGCCAGCTCGTGCGACGAGGCAACACGGCTGCTGATCTGTTGGCGTCCTGGGCCTGTTTGTTCGATCTTCAGCCCGGGCACGTCCCGTTGCAGGTCTCGCTCGAATTGCTCCTGCCAGGGCAGCGGGCGTTGCTGGGTGCTCCGCACGTCCCAGGTGAGGGCCATTCGATCCGGGCCGCGAAGGTCGAGATCAGCCTCGATTCGGACGCAACCACTCAGCAACAGCGTGATCCCCAGCAGAACCGCCATCACCAGCACGGCGAAACCCGCCGCCGGTGAACGCGTCGGCCCCGTCGGTGGTGGTGGCGGGGGTTCGGGACGCCGCGACCGCCGCCGCAGCATGGTGGAGGTCTGCCCGCTGCCGGAGCCATTCAGCTCCAGTTGCGGCATGCGCATCGACCAGCGTTCCGGACGATCCAGGCTTGGGGCTTCAAGAACCCCGAGCAGTTGTTTGGCCTGCTGGCGCAACTTGGGATCGCGGCAGCGACTCAGCAGCCTGCAGGTGGCGATGGCTTTCTCGTCCTGCCCCTGGCCCATCCAGGCGGTGATCATCAGGAGCCGAAGGCCCGGCCCCTCCGGGCTGTTGAGCGGGTGTTGCTCCGCCAGGGGCAGAAGCAGCTCCAGGCCCTGGCCGTAGTCCCCGCGCTCCAGGGCTGCCTCCGCTTCAGAGAGGTCCAGTGCTGCGTCCTGCTCGCTCACCCCTAGCCGCGTCCCACCACCATGGTGCCGATGCCGGCGTCGGTGAAGACTTCGAGCAGGAGGGCATGGGGAACCCGGCCATCAATGATGTGGGCGGCTGACACGCCCTGAGCCAGGGCGCGGATGCAACATTCCGTTTTAGGGGTCATGCCCCCTGCGACCACGCCGTCCTCGATCAGCTGTCGCGCCTCTGAGAGACGCAGTTTGCGGATCAGCGAGTCGGGGTCATCCCGGTCTTCAAGGATGCCGGGGGTGTCGGTCAGCAGGATCAGTTTTTCGGCTTCCAGAGCCGCCGCCAACTCTCCTGCCACCGTGTCGGCATTGATGTTGTGGGCTCGCCCGTCATCGGGGGTTGCGGCAACGCTGGAAATGACGGGCACATACCCCTTCTCCAGCAGTGGTTCGAGCACATCGGGATTGACGCGGGCAACATCCCCCACCAGCCCATGGCTGCCATTCCCCCAGGGGCGTGCCTCCACAAGACTTCCGTCACTTCCGCTCAAACCAACCGCACGGGTGCCGAGCTGATTGAGGCCATTCACGATCTGCTTGTTGACGCGGCCCACCAGCACCATCTCCACCACGTCCATGGTGTCGGCGTCGGTGACGCGCAGTCCGTCGCGGAATTCGGCGGGAATTTCCAGACGCTGAAGCCACTGGTTGATTTCAGGCCCGCCGCCATGCACCACCACGGGTTGGACGCCGACGCAGGCCAGCAGAGCCAGGTCGCGAAAGACAGCAGCCCGCAGCTCGGCATGGGCCATGGCGGCCCCGCCGTACTTGATCACGATGCGCCGACCGGCGAAGCGCTGGATGTAGGGGAGGGCTTCGCTGAGCACCGACACCCTGAGGGCGTCATCGTTGTTCTGGGTGGATTGGGCCATGGCTTAGGCCTCACCTGCCGGAAGCAGAACAACGTCCAGCCGTTGTTCATCCAGTTCCTTGAGTTCCGCTCGCATCCCCTTGGCGAAGAAACGCCCCAGCCTCTCCTGTCGCTCTTGCCAGCGTTCGAGGGGAACGGCTCCCAGCAGGAATCGCATCCGCAGGCCATAGCCGCTGTCGGAATGCAGCTCTTCGATCTCTTCCAACTGCGGTGGGGTGTCTTCATCCCAGAGTTTGAGCGCTTCCAGCGACGACTCCAGGTGGGCCTTCTGGCCGTAGCGCCAGCGCGTCACATCGCCGAGCAATTTGCCCAGTTCTGGGGCTGCAGCTTCGCGTTCCTTCTGAAACGTCTTGACCGGTGTCACCCGGATGGCGGGTGGCAGCTCCGACGATTTAAGGGCTAGCCCCCCCAACAAGATCGGGATTCCGTAGAAAATCGTGGGCAGGCTGAGGTTGGCGCTACCGGTGGCGTAAGCGGTGGCACCGACCACGGTCAGCACGCCTCCGGCGATGGTGACGAGGCTGCCGGGGGAGAAGAAATCCTTCATGAAGGCCTTGGCTTGATCGTCATTTTGACCTCTAGGCCATCAGGATGGAGATCCACTGCCCCGAGCCAGATGCCAGATCCATCGTCGACCGGGATCGATGATCTACTCCAGCAGCTCGATCGTGATCGCAGCTGGTTGCTGCAGCAGATCGATGGGGGCCGCTGGCCCGAGCTGCGGCTGGATCTTGCCGCCCTTGAACGGGAGCTCGGGCAACTGATCACCCGAGCGTCAGAGCTGCAGGACGAAGCGGGCCGTTAAGCGGCGACGCCCCGCGATTGTCCTCTGATTCAGAAGGGGATGTCGTCGGTGTCGGGCACGAGGGGCGCCGCATTCCAGCTGGCCGGTTCGGGCTCTTTTGCCACCTTGGTCGGTGCAGCAGCGGGGGCCTGGCGGCTGGGAGCCGGGGCTGAGGGGTTGCCGGAAGGAGCTGCACCCGTGGCTGCCGCGCCGATCGGATGAAGCCGAGCCAGGGTGAATTCAGCCCGTTTTTCCTTCATGCCATCGCCCCGGGGCATGGTGTTCATCCGCAGCCGGCCTTCGATCAGCAGCCGCTGCCCGGTCTGCACACGGTTCTGCATTTCCTGGGCCAGGTTGCCCCAGCCCACCACTTTCAATTCACCCGGCGGATCACCCTCGCGAAGGGGGTCAAAGCGCACGGCCATCTCCGCAATGGGAGTCTGGTTGTCCTGGGTGTATCGAACCGTCGGTGCGTCGATCACCTCCACTTCGAGCACGCAATGGTTCATGACTTGAGCTGGTGTCGGCGCACATCCTGATGCAAGGCCCCGCGAATGACCAGCGTCGTGTCCTGCTGCTGGCTGGAACCGGTGATGGGCCGCGCTTGGTGAAGGAGCTTTCCCGCCGTCATTGGCGTGTGAGCGTGAGTGTGGTGACGGCAACTGCAGCGAAGGCCTACGCGGGATTGCCGGTGAAGCGCATCTCGATTGGTGCCCTGCAGGGAATTGGCGGAATCAAGGCAGCCCTGCATCAGACCGGCCCTTTCCGTTGGGTGGTGGATGCCACGCATCCTTTTGCGGCTCAGATCAGCCATGACCTGGTCACGGCCTGTGCGGATCTCGGCCAACCGCTGCTGCGTTATGAGCGTCGCCTTGAACCGTTGGGAGCAGCCTCTCTCCTGGCTGATGCCGATGCATTGGCGGCCCAACCGCTCCAGGGCCAACGCCTGCTGCTGGCCATTGGAGGCCGTCATCTTCCGGCCTTGACTGCTGCTGTGCGCCGCGCCGGAGCAATTCCCTATGGCCGTGCGCTTCCGTCCCCCGATGGAGTGCGCGCCGCCTTGCGGGCAGGTCTTCCCCCGGATCACCTGGCCGTGGTGCGCCCTCTGCAAGGGGAGGTGCCGGGGGCGATCGAGCGGTCTCTTTGCCGTCGCTGGGGCATTGGCGTGGTGCTCTGCCGCCAGTCCGGTGGTGTGACGGAACAGCTTTGGCATCAACTCACCACAGATCTGGGGCTGAGCTTGCTGCTGTTGCGGCGTCCCTCCCCCCCCAACGGGATGGAATGCGTCGAGGATGTCTGCAGCCTGTTGGATCGGCTTGAGCGTGATTGAAGCGAGTGGACTCGTGCTGGCCCTCACCACGGAAGCGAACGCTGAGCGCGCCCAACAGCTGGCAGAGGCCTTGCTGGAGCGCCATCTCGTGGCCTGTGTGTCCATCCACCCCGTTCAGTCGTTCTATCGCTGGGAGGGGTCGTTGCAGGCGTCCCATGAGGTCCAACTGCTGATGAAGACCTCAACTCAGCATGTGGCCGCCCTGCGCTCGGCTGTCTCCGAGTTGCACAGCTACGACACCCCCGAGTGGTTGTGCTGGCCGGTGACGGCATCACCGGCCTATAGGGCCTGGGCCATCGCTGAGCTCAGTTCAGATGGGTCTCCGCCAGCTGCTTGAGGGAGACCTGGGAGCGAGCCCCCAATTGGGTCACAATCTGGCCGGCGCAGAGGGCTCCGAGCTCACCACAGCGCTCCAGTGACTCGCCCTGGGTGAAGCCATGCAGAAATCCCCCGGCATAGAGGTCGCCTGCTCCCGTGGTGTCCACCAGGTCTCCCAGGCCGAAGATGCCGATATCCCAGCGCTGGTCTCCACTCAGCACAACGGACCCCTGGGCGCCACGGGTGACCGCAATCACTGAGCAGCAGCCGCGCACCCGCTCGAGGGCCTGGTCGAAATCGTCGGTCTCGTAGAGCGACTGAATTTCAACGTCATTGGCGAACAGCACGTCGACGTGGCCATTCACCAGCTCGAGAAAACTCGCTCTGTGCCGATCAACACAGAAGCCATCGGACAGGGAAAGAGCCACCTTGCCGCCTGCTTCACGGCAGGCTTCGGCGGCGGCGATGAAGGCCCGTTTGGCGGCTGGACTGTCCCAGAGGTAGCCCTCCAGGTAAAGCACCTTGGCCTGCTTGACCATGGAGAGGTCGAGATCCTCGGGCTCCAGTTGGGTGGAAGCCCCCAGGAAGGTGCACATAGTGCGCTCGGCATCGGGCGTGACGTAAATCAGGCAGCGCGCCGTTGTGGCTCCACTGGTGGCTGCTGGGGTCTCGAAGCGTGCCCCAACGGCCCGGATGTCATGGCTGAAGATGCTGCCGAGCTGGTCATCCCGGACGCGGCCGATGAAACCGGCGCGTCCGCCGAGCTGCGCGATGCCCACCATCGTGTTGGCGACCGATCCACCGGAGGTCTCGAGGCCCGTTCCACTGGCCTTGTAAAGAGCTTCGGCCTGTTGTTCATTAATCAGCGCCATGCCCCCTTTCTGGAGGCCGTGTTCAGCGATGAAACCGTCGTCCGTCTGCACCAGAACGTCAACGATGGCGTTGCCTATACCAACGACATCGAGACTGCAATCGCTGGGGAAACGGGTCTCTGATGACATCGGGGCGTGGAAAGCAGGCCGAAGTATGAACGTCAGCGGCTCAGGCGCTCAACAGGGCTCGCTTGGGACCATGGATCGGGTCTTCTACAACGATGGTCTGATCACGGCTGGCCCCCAGGGAGACAATGGCGATCGGCACTTCCATCAGATCAGCGAGGAAGCGCAGGTAATCCATGGCTGGCTTGGGGAGATCCTCAAGGCTGCGGCATTCCTCGGTGGAGCACTGCCAGCCAGGCAGTGTTTCGAAGATGGGTTTGCACTGGGCGAAGTCATCGGCACTGCTGGGGAAGTGCTCGATTCGCTCGCCATTGAGTTCATAGGCCACGCAGACTTGAATTTCGTCCAGTTCGTCCAGCACATCCAGCTTGGTCACGGCCAGACAGTCCAAGCCGTTGACCTGCACGGCGTAGCGACCGATCACGCCGTCAAACCAGCCACAGCGCCTCTGGCGGCCCGTGGTGGTACCGAATTCGCCACCCCGTTCCGTGAGCTGGTCATTCAGGCTTCCGCTCAGCTCAGTGGGGAAGGGGCCTTCACCCACGCGGGTGGTGTAGGCCTTGGCAACGCCGATGACGCGGTCAATCAGGGTTGGGCCCACGCCTGCACCGATGCAGGCCCCGCCGGAAACGGGGTTGGAGGAGGTGACGTAGGGATAGGTGCCGTGGTCCAGGTCCAACAACGTGCCCTGGGCACCTTCGAACAGGATGTTCTTGCGATCTCGCGCTGCCTGGTGAATTGTCTGGGTGCACTCCACCACGTGGGGGGCGAGGCGCTTGCCGTATCCCAGATATTCCTGGATGACGTCTTCGGCGTTCAGGGGCTCAACGCCGTAAATGGTCTGAAGAAGTTCGTTCTTCTCCTGCAGTGGGCCTTCAAGGCGATCCCTCAGCCGCTGTTCGTCCAGCAGGTCGATCACACGGATGCCACTGCGCTGCGACTTGTCGGCGTAGGTGGGGCCGATTCCACGGCCTGTGGTTCCGATCCGTCGTGCTCCCCGCTGCTTCTCCATGGCCTGGTCGAGCAGGCGGTGGTAGGGCATCGTCACGTGGGCTGTGGATGCCAGGCGAAGCCCTGAAATATCAATGTTGTTGGCGATGAGCATGTCCAGCTCACCGAGCATCACCTTGGGATCCACCACCGTGCCGGATCCGATCAGACAGATCGTGTCGGGGTAGAGGATTCCAGATGGAATTAGGTGCAGCTTGAGCACACGATCGTCAACAACAATCGTGTGGCCTGCATTCACACCACCCTGATAGCGAACCACCACATCGGCGGAGCGGCTCAGGAGATCGGTGATCTTTCCTTTTCCCTCGTCACCCCACTGCGCTCCGATGACGACAACGTTGGCCAAGAACACGGCGGCCCGAAGCCGCAGATCTGCACAATCCGCGAGTATCTCAGATCTCGGGTGGCCTCGTCAAAACCGAGCTGGTTTCGGGGGGCTCAGCTGCCCCGGACCACTGATTTCTCAGCCTTGTTGAGTTCCTTGGCGATGCGGTCATGCAGCGCTTCCGGCAGGGGGCGATTGGCGTAGGAGGCGTAATGACCAGCGAGCGAATTCAGCGCGGTCTGCATCGTGGTGAAGGAGCTGAGTCCGTTCACACGGGGCTGGGGCCGATAACGGGACATGTAGTCGTTGATCAGGGCCCGGGCGTCGGCCTCAGCTTCGGCGTGGGTGGGATCGTCCTGAGGCAGGTCGATCACTGTCAGCAGAGTGCGGGAGACCGCCACGGTGTCTTCCACGTAGTCGCCGCTCAGACGAGCTTCAGCGTCCCCACTGCAGGCCGTCAGGAGGAGGCACAACCCGAGACCAAGGGCTACGACGGCCCGGCTGAGGGGGCGAAGCAGGCGTGTCAGTGCGGAGAGCATGAAACCCTTAAGTGTCATTCGACTTTAGGGGTGGAGTGCCTTGATCAGGCAGGTCACAGCCTCAACGTGGGGAAGCTTTTGCACCTCGCGGCTGCTGCGGCACACCAGTTCAACGGTGCCTTCGCTGGCGTCGCGTCCCACCACGATCCGCCAAGGGATGCCGATCAGATCCGCGTCTTTGAACTTGACGCCGGCGCGTTCCTTGCGGTCGTCGATCAGCACATCCACACCAGCGTTCTGAAGCTCCGAGTACAGCGCTTCCCCCAGCTGGGCCTGGGCCTCGTCCTGGATGTTGGCCACGACCACGATCGCCTCGAAGGGGGCGATGGCCGTCGGCCAGCAGATGCCGCTGTCATCGTGATGCTGCTCGACGGCAGCCTGCGCCAATCGCGAAACGCCGATGCCGTAGCAACCCATCCAGAACGGTTCGGTCTTGCCGTTCTCGTTAGTGAAACGGCTCTCCATGGCCTCGGAATATTTTCGGCCCAACTGAAAAATGTGGCCGACTTCGATGCCTCTTTTTTCCGTCAGGCGTGATTCCGGGTTGTGTTGGCAGACGTCGCCGGCCCGTGCATTACGCAGATCCAGGCTGGTTGGCTTCTGATCGATGGCGGTCCAGTTGGTGTTGAAACGGTGCAGATCGGGCGTGTTGGCACCACAGATGAAGCTGCCGAGTTCGCTCGCGGTTTCATCCGCCAGGCGCAGAAATGTTGGCTCCCAGGTCTTGGCTCCCTTCAGAACGTCATCGGAGAGGTCGGGCCCGATCGATCCAAAGGGGAGCGGATCAATCTGCTGACGGTTGTTGTCCTCTGGTGTGATCGGGCGGCAATCGAGAACACCCTTGTTGACGGTTCGGCTGACCGCGTTCACGACCTTGGTGGGATTGAGCTCCTGGTCACCACGGAGGCTCACCAACAGCGGTTGGAGGGTCTCATCGTCGAGGGTCGCCACAAACAGCAGCACCTTCACCACCTGACTCGGATCCCAGCCTTTGGCGTCGCAGAGGCTTTCGATGCTGCCCAAGCCAGGAGTTGGAATCGATTCCTCCGGGCCGTCGGGAAGAGGAGATGCGGTGGATGGCATCGAAACAGCCTTCTCTTGGTTGGCGGCGTATTGGCCGTCATCGCTGATCAGGATCAGGTCTTCCCCGGCATCCGCCGTCACCATGAACTCTTGGGAGGCGGCGCCGCCGATCGCTCCGCTATCGGCATCGACAGGGACGGCATCCAGGCCACAACGTTCAAAGATGCGGCGGTAGGCCTGATCCATCACGCCATAGGTCTCGCGAAGATCTGCTTCGCTGGCATGGAAGGAATACGCGTCCTTCATGATGAATTCGCGGCCTCGCATCAGGCCAAAGCGGGGACGGATCTCGTCGCGGAATTTGGTCTGGATTTGATAAAGGTTCACCGGGAGCTGCCGGTATGACCTCAGCAGCTCACCTGCCAGGCTGGTGATCACCTCTTCATGGGTCGGACCGAGCCCCAGTTCTCTGCCCTGGCGGTCTTCGAGGTGGAACATGATCCCCTCGCCAGCGGTGTAGCCCTGCCAACGCCCGCTCTTCTGCCAGAGCTCAGCAG
This sequence comes from Synechococcus sp. N26, assembly GCF_900473975.1. Classification (NCBI taxonomy): domain Bacteria; kingdom Bacillati; phylum Cyanobacteriota; class Cyanophyceae; order Synechococcales; family Synechococcaceae; genus Synechococcus; species Synechococcus sp. N26. Next base: position 224,317 of record NZ_UCNM01000007.1, on the reverse strand, counting down.
GGTGCAGCTGCGGCAGCAGGGTTTCCTGGGCGCCGGCGCGGTTCATCTCCTCGCGCACCACGGCAGTGATCTTTTGCAGCACCCTCCACATCAAGGGGAGGTAGGCGTAGATCCCTGATCCCACGCGACGGATATACCCGGCCCTGAGAAGCAACTGATGCGAGGTGATCTCCGCTTCGGCGGGAACATCCCGAAGCGTCACCAGCAGCAGGCGGGAGACGCGCATCAATCGCAACAAAATGGGATTTGGAAGTTATCACCGCTTCGGAGGCATGCCGATCGCGGAAGTGTCTGTTTTGCTGGAATTCCCCTGGGCGCCCTGAGTCTCGACTGCTACCGTCCAGCTCAATCCAGCCTGTCCTAGGCCCGTCTCATGTTTCCTCGGTCCGTTGAATCTGTGGCGACAAGCGTTCAACAAGCGACCGAACTTTCCATGGATCCGGCCCATGCGTCAGCTCAAGCCGAGGCACTGGTGGGGATCGACGACGTTCAGAAATCCCTGAACCGCTCCCGGGCTTCGGTGTATCGCTACACCAACACAGACCCACGCAACCTCAACCCTCCGTTCAACCCCCGCAAGCTGAACCCGGAGTACCGCAGCGATCAAAAAGATCCGCTGATGTTCCACCCCAATGAGGTGGCGCGCTTCGCCAAAGATGTTCTCCGCATCAAAGAAGTCACTGTTGAGGTGCTGAACTCTCCATCAACGGCGACGCAGCAAATCCTGGGATCGATCCTTGAGGAGCTTCGGCTGATCCGTACCCATCTCGAGGCGAGTGGGGCATCCTCTACTGATCTGAGCGCACGACTCGACCAGCAGGACCGGCCCGCTGCTTAATGATCGGTGCGTCCTGCTTTTTGCAGTGACAGAATGAGTTCAACAACGTTGTGATCGAAAGAGGGAGCTTTCTCAAGCCCCCCGTTTTATGGCCTCAGATGTTCCCCACCCGTCTCACGACGACGCCATCGCGTCTTCGGAGGCGGATGAGCCGTTCAGTCGTCGCGCCTCGTTGACGGCCATCAAAGGACTGCTGATTGCTGTTGTCAGTTTCAGTGCCCCCCTTGTGGCTGTGATCACAGATCGAACCTTCCCTTCTCCGCGACTGATCCCCACCGCTTCGGATCGGCATGGATCTCCATCAGCTCCCCCCGTCACCTTCGCCAGGCTTGGTGAATCTCATCGTTGAGATTCCGGCAGGAAGCAGAAACAAATACGAGTACTCCGCCGAAGCCGGCGTGATGGTTCTGGATCGGGTTATGCACTCCTCGGTGCGTTACCCCTTTGATTACGGCTTCATCCCCAACACGCTGGCGGAGGATGGATCTCCCCTCGACGCCATGGTGATCATGGCTGAACCCACGTTCGCTGGTTGCCTGATCAAGGCTCGCCCAATCGGCGTGTTGGACCTCCACGACAAGGATGTTTATGACGGGAAGATTCTCTGTGTCCCGGACGCAGACCCCCGTCAGGACGAGATCCGCAGCATTCGTCAGATCGCTGCCTCCCAGCTGGAGGATGTCGCGGAATTCTTCAGGACCTACCGCACGTTGCAGGGCAGCGTCGTATCGATTGATGGATGGCGCGACCTCGATGCGGTTCAGCCATTGCTTGATTCCTGCATCAATGCAGCCGATTGATCTCAGGCAAGAGTCCCTTGATCAGGCCGGATGCTTGTAAGTTGGTGCGCACTGAGATTTGCGGAACCCGTGCCCACCATCCGATTCGAGCAGGAAGGCCAGCAGGTTGGCTGCATCGAGGGCGCAAATCTGCGTAAGGCTGCACTTGATGCAGGCGTTAATCCCTACAAGAGCCTCAACAACCTCAACAACTGCAGTGGCGTTGGTCAGTGCGGCACCTGCGTGATGGAGGTGGTTGAAGGGCAAGCGAACCTGTCCCCCCGCAGCGATGTTGAAGAGGTCTATCTGGCCGATCGTCCTGCCAACTTCCGCCTGAGCTGCCGCACCACAGTGTTTGGTGATGTCACCGTTCGCACCCGCCCCGCTGAAGGTGTGGGCCGCGGCTCCAACAGCCTCGTTGGTGCGATCAAATCCCTGTTCGGCCGCTGAGCCTTGGCCGGAACCCTTCAGGTTTACAGCTACAACCGATGCAGCACCTGTCGAAAGGCATTGGCCTGGCTCACTGAGCGAGCCATCGCCCATGAGGTGCACGACATCACCTTGACTCCACCGTCGAAGGAGATGTTGGTGGCCGCTCACCAATCCCTCGGTGACAGGAAACTGCTGTTCAACACCAGCGGCCAGAGCTATCGCGCCATGGGCGCGGCAGCAGTGAAGGCTCTGTCGGATGAAGAGGCTCTCGAGGCTTTGGCTGCTGATGGAAAGTTGATCAAACGACCGTTCGTGGAGGTGAATTCCTCCACATACCTCACCGGCTTCAAGCCTGATCTTTGGGAGTCGGTCTTCCAGGGTTGAAGTTCAAGCCATCCAATTCGCTGATCAGGGCGTCCACATCGCCTTGGTCGCGGATCTGACGGAAGCTTGAGCGTTTGATCTCTTCCAAAAGCGCGACCAGCAGATCTTGGCTGCGGCTCAAGACAGGCCCCTGTTCCAGGGTGTGGGCTAGCTCCTCCCAGAGACGATCCAAGGCCTCGGATCCAAGCGATTCCAGAACAGGGTCCCGCTGACCGATGCGGTTTCCGGCTCCCTTGGACAGGTCGAGCACGGAGGTCACCATGCTTTCTGCCAGCTGGCGGCTGAATTCCGATTCGGCGTTTTGCAGTCCAGGCAGTCGCCGCAGGGCATCCGGCACCACGTTCCGGTCCAAGCTCTGCTGCACCAGATGGCTGATCACGGCTTGCAGTTGCGGTCGCATGGCCGGGGCAATGCGGGTGAGCAGAAGGGGAAGCCACAACCGCAGCAGCTCGATCACCTCCCGCTCATCGTTCAGATCACTGCTCTGGTAGCTGCAGAGTCCGCGAACCCTTTCCGGCAGCTGTGGTGATCGGATCAGTTGCTGCAGAGCATCGACCACCCTGACGGCGATCACTTCAAACAGCTCCACAGCCAACAGGGCCACCACGCCGCGGCTGATCACGGCCCGCAGCGGTTCGAGTTGCAGGAGGCCCGCTCCGCAAAGCCGTTCTGTGACCGGAACCACCCGGAGCCAGCGCGCAAACGGCAGCAGCAGGGGCAGGTCGATCCAGCGGCGTAACAGGGCATCGCGCCAGCGGATCGCTGGATAGCGCTGTTTCAGGCGCCAGGCACGCAGAAGAATGTCGAGCAGAAACAGCAGTTGAAATGGCGTGTCGATGCGCCAGCTCAAATCGCTGGGGCGTCCGTTTTCATCGATGCTTCGCCAGTAGTTGCTCTCCACCAGCGGCAGGATTTGCTGGCTCCAGAACTGACGCTCCTGGCTCCAGGGGGAGCGTTCCAGATGCTCGGGGCTTAGGAGAAGGTTGGCGGAGTCACGGGCTGATTCCAGGCCGGTGCGGGCGCGCAGTCGGTTCTTGAATTTTTCAAGCGCGCCGGCTTGGCCTGAACTGATGAACGGGTTGCTGTCCATCAGCGCTGTGGTGAGCACCACCTGCTGCTGCAGCAGATCGGTGCTTTCCGCCGTGCGCGGGCCGTTCTGCTGCAGGGCCCGATCCAGGGCGGTGTAGGCCTTCAGGTAACCCTCGGTGTCGCGATGGGGTTCGATGCCCTTGAGGGGATCCAGCCACGGGGTGATGTCCGGCAGCCAGGGCAGGGGAACCACCAGGGGAAGCGATGGCACCGGATAAAGATTGCGCTGCAGCCAGAAGTTGCGCAGGGGGATGTAGGTGAGGTCGATGGCGACCCAGGTGAGATTGACTGCGGCGATGACAGCAATGGCTTGGTCCCACCGGCGCCAGCTGAACAGGCCGTGTTGGGGCTTGAGGGCTTGCCAGCGTGGACGGATCATGGGGCCTGCAGGCTCCCCCTATCGTGGGTCGAAAGATTGAGCCTGCCCACATTGAACGCGGAGAGAGAACCTTCCGATGTGAAGGGCAGAGTCAGCGCGATCTGGGAGTTCTGGGCCCCTTTTCTGTTCACGGTTTCGCTGTATCTCCTGCTCCGGCAGTTCGCCTTTGAAGCCCGCTACATCCCTTCAGGGTCGATGCTGCCAGGGCTTCAGGTTGGCGACAAGTTGATCGTCGAGAAGCTGTCCTACCGCTCCCGACCTCCTCAGCGGGGGGAGATCGTTGTGTTCAATTCTCCCAGTGCCTTTGATCCCGTTTGGAAATTGGAGGGGGGGCAACCCAATCCACTGAAGTGCGGCTTCGTTACCTTCCCTGGCATCAGCTGGGTTGTGGATCGTGTGCTGTTGCAGCGTTATCCCGAATGTGAGGCCTGGATCAAGCGGGTGGTGGGTGTTCCTGGTGATGTCGTGGAGGTGAACAGCCGTGGTGCCGTGAGCATCAACGGCAGGGCCTTCAACGAGCCCTACGTCACCAACTTCTGCTCCGAACGCGACGGAATGATTGGCTGCAAGGGCCTCTATGCCGTGGTCCCCGAAGGCAACGTTGTTGTTCTGGGCGACAACCGCCGCAACAGCCAGGACGCCCGTCGTTGGCCAGGCGGCCCATTTTTGCCAGACGATCAGATCATTGGCCGTGCCGTCTTCCGCTTCTGGCCCCCTTCGCGCATCGGTTCGCTCAGCAATTGAGGCCACAGGCCACAACGCGTCCCTGAAGCTCGCGGCCCAGCCAGGGAATGTTGGCGGCACGCGGTGCGCCGGGAGTGTTGCTGCTGATGCTCCAGCGTTGATCGGGATCGAACAGCAGCCAGCGCCGGCTGCCCTGCTCAAGCTGTTCAGGCGGCTGGTCGATCAGAGCCGAAGGCCCAAAGCTGAGGGCCTGCCAAAGATCTTCCGTGGTCAAGCGGCCCGGCCGCACCAGGGCATTCCACAGCGCAGCAAGCACCACATGGTGGCCGCTTAGGCCTGCGGGGCGCCGGTCGCCCGGCAACAGCATGTCCTCAGCATCCAGAGGAACAGCATGCACAGCCACGGCAGTGATCGTTCGATGCTGAACGGCCTGGATCAACTGCTCGCGATCGTCCGGGCCACCGAGGGAGGGGCAGACGCGCCAGCCCGGATCGCTGCTGGCCAGCATGCTGCGGTCGGTGAGGAGATGCCACCAGCTCACGCTGCTCAGGGGCGGGAACTCGCAGCCTGAAAGCTGCTGCACCGCAGCTGCTGTGGAGAGGTTCATCAGCCGCAGCTGTCGTTCCGGATGGCGTTGATGCAGCAGCAGCAACTGGCTGAGGGGAACGGTCTCACTGGTGATTGGATCCGCTGGCCACCCGGCCCGCAGCGTCTCCACGCCTTCCCGCACCAGCCCCTCCCCCTGCAGCACGGGATCCCGGGGTGCCACGAGCACTGGGCATCCCCCCATCTCTCCGAGCAGCAGTCCCCGTTCCAGCAACGGGGTTGGAACCACGGCGTCATCATCCGCCAGTCCGATGGCACCGTGTTCGAGAAGATCGCCGTGGGGGGCGAGTTCATCCGCCTTGCCGCCGCGGCTGAAGCCTCCCCAAAGGTGCAGACGAACCGTTGCTGTTTGATCCTGCTCGAGGCTGAATCCCTGGAGCCGCTCCGGACAATCGCGCCAGCTGCTGCTGCGGGGAAGCAGGCCAATCTGGCCATAGCCTCCTGCGGCGGCACAGTGGCGCAGGCTTACGGCTGTTTCTTGATCGCCACTGAAGGGGGTTTCAAGGATCGAATGCGGATCCACCAGGCAGGGGGCGACCAGTTGATCCGGTGCTGGGCTGGCCTTGATGCCTAGGCCCAGGGCCTGCTGCCGGGCTTCGTCGTCAAAGCCGACGAGCACCCCCTGGTGGATCAGGACTGCACCGAGCTTCACTGAATGTCCGGGGCCACGCAGGACGCGCACCGGATCCAGCAGCAAGGTGTCGTTCATGACGTCAGAGAGCGCCTGCTGCCGTGCGGTCAATCACGCTTCCGAAGTGGGAGGTGAGGTTGAGGCAGGTCACCACTGCAGGCTGGCCTGGATCGGCGGCGATGTCGACCACCGTGACACCACCGTTGCCTTGTTTGACGGCCCAGATGTCGGCCGGGGTCAGCCCCAACAGGTCGCAGAGGATCGTTTTGTTGACGGCGTCATGGGCTACCACCAGCACCGTTTCCTCAGGCTTCAGCTCGCCAGCGATCTCTCCCCAGCTCCGGACGGAACGGGCCCACACGTCCTGAATGGTTTCCCCTTCAGGCATCTGCACGGTTTCCGGAGCCCGTTTCCATGTGTCCAGCAGCTCCGACCAGTCCTCTCGGATTTCGGATTCGAGCTTGCCTTCCCAGACTCCGTGTCCGATCTCCACCAGTCCATCGATCTGGGTCAGGGGCACATCGGGATGGGCCTCGAGAATGATCTGGGCCGTTTCGGTTGGACGCGACAGCGTGCTGCTCCAGGCCCGATCGATGGGGATGTCTTTGAGGAAATCGCGGGCGGCCGCGGCTTGACGGCGACCGTTCTCATTCAGCGGAATATCGATCTGCCCTTGGAAGCGCCCGGCTTTGTTCCAGTCGGTTTCGCCGTGTCGCACCAAAATCAGTCTGGTGTTTTTACCTTTATTCGGCAACGGTTGCAGGTGTGTGGTGCTGTTCAGGCATTCGATCTGCACCTGGGGGCCGTTGTCTCCTGGCCGGATGTTGAAGACCGAAAGGGAGGTGTTGTCGACGCGGAGACGCCGGAAGCCGTGGTCGGGTTCCCCCAGCAACACCAGCATCAGGCAGCGCAGGATGGCGTTGTGGGCCACCACCAGCACCGTGTCGTTGCCGGTAGCGGAATGGCGCTCCAACAGCGTGATGATGAAGCCCCGCGCCTGTTCCATCAGCTCAGGCAGTGGCTTGTAGCTCGAACCATCACGACGCTGGAGCTCCAGCTCCATGGGCCGCTGCTTCCAGATCTTGTAGGCCTCCGTTGAGCCTTGCATCAGCTCGTCGATGGTCTGGCCGGACCAGGGCTCAAGATCCACTTCCAGCAGTCCGTCATCAAAGACGGGATCTGGGGTCTGGCCGCCTTGGGTCTCCAGCAGGCTCACCGTCGTCGCAGCCGCCCGCTGCAATGGAGAGCTGTAGACGGCCTGGATGCTCACGTCCTGAAGCGAGCGGCCCAGGGCCCGGGCCTGCTCATGCCCCTCCTCGCTGAGGTTCGAGAGATCATCGCGGCCCTGGATCCGCTGTTCCTTGTTGAAACTGCTGAGACCGTGGCGGACCAGAAGAAGACGAAGGGGCACGGTTCAGCGTCAGGGCGCGGCCATCGTATGGAAGCGGCCTTTCGGGGTGACAATCGTGGGCAGTTGACGCCCGCTGGTGCCCAGTTCCCCACAACCGGTTTCCCCGCGCTGGAAGGGACTTCTGGCGGCCTTGTCCCTCGCTTTGGCCGTTTTCATCTGGTTGTCGGGCTTGATGGACAGCCTCTCGCGACCTTCGGTGGCACCGGCCCTGAGCCTTCAGCAGCAGGAGCTGACGCTTCTTGCTGAACCAGCGGTGCCGCCCCCGTTGCGGGGCGCTCTCCTGGGGGAGTCGCCGCGGGATGCGCTGCTCAAGGCCCTGGAGGGCATCAGCCCAGAGGAGCGCAATGAGCGGCAGCAACAGATGCTTCTGTTGTTGAAGGGCCAAGGTTCCGCATCAGCGGAGCTCGATCGCCAAGGCGACGACCCGTTGCTTCAGCAGCTGCATTGCGAAGCGGGCGCCTCTGATACGGCGCTCTGCATCGATGCTGCAGCCGCGGGGCAAGCGGCGTTGCGTTTGGCCCTCAGCACGGTGCTACCCCTGGTGACGGCCCTGCTCGGTGGACTGTTGCTGCTTGGTCAGGCCTGGCGTCTGCTGCGAGGTCGGCTGATGGCCTGGCCCGATGTTCAGGGGCCGGAGCTGACCCTGGTTGATATGGCCCTGCTGGTGGCCGGTGGCTTTGTGGTGATCAGTGCCGTTGGCGTTCCGCTGGTGGCGTTTCCCTTGGTGGGTGCACTGACGGCGGGGCTGGGCAGTCCTCGTCGTGAAGCCGTCAGTGTGGTGATCAACTACGGCGTGATGGCCCTGCCGAGCCTGCTGATCCTCTGGCGGCAACTGCGTTCTTTGCCCGGGGAGAGGGCTCCACTGGGGGGATGGATGCAGTGGCACGTGCGTCCGTTGCTTTCAGCTCTGCGGGATGCCCTGGCGGGCTGGTTGATGGTGACGCCGGTGGTGATGCTCACGGGGTGGTTGCTGGTGCGCCTGGTCGGTGATCCCGGGGGCAGCAATCCGCTGTTGGAGTTGGTGCTCGGCAGCCGTGATCCGCTTGCCCTGGCCTTGCTTGCGCTCACTGCAGTTGTGCTGGCGCCACTGTTCGAGGAAACGATTTTCCGCGGTGCCTTGCTGCCGGTGTTGGCGACGCAAGTCGGTCCCCTCCCCGGGGTCCTCCTCAGTGGCCTGTTGTTTGCCATGGCCCACATCAGTGTTGGCGAGTTAGCGCCGCTCACGGTGTTGGGGGTTGGGCTTGGTTTGGTGCGACTGCGCAGCGGACGCCTGTGGCCCTCGGTGCTGATGCATGGGCTCTGGAACGCCGTGACGTTCCTGAACCTGCTGCTGCTCTGAACCTTGCCCCGCCTTTCTGCAGGTGGTTCACTGGCCTATTCGCCTGTGATCCCGGTGGTTGCCGCTCCGGAACAGCGTGCATCGACCACAGCTTTCGAGCTGATTCAAGGGTCACTGTCCTCCGGACGCATTGCACGACGCTCCCCTCTTCTTGGGGGGCTCCATCGCCTGATGGACGGCACGCTGCTGGGGTTGATTGCGGCGGTTGCCGTTCTGGCTGGTCTCACGCTGCACTGGCAGCATCGCTGGACTGTGGCCTTTCGCCTGCTGGAGGCAACCCGCACCCAGGCACAGCGGTTGACCGAATCAACCGCTGTGATGGAACAGCATCTGTTGCTGCGGTCTCAGCAGCCCAACCGCCTGGTGCCAACGCAGGTGGCCAATCTGGTGCATCTTGATCGCCCTGATCTGGGCGCGTTGCAAGCGTCCGCCTCCTCTCCCATGGCATCGCTACAGGCCCTGGGGAATCAGCCCATCCGGGCGGGGTACTGATGACGCGGGTGTCAGGGCGTCGACCCATCCGTTCGCGCCGCTCCCGCGCGCGGGTCGTTCCCCTGACCCAGGTTCCCCCCAAGCGGCTCTGGATCATCTTCTTGATCCTGGCGGCAGGCTTGCTGGGGCTGGTGGGTCGCATGGCCTGGCTGCAGTTGGTGCAAGCCCCCGACCTGGAGCAGCGTGCCCGTCAGCTGCAAACCCAGCGCACCCAACCCTTGGGGCAACGCCGTCCGATCGTCGATCGCACCGGCCGTTTGGTCGCGATGGATGAAAAGCGGTTCCGGCTCTGGGCCCATCCCCGCTACTTCAACATGCCGGGAGATGCCCCCAACCTTGTCCGCCCTGCCGAAGATGTGGCGGCGGTGTTGGCCGATCCCTTGGCTCGTCCTGCGCCTGCTCTGCTGAGGGCCATGGGAACCCAGGCCTCGGGGATCAAATTGGCTGAGGAGCTGGATCCGGAAACGGCCGATCGCATCCGGGCCCTTGGAATCAGCGGCCTTGATCTGGAGGCCTATCCCCAGCGGGTGTACCCCCAGGCGTCGTTGTTCGCCAACGTTGTGGGTTTTCTCAATGCGGAGCGGCAACCTCAAGCGGGTCTTGAGCAGAGCCGTAATGGGGATCTGGCTCGCCATGAGCAAACCCGATACCTCCGCCGGGGTGCTGATGGCACGCCGCTGCCGGCCAACCTCCCCCCGGGAGCCTTCTATGGCGATGATTTGCGCCTGCAGCTGACGCTGGATTCCAGGCTCCAGCAGGTGGCCCTCAAAGCTCTTGCGGAGCAGGTTGCCAAGTGGAAAGCCCAGAAGGGCGCCGCAATCGTGATGGATGCCACCAACGGTGAGTTGTTGGTGCTGGCATCGACACCCACCTATGACCCCAACCGCTACTGGGACTTCCCCACGGGGCGGTTTCGTGAATGGTCCGTTCAGGATCTCTATGAACCAGGCTCAACGTTCAAGCCGATCAACCTGGCCCTAGCCCTTCAGGACGGTTCCATTCAGGCGACGGATCGGGTGAATGATGTGGGCAAGCTGATGGTCGGTGGTTGGCCGATCAACAACCACGACAAAAAAGCCCATGGTTTGGTGGATTTCGCCACCGTGCTGCAGGTGTCAAGCAACGTCGGCATGGTCCAAGCCATGCGCCGTCTCGACGACGACGCCTACTGGAACTGGATGGAGCGTCTTGGCATCAATCAGCGTCCTGACACCGACCTCCCTGGAGCGGTGGCTGGTCAGCTCAAGAGCAAGAAGCAGTTCACCAGTCAGCCGATCGAGCCGGCGACGACGGCCTTTGGTCAGGGGTTTTCGCTCACACCGCTCAAGCTGGTGCAGCTGCACGGGATGCTGGCCAACGGTGGCAAGTTGATCAGTCCCCACATCACCCGTGGCTTTCGCTCGGGTGATGCCCTGGCTCCGGCGGCGGCACCCAGTGGTCAGCAGTTGCTGAACCCGGAGGTCACGCGCACGGTGCTCCAGTGGATGGAATCTGTGGTGGATCAGGGCAGTGGCAAGGGTGTGAAAACACCCGGCTACCGAATTGGTGGAAAAACAGGAACGGCGCAGAAAGCTCTCAATGGGATTTATCTCCCAGGAGCCAAGATCTGCAGCTTTGTGGCGACCTTGCCGATTGAGGATCCCCGTTATGTGGTGTTTGTGGTGGTGGATGAGCCCCAAGGCGAACACGCCTATGGCTCCACCGTGGCCGTTCCTGTCGCCAAACAGATCATTGATGCCTTGCTGGTTGTGGAGCGCATCGCCCCCTCAAAACCTGCTGAATTGAACAAGCTTTTGAACAGCTGACGCATCAAAAAGCGCGGCTACGTTACGGGTATTGAGCCGTCGTACATCATGGCCAGCCTGCTCGATCAGCTTTCACAAATGACCGTGGTCGTTGCCGACACGGGTGATTTGGAGGCGATCCGCAAGTTCACTCCTCGGGATGCCACCACCAACCCGTCGTTGATCTTGGCTGCTGCACAGATTCCGGCCTATCAGAGCCTGATTGATGAGGCTTTGCGCTCATCACGAAAGTTGATGGGCAGCGATGCAGCGGTGGAAGACGTGGTGCGCGAAGCGCTCGATGAGATCAGTGTGATCTTCGGCAAGGAGATCCTGAAGATTGTTCCCCGTCGTGTGTCAACGGAGGTGGATGCTCGCCTGAGTTTTGACACCGACGCCACGATTGAAAAAGGGCGCAAGCTGATTCGTCTGTACAACGATGCCGGCATCAGTAACGATCGGGTTCTGATCAAAATTGCTTCCACCTGGGAAGGCATCAAAGCTGCCGAGGTGCTGGAGAAAGAGGGGATTCACTGCAACCTCACGCTCCTGTTTGGTTTCGGTCAGGCCGTTGCCTGTGCAGAAGCCGGCGTCACTCTGATCTCCCCCTTCGTGGGGCGCATCCTGGATTGGTACAAGGCTGAAACCGGGCGCGACTCTTACCCCGGACCTGAGGATCCGGGTGTGATTTCGGTGACCAAGATCTTCAACTACTACAAGACCCACGGCTATGGCACGGAGGTGATGGGGGCGAGTTTCCGCAACATTGATGAGATCACGGAGTTGGCCGGTTGTGATCTGCTCACGATTTCACCGAAGTTGTTGGATCAGCTCCGTGAGACTGATGCTGTGCTGACTCAGAAATTGGATGCCACCCATCCCACCGATGGCGAAGCCAAGATCCACGTCGATCGCGCCACCTTTGATGCACTGATGCAGGACGATCGGATGGCCAGCGACAAACTCACCGAGGGCATTAAAGGCTTCAGCAAGGCCATTGAAACGCTGGAGCATCAACTGGCCCATCGTCTGGCTGAACTGGAGGGTGGATCCGCCTTTCGCCACGCCGTTTCCGAGATCTTCATGCTCAACGACATGAATGGTGATGGCTCGATCACCCGTGACGAATGGCTCGGAAGTGATGCCATCTTTGATGCCCTCGATCAGGACCACGACGGTCTGATCTCACAGGAGGACGTTCGCCAAGGCTTTGGCGCAGCTCTGACGCTGACCTCTGTCTGAGTCGTGCTGGTTCCATGCATGCCCTCGACACCATGCGTGCTTTGGCCAGCAAGGCCGAAGTGATTCATCTCAATCAGGGTGACGTTCTGTTTCGTACCGGCGAAACCGGCACCTGCATGTATGGCTTGCTGGAGGGATCGGTGCGGCTCACCTGGATCGATTCAGCAGGCCATGAGGGACATGAAGACATCCCTGTGGGTCATGTGTTCGGCGCGGGGGCCTTGGTGATGGAAGACCATCAGCGTCTGAGCACCGCCACGGCCACCAGTGACTGCCGTTTGATTGCCATGAACCGCGACAAGTTCCTGTTTGCGGTTCAGGAGACGCCGATGTTCGCAGTGCAACTCCTTGCATCGATTGATGCCCGTTTGCGGGACATCAAATTGGCCGATGGATGATCGCGGGCGGGCCGATGCGGCGAAAGGGCGAGAACGTTATTGATTCGGCTCCGCAGCCGACCGGTAGGCGGCGGGCACGAGCACCAGAAACAGCAGCCACCAGGCAAGTACGCCCAGGCTCAGGGGAAGGCTGATCCAGAGGCGGTGCAGCAGCGCCCAGGACCCGCCGACCATCAGCATTCCCGTAGAGATGATCGACCAGGGCTGGCACCACCAGGGTTTCAGCGACCAGAAGGGAGGCTGTTTCTGAGGTGGCTGCTCCGGCTGTTCAGCGGAGGGCGTCGAGTTCACCGGCGGCTTGCATGGCGGCGAGATCGTCGTAGCCACCAATCACTGATCCGTCGATGAACACCTGGGGGAAGGTGGTCATCCCACTGCGCTGCTGCACGGCCTGGAAGGCTGCGTCGTCGTTGACGGTAGTGACGTTGTGGGGCAGATCCAGGGTTCTCAGGATGCGCAGGGCGCGGCTGCACCAGGGGCATCCCGGCAGCACGGCGATCTCGATCCTTGGAGCTGCTGCTGCTGCCGTTTGACGCGCGGGGCGGCCTTCGCGTTGCTCCAGCACGCCAATCAGCAGATCGACGCCCTTCTGCACGATCGTGCCGGGCTCCAGGTGGCCTCCCCACACCTGACAGGCCCCATCCGAGAGGCTCAGGTGCAGGTGCACGCCCTCGGGGGAAAAGGTTCCATTGAGGGTGATTACCTCAAGATCGCCCTCCAGCATGGTGGGCTCCGCTTGGCCGGGGCACTGGAACGAAGCCTTGGTCAGGTTGCCGACCACGCCAAGAACAAAGCCGCTGATGCCGTCCCGCTGGGCCAGTTCTTCGAGGCTGAGGCGCAGATCACTGCCGGGAGCAAGCTTCAGCGGCAGGGGTTGCATGGCGCCTCAAAAAGTGTGTCCAAGATTACGCAATCCTGTCCAGCACGATATCGTTTATTTGATGTGAGCATATTTTCACGAAATCGTGTCTCTCCTTCAGGATTTGGTTCAGGAGCTGCAGCAGCGGATTGAAGGCCAGGCCGCGGCTCCCAGCACGGCTGCGGTGGCGGATGCGGCTGGTTCCGAGCGCATCAACGTCACCCTGCCCCGCGGGGTGATGGATGACCTCAAGCGTCATGCCCTCGCTGAGGGGCGCAGTTGCGGCAATCTGGCCGCCTACCTGTTGGAAGAGGCCCTGCGTCGTCATCGCCCTCTGGGCTGAGGGGCTGAGTGGGCTGAGGCTTCCGTTTCAATCCAGCAGCCGGTTGGCAATGGCTGCAACCTTCCCCTGCCGTTGCAATTTGAGAATGGAGACGTCCATGGGCGTGCGCAGGGGGCTGTCCGGTTTGATCACAAAGCCGTAGGTCTCTTCCGACAGGGTGAAGGGGGCGAGGCGAAGGGCGAGATCGGGATTGTTTTTGAGGTGGTAGCGAATGGCCGGTCGATCAAAGATCAAGGCATCAGCCTTCTGATCCACCAACAGTTGTACGGCGCTGCTGAGGTTGGTGGCGCTAACGAGCCGCATGTCGCCGCGTTGGGCAAGCTCCATGCCACTGGTGCCCTCCACCACAGCAACCCGACGTCCGTTCAGTTGTGCAGGAGCGCTGATGGCCGATTCGGTGGCACCGGAGAGGAACAGGGTGAATGCCGAAGCAAGGCTGGCGGTGAGGGACGACACCGCGATCAGGGAGATCACCATCCAGGCGCCGGTGATGCCCCGGCCGGTTCGTGTGATCGGCGCTTTGTCGCCGTAGCCCACCGTGGTCAAGGTCACCAGGGCGAACCACATGCCGCTGCTGATGCCTGGTAGCCAGTTCCGCGGAAACTGCTCACTGTTGCGGTTGCGTTCCGCCAGCCAGATCAGGCTGCCCACCACCAGAAGAACGCTGATCAGCACCAGCACCGAAGAGATCACCGCCCAGCCGAAGAACACCTGCACGCGGCTCAGGATCGAGGGCGGGCGCATCGGCAGCAACACCCCGGATTTGCCCAGGTAGTAGGGCTGGGTGAAGTCAATGCCTGGCATGGCCAGGCGGCGTGAGGTGATGCTGATCGGGCCCACCAGCACGTCGATCTCACCGTCATCCACCGCCTCAATTCCGGCTTTGGGGGATGGCTGCTCCACCAGCTCGTAGCTGAGGTTGTTGTCTTCGGCGACGCGGCGCCAGATGTTGAGGCTGATGCCGCTGAGCTGATCGCCGTTCTTGATCACGAAGGGGGCCGATCCACTGATCCCCACCTTCAGTTGATTGGCTTGTAGGGGCAGTGCGTTGCCGAAGCAGGCCAGCGCGAGAACGACGGAACAGCGCCGGACCCTTCGCATCAGCGCTGTTCCAGACGACGCACTATCACGGCCATTGCCGCCAGGGAACCCGCCAGCGCGATCAGCAGGGCAACGGTCATGGAAGGCTCAGGACAACGATGGTGCGCTCAGGTTGGCATCCCTCGCCCCAAGCAGCCAGTCGGCAACTTCCATCCTCAGGGCGTAGGCACATTCGAAACGACCTTCCTCTTCCAGCAGGCTCAAGCGTTGTTCGAGCGTGCGCAGGGTTGAACCCGCGACCTGGTGTAGGCCATTGCTCCGCGCCAAAATGAGTCTTCTGGAGGCCCCCGAAGCTTGCGGCACGACGTCAGCCATCCAATGCAGCCAGCGCTACAGATCTGCGATCTGCACCGTTCATGAACGCATTGGAGTGGTCCTGGGGCGACAGCCCACTCACGTTCCTGCCCCAGCGGGCCCTGTGGCGGGCTGAGGGGCGGGAGCTGTTTGTTGCCGATCTGCATCTCGGCAAGGCCGAGGTGTTCCAGGCCCACGGCATCCCCATGCCCAGCGATGGGGATCAAGGCACCCTGAATCCGCTGCTGGAGCTCTGCCATGCCTGGTCACCGCAGCGCTTGTTCGTGCTGGGTGATCTCGTGCATGCCCGGATCGGTATCACTGCTTCCCTGCGCGAAACCCTGCTGGCGCTGCCCGATCTCTGTGGTTGCCCGGTGGTGCTGATCGGTGGCAACCATGACCAGGACAGCTGGATTGAAGGCTTGCCCCAGCAGCCTTCTCAGCGTCTGGGCAGTCTCTGGTTGAGCCATATGCCCGAACGGGTGCCGGAGCCGGAGTTGTTGAACGTGTGCGGTCACCTGCACCCCACCACCAGGATTCGAAGCCGTTCCGATCAGTTGCGTTTGCCCTGCTTCGCCTTTGATCCGGATGGGCCGCGTCTGGTGATCCCTTCCTTCGGGCAGTTGACGGGAGGCCATGACTGCGGCGAGCGTTACCAGCAATGGCTGGTGGCCGAAGGGTCCATCGTTCCTTGGTTCGATCCAATCCCCAACAACCGAGAGCGAAGGGTCGCGTGACTCAGCCTGTTGCGCCGCGACCCAGGCCCCGATCCAAGCGCAGGATCCGTCTGCGCAAGCGCTGGCTGTTGCTGGCCATGCCGTTTGTGGTGTTCGGCGGCCTGATCGCCTTGGCGCCTGTGGCACCTGAGCGCTCCGAGCTGCAGGAGCAAGCTGTTCGTTCGGCCGAGCAGCGCGGCCGGGATGCCAAGCCGTTCCGCTACATCCCCGACGATGAGGTCTACGCGTTTGATCTCGATCCACGGCGGGTGCGCTTCGGGCTGCTGGAGGGTTGGGATCGCGAACAGGACGCCTACCAGGACAGCGCTGCCCTGGCCTACATGTCCGGCCCGATGTACGAACGCCATGTGGACGACGATGGCCGGGAGATCACGGTCCCCCTGGGGGATCTGAAATTCGGCAAGCAGGTCTGGCGCGGTCGTAACCGTTCGGCTTCACGCCAACGGGCTTTCGTCGGCATCCGCCGCGACGGCAGCATTGATTTCGGCTATGGGGAGCTGACCGATGAGCGCAGCCGCACCTACGACACCTTCATCGGCGGCCTTCACAGCCTTTACAACGACATCGAGGCTCCGCCGGAGAGCTACAAGGGGGCCTACAGCATCAGCATGGGCCAGCGCATCCGCTATTACCTGCCGCGGATCCGCATGGTGATGGGCCTGCGTCAGGACGGCCACATGGAGGTGCTGATGAGCCGTGATGGCCTCACCCTCGAGCAGACCAAAGACCTCGCCCGTCGCCGGGGCTATCTGGCGGCCTACATGCCCGACCATGCCTCGAAGAGTCGTTTGATCATCCCTGGGGTGAAGGGCTTCACCGAAGAAGACGCCAACTGGATCAGCGGCGGTGCCACCAGCTTTGTGCATGTGCCCTATCTGCTGCGGTTGAGCCCTCGCCAGATCCCCCTGCAGGGCAATCTGATTGCGGCGCTGACGCCCAAGCTCGCGCTGGATGAGGGTTGCGATGGCCCGCTCGACTGTGTGTCGTCTTTCGGCAATCACCTCGCCGATCGCGCCCTGGCGGGACTGAACCGGGTGATGGAACAGGGCGTGGAACCCCTGGCCCGGATGATCTGGGGGCCCTCCAACACCCTCACCAAGCCGGGTTTGCCCGCGGATGCCGACGACCGCAGCGTCGATCTGGACCGTGCGCCCCTGCGGGAACCCCCGATCACGGCGGATCCTTTGGTGTTGCGCGAGCCGCCGGCTGTGATCCGGGGGGCGGAGCCGGTTGAACTCGGTTCCGATGACAGCTGGACAGAGCCGCAGCTGTTTGTGCCGTTGCCCCCCGATCTGCCGCCGCCGATTGTGCTCGATGAGCCGATGCTCAACCCCGCCGAGGTTCTGCTGGATGAGCCCGCCCCATCGGTGATGCCGCCGCCAGCTCTGCCGCCCCTGCCGCCGGTGCCCGTGCCGCCTGTTCAGGATTGAGCTTTGGATGCCGTTTGGTCCTGGTGGTCGATCCCCAGCACGCAACGTCGGGTGTTGGTGGCCCATCTCGCTCAGCCCCCGTCGCGCGCTGAGCAGCGGACCTTGAGCGACAGCCTCACCTGCCGGCTGTTCGCCGATGCAGGCCAGATGGTTTCTGGTGATGACATCGGCCGCACGATCTACGGCAAGCCGCAGCTGCGCAATTCCCCGCTGCACCACAGCATTTCCAACACCGGATCCCTCAGTATCGGCGTGGTGGGGCCAGATCCGATTGGCATTGATGTGGAGGCGCTGGACCGGCCGTTGCGTGTGGCGTCTGACCTGCTGACGCGGCGCATGTTTGCCTCGGCCGCAGAAGCGACGGACTGCCTGGAGCATTGGACGCTGATTCAGGCCTGGACGGCGAAGGAGGCTGTGTTGAAGGCAGCGGGTTTAGGGCTGGGCGGCGGACTGGCGAACGTGACCATCGCTCCGGACGGGGCCGCGGCATGGCTGCATGGTTCGCGTTATTCGCTACGCCTCTGGACCCAGGAGGGCTTCAGCGTTGCGGTCGCTGAGGGCATCCGTGGCTAGAGGAAGGGATGGAGCATCGAGCAACAGCGTGAGATCTCTTCTGCAGCAACGTCTCGCCAAGGCCAACAACTTTCAGAAGGCGTTGATCACGTCTCTGCTCGCCTGGGTGGCCCTGGGGGTATGGAGCTATCTGATCGTCGTGCCGATCCTTTCAGCTGTCGCGTTCCTCTGGCTCGGGGTGACGGGCTGGCTGGTGTGGCGGATCTGGCGCAAACCCGTCGGCTGAGCTAGGGAATTGCGGTTCAGCAACTTAGAGTTCCGGCCGGTTTTGGTTCGTGTTCGGTGGAATTCACGGTGGTGATTCTGAGTGAGCAGGTTGGCTCCTACCCAAAAATCAACTGGACGGAATGGAAAGATCGCAACCGCAAGCAGATGAAAAGTCAGGGTGATGTGTGGTCGATGGCAACACTGTCTGGAGCCTCAATCTGGGATTGTTTGGACAACAACAAGATCGACCGACTCCACCTTGTGCAGTGGAAACCAGTTGACGACACGATGTATCAAGTGAGCTTGCCGCGCCGCTGAGATTGAACTAGCAACCAACGGTTCTTTGATATTTAATTAATCACAAAAAAGCACCTGTTCGATCCGAGAAGGTGCTTTTTGATTAATGCTGAGGATCAGTCTTTTTTCTTTTAGAGAAGGAAGAGGAAGACCACCGTAAACATGGAACCCAGCAGGAAGATCGAGTCCTCCTTGCGGTTGATGTCAAAGGGCTCGTGGGGCTCTGGAATCATGGGAAGAGCTGTTGAAGCCGGCAAGCTAGAGGACTCGGCTGTCCCTCGGCGGTTTGATGCTGTTTCAACCGCGCTAATCCGTATGCCGAGCTCCATTCCATTGCGCACTCGTTAACACGTCTTGGAGTTGATCAACCGCAAGCTGCTTTGCATCATTCCAGTCGTGGTCTGAGAGTCTGATCAGATATTCGTGCTGAGTGCCTGATCCTCTTTGCCTTGAGGTGATGATTGAAACGTCGTCGTAGGTGATGGGAAATGGGTTGCCAGCTGGTGCTCCAAGGGCAGCCTCTAGGGCGAACAACAAAAAATCAAAAATCACTGGATTGAAATATTCTTCGCTTTCATCCAGACCCCCACAAGCCAGCATTTGTTCTCTGGTTTGTGGGGTGTAGGTCACAAAGGAAAAGCAGCAGGGATCACCGGTGGCTTGCAGGTAGAGCCCTTTGAACCGACGCGTGTTCATCAATCAGCCTGCCGCCAGATGGGAGAGTTGGGATCCCAGACTGGTTTGGCGTAGGTGCCCTTCAGTTGTTGTTGAGGCTGATCGATGCCCAGTTGGCTATGGCATTGGCTTGCGAATTCAATCGAGTTTTTGTGGTATTCCTTCCAGGGCGCCAAGGTTTTGCCATTCCAGATCGGCGGCAAGCCTGTTTCTTTGAGCAGCTGATCAAAGGCGTCAAAGTGGGCCTGGAGTTGCTCGTCCGTGAGTACAGCCTCTGGCCGCGGCACCTTTAGAGCCTGTTTGAAGGGTGCGCTCTCCATGCATGTCTCGAAGCTTTTTGTGAGTTCCGCTTGATGGCTCCAGGCCTTCTGTTGGACCACTCCAAAGACAACCAGGCCTACCAGCATGAGGCCGATCGCGATGATCGCGCTGAGATGACCAGCCGGCTCTCTGGTGTTGTCCATTGGCTGGCTGCCCCCCCCCCCCAGCCAAGCCTAAGAAGGCTTTTTTTCTCCGGGTCCCACCACCGAGAGGTTCGTCCGAGCAGACTTGAACTCCTTGTTCTGCCTGCGGATGCGAGTTCTGCTCACGGCTCTCCTCTCACTCGCTGCTTGTGCGTTGGTGCTGGCGACTGGGGCGAAGAGCACCGAGCGTTTCACGACCCACATCGGTTCGCGGTTGCCGCCAGCAGAGCTGAATTGCGTCCAGTCAGGGCACGTTCAAACGGATGAGGGGCGCCGGCTCAGCGTTTTCAAATGTCCGGTTTGAGGCTGGTCAGATAAGGGTGATTGTGCCAATGGCCCATTGCCTACTAAGCAATTCGAGGCCAATCAGGGGGCTGCTTAGGGGCATCACGTCGAGCAAGGTGCGCCGGATCCTGAACGCCACAGCGGAGGTCGCCTGATGCGGAGTGCTGCAAGCGACAACGAAGGCTGAGCCTTCAACCCAAGATGTGCCGAATGGCTACCTTCTCCATGGCATCCAAGTTCTTCCACGTTCACCACGAGTTCCGCGCAGGCAAAGCTCAGCAGTGGTGGGAGACGGCCCAAGCAGCCATGGCTCCAGGTGGTGGCTGGGATGAGGCGGTAGCCAAAAACCTAGAGGCTGGGTTCTACAACCATTCGTTCTGTCCCGTTGGCCCTGAAGGCCCTGCCTTCTGCATCTGGGAAGTCCGTGAAGGAATCACAGCGGAGGAGTTTCAGGAATTTATCGATGGCCCCAATGGCGTGAACTTCGGATTGGGGGCATGGATGAACATCTGCCGGGAGATCAATGTTGAGATGGCAGGAAACCCCCCGTATCCGAGAAAGTTCTGAATCACCGCACGGGCGGACGTCACCGGCCCCAGCCTGTTTTTTTCTCTTGGCAACAAAATGCCGAGGTTGGTATCGATTCACGCTGAATCGACTGGTGTCACTGGCGTATTTGAGGTGCGTCACGTTCTGGAGGGCTCCGGGCGGGACACGGACCCATGTCAGCGGCAACTGCTGGGTCCGTCTGTCTTAGCGAAAATGATTGCTACTCAGCGCACTGGCGGGGGGCAGCAGTATGAATCAGGCCCACTTTTTATTGAACTGTTTTCGCGCTGTTCGTTCCATTTGCCAGCCCGACCAACTTCTCCACTCAATCTCCGCTGCCGTCAGGTGTTGGTCAGCGAGCGATTCAGTTTGATGTTCCTGGGTATCAAACCGGATGGGGCAAGTAGGTCCAGAATTCACATCGACCTCCCGATCTGGATCAACCCTGTCTTGCAGGGTGACCCATTGGAAGTTGTTCTTGTTACCGATGCCAATTGATAGGTATTTCAATCGAATGGGAGGTCTAGATAGATGGGCATCGCTAATGGACTGTGTACCTGTCATTGATGACACAAAAAACACGCAGCCCTATGGCTACTCAGAAGGCAGCACCATCGTGTGAGCAAGCTATGCGCTATTCCACCACCAAGGCCATCAACCTCGAAGCCCACATCGCTCGTAACCGTGAGCTAATCGCCAAGACCCACAAGTCATCTTCACCTCGGCCTCCTAGGCGGTGACGCAGAACCCAAAGCCGATCCTGTTTTTCTATACGTCAAGGCAGGCATGACGGTGATCGTTGACGACGGCAAGGACTGGCGCATTGACTCAGTGGGCTGACAGCGCGGTCGCTGCGTAACTACAGCTCTGGGTATTAATTCTCATCGTGGGGATTAAATCCACAGTCATGCCAACGAGTTTTCTAAATTTTCTACTGAATGAGCTTCATTCTCCGGTTTACTCGGCTGGATTATTTGATAAGGCGGGTAATGCACGACCCGCCTTTTTTATGTGCTTGTTTGACCCAATTTCAGCGCCGTCTTTGAGAACGCAAGTTCAGCAACGTGTTGATTGCCGCCAACGTGACCAAACAGGTGAGGCAAAAATCCTTGTAATCCATTGAGCATTGAGCAAGCCCCGCAGATTGCCACGTCGCCCCTGGGTCACATCGCTATGAGGGTCTGATTTGCACGCTGACCGCGTATCAAATGACGCGCCTAGGCCCTGAGACCTTAGTTAATTTCGGGATGAAGCACCTTGACTCAGCCTTCTTCAGTGGCTCGTACGGCGTCTTAAAAGGCCGTGTCGCAATGGTTATCGCCGCGATCATGTTCGCGCTGGTTTTCGTTGGCGGTGCCAACGCTGGTGATTGCTCCCGCAGCCAGTCAGCTGACGCACCAGCTACAAAGGGTTACCACTAAGCCTGATTGCGCTGGGGTCTAAGTCTTGGCCACCCGCACCCACAAGGCAGTGGAGGGGGTTGAACTTTTTAGGCGGTCTGAGGTCGCCTGCACTGCGTGGCGTTAAGGATTTCAGTGCTATGAGGCGGCTTCACTTCTGAGAACAGATGCAGCTCTAAAACGTCACTTGGCAGTTCCCCGAGATCGAAGGGCAAAAGGCTGCTTACGCCAAGTTGATTGAGTACGTGGCTAGCGGTGCTGAAGGTGATCACATTGACGGCTTCGAGTTGATCAGCCGCACGCACTGCCCTCAAACCGGCAGTGGCGTCGTGATCTGCAAAGCGGAGAGCAGCATGGTTTTGTTCAAGCACTTCGCTCCCTGGCGCGCGATGTTCGGCGTGGAATTCGATATGCAGTCTGCTTTCACCGATGAGGAAGCCTGTGCATGCCACAAGGAGTTGTTCGAGATGATGGGCGCCTGACTCAGGCTCACGCTCTGAAATTGCTTTTGCGGCCCCTGCCTTGGCCGGGGGTTTTTTATTGCCTGAGCAGAGGTACAAAAAAGCCGGTCATCACACCCGGCCCTATGCGCAGATGAACCTGTCTATCGGGTGACAGGTGACGAGCAAGGGAGCTGCAGTACCCATCCCTTCACCGCCTGGTTTCACCGGTGGGGGATTGGTGGCGCGGGACGCTGCGCACAGGAGCTATACAGCTGCTTGATCAGCCGTTGGCCGGCTTGGCCAGCTTGTAGAGGTTCAAGGCGAAGAGGGCCATGCCGAAGCTGCCGAAGGCGATGAGCAGGTCTTGTGTGGTGAAGGCCACGACTCTCGTTGCAAAACTTTGTTAACTAACGTAACGTAAGCGCAGGGATGCGTCGCAAAGTCGTTCCGAGGGGGCTGTGGGCGGTCCTCTTTTTTTATGACATACCCCTTTGGTGCCATCAAGGCAGACCTCGAAAAAGCCTTCCGGCTACCCGATGCTCCACCGCTTGAGCAGCCTCAGAAGCAAGACGCTGCCGAGCTGAGCGAGTCAGAGCTGTCGACGGTTCTGTTTGAGCACCCCGGCGTCTGAGGCGTCCATACTCATGGCCCAGCAAGGGATTGACCCATGGCGGTGCTTGGGCGTCAGGCCATTCTTCAAGCGATCGACGACGGGCTGATCGCGATCACGCCCTTCAATGCCGACCATGTTGGGCCGGCATCGGTGGATCTCACCCTCGGCTCCACGTTTCGAGTGTTCCGCAAGGTGCATGAAGTGATCGAGGTTCGTGATCACACCGACTACCGCGAATGCACCGACAAGCTGGAGATCCCCGAGGGCGGCCACATCCTGATCATGCCGGGGGAGACCGTGCTGGGGATCACCCGCGAAAGGGTCAGGCTCGGCCCAGGCCTTTGCGGTTGGCTTGAGGGCCGCAGCCGCTTTGCTCGCTTGGGGCTCATGGTGCACATCAGTGCACCGTTCATGGGGCCGGGGATCGACAGTCAGCAGGTGCTGGAAATGAGCAACTTTGGTCCGGCGCCACTGGCGGTGGTGCCGGGCACGCTGATCTGTCAGTTCATCTTCCAGCGCATGGATGGTGAAGAGCACTACGCCGGCCGCTTCGCTGGGCAGAGCCAGAGCAGTTTTTAGAGGTCTTCTTCGGCTTCTCCTTTGATCTGGCAATCACTTGTGGGGTAAGCCACGCAAAGCAGGGCAAAGCCTTTGGCGATTTGTTCGTCATCCAGGAAGCTTTGATCCGATTGATCCAGAGAGCCACTCGAGAGCTTGCCTGCGCAGGTGGAGCAGGCACCAGCTCGGCATGAATAGGGCAGATCAGCACCCGCTTCTTCAGCAGCATCAAGAATGTACTGATCGTCGGCACAGGCAAAGCTCGAGGAGCCTTCCGATGTGGTGATCGTGATTTGATACGAAGCCATTGGTGCAATCAGTGCATGCATCAATCAAAAATCCAATTGGATGCCTTCGCTGATGCATTCAAGGAAGACTTCGGGATCGATGTAGCAAGTCATACTGGATTAATTCTGATGTTATTGATCACTGATTTTGCAGGTCAGATTGATTGCTGTTGAGGGTGTTTTGATTCAACCGCTCAACTCAGAAAACCCCGGTTGCACTCGGGCAAATCAGGGTTGTGGCGAGCAGCACCCAGCCCACCAGCTGAAGCCATTGCGTGAGTGGCGTTCCCATGGCTTGACAGTCGAGTGGGTCGTCCCAAAGGGGTGGTTCATCAAATTCTTCCAACAGCGAGTTGGCTTCTACTCCTTGCCAGCCAGCAGCAGTTGAATCACTTGATTTCAGATGAATCGAGTCAGGCGTTCTGCTTCCTTTCCCTGATGCCCGGTCTCGAACTTGATCGGAGGCACATCACCTGTGTCTTCGTGAAATCGTGAGATGAGCGACACAGGATTGGGCGCATCAACTACTCCGTCGTAACTCTCCTGGTTCGACGGTTGACGTATCAACTGACTCCGTTTGTTCGCACACGTTGAAAGCCAAACAAGGCCTCGCCATGGGCAACCCAGCGGCGCATGCTCGAAGCATGCAAGCCAAAACATCGGAAGCCTTAGAGGTTCTCGCGGCTGTTGTTGTCACCGCCGGCTTGGTGGCGGGCAACCTCGTGTTGTTTTCGCCGTTGCGCGTGGACAACGGCGTGCCGCCTGCCCCGGCATCGCAAACGGCGGAACGCCCTTAGCGCTTGAACACGCCGTTGCAGTCGCCTGGAGCAGGTTTCACAAAGCAGTGCCCCTCAACAGGCCAGTACCCCAGAGCTGGAAAAGTCAGGCCTTGGGCCCGGGCTTCGGCGTTAACGGCATCAACGCCTCGGGCCTGGATCAGCACGTTTCCCTCGCCATCCACCAGGTCCAGGAAATCCATTTCCTCGGTCTCGGCCGTGGGGTTGGCGTGGCCCTGCAGGGGAACAACCACCAGCACACAGGCCATGAGTAAGGGGCGCAGCATCGGCCTGGAAAGGGGGAATGAAGGATGAGTTGAATCAGCCGTCTTGATGGGAGGCGAGGGCACGCACCACGTCGCCTCTGGTGATCACGCCTACGGGACATTGGTTGCCGTCCAGCACGAACAGGCGTTGCGTGCCCCGATCATGCAGCTGGGATGCCGCCTTGGGCAGCGCTAACGCCGTATCGCAGCTGTGGGAGTCCTTGCGCATCAGATCGCTCACCTTGGTGCCGAGTACCTGGTGCACTTGCTTGTCCCAGTTCAAGGGATTGCGCAGGTAGATCACGCTGTCCAACAGCATCACGTAGGGGCCGGCATCAACACCGCTCTCCCGCACCATCAGATCTTGCTCCGTCAGCTCGCCGATCAGACGTCCCTCGGCATTCACCACCGGCAAACCACTCACGTGGTGGTCGCTGATCATCTGAACGGCTTGCTGCAACGGGGTGTCGGGCGTGACCGTCAGAACCGGCTGGGTCATCACATCAGCCACCGTCAGCTGCAGGACCATGATCAAGGTTCAGCTCCTCACATTCTGAGCGTTGTTTCTGTCTTTGCGTTCGATTGCCAACGGGCTCACCGTGGCGCGAGCCGCTGCCGGTTTCCCGCTGATCCTTGCCCTGCAGTTCGGCTGGCAGGACTGGGCCTGGTGGTTGCTGCTGCTGGCCGGGCTCAGTGATGCAGCCGATGGTTGGCTGGCCCGGTGCGCCGGGGGTGGCAGCAGCTGGGGCGCCCGCCTCGACCCCCTCACCGACAAGGTGCTGATCGCGGCACCGTTGCTCTGGCTGGCGTCGTCCGCTGTGCTGCCGCTCTGGGCGGTCTGGTTGTTGCTGGCCCGTGAATTGCTGATCTCGGGCTGGCGCTCCCAGGCCAGTGATGGCGGGCCGGCTTCGCTGTCGGGCAAAGCCAAGACGATCCTTCAGTTCCTCAGCCTGTTGCTGATGCTCTGGCCCTCCGGCTGGATCGCTGCTGCCGGGCTTCAGAGCCTGGGCTGGTGGCTGTTCTGGCCCTCCCTCGCCCTGGCTCTGAGCTCAGCTCTGGGCTACATCACGCCCCGATCAGCGCCTCGTCAGAACTGAAGTCTGGCGCTGCGGTTGGGTTCAGGGCGTAGTCGTTGCTGTAGCTGTCGGCCAGGCCATTGGCCAGGTCGAAGCTGGGTTGCCAGGCCAGTTCGCGTTCCACCCGGGTGATGTCGGTGAGGAAGTGATTGAGCCGCAGCGGGAAGGCCTTGCGCGCCTTGGGGTCCAGATCGCTGGGGTTGAAGCTGCGCAGCTCGAGGCCATCGGGATCGCGGCCGCAGGCCACGGCAGCGGAGCGGATCAGGCCCCGGAAGCTGATGCCCTGTTTGCCAGAGCAGTTGTAGATGCGATTGGCCGCAGCATCCACCTCGATGCAACGGGCCATCGCTTCCGCCAGATCCTCCACATGGCCCAGTTGGGTGATCGTGCTGCCGTCACCGGGCAGCGGAATCGGGCGGTTGTGAACGATGCGATCGAAGAACCAGCGTTCCACCGGGTTGTAGTTGCCCGGGCCATAGATGTAGGTGGGACGGAAGCTGGTAAAGGGGATGCCCTCCTTGCGCAGCCAGGCCTCGGTGTCGGCCTTGCCGGCGTGACGGCTCTGCGGATCGGTGGGGCTGGTTTCATCCAGGGGCCACTGCTCCGAATCGGCGTACACCCCAGCTGAACTTACGTACACAAAGCGATGGCTGGGGGCCCCGGTGATGGCCACCACGCGGCTGCTGTCCTCTTGCTTGCGTCCGGAGCTGTCGACGATCACATCGAAGCTGCGGCCCTGCAGCGCGCTCAGACCTTCATCGCTGCTGCGATCGCCACACAGGTGTTCCACGCCGGCGGGGACGGGGTTCTTGCCGCGGGTGAACAGGGTGAGTGCATGGCCCTGGGCCTGCAGGCGGGCCACCAGGGGCCGGCCCACGAAGCGGGTTCCCCCCATCACCAGGATCTTCATGCACTTGGGCCCGAAAAGCGCAGCCATTGAAGCGTGGCGCTGCAGGATGGAGGGTCTCTGGTCCGACCCCGATGGAGATCATTCCCGCCATTGATTTGCTCGATGGAGCCTGTGTTCGGCTTCACCAGGGGGATTACGACCAGGTGACCCGCTTCAGTGAGGATCCTGTGGCGCAGGCCCTCAGCTGGCAGAGCCAGGGGGCAACCCGTTTGCATCTGGTGGATCTCGATGGCGCCAAACGGGGTGAGCCGATCAATGACGCAGCGGTGCGGGCCATCACCGCCGCCCTCGATATCCCTGTTCAGCTCGGGGGTGGTGTGCGCTCGCTCGAGCGCGCCGAAGAATTGATCGCCTGTGGCCTGGATCGGGTCATCCTCGGCACGGTGGCGATTGAACAGCCGGAGTTGGTTCAGGAGTTGGCCCAACGCCATCCCGGCCGCATCGTGGTGGGCATTGATGCCAACGATGGCCGGGTGGCCACCCGGGGCTGGATCGAGCAGAGCGATGTTCTGGCCACCGATCTGGCCAAGCAGTTCAGTGCCGCCGGCATCGCGGCGATCATCACCACTGACATCGCCACCGATGGCACCCTCGCCGGCCCCAATCTGGAGGCCCTGCGAACCATGGCGCAGTGCAGCGCCGTTCCGGTGATTGCCTCCGGTGGCATCGGCTGCATGGCCGACCTGCTCTCGCTCCTGCCCCTGGAGCCCCTTGGTGTGACGGGGGTGATCGTTGGTCGAGCCCTCTACGACGGCCGTGTCGAGCTGGCGGAGGCCATCGCCGCGTTGGGCGAGGCAAGGCTTCAAGACGTCACCGCCGTGGCGGCAGACATCGCCTGAGCTGGCCTAGGGCCTTATGGTTAGAGAAGCAGGCACCTTCTGTGGTAATAGCAGCCGCTGGCAAGAGCAGCACGCCGTCCGCCGCGGGCAGCTTGCAGGAGGTGTTTGAGCAGTGCCGGCGGCTTGGGATGCGCCTCAGCCGTCAGCGGCGCATGGTGCTCGACCTGCTCTGGAGCGAGAAGAGCCACCTCAGCGCCCGCGACATCTTTGAACAGCTGAATCTGAGGGGCCGCAGCATCGGCCATACCTCGGTGTACCAGAACCTCGAAGCCCTTCAGTCGGCTGGGGTGATCGAGTGTCTCGACCGCGCCAGTGGTCGCCTCTACGGCTACCGCAGTGATCCCCACAGCCATCTCACCTGTCTGGACAGCGGTTTGATCGAAGACATCGACGTTCTTCTCCCCGACGATCTGTTGCGTCAGATCGAACAGCGCACCGGCTTTCGCATCGAGTCGTACACCCTGCAATTGAACGGCCGACGCACCCTGGAGAACTGAGCAGAAGCTCGTTACCTTGAGCCCAACTGTTTCGGGTTCAACCCTTGGTCTCCCCTTCGCCGGTGCGGATGTTGCTGCTCGCTCCGGATCTGCTCGGGGAGTCGCTGGCGCTGAAACTCACCTCCGCCCGGGAGGATTGGGAGGTGGTGCTTCGCCCTGAGCGCCTGACGGGTGCCCCGGCCTTGGTGATCTGGTCGATCGACACCGTGGCCTCATTGGCGTCGCTTCAGCAGGAGTTGTTCGCCCTGCAGGAGCGCTGGCAGCCCGCTCCGGTGCTGCTGCTGCTGCCCAGCGAGTTACGCCTGTCGCGGGAGCAGCTGCTGGAGCTGCCGGCGGC
The DNA here is from genome assembly GCF_900473975.1 of Synechococcus sp. N26. NCBI lineage: Bacteria > Bacillati > Cyanobacteriota > Cyanophyceae > Synechococcales > Synechococcaceae > Synechococcus > Synechococcus sp. N26. The sequence continues at coordinate 196,013 of NZ_UCNM01000007.1, read as the reverse complement.
CGGCCTGCTGCAAAACGTTGATGCCCAGGGCCTGCAGAACGCCATCGAAACCCTGTTGCAGGGCGGACGGGATATTCGCCTGGAGGCTGCATCGGAGACTCCAAGCCAGCAGCAGACCATGGGTCTGGGCCAGTGGTTGCTGGTGAGTGGCCTGCAGCAGGTGAGCCGCGACCTGCAACGGGTGGAGGCCCTGCTCAATCCACCCCCGGAGCAGCCGTTGCTGTTCCTGCTGCTGCAGGGGCGCCGCCGCGAATTGCGCTTCGCCAAGGGCTTGCTGCTCTGGCTCTGGGGGCCACTGCAGATGGGCCTCGAGCATGCAGAACCGCTTGGCCCCTCCGTGTCCAGCGATGGATCACCCACCACCACGGCGATCAGCCTGCGAGAACGCAATGCCGTTGCCGTATGGGATGCCATCCGCGACCGCATCGATGCATCGGTTCAGGCTGGATTGACCAATTCCACCGGCCGTCTGCTGGCGATTGAGGGTCTGCACCCGGATCGCCGCCGGGAGTTGCTGCTGGCTCTGTTGCAACAACTGGATCAGGTCTTGCAGCGCCTGCGCAGCCGCCAGGACGCCACGGCGATCGCTCAGACCTGGGATTCCTTGCAGCCCGAGTTGCGCCAGCAGGCCCTCACCGCCCTGGCCGGCAGTTACGTCCAGATCCCCTGCGATGGCGAGCTGCAGCCGGTGGTGGCTTCGCTGCTCAGCCGTGCTGATCTCACCGGCGCCGACGGCGAGCTGCCCGATCCAACCGGGATGCTGGCGCCGCTGGTGGCCGATCAACCGATGCTGGTGAACGGCCTGCTGCTCCCGGCCGATGACCCCAGGGCCTTCCTACAACTGGAAACCCTGGTCAGCAATTGGCTGGTGAGAACGGCGGAACTGATTGGTGCCGAATTGCTCGATGCCTGTGGTGACTGGCCGGAGCTGCGCCGTTACCTGCTGCGGGACCCCCTCCTGGCAACCCGGGAACTCGACCGGCTCAGGAACCGCTTGAACACCCAGCTGCGTTGGGCGGATTGGGTGGAGCGCCCCATTCAGCTTTACGAAAGCCAGCGCACCCTGTTTCAGTTGCGCTCCGGTCGCATCGAACCGCTGCTGCTGACGGAGCCCCGCGACAAGGAGCTCAATCAGCTGGGTTGGTGGCAGCGGCAGGTGGCCTTACTCCTGGAAGCCCGGGATGCCCTCGCACCCCAGGTGCAGGCCCTGGTGCGCCGCATCGGCGACCTTGCCGTGATCCTGCTCACCCAGGTGCTGGGGCGCGCCATCGGTCTGGTGGGGCGGGGCATTGCCCAGGGCATGGGACGCAGCTTCGGCCGCGGTTAGGCCCCTGGGTCCACAATGGCGATCCGCTGCTTCGGCTTGATGCTTGCTTTGGTGCGCTGTCTGATCACAGTTTCGATCGCGCTGCTGCTCCATGTCGCACCATGCGCCGCTGTGTTGAACAGCGACAGCTACGACGGCAACATCTATGCCCTCTACGCCGGCAATGGCTCGTTGGTTCCTCCCGCCAGCACCCTGGAGGAGTCCCTCGCTGAGGGACGCACAGCCGTGATCGTCTACTACCTGGATGACAGCGCCGTGAGCAAACGCTTCGCTCCGGTGGTGTCGGAACTGCAACGGCTGTGGGGCCGCAGCATCGATCTGCTTCCCCTCTCCACCGATCCACTGCAGGGCCGTGAAGCGCTGGGTGCGGGTGATCCAGCCACCTATTGGTCCGGAACCATTCCGCAGGTGGTGGTGATCGGCACCAGTGGCCGGGTTGTGCTCGACCAGAACGGTCAGGTTCCCCTGGCGGCGATCAACGACGCCATCAGCGCCTCCACCGGTCTTCCCGCTCCGGATCTGGGACGCATTGACCAGGAAGGCAGCTTCAACGAAGTGAACATCGAAGTGACCGCCAACTGAGACGCCCACCGCCATGGCGCCTACGCTGCCGGCCAGTTGTCCCGGTCGCTGAGCCGGATCCGCTGTGTCGCTGCTGCTTGCTCCGCTCGGCCTAGGACTTGCTGTGGCCTGGCTGGAGCTCCGCCATCGCCTCAGGCCTGCTTCACCGTTGCGGATGACCCCGCGCGACTGGCGTGTTGATGACCTGGGCGGGCGGCTCCGCATCGAGGGTGTGCTGGAGATCAGCAACCCCCACCCCCGCATGGAGATTTTTGTGCCGGAGCTGCGGGTCGAGCCCGTGCTGCTGGGGTCCTCTGATCCCGCCGGCCTGGAGGTGACAACGCGGATCATTGCCGACCATCCCGACGAGGAGACCCGCGCAGACGGCTACTGGGCGGCCTACATCGTCAAAGGACGCAAAACCACGCGTGCCCGGGTCTCGATCGAGATCACCGGCCCGACCCCATCCGCTCGCATCGACAGCCTCTGGGTGGATGCCCACTGGGTGAATTACGGACCCTTCGGTCGCTTGCAGCGCCGTCAGGGCGTGCTGGTGCCCTTGAGCCGTCCTGAACCTCTGCAGCCCGATCAAGCTCACTTCCGCCAGGGGGAAGGCTGCCGCGTCTTGCCGCTGCGCACCCACCTGCTCGGCCCCCTGGATGACGCCATCGACGTCCTGCGCACCTACGCCGCCGATCTGGTGCAGCCCGGCGACATCCTCACCATCGGCGAGACCCCCGTGGCGGTGATCCAGGGTCGCTACCGCCATCCCAGTGAGGTGGAACCCGGCATGGTGGCGCGCCTGGCCTGCCGCGTGTTTCATCCCACCAGCAGCCTGGCCACGGCCTGCGGCATGCAGACCTTGATCGATCTGGTGGGGCCCACCCGGGTGCTGGCCGCCTGGCTGGGGGGTCTGCTGATGAAGCTGGTGGGCATCCCCGGTGGCTTCTATCGCCTCGCCGGTGACCAGGCCCGCTTGATCGACGACATCACCGGCACCACACCGCCCTATGACCAGACCATTGTTCTTGGTCCATCCCGGGCTGAGCAGTTCTGTCGTGATGCTTCTGCCGAACTCGGGGTCGACGTTGCCATCGTCGACGTCAACGACCTCGGCCGCGTGAAGGTGCTGGCCTCCAGCCCCGGCTGTGATGAGGGCTTGCTGGGCCGGGCCCTGCGTCCCAATCCCGCCGGCAATGCCGATGAGCGCACCCCCCTGGTGTTGGTGCGGCCAGGCCTGGAATGAGCGATACATTGTGAGCAGTTGGGGTTGAGGGTGTCCTGTGACAGAACCCAAGACCACCTCCATCCGCATTGAGCCCCTTAATCCGGCCCACCTGGCCCAGTGGGTTCAGGACGCGCCGATCGATCAGCTTTCACGCTTTCAGGGTTTTCTGATCGGTGAATGGCTCTCCAGAGTTGAGCAACGCTTTCCCGATCTGCTCCCCAGCCGTTCGCCCCGTTGCCTGATCGCCCTCGCGGGAGATCGCCCGGTGGCCAGTGTGGTGGCCCGGCCGTTCAACCGCCGCGGCAGCTGCTGGATCCTTCGTCTGCCGGAGCTGCTGGGCCCGCTGGACGATCACAGCCAGCGCACCATTCAGCAGTCCCTGCTTCAGCAGGCTTTGCAGTCGTGGACGGCCCAGATCTGCAGCTGGGTGATCCGCTGCCCGGCCACCGATGCCGATGCCATTGCCCTGCTGCGGGAGCTGGGCTTTCAACCGCTTCGTCCGTATCAGTGCTGGTGTCCACCAGGGGCTGGGGTTGATCCAAATGGCACCGATCCGTTGCCAGGGGGTCTGCGCTGGGCGGCTTTGAACCGCCGCACCGCCCAATTGCTCTGGCCGATCGAGCAGGGCGGCAGCCACAGCCACCTGCGTCAGATCACCGACCGCCATTGGCTGGATCTGCTGGACCGCAACGGCCCCGGCTGCGGCGTGCTGATGGCTGGAGATGCTGTGTTGGCCGGCTGCATCCGCCTTCCCGATGCGGGAGAGGCAGGGTTCCTGGAACTGATGCGCGACGTCGCCTGGGATCCCCGGCTGGATCAGGCCCTTCCCCAGGTTTTGAACGGGATCCTTCAGCGCGGCCGCCCCCGCGGGCTGCTCACGGCCTTTGACGATGCCCCCCTCGGCCGGATCCTGGAGGCGGAGGGCTGGACCCGCGGCGACGAGCAGCTGCTGCTCGGACGCAGCATGTGGCGGCGTCAGTCACCCCAGCGCAACCTGCAGCTGACCCGATCGCTCGATCAGGTGCTGGGCCGATTGCGGCCTCAGGGCACACCTTTGCCCACACCAAGCCTGGGTGATCGGCACTGATGCGGCCGCGTCCCTGTTCGATCCTCAGCCTCGATGTGGGCCGGCGGCGCATCGGCCTGGCCGGCTGCGATGCCCTGGGCATCAGCGTCACGCCCCTCGCTGCCCTGCGTCGTGGTCGCTTTGATGCGGATCTGGTCGTTCTGCGGGCCCACTGCCGTGAACGGTCGGTGCAGGGGCTCGTGGTGGGCTTGCCCCTGGATGCCGCGGGCCAGCCCACGGCCCAGGCGGAGCATTGCCAGCGTTACGGCCTGCGCCTGGCTGCCGCCCTCGATTTGCCCTTGGCCTGGGTGAATGAACACAGCAGCACCTGGGCGGCCGGTGAACAGTTCGGGCTGACGGGCGATCGCAGCGGACGTCTGGACAGTGCAGCTGCTGCCCTGCTGCTGGAGCAATGGCTGGCGGAGGGTCCGGAGCTCAAACCGGCCCAACAGAGTGCGTCAAGGTCGGGCGCCGGGGCGGGCGATGGTGGATCCTGAGCCCAGTCAGAGCCGCGTCGATGTCTGAGTCGGGCCCCGGTAAGAGCAGCGATCACCCCACCCTGCTGGTCCGCGACCGCGAGGGCCATGACCTGCTGTGTTTCCTCGAGCATCTGATCCCCATCGAGGGGCAGGACTACGCCCTGCTCTCGCCGGTCGACACACCGGTGTCGCTGTTTCGGCTCAATGACGATGCAGAGCCGGTGCCGATTACGGAAGTTGCCAGCAGCGAGCCAATTCTCTCGGTGGCTGATGTGGTGCTCCAGGAGCACGACTTGGTTTTGGTGCGATCGGCGATCACCCTCACCGTCAGTGGCGAACTGGAGGAGCCGGATCAGGACGAGCTCGACGAGCTGGAAGAGGACGACGATGTTGATGAGGACGCCGAGACTTTTGAGCTGCTGGTGAGCTTCATGGTCGACGCGGAGGAATACGGTCTCTACATCCCCCTCGATCCCTTCCTGGTGTTGGTGCGGATGGTGGATGGCCAGGCGGTGCTGCTGAGCGAGGATGAGCTCGACCGCGTTCAACCCCTGATTGAGGCGGAACTGGAGGAGCGTGAATGGCCGGATTGACGGCACAGCACTGGCTGACCCCCGATTGGGATCCCCACCTCACCATTGCCCAGCTTTCGTTGCCCCACCTCACGGCCCACGGCCTGAAGGCCGCCGTCATCGACGTCGACCGTACCCTTCTGCCCGGTCGTGACGTAACCCTGCCAGGGCCGGTGCGCGACTGGCTGGTTGATGCCGGCCGCCGCCTGCAGTTGCACCTGTTCAGCAACAACCCTTCCCGCGATCGGATTGCGGCCGTGGCTGATCAGCTGCAGGTCAGCTTCACCTTTGGTGCCGGCAAGCCCCGCCGTGGCGCCCTGCGCAGCGTGGTTCGCGATCTCGCGCTGCCCCCGGAGGCGATCGCGATGATCGGCGACCGCCTTTTCACGGATGTGATCTGCGGCAACCGAATGGGGCTTTACACGGTGTTGGTTCGACCGGTTCGAGACGACGGCAAGCCCTGCCGCCATGACCGGGTGCAGCGGTTTGAACGCGCCATGGCCCGCGTGATGGGGGCGCCTTCAGCATGACCCTTTGGGTCGTGAAAATCGGCACCAGCCTGCTTCGGGGGGAGACCGCCACCACGATTGATGGCTACGCCCGCTGCTTCGCAGGGGCCATGGACCGCGGTGACCAGGTGGTGCTGGTCACCAGTGGTGCCGTTGGGCTGGGCTGTCAGAAGTTGGCCCTCACCAACCGACCCGACACGGTGGTGGCCCTGCAGGCGGCTGCGGCCATCGGCCAGGGCGCGCTGATGGCGCTGTACGAACGGGCCATGGAACGCCATGGTCGTTCCGTGGCGCAAGTGCTGCTGACCCGCTCCGACCTGGCCGATCGCCGTCGGTATCAGAACGCTTCGGGCACTTTGCGGCAGCTGCTGAGCTGGGGGGTGCTGCCGGTGATCAACGAGAACGATGCCCTCTCGCCGGCGGAGTTGCGCTTCGGCGACAACGACACCCTCTCGGCGTTGGTGGCTGCCGCCCTTGAAGCCCAGCAACTGATCCTGCTCACGGATGTTGATCGCCTTTATTCCTCGGACCCGCGGGTTGATGCCAACGCCGAACCGATCTCGGATGTTCGCCACCCCCGGGAGTTGGACTCCTTGGAACAGGGGGCTGGAGTCGGGGGGCGCTGGGGCACCGGGGGCATGACCACGAAGCTGGCGGCAGCCCGCATCGCCACCGCCAGTGGCATCACCGTGCAGCTCGCCGATGGCCGCGACACCGCTCGCCTCGAGGCTTTGTTGCAGGGGGAACGGGGGGGGACGGTGTTCCATCCCCACCCCGAACCCCTGGGCAACCGACGCAGTTGGCTGGCCCACGTGCTTCAGCCTGAGGGTGAACTGCAGCTGGATGCGGGGGCCTGTGCTGCCCTGCAGCACCGTGGTGCTTCTCTGCTGTTGGTGGGTGTGACGGCGGTGCGGGGTGAGTTCGCCGCTAATCAACCCGTTCAGTTGCTGGACCCCGATGGGGAGGACCTGGGCCGTGGGCTCTGTTCGATGGACAGCGACCAGTTGCGGGCCGCGATGAATGACCCATCACCGGGGGAGTCCTCCCCGGTGGTGGTGCATCGCGATGGTCTGGTGCTTCGCAGCCGTTAACCACGTCTACGATCCGCCGGACTGCCCTGGCCTCCATGCGTTTCAGCACCCTGATCAAGGTTTTGCAGACCGGTGATGCAGGCCTGCGTTGGAGCCAGCCGGGCTTGGACCCATGGCTTGAGGGTGCCGCTTCACTCGATCAGGCCTCAGCCGCCCAGCTCAGCTTTCTGGAGAAGGGCAATGCCCTGATGGCGGCTTTGGGCGCCAGCGGCGTGGGTGCCCTGTTACTGCCCGACCAACAGGATCTGATTGATCTGGCTTCGCAGCGTGGCATCGCATTTGCGGTCTTCGCGGATCCGCGTCTGGCCTTTGCTGAAGCCCTCGATCAGTTGCATCCCCGCCGCCGGCCCTTGGCGGAGATTCACCCTTCGGCGGTGATCGATGAACGGGCTGTGGTGGGCCCCGGCACAGCGGTGGGCCCGCGGGTCTGCATCGGGGAGGGAAGCCGTCTTGGTGCCGACTGCATCGTTCATCCCGGGGTGGTGATCTACGACAACGTGGTGGTGGGTGATGGCTGTGAGCTGCACGCCAATGCCGTGCTCCACCCCGGCAGCCGTCTCGGGCGGGGCTGTGTGGTGAACTCCAATGCCGTCGTCGGCTCCGAAGGGTTCGGCTTTGTGCCGACGGCCAAGGGCTGGCGAAAAATGCCGCAGACCGGCCAGGTGGTTCTTGAAGACGGCGTTGAGGTGGGTAGCGGCACCACCATTGATCGCCCTTCCGTCGGCGAGACCCGCATTGGTGCCGGCACCAAGATCGACAACCTGGTGCAGATTGGCCATGGCGTCACCACCGGCCGTGGCTGCGCCTTCGCCTCCCAGGTGGGCATCGCCGGCGGCGCCCACATCGGCCAGGGGGTGATCCTGGCGGGCCAGGTGGGGGTCGCCAATCGTGTTGTCGTCGGCGATCGCGCCATCGCCAGCTCCAAGACTGGTATTCACGCTGATGTGGACCCCGGAGCGGTGGTGAGTGGTTTCCCCGCGATTCCGAATCGTCTCTGGCTGCGATGTGCCACCACCTTCAGCAAGCTGCCGGAGATGGCCAAGACCCTGCGGGAGCTCAAGCGGGACACCCCTCAGTAACCTCAGCGGTCGACCTGCCGCACCGCACCGTCATGGCTCAGCACCGCGTTGTTCTCCTGCCCGGTGATGGCATCGGCCCCGAGATCACCGCTGTCGCCCGTCAGCTGCTGGAGGTGGTGAGCCAGCGCCATGGCTTTTCGTTGAGCTTTGAAGAGCATCCGATCGGTGGCAGCGCTATCGATGCCACCGGTGAGCCGTTGCCCGCCAGCACCCTCGAAGCCTGCAAGGCAGCCGATGCGGTTTTGCTCGCCGCCATCGGCAGCCCCCGTTTTGACAGTCTTCCCCGAGAGAAACGCCCCGAAACCGGCCTGCTTGGCCTGCGCGCCGGCATGGAGCTGTTTGCCAATTTGCGGCCGGTGAAGATTGTTCCGGCCCTCATCGATGCCAGCAGCCTCAAGCGTGAGGTGATCGAGGGGGTGGACCTGATGGTGGTGCGGGAACTCACCGGGGGGATCTACTTCGGTCAGCCCAAGGGACGCATTGAGACCGAGGGGGACGAGCGCGGCTTCAACACCATGACCTACTCCGCCTCGGAGGTTGATCGCATCGCGAAGGTGGCCTTTGAGATCGCCCAGGAGCGGCGGGCCCGGCTCTGCTCGGTGGACAAGGCAAATGTGCTCGATGTGAGCCAGCTTTGGCGGGACCGCGTGGATGCCATGGCGCCCAGCTACGGCGCTGTGGAGGTGAGCCACATGTATGTGGACAACGCGGCGATGCAGCTGGTGCGTGATCCCCGCCAGTTCGATGTGCTGCTCACCGGCAACCTCTTCGGCGACATCCTCAGCGATGAGGCTGCGATGCTCACCGGCTCCATCGGCATGCTGCCCTCAGCCTCCCTCGGCAGTGAGGGCCCTGGTTTGTTTGAGCCTGTGCACGGTTCAGCTCCCGACATCGCCGGTCAGGACAAGGCCAATCCCATGGCCATGGTGCTGTCGGCCGCAATGATGCTGCGCATCGGCCTCAAACAGGCCGCGGCTGCCGATGATCTTGAGGCCGCTGTGGATGCCGTTCTGGCCGGTGGCTTCCGCACGGGTGATCTCATGGCAGAAGGCTGCACCCAGCTGGGTTGTCGCGCTATGGGTGAGCAATTGCTCAAAGCTCTGTAAGCCAGAGATTGGTGCAATCGGGCCCTGATCTGGCAGGATCGCCGGGCCCGTAGTCCCTGCGTCGATGTCGAAGCGTCATCCGGTTGTCGCTGTTACCGGTTCTTCCGGAGCTGGAACCAGCACCGTCAAGCGCGCCTTCGAGCACATCTTTGCGAGGGAAGGCATTACCCCTGCAGTGGTGGAAGGCGATAGCTACCACCGCTACGAGCGGATGCCCATGAAACAGGCCATGGCGGATGCCCTGGCCAAGGGTGAGAACTTCTCCCACTTCGGCCCTGAGGCCAACCTCTTCGACAAGCTCGAGGAACTGTTCCGCACCTATGGCGAAACCGGTGCTGGTCAGAAGCGCTACTACCTCCACAGCGTTGAAGAAGCGGCTGAACACAACGCTCGTCTTGGCGTCAACCTTGAGCCGGGTCAGTTCACGCCTTGGGAAGACATCCCGACCGGCACTGATGTGCTGTTCTACGAAGGCCTCCACGGCGGTGTGAAGGGCGAGGGTTACGACGTTGCCGCCCTGGCCGACCTCCTGGTGGGTGTGGTGCCGATCACCAACCTTGAGTGGATTCAGAAAATCCACCGCGACAACGCTGAGCGTGGTTATACCGCTGAAGCGATCGTTGACACGATCCTGCGCCGGATGCCTGATTACATCAATCACATCTGCCCGCAGTTCAGCCAGACCGACATCAACTTCCAGCGTGTTCCCACCGTGGACACCTCCAACCCCTTCATCTGCCGGAACATCCCGACCCCGGATGAAAGCTTCGTGATCATCCACTTCCGCAAGGGTGCTCGTGAGAAGTGGGGGATCGACTTCGGTTACCTGCTGAACATGATCCACGATTCCTTCATGTCCAGCCCCACCAGCATCGTGGTGAACGGCGGCAAGATGGGCTTCGCGATGGAACTTATCCTCACTCCGATCATTCACCGCATGATCGAAGAGAAGAACAAGCTCAGCTGATCGCTTCTCCCACCAACAATCGTCTCTACAATGGGCCCATCTGAGTGATCAGGTGGGCTCTATTTCTTTGTCAACGCCCTCCTTTGAAATCCGCGGAGCCTCGGGGGCGCCCTCGACGCCCCGCTGGGATCGCATTGACAGCCGCTCGCTGATCGCCCAGGCCCGTCGCATTTATTTCGCCTATCTCTCCAGCACTCCTGCGGGGCAGGAGCCTCTCGGTGTGGTGGTGGATCCGCAGGAACCCGATGGCCGCGTGGTCTTCGAGACCCCTGTTCTTCTGCCGGACGAAGAGTTCATTGCCATCGATCTGATCCGGGGACGCACGAGCCGCGGTCGGACCCGATGGAAGGGTTGATCCTGGCTTGGGCCGGCCTGCTGGGCGCCTGCGTCGGCAGCTTCACCAACGTGGTGGCCTGGCGCTTGATTCCCCGGCGTCGATTCCCAGTCCGGCTTTTAATGGTGTGAGCTGACAGCTCTGTGTGTCTCTGTTCGATTGGTTTGCTGATCGCCGCAAGGGTCAGTACGTCGCCAACATCAAGCAGGAACCCGATGAAGGCGATGGGCTGTGGAGCAAATGCCCGGAGTGTGGTCAGGTCGTTTATCTCAAAGACCTGAAACTCAACGCCAGTGTTTGCGCCAACTGCGGCCATCACCACCGGATCGACAGTGCTGAACGCATCGCACTGATTGCGGACCCCGACAGCTTCCAGGTGCTGAATGCGGATCTGTCACCGGTGGATCCCCTCGGATTCAAAGACCGGCGCGCCTACGCCGACCGGCTGAGGGAAAGTCAGGCCTCAACGGGGCTACGGGATGGTGTCGTCACCGGGCTCTGCCGGGTGGAAGGCATCCCCATGGGTCTGGCAACGATGGACTTCCGCTTCATGGGGGGATCGATGGGCTCGGTGGTCGGGGAGAAAATCACCCGTCTGATCGAGGAGTCCACCGCCCGCAAGCTGCCGCTGCTGATCGTTTGTGCCTCCGGCGGTGCCCGGATGCAGGAGGGGATGCTCAGCCTGATGCAGATGGCGAAGATCTCCGGAGCGCTGGAACGCCACCGCGAAGCCGAGTTGCTCTACATGCCCTTGCTCACCCACCCCACCACGGGGGGTGTGACCGCCAGTTTCGCCATGCTGGGCGATCTGATCCTGGCGGAACCGAAGGCCTTGATTGGTTTCGCTGGGCGCAGGGTGATCGAACAGACCCTGCGGGAGAAGCTGCCCGACAATTTCCAGACGGCTGAATATCTGCAGGAGCACGGCTTCGTGGACACGATCGTTCCCCGCACCCAGCTGCGCTCCACACTGGCCAATCTTCTGCGCCTGCACGGCTGCAAACCGATGGAGCTCACCAGCGCATGATCCGAGCTGGTTGCGTTCTGATCCTGGCCTTGGTCTGCTGGGTCGCCCCCGTGCTGGCGGGTCCCGTGGAATGGATCGAGGTGCCTGCCACTGACGCGGGCCAGCAGTGGTGGGATCGCGGCAGTGTGCGCATCGATCGGGATGGATACCGAACCGTGCTCAGCCGCTTCACTCCAGCGGCCACTGAAGAGGGAGATCAGCCCTCCGGCGAGCTCTATGTGATGCAGCTGGACTGCTCCCAGGAGCTGTATCGCGACAAACAGGTGAATGGTTTGCCGCGTTTTCGTGCCCAATGGCAGCCTGCCGGCGATGACGGGCTGATCACCTCCGTGATTGAGGCTGTCTGCACCGAACCCCTCTCCAGCTGAGATGTCCCCACAACCCCTTGGTGTTGCCGTCGCCGGTCTCGGCTTCGGGGAGAAGGTGCACCTGCCGGCCCTTGCGGCAGCGACTGATCTCGAGGCAGTGGCGCTTTGGCACCCGCGCCAGGAGCGCTTGGATGCCGCCACGGCCGCCCATGGCTTGAAGGGATTCAGTGACTGGGATGCCCTGCTGTCTGATCCCGCGGTGGACGCGGTGATCATTGCCACCCCACCGGCTCCTCGCTTCGACCTGGCCCGCCGGGCCCTGGAGGCGGGCAAGCATCTGCTGCTGGAAAAGCCCATCGCGCTGAATGCCGATCAAGCCCGCGAGCTGCAGCGGCTGGCCCTGGCACGGGGACTGTCGGTGGCTGTTGACTACGAATACCGCGCTGTTCCCCTGTTCATGCAGGCCGCACGCCTTCTGCAGGCCGGTGCCGTCGGCACGCCCTGGCTGGTGAAGCTCGACTGGTTGATGGGCAGCCGTGCCGATCCCCAGCGCGGCTGGAACTGGTATGCGCAGGCGGATCAGGGCGGCGGTGTGATCGGAGCCCTCGGAACCCATGCCATGGACATGCTGGCCTGGCTGATCGGTCCCCTGGGGGCCGTTCAGGCCCTGAACAGCGTTTCGATCAAGCAACGCCCCCACCCAGAGGGTGGCCTGGCCGCCGTGGACGCCCCCGATGTGTCGCTGCTGCAGACCGTGGCCCATTGGCAGGGGAGGCAGGACCTGCCGGTGCCGGCGCAGGTCAGCCTCAGTTCCGTGTCGCGCAACGGTCGCGGGTTCTGCCTGGATGTGGTGGGGTCGTCGGGATCGCTGCTGCTCAGCAGCACCAATCAGAAGGACTACGTCCACGGCTTTGAGCTTCAGCACGCCCCGCTCGGTGAGCCCTTCCGCGCCGTTCAAGCCGATGCCGATTTCGCCTTCCCTGAAACCTGGTCGGATGGCCGCATCGCCCCTGTGGCCAGGGTGCTGGGCTGGTGGGCCGAGAGCATCCGCAGTGGGCGACCGATGCTGCCTGGACTGGCCGAGGGCGTGGCCAGTCGTGTGGCCTGCGACCAAGCACAGACGTCACTTGCTCACAACTGATTGCGCCAAATGATGCAATCTCTTGGTTCCAATTTGAAGGCGTTTTTGTAACTCAAGTCAATTGGTTTGTCGCTTCAGATCGAAGAATTGCTTTCCAATGAATCGACCCCATGGCTCTGGCGGATTACTCCTCGGAACTGATGGCTACAGCCCAAGCCCTAGCCGCTCCTGGTAAGGGGATCTTGGCTGTTGACGAATCCACCAAGACAATTGGTAAACGTCTCGGCTCAATCGGTGTCGAGAACACGGAAGCGAACCGTCAGGCTTACCGCGGAATGCTCTTCACCACAGCAGGCTTGGGTGAATTCATCAGCGGCGCCATTCTGTACGAAGAGACCCTGTTCCAAAGCCACGCCGATGGCGAGTCGATGGTCGACAAATTGGGCAAGCTTGGAATCATCCCCGGCATCAAGGTTGATAAGGGCCTGAGGCCCCTGGGTGGAGCCAATGCCGTCGAGACTCTTTGCACTGGCCTTGATGGGTTGGTTGAGCGTGCTGCCGACTACTACGCCCAAGGTGCACGCTTCGCTAAGTGGCGTGCTGTGCTGCAGATCACGGCAGATGGCTGTCCTTCAGCGCTCTCCATTCGCGAAAACGCTTGGGGCCTTGCCCGTTATGCCCGCTCTGTTCAGGAATCAGGTTTGGTGCCGATCGTGGAGCCCGAAATCCTGATGGACGGCAATCACAGCATCGAAACCACAGCTCGTATCCAGGAGCATGTGATTCAGGAGGTTTATCACGCTTGTCACGCCAACGGTGTTCTGCTCGAAGGCACTCTTCTGAAGCCTTCCATGACCGTTCAAGGGGCTGATTGTGCAGAGAAGGCCGATCCAGCAAAAGTTGCTGCCATGACGGTGCGAACCCTTGAAAGAAGTGTTCCTGCCAGTGTCCCCGGCATCGTGTTCCTCTCCGGAGGCCTGAGTGAAGAGGCCGCCTCGGTTTACCTCAATCACATGAACAGCATTGAGCGCAAAGCCAAGTGGAACCTGGGTTTCTCCTATGGCCGTGCTCTTCAGCACTCCTGCCTCAAAGGCTGGGCTGGTTCCAACCTGGAAGCTGGTCAGAAAGCCCTGCTTGCAAGAGCTCAGGCCAACTCTGAAGCTTCTCGAGGTCAGTACTTGCCTGGATCACAGCCTTCCTCGGATGAGCAGCTGTTTGTCGCTGGTTACACCTACTGAATCGGATTTCACCAAGCTCTGTCGTTCGTTCAACAGGGCTTGGTGACAATTGGAACACAACTAGGTAAAGTCGTCGCCCGGCGGAGTCTTATCCGTCAAGGTTCTCCGTTTCAGACTTTTCCTATGGCGCTCGTTCCGCTTCGGCTCCTGCTCGACCACGCCGCTGAAAACGGCTATGGCATTCCTGCGTTCAACGTGAACAATCTGGAGCAGGTCCAGGCCATCATGGAAGCGGCTGACGAGACCGACAGCCCTGTGATCCTCCAGGCTTCCCGCGGAGCCCGTAGCTACGCCGGTGAGATCTTCCTGCGTCACCTGATCCTGGCCGCGACTGAGACCTATCCCCACATCCCTGTGGTGATGCACCAGGACCACGGCAACGCTCCTGACACCTGCTACTCCGCTGCCATCAACGGCTTCACCTCCGTGATGATGGACGGTTCCCTGGAAGCCGACGCCAAGACTCCCGCCAGCTACGACTACAACGTCAACGTCACCAAGCAGGTGGTGGACTTCGCTCACTCTGTGGGCGTGAGCGTTGAGGGTGAGCTGGGTTGCCTGGGCTCCCTGGAAACCGGCAAGGGTGAAGCCGAAGACGGCCACGGTTTCGAGGGCGAGCTGTCCAAGGACATGCTGCTCACCGATCCCGCTGAGGCTGCCGACTTCGTCGCCAAGACCAAGTGCGACGCCCTGGCCATCGCCATCGGTACCAGCCACGGCGCTTACAAGTTCACCCGCAAGCCCACGGGTGAAGTGCTGGCCATCAGCCGCATCGCTGAGATCCACAAAGCCATTCCCAACACCCACCTGGTGATGCACGGCTCCTCCTCCGTTCCGCAGGAATGGCTGGAGATGATCAACAAGCACGGTGGTGCCATCCCCGAGACCTACGGCGTTCCCGTCGAGGAAATCCAGGAAGGCATCCGCAACGGTGTGCGCAAGGTGAACATCGACACCGACAACCGTCTCGCCTTCACCGCTGCTGTGCGTGAAGCGGCCATGGCCGATCCTTCCAACTTCGACCCCCGCCACTTCAACAAGCCTGCTCGCAAGTACATGAAGCAGGTCTGCCTGGACCGTTACCAGCAGTTCTGGGCTGCTGGCAACGCCAGCAAGATCCAGCAGCAGAGCATCACCTACTACGCCGGCCTCTACGCCAAGGGTGCTCTTGATCCCAAGGCTGCCGTCGCTGCCTGATCATCATGATCAATTGATCTATCGACGGGGGGCCGAAAGACCCCCTTTTTTTGTTGGGCTGCTCGATCGTGAGCAGCGTCACGCTTTGATCAGGCCATCAGGCTGAGCAGGCCGTGGTTGCCGTCCAGCTGTGCCTGCGCTCCCAGGGGCAAGGCCTGGTTGGGCCGTCCATGGCCCAGCGGCAGATTCAGCACCAGCGGAATGCCCAGATCGCCCAGGCGTTCCTCCAGGATCTCGTCCATCGTGAAATCGCCGGGAAGGATGTCGTCTTCAGCCCAGCTGAAGCGGCCGCAGGCCACCCCTGCCAACTGCTGCAACAGGCCTGCGCTGCGCCACTGGGTCAGCATCCGATCAACCCGGTAGGGCGCTTCGCCCACGTCTTCCAGCACCAGGATGGCCCCCTTCAGGGAGGGAAGCCAGGGCGTGCCGATCAGGTTGGTCGCCACGGTCAGGTTGGTGACCACCAAGGGTCCGCGGGCGATCCCCTGCCGTCGTGGCTCGCCCAGCAGGGGCGCCACCGGACGCCCGCAGAGCAAGTCCACCGTGCGTTGCCATTGCGTCTCTGTGCCGCCGCTGGATCCATGGATGGCCCCCGGCAGGCCAGCAGCCCACTGGGCCAGCAGCAGGGAGCTGGTGTCGGAGAACCCCAGGCTCCATTTGGGATGGCGCGGAAAACGAAAACCGGCTTCGAGCACGCGGGCGGCCCCCCAGCCCCCGCCAAGGGTCATCACGGCATCCACAGTTGGATCGTTCCAGGCTGACCTCAGATCCTCAACCCGTTCCTGGTCGGTTCCCGAGAAATAGCGCCATTGACGGGTGACGGCCGCGGGAATCTCCAGGTGCCACTGCTGTTGATCGCAGCGTTCGCGCAAGGCTTGGAGATCTGTGTCCGGATCCATCCAGGTGCCGGGATTCACGGCGCGGATGCGTGATCCAGGCTTCAAGGGTTTCAGCCTGCGCTGGGCCGCCATGGCCCTGGGGGAGAGCAGGGCCGTGATGATCGTGGATGCTCCTGAGATCAGCAGCGTCCGGCGGGTTGGCATCAGCCCAGCAGGGCTTCCAGCATGCGGCGGCCGTCGGTTCCTCCCGTGGCCGGATCACAGGCACGCTCGGGGTGGGGCATCAGGCCAAGAACGCTGCCGCTGGCATTGGTGATGCCTGCGATGTCGGACACCGACCCGTTGGGGTTGTTGCCGTAGCTCAGGGCGATGGCGTCGTCGTCCTGAAGTTGCTTGAGCGTGTCATCGCTGCACTGGTAGCGGCCTTCACCGTGGGCGATCGGCAGGGTCAGGGCCCCATCGTTGTACCCCTGCATCCAGGCCGTGCGCTGGCTCACCACCTTGAGGGGTGCGTCTTCACAGATGAAGTGCAGATCGCGGTTCCTGGTGAGGGCGCCGGGGAGCAGGCCCAGTTCCGTGAGCACCTGAAATCCGTTGCAGATACCGAGCACGCGACCGCCCTTGGCTGCAAAGTCGATCAAGGACTGCAGGGCTGGTGCGAAGCGGGCAATGGCGCCGCAACGCAGGTAGTCGCCGTAGCTGAAACCGCCCGGCAGAACGATGGCGTCAAAGCCGCTCAGGTCTGTCTCCTCATGCCAGACCCGACGCGTGCTCATACCAAGGCAACCCTCGGTTGCCCATTGCACATCCCGGTCGCAGTTGGAGCCGGGAAAAACGATGACCCCGATGCTCATGACTGCTCCAGCTCCAGGCTCCAGTCTTCGATCACCGGGTTGGCCAGCAAGCGATCACTGAGCAGTTCCAACCTGCGGCGGGCCTCGGCCTCATCAGGAGCCTCAAGCTCCATTTCCACGGCTTTACCGATCCGCAGCTTGCTGAGGCCTTCCACCCCAAGTCGTTCAGCGGCACCACGCGCGGCTTCTCCGGCTGGATCGAGTACGGAGGGGCGCAGACGCACGAGGACGCGGGCTTGAAAACGCGGCACGATCAGCAACTGGTCTGATCAAATCCTGACAGACACCAAACCCTGAAGAGATCCGGTGCGCCTCAACGGCGTGACCATCGCACGGCCCCATGGTGAAAAGGAGGCCTTTCGCCAGCGTGCTGCCGAGTCTGTGTCTGTGTTTCGCATTCAGCTCTGGACCGCGGCTCTGCTGCTGATGGGCAGCTCTGCAGCTGGGGGCTCAGCAGCAGCGGCTTCGATGCGCTGCCGGATCGCGCAGCAGGCCTGGAGTCCCTGTCGGATGGTGGCCGCCAGTCCTGGAGAGCGCTGGCTGTTGACCTGGAATCAGCAGCGCGTCGAATTTGTCCATGACGGCAGCGGCCAGATGATGATGCGGGTTGGTGAGGGCGAGGACTGGCGGGAGGTGCAGCCCTTCTGGACGGCGGACCACAGCCTCTGCTGGGGTTCTGTTTGTGCCACGGGTGACGTTCCGTTGGAGTGAAACCGGGGTGATAGATCTGGATTGAGGGCAGATTCCCCATGGCAGTTTTTTCTCTCCCTTGTTCCAGCTGTGGAACACCCGTTGAGATTCCGGGTCGTTACGGCTTCAAGTTGAAGAGTGCAGGCGTCACCAACACGGTGTGCACCCGCTGCCGGCAGGGGACATTTCTGGCATCTCGACGCGACAACCTCTCCAGCCAGATCGCCCTTGCTTCCAGTCCTGATCGTCGTCGCCTGATCCCCTTTACCGCTGCTGTGGCGGCCTTGGCCCTGTTGATCGGTGGTGTTGTTTGGCGCTCTGCTGTGCCCACGGCTCAGGAGGCTTTGCCGGCGAGTGAGTCTCCCTCCAAATAGAGCGTCCTGCTTGGGAAGGCAAAGTCGATGCCTGCTTGGGCGAAGGCCTCCATGATTCCGAGGTTGATGGCTTGCTGTTCGTTCAGAGCGACCGTGAAATCGCGCGTATCGATGTAATAAACCAGTTCAAAATTCAAACTTGAATCAGCAAATTCGGTGAAGTGGCAGCGGTTGAAGGTGCTGTGGGCCTGAGCGTCGATCACGGCCTGAACCATCGTGGGGATTGCCTTCATCTGCTCGAGCGATGTGCTGTAGGTGACGCCAATCGAATAGATCATCCGGCGTTGCGCCATTTCAGCGAAATTGAGGATGGTGGAGCCTGTAAGGGTTGAGTTGCTCATCACCACCTGTTCGCCGCGCAGGCTGCGCAGATGGGTGGAGCGAACACCGATGCGTTCCACCGTTGCTGAGGTGGAGCCCACCGTGATGAATTGCCCAACGGTGAAAGGCTTGTCCAGAAGAATCATTAGGTAGGCGAACAATTCCTGGGCCGGTTCTTTCAGGGCCAAGCCAATGCCGATGCCGCCGGCACTAAGCAAACCCCAGATCACTGTCATCTTCACGCCCAGACTCTGCAGCAACACCAAGGTGCCGATCGCCCACACCACTGTTTTCAGCAGAGGGAGCAGGCTTTGGAGGAGTTGTTGAAGATCATCCGCGCCTGCACGGCGCACCAATCCGAAAAGGAATCGCGCTCCGATTCGGTTGACCAACCGAATCAGAATGATCGTGCCAACAATGCGCAGCGATGTGTCGTAGGCCCTGGCAATGTTGTTGGGCAAGCCCAAATCATCCTGAGCAAGGATCAGCGTGACCACCAAGCCGAAAGGCACCACCGAAGCGGCGAAGGCATTGAGCACAAAGTCGTCGAAGTCGGTTTTGCTTCGCTTGGTGAACCGAGGAAAAACTGTCTTACAAAGGAACGCCAGGCTCAAGGTGATGGCTGAACCGATCAGCAGCTTCGCTAGGAAATCAGTCAGATCCATCGCTCACACCGGAGATACCGCGTGATTGTCGGTGGCCTTCCAGACGCTGGCAAGCGAGATGGGGCTCAAGCGCGCTGAAACACCAAAGTCAGATTGTTGGCGGGCATGGAGACCACGTTTTCGGTGTTGAAGCCAGCCTTGGCGGCGATGGCTTTTACGTGATTCAGCTCCCGCAATCCCCATTGGTGGTTGCGTTCTCTCAGGGATTGGTCGAAGGCGGCATTGCTTGCACTGGTGTGAGCACCATTGCGCCTGAATGGGCCATAAATGATCAAGTGGGCGCCGCTGGGCAGCAACAGGGCTGATTCCTCGAGCACGGCATCCGTGCAGCTGGCTGGGCTGATGTGCAGCAGGTTGATGCACACAACAGCCTTCACGGTCCCTTGGAGGTTCTGGGGCAGGGGCCAGGGGCGGTGTTCAACATCGAGGTTGAGGGCTGCTGGCATCACCTGGCTCAGACCCTGGTGCTGGATCCAGGCGTTGATGCTGGCGCGATGGTCTGGATCCGGATCGCTGGCCTGCCAGTGCAGATGTGGAAAGCGCTGCTGAAAGCAGACGGCGTGCTCACCACTGCCGCTGGCCAGTTCCAGCACGGCTCCTGAGCCAGGCAAGAGCTGCTTCAGCAGATCTCCGATGGGGCCGCGGTTGCGTTCCGTGGCCGGGAAGAAAAGCCGTTGGTCCATCGTCAGCTCGGGCAGGGGGCAGCGCTCTGGCTGCAGTGGAGGCGTAGGTCGGCCAGCCAGGCTTCCAGGGCTGCCAGGGCGTCCGGTTGCAGGCGGTAGTAGATCCATCGGCCGCTCTGCCGATCCGTCAGCAGTCCCGCCTCTCGCAGCACCCTGAGATGGAACGAGAGCTTCGACTGGGAGAGGTTGAGCTCACCGGTGAGGTCACAGACGCATCGTTCCCCCTGTGCCAGCGCATGGATCACGTCGAGACGGATCGGGTCGGCCAGTGCTTTGAGCAGCTGCCTCGACTGCTCCCTGTTGAGGGTGTTCTGGATCACAAGAGCAGTGTCCCCCGCTCTGTTTGGATCAACATAATTTGATTGATCAAAGGAGCTGGTATGCGGATCGGCATCAATGGCTTTGGAAGGATTGGTCGCCTGGTGTTCCGGGCCCTCTGGGGACGGCCCGGCATCGAACTGGTGCATGTCAATGATCCCGCTGGCGATGCAGCAACGGCGGCCCACCTGCTGGAGTTCGATTCTGTGCATGGTCGCTGGGATCGAGGCATCACCAGCAGTGCTGATGGATTCAGCGTGGAGGGATCCGCCCTCACCTGGTCCAGCGAGAAGGACCCCACCGCCGTGCCTTGGAGCGATCGGGGGGTGGAGATGGTGCTTGAAGCCAGCGGCAAGATCAAAACGCCGGAGACGCTCAATCCCTATTTCGATCAGCTGGGCCTCAAACGGGTGGTGGTTGCCTGTCCCGTGAAGGGTGTGGTTTCCGGTGAGGACGCGCTCAACATCGTTTACGGGATCAATCACCACCTCTATGAACCGGCGCGCCACAAGTTGGTGACGGCCGCCTCCTGCACCACCAACTGCCTGGCGCCTGTGGTGAAGGTGGTGCACGAGAGCTTCGGCATCGAGCACGGCCTGATCACCACCATTCACGACATCACCAACACCCAGGTGCCGATCGATTCGTTCAAAAGCGACCTGCGCCGGGCGCGCTCCGGGCTCAGCTCACTCATTCCCACCACCACCGGCTCGGCCAAGGCGATTGCGATGATTTTCCCTGAGCTGAAGGGCAAGCTCAACGGTCATGCCGTTCGTGTTCCCCTGCTGAATGGATCGCTCACCGATGCGGTGTTCGAGCTCAAGCAGAGCGTCACGGTGGAGCAGGTGAATGCTGCGTTCAAAGCTGCTGCGGAAGGGCCTCTGAAGGGAATCCTGGGTTACGAGGAACGCCCGTTGGTGTCCTGCGATTACACCAACGACAACCGCAGCTCGATTGTCGATGCTCTCTCGACGATGGTTGTCGATGGCAACCAGGTGAAGGTGTTTGCCTGGTACGACAACGAATGGGGCTACAGCTGCCGCATGGCCGATCTCACCTGCCACGTGGTTGGTCTGGACGGATGAAGCTCTCCCCTCTGCAGCAATACGGCATCGTCACCGCCAACTACTGGGCCTTCACGCTCACCGATGGAGCCCTGCGGATGTTGGTGGTGTTCCACTTCCATCAACTCGGCTACACCACCCTCGAGATCGCCTTCCTGTTTCTCTTTTATGAGCTGTTTGGGGTGCTCACCAACCTCTACGGCGGTTGGATCGGTGCCCGCTATGGGCTTCGGCTCACCCTCTGGGTGGGAACGCTGCTGCAGATTCTTGCGTTGTTGATGCTGATGCCCGTCGCCGCAAGTTGGCCGAAACTGTTGAGCGTGATCTATGTGATGACCGCTCAGGCCATCAGCGGCATCGCCAAAGATCTCAACAAGATGAGCGCCAAGAGTGCCATCAAGACGGTGGTTTCGGAAACGCCGGAGGATCAGCAGCAGGGGCAGCAGCAGCTGTTCAAGTGGGTGGCGATCCTCACGGGATCCAAGAACGCCCTCAAGGGTGTGGGCTTCTTCCTCGGTGGGGTGCTGCTCACCGCCTTTGGCTTCAATGCTGCCGTGGGCTGGATGGCGGCAGGTTTGGCCCTGGCCTTCCTGCTCACGCTGGTGCTGCCCGGGGAGATCGGAAAGATGAAGTCCAAGCCGGCCTTTTCGTCGCTGTTCTCCAAATCCCAGGGCATCAACGTGCTGTCCCTGGCGCGCTTCTTTCTGTTTGGTGCCCGGGATGTTTGGTTCGTGGTGGCCTTGCCCGTGTTCCTTGAGGCCTCCCTGGGCTGGAGTTTCTGGGAGATCGGTGGCTTCCTTGGTCTCTGGGTGATTGGCTACGGCATTGTTCAGGGATCAGCGCCTGGTCTGAGACGGCTCTGGGGGCAGACCACATCCCCGGGAGCATCTGCTGTGCAGTTCTGGATTGCTCTGCTCACCGCCATTCCCGCCCTGATCGCGGTGGCGCTGTGGCGCCAGGTGGATGTGGCGGTCGCTATCACCGCAGGCCTAGCCGCCTTTGGGGTGGTGTTCGCGATGAATTCGTCGATCCACTCCTACATGGTGCTGGCTTACACCGATGAGGAGAGCGTCAGCCTCAATGTGGGCTTCTATTACATGGCCAATGCGGCCGGACGCTTGGTGGGCACGTTGCTCTCGGGAGCAGTGTTCATGCTCGGCCGAACCGAAGCCGCGGGCATGCAGGCCTGCCTTTGGGTTTCATCCCTGCTGGTGTTGTTGTCTTGGTTCAGCAGCCTCAGATTGCCGGTTGTGGCCAAACTCTGAATTTCTGCTGAATATCGCTGCGTTGGTATGGGATCAGACACCCGCAAGCAGAGATTTTCTGCTGAATGGATTAAATCGCTTCTGATCCCATGCGAGACGAGCCTGGCAGCCCCGATTGTCGTTTGGTGATCGATGCCAAGCGATCCCTGGAGGATGTGTTGCGTTTGATCGCTGATCTGCCCCATACCGACCACATGCGGCGGCAGCTCTTGTCGGTGTACAACCAGCTGGAGGGCATGCACGACCTGAAACGTAGTGGTGGTGCCAATGTGTCGTTTCGTTCCGCCGATTGGAGTTCGTCGGCGAAGTGATCCGGTCGACACCGATAAGGTCAGGTGTCGCCTTTCGCTGTCCTGAGAGATGTTTGAAAACGACCGACGTCCGGCTTGGCTGAACTGGGTCTTCCTGGGGATGTTCCTCTGGTCGTCGTGGCAGCTGTTTGGGTTCTGGTCCCAGAGGCTGAGTGGTTGAAGGGCCTTAGACCAACACGCCGGTCAGACGCAGCGTTCCCCACAGGTCGAAGACGCAGAAAATCAGTCCGATCACGATGATGTCCCAGGCTTTGTGGCGGATGGCCCAGGGGGCAAGGAACAACTCCGCAATCCCATGCAGTGCCGTTCCAATGGTGATGTGCTCCAGCACCAGCAGACCATGGGCCACCAGGAACAGTGCGCTGGCGATACACCGCATTAGGACTTGCCAGGAACCGAGCAAAGCCTGCAGAACTGGATGGCCGATCACCTTAAAGCGTGCTGCTGTGTGACCTCAAGCCAAGCGAGGTGGTTTTTTGCGGGTCGGCTAGCTTTTACTTGAGTAAGTGAACGTAAAAATAATTATTTTTCGCATGAAAAAGGGCTGCTTGATTAAAGCAGGCCAAGCTAATAGTTGACCTGAACTTATTGCTTTTCTCTTTTGCGCACTGTTTTCTCAGTCCTTGTTGGATAGTTGTTAGGTACAAAGAATTGCTCGTTGAAAGGAGGCCGTTTGTAGCTTCCTTGCTTCGGGCGCTTCGGCATCTTGATGGGTGGCGGTGTCATGTCTTCATAGGGCACCTTGCTGAGAATGTGGCGCAGGCAATTCAATCGGCCGCGGCGCTTGTCATTGGCCTCCACGGTGAACCATGGGGCCTCCGGGATATGCGTCTTGGCAAACATGGTGTCCTTCGCTTTCGAGTACTCCACCCAGCGGTTGCGCGACTCGATGTCCATCGGACTCATCTTCCAGCGACGCTCTTCGTTATCAATGCGTTCCTGGAAACGTTTTTCCTGTTCGTCATCGTTGATGGAGAACCAGTATTTGAGTAACAGGATTCCGTCCTGCACCAGCATTTGCTCAAGCTGTGGGCACGACACATAAAACTGCTCCACTTGTTCGCGTGTCGCGAAGCCCATCACCTTTTCCACGCCGGCCCGGTTGTACCAGCTTCGATCAAAGACTACGATTTCTCCGGCACTGGGAAAATGCTCCACATAGCGTTGGAAATACCACTGGCTTTTCTGATGCTCTGAAGGCGTGCCCAAGGCCACCACCCGGCATCCCCTGGGGTTCAAGGGCTCCGTCAGCCGTTTAATCGATCCTCCCTTGCCTGCGGCGTCCCGCCCTTCGAACAGGATGATCATGCGAAAGCCGGTGACTTTCACCCAGTACTGCATCTTCACCAGTTCCGTCTGGAGTTTGGCCAGCTCTTTTCGTAGACCTTTTTGTTCAGCCGTTTGTGCTTGTTGGAGCAACCCTCCTGCAGCTCCACCATGATTTCCTGCGGTTGGTCGACGTCGCCATCGCTGTAGTGATCGATGGCCTCGAGGACGGCTGTCATGTCGTGGTCGACGGGCTGGCTAATGCTTTCGGTGGATCGCCAGTTCAGTTCTGCCAGCGCTGCAATCTGCGGGGTCGATCTGGTCCGATTTTTTGCGGAATGTCTGGTGCTTTCGGCTTCAGCGCCTGCCTTGAATAGGGGGCGACAACACCAGTCGGATGATGCGAATCAACCTCCAGAGCGCACCAAGCAAGAGGATGCCCGCCAGAAGTGCGATAGCAGCGATCAGCACGATGGCGGCGAGCCCGAGCATGGCTTCCAGCAGTTGCTGAACGCCGCCGATCAGGTCATCAATGGCCTTGCTCAGCAGCAGCATGATGTCCACCTGCTGGGGCAGCTGATTCAGCAGCACTGCAATCCCTGCGGCAGCAGCCAGCATCAGGACAACAACCGTCAACTGACGCAGGACGGGGCCATAGGGGAAGCGACGACGGGGGCGGAAGACCCGTCGTTGATCGCGTGTACTGCTTCGGCGCGCCTTCCTCATGGCATCGGTGTGATCAGGGTGCCGTCACTGCGGCGATTCTGAAGCGTGTTTCCTGCACGTCAACGGTCGGACTGCGTTTCAGGCTTGTCCACCGGTGCCGGTGCTGGCGATGTCTCCTTGGTTTCCTGAGGCAGAGGAACAAGCCAGGCGGTGGCGATGGTGCATGCCAGAGCAACCCCGGCCAGAAGGGGTGGTCCGAGGCGTTTCTGGAGAGGAATGCGATCGACGATCTCCTGACGCTTCAACGGGCGGTCCTCGGGGAACGTCCAGGTCACCTTGACCCGGTTGTCGAGACGCAAGCGATCGAGGCAACGCACCAGATCGGCCAGTTCGGCGTCATCGAGCTTGAGCTGCAACGGCTCGACGCCCTCTCGGCTGCTGCGCAGTTCCAGCCGATGGTTGGCTTGATCCGGCGCGATGCTCACAAAACCGCCTTCCAGGCCAAAGCGGCGCTGCACGCCGGACAAGCGATGCCTGGCGTAGGGCATCACCGCTGCCATCAGAGCCTCGAGATGATCCCGGGTTCCTTCCAGTTCCGGTGCTCCGATCAACTGCAGCCGCCAGGACGACAGGATGCCGATCGCCTCATTGGACTGTCCGGCGGAGAGGTCGGGAAAGCCTTCCACCACCAGCCGTGCTGCGGTCTGTTCGTATTGGTATGTCGTTTTCAACATGGTCGGCCTAGGGCGTGGGGTCGAGCAGGGTTGCGCGGAGTCGATCGATTCCACCTGGGCCTGCGCAGAACGCCAGGGTGCTGATCAGCTGGCGGTGCAAAGGGCCCGCCGGCTCCATGGTGAGCAGGCGAACAACGGCTTCCCGGCGCGGATTCATTCGCTCTTCGATGAGGTCCCGCAGGCGCTCGTGGAACAACTGCCAACGCTGTTGGGTGAGCTGTTCCGGTTCGCGGCTCGAGAGGAGTTGGTGGAGCATGGGGTAGAGCCGATCTGCCATGGCACACACCAGACAGATCAGTGATTCGGCATCCACCGGTTCGAGCTGGTCCCGCCGGGTGGTGCGCCGAAGCGGGTTATGACAGCGCCGCTTCCAGAGTTCAACCCGGTTGGGGAATTGCGCCTGGAGACCCATCTGCTGGCTGGTCCAGACCATCGCCTCGCCACCATTGAGATCCAAAGCCTCAATGGTCAGCATCAATAGGTCGAGACGCTCGACGCCCCTCCGGCTGAGACGCGCGCCGTCAGTGGGTGCGCTGGGGGCTGGAGCTTCAGTCATGGCTGCGATGACAATGAAGTCAGGCTGTGACTGACTGCTACTAGGGTTTTACGACTCTCTCGCAGTTCTCTGTCGCAGAACTCTCGCAGTACTGAAACCATGGGGAGACCGAGGAAGCCGATCCAGCAAAGGTCGAACGGAGTGTATTGCGTTCAGCTCCATCTGGGAGGCAAGCGTGTCATGTGTTCTTTGGGGACCAGAGACATTGAGGTTGCTCACCGTCGAGCTGCCCAAGCGATGGCAGAACTGGAGGCAGCTCACAAGGCCAAAGAGGAGGGTGAGACGAGGTGGCGAGATGCCGAGGAGTTCAGCAGTCTTCTCGAACTCTCTGATGTCCTTGATCCTCAAACCACTGCTGAGCAATACACGGGCAAGCGGGCTCAAGACGACGGATCCGGAGCATTTCTGGACAAGAACACTGAGGCACTCGCTCAAGTCCTGCTCAAGAGGGAGGTGCCAGCTACTTGGAACGATCTCATCCGAGAGGTCGAACGCATCCGCAGAAGGAAGAACTTGTCTCCTTTCTCCGCCAGCTGGCACCGAAATGTGGGTATTGCCATCAAGCAGTGTCCATTCGAGCTCGCTGAAGCAACCCCAGCCCAGAAGCGATCAGGGAGTGGATCGATCAAATGCAGGATTCAGGCCTCACTGGTCTGACCATCAACAGCAAGTGCTCATTGTTGTCGGGGCTGGTTGCTAAGTGCATGAAGTCAGGCCTGCTTCGGGGGCTGACCATGAACCCTTTCGATGCCGCGGACTACAGCGCTGGGGAGGCAAACCACATCTACACAGCAATTGAACGGGATTACCGGGATCTGTCTTTACTCCTGCCAAAGCTTCTCAATAGGCAGCTCATCCCTGTCCTGATTCAGGTCTATTGCTGTACGCGCATCAGCGAGGTCAGGAATCGGAGGCGTGAAGACTTCGATTTGGAGCTTGGCACGATGCAAGTTGCTGTAGGCACAGCGAAGAACAAATCCTCTGTCAGAACTATTCCGTTGCCGCCAAAGGTATTGGAGCCTTTGAAGCAGTTTCCTTTTGAAAAGGGTTGGGGTACAGCGTCTCAAATCAACATCAGGCTCAAAAGCATCAACCCTGAGCTAACGACTCACAGCTTTAGGCATGGCCTCACAGACTTGGGTAGGAGTAATCAAGTGGACCCAGCTCACATCGAAGCGCTGCTTGGTCACAGGCTGTCGATTAGTCAGATGTCCAATGTTTACGGACAGGGATATGACCCAGAGGTTTTGCGAAAGGCTATTTCTTCTACATGGAAAAAGATTGATTCGTGGTTGCATATTTGAGTCAGCAAGATTCTGAATCGCAAGATGCCGATGAAACTCCCGGATCTTGCTGAAACAGGCCTAGAAGCTCTTCTAAGGTCTCTCTTTCTAGTCAAATGATCAATCCATCACGCAGCACCTATCTCTCGCTGTAGGCTCTCCTGAGGGCCTCTGGGTAATCGGACACTGTAACGGGGGGAATGGCTCAGTGCTTTCCACCATCATCAAAGAAAAGATTATTAAAAAACTCGTGGATTGGAATCCACGTAAAAGAAATGGGTGACTCTGAATACCTTCGGGAGTAAGTCGTTATCCGCGTTGTCAGACGCCAGGGAGAACAAGCCTTCAGGCAGCTTGTAGTAGCATCCGTTATCTGATCCCGTCAGCGTGACGCCCTAACACAGCGGCACCACCATGAACTCAAGTGAAATCGTCCTCTATGGAGTATTCATTTGATTCGTGTTTGCGGAGTGAGTGCTACAGGCGGAGCCTGCGGCAACACCTCCCAAACCGAATCTAAGTGAATACTTAACTAGGCACTTGTGTTGTTGATCAAATATTGATATGTGTTTCGATGGTCATCTATCAGCAAGGTGATGACAGAAGAGAGAGATGTGGTGATCAGCGCTTTGGGTGCATAGCTGGATAGGGTCCGCAGATCTTTAGCCCTGCTTAGCCGTGATCAAGACCCGATCCTTTTGAAGGCTTGGAAAGTTATCACATGGCGGTGGCGGCTTCAGCTGGCGCTCAACGCGCCTTTTGGACTCCTGTGGGTGGCAGATAAGACCAACCCAGCTGTGCACGCCTTTGACATGTCAGTGCTCGCAGCACTTTATGCCGAGTGGCTGGCTCCAATGATGGGTATTGCTTGAGTGGCTAACCCCAAGAGAAAAGGGGCCCTGAAGCTGGGAGACACTTACAGGGTTGAAGCGGTAACCACCCAAGTATTGCCTTTCAGAAAAAAAACGCGATCCTGCTGCTAAGTCATTAGCTGCTGCCTGATGTTCATCACTGTTTTTGGTCAGAAAGGTGGTGTCGCCAAAACATGTAGCAGCGTTCACCTTGCAGCTAGCTGGAGCCAGCAGCAAAAACGGGTCGTCCTTGTTGATGCCGACCGCAACAGATCGGCCACTGCCTATGGAGCTAGAGGACTCTTGCCCTGCCCAATTGTGCCAATTGAAGCAGCAGCAAAAGCCACTCGGTCAGCAGAGATTGTTGTTACGGATGGTCAAGCGAGCAGCAACGAGGAAGAGATGAAGAATTTGGTAGAGGGTGCTGACTTCATTTTGCTGCCCACTACTACACAAAGTAGATCAATCGAATTGACAATTGAGATGGCGCAGATGATAAACAAATACAAGATCCCATATGCTGCACTTCTTGTAAAAGTTGACTCACGCAAAGAGGCTGCAGCTGAAAACGCTAAAGAATGTCTTGAAGGATTCGACATCAAGGTTCTCAACGTACAAATTCCCTTGTTAAGTGCATTTGAACAAGCAGAGACAGAAGGAGTCACTGTTGATCAAGCGATTGACAAACGCGGGCGTGCGAATCCACGCCGAATGGCTGGATGGTCCGCTTATTGCGCGGCCTGCAAAGAAATCGAAGATCTATACGAAGAGCACAAAAAACTCAATCCAATTCAGTCACCGATTGGATGGGACTTTACTCCCATGGAACAGCGTGTTTCAGCATGAGGACATCTGGAAACTAAAATCTGATGGGTATTAATTCTGGGTTCAGCTAGCATTCCAATCATTTCATGATGGTGAATTCAGTTAAGGAACACTGTTGTTGGCATGTCTTCAGCAGATGTTACCGTTACCCAAAGGATAGTCGGCTTGTTGCCGACATTTTCACTGTAATGAGGCGTGTCAACTCCTTTTAAAAAGGCTTGACCGGGCTTGAAAATAGTTTTGATTTCGCTTCCATCGGACATCACTCGAGTATTCATCAATGAGCCGGAGTTCACTCCTTGCACATAAACCATCATTGGAGCTGGATGCTTGTGCAGCGGAATCTTTCCACCAACTGGAATTTCAACTCGATAAAGACGCATTTCGGCCTTGCCATCAGGGTATTTGAGAAAAGCTTCCTCAATCGTTTTAGATGCCATGAAAATCTCATTAATTACAGGCTTCGCTGAAGTAACTCCAGGCTCAGTCGGTTTGTTCGAACTGCAAGCAGACACAAGCAAAGAGATTATCCCAAGTGCAATTACGCGCTTCATGTGAACGGCCTTTAGAGGGGGTTCTGTGATTCTGACCATGTTTAGCAATAAGACCACACCCTGTAATCAAGAAGAATGGGAACTGTCTCCTGTCTTGTTGGTAGTGCAAATTTCTAACTCGATTTCAACGCTGAACTGTCTTCCCTCTAATAGGCATCAGTGATGATCGCAGCCATTTCAGGCGTTGACGCGGAGCAACACCGGCCCAAGCCTTGATATGGCGATGCCGCTTTCGCGATCAACCGACGTACCCCTCGCAATAGCCCGAATTTGTCAGCGCAGAGTTGGCTCGGGGTCTTGAATTGATCCTTAAGGGCCAAAATACGTGACACAGATGTTGCTACCACTAACGGGCCAGCCTTTCTTCTGTTGTACTCGCCCTATACGCCTGGAGAGCCCAATCGGTTTAGCGTGCAGATGAAAGTCACTTCCGAGCAGTGGGTCAAGGAGCTTTCTCTCGCTACTGAGTTGACGGCATATCTCACTGCCCGCACCAAGTCGAAGGCAAAGATGTGCACATACAGAGTAGTGGACACTGCCACAGATGATGTGGTGTCGACCGTTCGGTGTGGCAGGACCTTGATTCAATAGGCCAGCATCCGGCTTTTGGGCAATCTTGACGATTGCCGACCACACTTGGCCGATTTTCAGTTGTGCCGCCAGGTGTTGATCTCGTCAGTTGCTCCTCCTTGAGTGGGCTACTTGTCGACACCATCGCAAATGTCAGGGCTCCTATTCAGAACCGATTGATAGATTAAATACAGAGCCCCGACGACTATTGCCGTAATTGCAGCTGTAGCTCCCAGCTGGATTAATGCCAGGTAAAGAATGAAGTCCCCAACCATTTGCTCTCCTTGCCTGCTCTCTATCAATAGACGCAAACCTCACCTGTCAGGGCAGTTAGAACCTAACTTCACACTCAGAGTTCACAGAAATATCTGAAGCCCATTTACGGAGGACCTTTGATGCTGCATCCCCATGCCCCCTTTTGCCGTTCTGCGCCGCTTAACTTTTCGCTTAACTTTTGTACAACTTAGTCGTGATTTTACCCCAGAACCCAGTCATAACTCTGTGTTTGCAACGCTTTAGTCCTTGATAAACCGTATGCCTGTTCTGTTTCCGTAGCAATTTATGTGACAGGTCATTGAAGAACATAGCCACGAAAGTACTGCTCGCAGTTGATTTTTACCCCTTAGGGAGGCCAGGTCATCTTCTTGAAAGTCTCTGGATTCGCTTGGGGCTATGCCGCAGGAGTCCAGCCCACGTCCTGCTTCTAAATTGGCGTGATGTCTTGTCTGTGCGGTTGGGTCAGGGGTTGCCGAATGCCTGAATGGATTGATGTTTGATCAGTAGACGATGGGCTTACGACCGGATCTGCAGCTTAGGCGAGCAATCGCCAGCGAGGTGTTGATGTCGTTATCGCCGCCTGCACCTCTAAAACTGTAGGAGAACTGGGCAGATTGTCTATCGCCATGCTCCCCCATCAGTTCTTCCATCAAGCATTCTTTGAAAGCCACTTTCTTCTCCAAATAGTCCACTAGTAAAAGAGTTGGTATAGCGATCACTGCGCCTAACGCAGCTCGGGTCAACAGTGTGGTTGCTCTATTTGTATCCATGAACCCATTGTGCATTCATCCATCCTCAGTAGCCCAGCCCATCGGCTTCTGCTGCGTAGACACTCAGATCTCAGACTCTCGAAACGATTTGGGCAGAAGGTGATGTGGCAATCTACGGAGCTCTTGAATTGCTTGCATGGATTACAAGGAGTTTTGCCTCACCTGTCTCGTCACGTTGGCGGCCATTAACACGGTGCTGAATTTGCGTTCACAACGACGGCGCTGAGCCCTTAGATCAGCTTTGAACGTCCCAGCAGGTATCCAACAACGAGGCCAGTTGCGGCCCCTTGGAATTGCCAAAGCTGTTTCCTGTATCGCCAACCAGCTCTATCCAAAGCAACACCAGCCCAGATGGATATCGCAACAATCAAAAGCAGGAGGAGGTTTTTCATTTGCGCTCTAGCTGAATTCCCACGTCACGATGACAGCTATGGCGGCTAAGAGAAGGAAAACCAACCAGTTCCCACCAGCTCCAAAAGCGAACATTGCCGCGATGAGCACTGCACTAACAGCAACCTTAAGGCGTTCATCCATTTGCAAGACGCTCACACTTCAATTTCAGTCTTCTCGTCAGTCTTCTGAGATCGCTCTGTAGAGGTCTGCTTCCTGTTTTGACCTCTAAGGCTCGCTTGTTACACCATACGGCTTGAAAACTTCCAAGCCCCAACCCAGCCAGTAGGAATAGAGGACTCACTTTAGTAGCAACCCATGGCTTCATAGTCGGCCAGTACCCGATCAATGCGTGGGGCATATTTCTCGATAACTTCCTCTCGAGTTATTTCTCCGTCTGCTTCGTAGTTAGCCATCCTGATGTTCATGCAGTTTAGGATCTCGTTGTTAACGAAATTTTTCATGCATATAGCCTGAGTTTTCTCCATTGCTGGGAGAATGATTGCGTTTTGAGCTGCTAGTGCCTCGGCATCCATCGCAGATTTCAGGCGTGCAGCAGCCCTTTGTATTGCTTCGCATTGGACATAGTCTATTGCCTGAGCACTAGGCATTAGGCACAGAACCGAAATAAGGAGCATCTTCTTCACTTAGAATGCCCTGGAGTACAACGAGTTTGGCTAGCCAGCTGCCATTTGTCACTATCACTTGCAGTTTTTGTCAAGAACTGACTTGACCTTAAAGCAATGCTTATGGTTTCTTTTACCTCTCCCCAGGAGATAGCGCTTGGCAATACAGATCGAACGCTTCCATTACGATATCTGGTTTGCTCTCTAGTAGATAAGCTTCTTTCTCTGACTTTCTGTTGCCTCTTATTTTTGTTGATGAGTCAAGTGCTGAGTCTCTGAATCCTCCAAGTGTATCGCTTCCACTTAGATTAAATAGTGTCCAGTCCTTTGAGCCTTTGCACCATTGGGCAGCATGAACAGCCTCGTGCGTCAGTGTTGTGCTCAGTTGCTTCTTCGCATCATCAAACTTGTCTCTTCCGGAAATATCACCAAGCCTTGGATCTTCTAGGAGATTATCTACACATAGATAAATTGCTCTATATCTAGAGATAAAATATCCTCTCATTAGATAGTTTGTTTTGCATGTCGGAGGGTTGGCTATTATAAGGAATTGTTTTTTTATCAAGAGGTCGTGTAGGGGTCTAGTCCTTTTGTTTATGTATCGGCGATAATCTGCTGCCTGCGTACTAAGGCCTGATGTAAGAAGGATTAGTAAAACAAAGATATGCATCGTTCGCCAGCTTTTGACGCATCTGACTCCCTCTTGCGAAAGTCGAGGATTTTTGTCAGTTTCTAGCATCAGTAAGAAGCAAAGACCAGGAATTTTGAATTAATGGGAAAACGCGATTGTGAAATAGTGAATCCCACGCCTAGGGGTATGGGTATTTGCTTGGGAAAGACTTACTCATCATGTTCTTGCTTGAAGGGGGATTGTTAGCATTTTTTGGACGGGCTTTGTTGTCATGGTAAAGCGGGCAGCGATACTTCTTTGATCTTTTCATGGCTTTCGGCGACAACAGAGCGTCCGTCGGGTGCGACCAGCACAATTGAATTGACCGATGGAGGTATCCCAATTACCTCCCAGCCAGGTGGGCCTCCCTGGAATCGGAATTCATAGCCGCCTGCATCTCTTTTTGTCAGACAGGGGTTGTTTGTTGGATTTAGATACATGCATCGAGCTGGGTGATAGATGCGCAATCCCCCATTAGATGCTGTAGCCGCCCCGCGAGCGAGGTTTATGGCGCGTTTTGACGCTGTTGGAACCAACTCCCTGGCTTCAGTCCGCACCATTGCTGGCATTGTGTGAGCGGTTACTAACAAGGTGCCGATCAGGAGAAATCGCTTCACTTGTGCGTAGTTCAGCAACTACCCCATTTTGCGAAAGCCTTTCAGCTTTGGCAACAGTGCTCCAGGTGCTGATCGTCTCTTGTGAGAGTGGAAAGGCGAATTTGGTAAGTACAACAGCTCGCTATCTTCGCTATTGCGCGTCTCTTTTGTTTATTTTCTTTCGGCTTCAATAGATGTGCAGCATGTATAGATGGGGAAAACTTCTCCAGCTCTGTCTCCTTCGGTAATTGTTTCATTCCCTATGTGCATGCAGCCAGGCTTGCGAGACAGCGACTTTGCGACTTTCTTGATATCTTGGGCTTTCTCGTCGCTTAAATAAGTATCCTTGCAGATTGCTGGATATTTGATTTCACCGCTCATCGCGAAAAGAAGTGATGTGAGTGCTATGAGTGGAGTCATTAATTGTTATCGACTAGGTGAATCTCTCGCAAGTGACAAGCATGCGGAGTGACTAAATATACATAATCGCTTGGTTCACCCCGGCGCTGTTTGATTGCTGGTCAAATCACCTCCTCCCTTTTGCGCTGGCCTCTCGTTGTTTTTGACTAATCCATCAACCAATCCAGATCATCGTCCCAGGCTTTGTCTCTTCCGCTATGTGGCCTGCGTTTTCGCGGTTTAACTGGTTCAACCAGTAGGAGTGGCGGAGGTGGCAAGAGCGGTGGGACTTGTATCTCCTTGCTTCTTGCTCGATATGGGATGACCGGTATGCGTATGGGTTCTGCAGCTTGTATCGGGACTGAACTCGTAACCAAGATTCCCAGTAATGCATCTCGTATGAGTCGTCCGAAAAACGACTCTTGTTTTCGATTGCATCGTTGAAGTGCTGGCTGTGCTCTCAGAAACATGTACTACGCACAATTGCCTCGCAGGAGTTTGTCATTAACTACTGCTATTGCTCCATTTCCTGCGGACGTCTGCTTTGCGCTGGCGCTTGTTGCTCACCCCCACCCTCTGCGTGTGCAAACGCAGTCCGTGCACTTTGCCATACATATGTACTAGTACAGCCAGCTGAGTTTAGGCGGCTTAAACAGCCTGATGAAAACAGCATCCTTCTGCAGGCCTTTCTGACGGCAGGTGCATCTTGATCCTGCAGGCCGAGAGGGGGCTGCAGCAGGGAGTCGAGGACTACTTGGCCTCCTTCCGCGCCAATGGGGAGCCGAGGTCCATTGGGACTCTTCCCCATATCTTTCAAAAACCAGCGGAAATATCTGAAGCCCATTTAGGGATGGCCTTGGATGCTCCATCCCCCATGCCCCCCTTTTGTCGCTCTGCTGTCGTTTAACTGTCGTAGAACCCTGTCGCACTACTCCGCTGGGATTCAGCCACAACACAGTGTTTGCAACGCTTTAGGCCTTGACAAACCTCATGGCTGCGATGATGCCAGGGGCACCGCCATTCCGTCCCCTGGATTTGGATCTTCAGTCGCACATTCGCTCAATTTCAGACTTTCCCAAGCCTGGAATTCTGTTTCGAGACATCAATCCGCTGCTGCGGTCGCCCGAGGCCATAGCTGAGGTGATCCGACAGCTGGGTGAGTTCTGCGACCAGGTGAAGCCTGATCTGATCGTGGGGATCGAGTCCCGCGGCTTCATTTTTGGAGCACCCCTTGCCAGCGACCGACGGCTTGGCTTCGTGCCTGTGCGCAAGCCCGGAAAGCTCCCCGGTGAGGTGGTGGGTGTCGACTACGCCCTGGAGTACGGCACTGATCGGCTGGAGATTCAATCCGATGCTTTTGAGAATTCACCCCGTGTTCTGGTGGTGGACGATCTGCTGGCCACCGGTGGAACGGCTTCGGCGACGGGACAACTGGTGGAGCAGGCCGGCGGTTGCTTGGTGGGCTTTGCCTTTGTGATCGAGCTGGAGGGGCTCGGAGGCCGTCAGGCCTTGCCCGCGGGTCAACCCGTTGAAGCGTTGTTGCGCTACGGCTGACTGTTCTGCCAGTCGAAGACGTCTTCCAACTGCTGCAAACTCAACAACCCGAAGCTCCACAGCACGATCGGGAGTGGGGCTTGTTCCAGTTCCGCCTGGCGTTGCCCCAGTTCCAGGGCGCTGGGACTCAACCCCAAACGCCGCTGAAGAAATTGCAGCAAGGCGTCTGTTGCTGGGGGTTGCCGCTGGCTGGACATCACCATGGTCGCGACCCGCGCTTGGCTCAGTTTGGCAAGGCCCGCCAGAGCTGCATGGGGCCGTCACTCATGGCCCGCAGGCTGAGTTGGCGAAGCCCAGGGAACTGTTTCAGCAGCAGCAGGGCCAAGCGCCGCAGGGGAAGCAACAGCGGTTGGCGGTTGGAGAACACCCGCACCAGAAGATCCGTCGCCACACCCACCTGGATCACATCGAGCCAGCGGCTCATCCCGTAGCGCCGAGCAATTGTTACTGCGCTGCCGCCCTGCTCCACGGCGCGCAACAAACCTTCCACATCACGCCAGCAGAGATTGAGCCCCTGGCCACCCACTGGATGGCAGCGGTGGCCCGATTCGCCGATCAGCACGCCCCGTCCGCAATGGAAGCGGCGAGCCAGGAGCCATTGTTGTGGGAAGGCTCGGGGTTGATCCAGAAGGAAATCCGGTTCAATCCCCTTCGGCAGAACAGCGGCCAGCTGATCGAGAAAGGCACTGCGCTGCAGCGTGCTGCGCTGCTGGCAACGCTGCCAGGGTGCACTCCACACCACCTGGAACGTGCTCTGCCCCAAGGGCAGAACGGCGAGAGGGCCTTCCGGGCGAAACAACTCGCAGGCCCTGTCGTGGGGGAGTCCCCGCAGGGCAACTTTCGCGGTGAGGCAGCCCTGGCGATAGCGCATGCCCCAGTGACGGATGCCCCAGGCCTCCCGTGTGGGGGAGCTCGGTCCGTCAGCCGCCACGATCAGGGCGTCAGCGCTTGGATCAGGGCATGGTTTGGCCAGGTGCATGGCCACGTTGCCATTGGCCTCCAGCCGGGCCAGCAACAACTTCATCAAGGGCCGGTGATCGAGGATCCAGCCGATGCCGTCATGGTGTCGATTGGCTGATGCCAGGTCGTCCTCGCTGAAGAGAACGCGGGCGTTGGTGGCCCCATCCCGCAAATCAAGCTCGCGGAAAGGCACCAAGGCATCGCGCAGGTCGTGCCATAGGCCCAGGTTTGTCAACAACCTGCGGCTGGAATGGGTGACGGCGTACGCCCGACTTCTGGCTTGCAGTTCCGATGCCGTCAGCGGGTCAAACAGAACAACGCGCTGACCACGGAGGCCGAGGGCAAGAGCTGTGAGAGCGCCGGTGGGACCAGCGCCCAAAACATGAATCTCTGGAGGGGATGGAGCCATTCAGGGAGTCTGGCCAGCCATCCCGATCCATCGCGAGGCGATCAGCCCAAGCCGAGCAGCCCGTGAACGAAGGATTCGCCGTCCAAGGCCAATTCAGTCGCCAGCAAGGCGATGAAACCGAGCATGGCCATGCGGCCGTTCAGTTTTTCAGCGCGATCGTGGAAGCCCCAACCCTGTGTTGCTTCAACCACTTCCATGCGGGGTTCTGTGGCGAAGGCGTTGAGGCGGCCGCCGTCTTCCGTGGTGACCTGTGCACCGCGCACGACAGGAGTGGTGGGAGAGGACTGGGACATGGATGCCGCCGTTTGATTGCTAAGAAGTGTAAACCAGGTTTAAGAAATGTTCAGCAGTGGCTGTTCGGCGCCTGTTGTTCAAAGCCGGCTGTTCAGGCGAAGTTGGCAGAGCTCCTCAAAGGCGGGACGGAGCAGGAAGGGGTACTCGCCAACCCACATCCGCATGCCCGGCAGCCAGGCATCGCTGAGGGCTCCGATCTTTGTGAAATCCTTGCGCTCGCTCAGCACCAGGCAGCGGATCAGGCTGCCGCGGCGGATCGACTGGTGCTTTTTCTCCATCGGAAAGGCCACCCGGCCGAGGTAACCCTCCTCGTCTTCGAGTTCGAGCAGCATCCAGGTGCGTCGGTTCTCCACGAGTTCCAGCCGCCCGCGGCTGTCGGCCTGCTCGTGGCGGTTTTCTACCCGCTCACGCGTGATCACGTCCGCCACCTCGCCCTCAAACAGGGCAGCCGCGGGATAGCGCCGCAGGGTGGCGTTGCGCTGGCCGGCCTGCACGATCGGGCCCCACAGCACATACAGAAAGAACACAACGCTGATCACCAGCCAGACAGGGCCCCAGCGGCTGCCGAGCTGCGCCTGGTTGTAGATCAGGAACGTGATCACTCCACCGATGGCGGCGATCATCAGGCGCTGCAGCACCTCCTGGGGGTTGCCGAGGGCAAAGCGGAACTGGTTGCCGGTGGCAACAGCGGGGATCAGCCGTTGCAGTTCACCGGGGCGGAGGGGGATGAGCATGGTGTCGCTTTCAGATCAGGCGCTCAAGGCCGTACACAAGGCTGCCGAGGCTGCCCACCTTGCGCACCGTGAGCAGCACCCCTGGCATGTAGGCGGAACGATCAATGGTGTCGTGACGCAGGGTGTAGGTTTCCCCTGGGGCACCGAACATCACTTCCTGGTGAGCCACCAGGCCCGGCAGCCGCACGGAGTGCAGCCGTAGGCCGCTGTCCCGCTGTCCGCCGCGGCAGCCCGCCAGGGATTCGTGCTCATCCACTTCCTCGGGATTGAAGCTCTTGCCCAGCTCCTCCATCAGCTCAGCGGTTTTGATGCAGGTGCCGCTGGGGGCGTCCGCCTTGCGGTTGTGGTGCAGTTCCGTCAGTTCCGCGTGGTCGTAGAACCGTGCCGCTGCGGCTGCGGCTTGCTGCAACAGCACCATGCCCACGGAGAAATTGGGGATCACGGCCCCACCCACGGACGCTTTGGCCGAGAACTCGGTGAGGTCGTTGAGTTGTTCAGGCGAGAGCCCTGTGGTTCCAATCACGGGGTGAACGCCGTAGGCGATCGCCGCGCGGGTGTGCTCATACACAACGGAGGGGTGGGTGAAATCCACCAACACGGCGCCGCTGCCGCTGTCCCGCACCGATTGGCTCACGGCGCAGAGACAGCCTTCGAAATCAGCTGTTATGGCCACCTCCAGCTCGCCAAGGCCCAGCTCCAGACCCACGTCTGCCCCCTCTTTGCCGGGGGTGTTGTCGATGGCGCCAACCAGGCTGCAGTCTTCGGCTTCCACCACAGCCTTGATCACCTCGGCGCCCATGCGCCCCAGGGCACCGGCAACAACGACGGGAATCGGAGCGGTCATGAAAGCGCAGCAGACGCTCCAAAGCCTATGGGTCGGCTCGTGTAACGGCCGATCAGAAATCCTCGCGCCCTATGGGCCAGTCGCCGTAAGGTTCTTCACATTGCTCAAAGCGCGCTGATGTTCACACAGGTCCGCTCCGCCGATCGCCGCGTTGCTCCTGTGGAGGGCCAGAACCACAAGTCCGTCATGAAGGCGGTTTATGTGGTGCTGGAGCCCCAGTACCAAAACGCCCTCACCCAGGCAGCGACGGCTCTCAATGCCTCCGGTGGCGATCTCGGAATCGAGCTGAGCGGCTATCTGATCGAAGAACTCCGCGACGACGACAACTACGCCGGCTTCTGCGCCGACGTGGCTGAGGCTGATGTCTTTGTGGCCTCCTTGATCTTCATCGAGGATCTTGCGCAGAAGGTTGTGGACGCCGTTGCCCCCCACCGCGACCGACTCAAGGCGGCTGTGGTCTTCCCGTCCATGCCGGAGGTGATGCGTCTCAACAAGCTGGGCAGCTTCTCCATGGCCCAGCTCGGTCAGAGCAAGAGCGCCATCGCAGGCTTCATGAAGAAGCGGAAGGAAGCCGGAGGTGCTGGCTTCCAGGACGCGATGCTCAAGCTGCTGAACACGCTGCCCACCGTTCTCAAGTACCTGCCGGTTGAGAAGGCGCAGGATGCCCGCAGCTTCATGCTCAGCTTCCAGTACTGGCTGGGCGGTACCCCCGACAACCTGCGCAACTTCCTGTTGATGCTGGCGGACAAATACGTCTTCCCAGCTGCAGAAGGCGAGGAACGCCCGGCAATGGAGGTGGCGGAGCCCGAAGTGTTCCCCGACCTCGGCATCTGGCACCCCCTGGCTCCCTCGATGTTCGAGGACCTCAAGGAATATCTGAACTGGACCTCCAGCCGCACCGACCTTTCTGAGGAAGCCCGCAAAGGGCCGGTGATCGGTTTGGTGCTGCAGCGCAGCCACATCGTCACCGGTGACGATGCCCATTACGTGGCCACCATTCAGGAGCTGGAGTTCCGTGGCGCTCGCGTGATTCCGATCTTCTGCGGCGGTCTCGACTTCTCCAAGCCGGTCAATGCTTTCTTTTATGACCCGCTGAATCCCGAGCAGCCCCTGGTGGACGGCATCGTCTCCCTCACCGGTTTTGCACTGGTCGGAGGTCCGGCCCGCCAGGACCACCCCAAGGCGATTGAGTCGCTGAAGAAGCTCAACCGTCCTTACATGGTGGCGCTTCCCCTCGTCTTCCAGACCACCCAGGAATGGGAACAGAGCGACCTTGGTCTGCACCCAGTGCAGGTGGCCCTGCAGATCGCCATTCCGGAACTGGATGGCGCTATTGAGCCCATCGTTCTTTCGGGTCGCGACGATGCCACCGGCAAGGCGCACACCCTTCAAGACCGGGTTGATGCCATTGCTGAACGGGCCATCCGCTGGTCTTCGCTGCGGATCAAGCCCCGCAACGATAAGAAGCTGGCGATCACCGTGTTCAGCTTCCCTCCCGACAAGGGCAATGTCGGTACGGCGGCTTACCTCGACGTCTTCGGCTCCATCCATCGGGTGATGCAGGAGATGAAGGCGAAGGGCTACGACGTGCAGGACCTGCCTTCCACGCCCCGAGAGCTGTTGGAGGCCGTCATCAATGACGCCGATGCCATGCAGGGCTCTCCGGAGCTGTCGATCGCCCACCGCATGAGCGTTGAAGAGTACGAGCGTCTGACGCCCTACTCCGAACGGCTTGAAGAGAACTGGGGCAAGCCCCCCGGCAACCTCAACAGCGATGGCCAGAACCTGCTGGTTTTCGGTCGCCACTTCGGCAACGTTTTCGTTGGCGTTCAGCCCACCTTCGGCTACGAGGGTGATCCGATGCGCCTGCTCTATTCCCGCAGCGCCAGCCCCCACCACGGCTTCGCCGCCTACTACACCTATCTCCAGAAGATCTGGAAGGCTGATGCGGTGCTCCACTTCGGCACCCACGGCTCCCTCGAGTTCATGCCCGGCAAGCAGATGGGCATGAGCGAAACCTGCTACCCCGATTCACTGATCGGTGCGCTGCCCAATCTCTACTACTACGCCGCCAACAACCCCTCCGAGGCCACCATCGCCAAGCGGCGGGGTTATGCATCCACCATCAGCTACCTCACCCCTCCGGCCGAAAATGCTGGCCTTTACAAGGGCCTGAAGGAACTGGGTGAGCTGGTGGGCTCCTACCAGCAGCTGCGTGAGGGTGGCCGCGGGATTCAGATCGTCAACACAATTATTGAGACGGCACGCCAGTGCAACCTCGATAAGGACGTTGACCTTCCTGAGGAAGATGCCTCGACCCTCGACCTGGAGGGTCGTGATGCTCTGGTGGGAGCCGTTTACCGCCAGTTGATGGAGATCGAAAGCCGTCTCCTTCCCTGTGGCCTTCACACCATTGGCAAGCCTCCCACCGCAGAGGAAGCCGTTGCCACCTTGGTAAACATCGCTGCTCTTGAGCGTGAGGAGGATGGGCTGCGCTCACTCCCCGGCCTGCTGGCTGAGGCGATGGGCCGCTCGATCGAAGACATCTACAAAGGCAACGACGAGGGCGTTCTCGCTGATGTAGAGCTCAACCGCACGATCACGGAGACATCCCGCGCTGCCATTGGTGCCATGGTTCGCACGCTCACCGGCCGTGATGGTCGCGTCAGCCTGCGCAACAGCTTCGCTTGGTTCTACGACCTGCTGGCCAAGTTCGGCTTCAAGCTTCCCTCGCCTTGGTTGCGGGCCTGCTGCAGTGCTGGCTTCGTGCAGATCGATGCAACCGAGCTCGACAAGCTCTTTGCATATCTGCGCTTCTGCCTTGAGCAGGTGTGTGCCGACATGGAGATGGAGAGTCTGCTGAAGGCTCTCGATGGTGAATACATCCTTCCGGGCCCCGGTGGTGATCCGATCCGGAATCCTGGTGTGCTGCCCAGCGGCAAGAACATCCACGCCCTCGACCCGCAGGCGATCCCCACCCGTGCCGCGGTGGCTGCAGCCAAGAGTGTTGTCGACAAGTTGATTGAGCGTCAGCGCGAGGAGCAGGGCACCTGGCCCGAAACCATCGCCTGCGTGCTCTGGGGAACCGACAACATCAAGACCTACGGCGAATCCCTAGCTCAGATCCTCTGGTTCGTTGGCGTCAAGCCGATGCCGGACTCCGTGGGTCGGGTCAACAAGCTTGAGTTGATTCCCCTGGAAGAACTCGGCCGCCCCCGCGTTGATGTGGTGGTGAACTGCTCCGGTGTGTTCCGCGATCTGTTCATCAACCAGATGGCTCTGATCGATCAGGCCGTGAAGATGGCTGCCGAGGCCGACGAGCCTCTGGAGCAGAACTTCGTTCGTAAGCACGCCCTCGAGCAGGCGGAGAAAGAAGGCACGAGCCTGCGTGATGCGGCCTGCAGGGTGTTCTCCAATGCCAGCGGCAGCTACAGCTCCAACGTGAACCTCGCAGTGGAGAACAGCACCTGGGAGGAGGAAGGTGAGCTTCAGGAGATGTACCTCTCCCGCAAGACCTTCGCCTTCAATGCCGACAACCCCGGTGAGATGAATCAGAAGCGGGAGGTGTTCGAGAACGTGATGAAGACCGCGGATGTCACCTTCCAGAACCTCGATTCGGCTGAGATCTCCCTTACCGATGTGAGCCACTACTTCGACTCCGATCCCACCAAGTTGATCGCTGGCCTTCGTGATGACGGCAAAGCTCCCACCAGCTACATCGCCGACACCACAACGGCCAACGCGCAGGTGCGTTCGCTGAGTGAAACCATCCGCCTGGATTCACGCACCAAGCTGCTGAATCCCAAGTGGTACGAAGGCATGCTCGACTCCGGCTACGAGGGTGTGCGTGAGGTGGCCAAGCGCCTCAACTTCACCTTGGGTTGGAGTGCCACCAGCGGTGCCGTTGACAACTTCGTCTACGAAGAAGCCAACGAAACCTTCATCAACGATCCTGAGATGCGCAAGCGTCTGCTGGAACTCAACCCCAACAGCTTCCGTCAGATCGTGGGCACCCTGCTCGAGGTGCATGGCCGCGGATACTGGGAGACCTCGGATGAAAACATCGAGCAGCTTCAGGAGCTGTACCAGGAAGTTGAGGATCGGATTGAGGGTGTTGTCACCGACTGATCGTCGACCAAGTGTTGAACATCAAAACCAGAGTCCCTGCCGGACTCTGGCTTTTTTATTGGCGATGAATGATGGGCAACTCAGGCTTTCATGGGTTTGAATTCTGCATGTCTAGCGGCCTGGCTGATCGCTGCCGTTTTGAAATCAATTCCAGCCCATTGTTGATACATATGAAGGCT
Organism: Synechococcus sp. N26; assembly: GCF_900473975.1. Lineage (NCBI taxonomy): Bacteria > Bacillati > Cyanobacteriota > Cyanophyceae > Synechococcales > Synechococcaceae > Synechococcus > Synechococcus sp. N26. Next base: position 153,325 of record NZ_UCNM01000007.1, on the reverse strand, counting down.
ACGTTTTTTCCCTAATCCAAAGGGTTTAAGTTCGCCAAACTCATCATTCAGGCAGCGGATTGATGCCGGTGCGTTGTTGAGACTGCCGAGCAGTGTGTGTACACGTTTGAGTGCGTGAAGGTTGTAATGGTGCCAATTGCTGTGATCGCCCCAATGGGTGGCTGCATGCTCTTGATCGGTATGTTCGGTCTTGTAGAGATGAAACAGCAGTAGGCGATTTGGGGCGTAGATGTTGAAGCCTGACGTCCATAGTCGTGCCGACATGGCAATCTCTTCTCCATAGAAGTAGAGATCGGGGTCGTAGGGCACGTCGCTCACGATTGAGCCCGGGCCGAACAGGAATCCTCCGGCGATAAATGCACCGGGGATGGGGCGATCAGGTTGTTCTTCTGGAAGTTGGAATCGGCTGATGCCTCGCAGTTTGAGAATGCCGTAGGAATCGAAACCGGCGGCTGCCATCACAGGCAGGGTTGATGTCTCCAAACGGCACGGCTGTTGAAAGCCGTTCGGGTAAACACTGAGAACGGCGCGCTTATCGCTGCATTCCCTCCAGGTCGTCAGCAACAGGTCATCCCAGTGCTCCACGGCCCTCATGTGGCTGTCGATTTGCAGCAGAAAGTCTTCTCCGCCGTAAACACCCTGAGCCTGTCGTCGGGCCCAGCAGGCCCCGCGGCTTTCCGCTGCATCGAACCTGATGCACTTCAGGTGTGGATGATCCGGAAATGCGCTTGTTCCCCAGTGGGGCGGGTCATCAGTCGCCAGTTGCAGGCAGATGCCGAAGCGCAGGCGCTTTGGCTGGGCTGCGCGCTGAATCAGGTTCTGCAGTGTGGCGGGGAGATCTGGATCCCTGTATGCCGCGATCTGAACAAAGATCGTGGAGCTCACCAGAGTGCAGCCGCCATTCGCAGCGTCTGGCTGATGGGGCCCACATCGTGCACCCGCAGCACGGCAGCACCCGCCTGGGCGCAGCGGCAGGCCACCGCAGCTGTTCCCCAGAGACGCGCTTTGGGTCTGGGTTCATCCAGCACGGCACCGATGAAGCGTTTGCGTGAAGGGCCGATCAGCACCGGTCGCGGCCCTGCAGTGAGTTGTTCCAGATCCCGCAGCAGCTGGAGGTTCTGCTCGTGGGTCTTGGCGAAGCCGAGACCCGGATCCCAGATGATTTGGCTTTCATCAACGCCGGCTTGAATCGCAGCTTCACTGCGCTCCAGCAACGCTTCTTTCACATCTGCCACGACATCGGCATAGGTTGTGAGCTGATCCATGGTTTGGCTGTCACCGCGGCTGTGCATCAGCACCACCGGACAGCCTGCATCGGCGACCACCTTCAGCAGATCGGGATCCCGACGGCCACCGCTTACATCATTGATCCAGTTGGCCCCTGCTTCCAGTGCCTTGGCGGCCACCGGCGCCAGAAACGTGTCGATGGAGATCAGTGCCTCTGGGCAGCGCTGCCGGATGCTCTTCAGCGCTGGTAACAGACGCCGTAACTCCTCTTCGGCGCCCACCTCCTCCGCTCCGGGTCGGGTGCTTTGCGCCCCGAGATCCAACACGTCCGCACCACGGCTCAGCTGCCGTTGAGCTTCAGCAAGGGCCCGTTCGCTCGCCAGAAATCTCCCTCCGTCACTGAAGGAATCCGGGGTGACGTTGATCACCCCCATCACGGCTGTGCGTTGGCCCCAACCCTGAGGCCAGCCGCCTGAATCAGGCCGCTTGGTAGTTGGCAATCCGTCCAAAGCTTTCGGGCTCCAAGGAAGCACCCCCCACCAGCACCCCGTCGATATCGCTCATGCCCATCAACTCATCAATGTTGCTGGGTTTTACGGAGCCGCCGTACTGAATCACCAGATCGGGGGAGCCCACCCAGCTACGGATCAGACCACAGATGCGGTTGGCTTCTTCGGCTGCGCAGGTCTTGCCTGTGCCAATCGCCCAGATCGGTTCGTAGGCCACCACCAGTTTCTCTGCATCGAGACCCTCCAGGCCCTGCTCGATCTGACGGCGGATCACCCGTTCAGCTTCGCCCCGCTCGCGCTGCTCATCGCTTTCGCCAACGCAAACGATCGGAATCAGACCGTTGGACTGTGAGGAGCGGGCCCGGTGGTTGATCTGTTCGTCACTTTCACTGAAGTATTTCCGCGGTTCGCTATGGCCCACGATCGTGTGGGTCACCCCGTGCTCCTTGAGCATGGCTGGGGAGATCTCCCCGGTGAAGGCTCCCTGGCCTTCCCAGTGCACGTTCTGGCTCGAAAGGCTGACCCGGGAGTTCTGGCTGAGTTCCGCCATGGTCGACAGCGCCGTGAAGGGTGGTGCCAGCACCAGGTCGCGGTCATCCGGGGTGTCAGCAATCAGTGGCAGGAAGGCTTCCATGAACTCCCGCGACTGGGCACAAGTCATGTGCATCTTCCAGTTGCCAGCGATCACCGGTCTGCGCACGCCTTGCTTCCCCATGGAATGTGGCAGCCAACTTACGGCCCGGTCGCGTTTTCGCTGCCGACAACGGACTCCTCCCCAGCAAGCACAACCCGATCTCCCGGGGAAAGCTGACGTCCCCGCCGGGTTTCAACGCTTCCATTGACCTCCACTTCACCCATCTGGATGCGTTGCTTTGCTTCGCCGCCGGTGGAGACCCAACCCTTCCATTTCAGGAACTGATCCAGCTTCATTGGGCAGAGTTTTGAGCTCACCATTGATACTGTGCCGCGATGCTGACCCCATCCCAGGCCGGTTTTCGCCGGCTGCTGCCGTTGCTTCGCCCCCACCTGCGGGAACTGCTCTGGGGGGGCTGCTGCATGGCGATTTACGTGGGCAGCTTTCCGCTGCTCGTGCAGCTGGCCGGGGAGTTGTTTCCCGCGCTGGGGTCGGGTGATTTGGCTCGCGTGCTTCAGCTGATCGGGCTGGCATTGCTGATCTTTGCTGTTCAGAAGATCGCCCAGTTCGGTCAGGACTCGCTTCTTGCCGGCCCTGCATTGCTGGTGAGCCAGGACTTACGGCGTGATCTGTTCCGCCGGCTGCAGACCGTGGAGCTGGGGGCACTGGAGAAGCTCTCGGCCGGTGATCTCACCTACCGCTTCACCGAAGACGCCGATCGCGTCAGCGAGGTGCTGTACAAGACCATTCACGACACGGTCCCCAGCGTGCTTCAGCTCGTTGCGGTGCTGGGGATGATGCTCTGGCTCGACTGGAAACTGACGCTGGCCATCCTGCTGCTGGCGCCGGTGATCGTCTGGCTGATCAGCCTGTTTGGTGCTCGCGTGATGGCGGCCACGGAACGAAGTCAGAAAAAGGTGAGCGAACTGGCCGGTCTGCTGGGTGAGGCCATCGAAGGTTTGCCCCTGGTGCGTGCTTTTGCAGCCGAGCCCTGGCTGCAGGACCGTTTCGAGACGGAAATCGACCAGCACCGGCAGGCCCGCCACCGCACCTACAGCCTCGTGGCGCTGCAGCATCCGGTGGTGGGCATCATCGAGGTGGTGGGTCTGTTTGCCGTGCTGGTCCTCGGAGCCTGGCGAATCCAGAGCGGTGATCTGAGTATTGCCGGGCTGAGTAGCTACCTGACAGGGCTGATCGTGCTGATCGATCCCATCGCCCACGTCACCAACAACTTCAACGAATTTCAGCAGGGTCAGGCATCACTGCGACGTCTGCGGGAGATCGAGCGAGAGCCCCAGGAGGCTGCGGATCCAACTGATGCGCAAGCCATCGGTGCACTTCAGGGTGATCTGGTTTTTGATCAGGTGAGCTTTGGCTATGACCCAGCCCAGCCGGTGTTGCGTCAGCTGAATCTGCGGGTGGATGCGGGCCAGGTGCTGGCCATCGTTGGCCCCTCCGGTGCGGGTAAAAGCACCCTGCTGTCGCTTCTGCTGCGGTTCAACACGGCGCAACAGGGCGAGATCCGTCTCGACGGCACCGACATCAGCTTGATGCGCGCTCGCGAGCTGCGTCAGCAGGTGGCCCTGGTCCCGCAGCGCACCACCGTATTTTCCGGAACCATTGCCGAAGCGATTCGGTTCGGCCGTCGTGCGACGGACGACGAGGTGCGCGATGCGGCACGGTTGGCCAATGCGGATGATTTCATCCGTGCCTTGCCCCAGGGGTATGACACCCAGCTCGAGGAACGGGGAACCAACGTTTCCGGTGGCCAACTGCAGCGGATCGCCATTGCACGGGCGGTGCTTGGCAATCCAGCGCTGTTGCTGCTGGATGAAGCCACCAGTGCCCTTGATGCTGAAGCCGAGGCGGCGGTGCAACTCGGACTGAAGCAGGCGATGAAGGGGCGAACCGTGTTGGTGATCGCCCATCGTCTGGCGACGGTGCAGGAGGCCGATCGCATTGTGGTTCTTGAAAAGGGAGCCGTGGTCGATCGAGGAACCCACGACGAGTTGATGCAGCGTGGTGGGCGTTATCGCGAATTGTGCGAACGGCAGTTCATTCGAGATCGGCAGAAGTCCTGAAGCCCTCTACGATCTGGCCGCCGGTACACCGCCATCCCGGCGATGAACGATGACTGATTCCGCAGCCAACAACCCCGTCTTGACCTTTGAAGGCAAGCGCTACGACCTCAACACCCTTCCTGATGAGCTCAAGGAGCTTGTGCGTGGCATGCAGGTTGCCGATGCTCAACTGCGGATGCACGAAGACACCCTCAAGGTTCTGGCGGTGGGTCGTCAGAGCTTGGCGACTCAGCTCAATGAAAGGCTCAAGTCCGTGACTCCGTTGCCCGATCAGGGTTGATTGACTGCCAACAAAAAAGGGGGGCTGTAAGCCCCCCTTTTTATTGCTCGTCGTTCTGCTCAGTCGCTGAAGCTGTAGGCCTTGGTGAGTTTGAACACGGTTCCGGAGAGCAGGATCAGGGCCACCAGGTTCGGGAGGGCCATCAGGCCATTGAGCGTGTCGGCAATCGACCAGATCACACCGCGGTCGCCGGCGACAGCACCAATCACGACCACAGCCACCCAAGTCAGACGGAAGGGCAGCACGGCGGAATCACCGAAGAGATAGGTGGTGCAACGTTCGCCGTAGAAGCTCCAGCCGAGAATGGTGGTGAAGGCGAAGACCACCAATCCCAGGGTGACCACCACGCCGCTGCCGGCGATGCCGGTGTTGAAGGCCGCGATGGAGAGGTCTGCGCCGCTGAGCTTGTCGCCGGCTGCATCGAGGATCAGATTGGCTTTGGTGGTGATGATCACCAGGGCAGTCATCGTGCAGATGATCAGGGTGTCGATGAAGGTGCCCAGCATGGCCACCGTGCCCTGGCGAACGGGATCATCGGTTTTGGCAGCCGCATGGGCGATCGGAGCGCTGCCCAGGCCCGCTTCATTGGAGAAGATGCCCCGCTTGAAGCCCATCAGCACCACCTGACCGAGGGCACCACCGGCTGCGGCTTGACCGGAGAAGGCGTTGGAGAAAATCGTGGCGAATGCTTCAGGCACGCTGTTCAGATTGGCCAGCAACACCAGAAGGCATGCAGCGATGTAGAGGATCGACATCAACGGAACAATGGCGGAGGCCGCCTGGGCAATGCGTTTGATGCCCCCGATCACGACAGCGAAAACCAGGGCCGCCAAAACGACTCCGGTCGCCAGCCTCGGGATGCCGATCAGGCTCAAGGCAGACGACACCTCAAAGGCCTGCACTCCATTGCCGATGCCGAAGCCCGCCAACATTCCGAAGAGGGCAAACAGGCCCGCCATCCAGCTCCAGCCGCTGCCGAGTCCGTTGCGGATGTAGTACATCGGCCCACCCACGTGGTTTCCGTCTCCATCGGTTTCGCGGAACTGAACCGCGAGCACCGCTTCGGCGTACTTGGTTGCGATGCCGAAGATCGCGATGATCCACATCCAAAAGACGGCACCAGGTCCACCAACGGCGATGGCCCCCGCCACACCGGCGATGTTTCCCGTGCCGATCGTGGCCGACAACGAGGTCATCAGCGCTTGGAAGGGGGTGATCTCCCCTTCCGTTTGTGATGCAGCCGGCCGCAGCATCATCGAGATGCCGTAACCCAGCCGTTGCAGCGGCATGAACCGCAGGCCCACCATCAGAAGAATGCCCGTCGCGGCAATCAAAAGGACGGTGGGCCATCCCCAGACGATGCTGTTGATCGGGCCATTGATGGCCTGAATGGTCGACTCGACTCCGCCCATGCCTTTCAACAGGTTTGGGCGGATGGTCTCATAACCGGCTTGCACCGGCAATCAACTCAGAGCGATTCGAGATCTTCAAAACGGAAGGTCTGGCTTCCGGCGGGAGTATCGCCATGGGCTTCGGTGGTCACGACCCGCTCGGTCAGCACCCAGGGGCCATCTCCAGGAAGAGCAGCGAAGCTGTCTTGGAAGCTGCTGCGGCCGCCCCGGGCTTCTCCCGTTGCCGGGTCGGCGTACTGACTGGTGTAGGTGTGGCTGAGGTAGCCCGCACCCGTGTCGGTGACATCGGTGGTGTAGATCGTCACGACGGTGCCGTGGATGTGGCGATGAACCATGGTCACCACGTCATCTTTGATGCGGTATTTGTCCCCGGCTCCCTTGCCGCCGACGAGCACTTCGGTTCCCACTTCGTTGGTGTCACCGGCGGTGAAGGTGTTTTCACCGTGGGTCTGCTCGAAGCTGCGACGCACGCGATGGATCGCGACTTCCCAGAGCTGGGAATTCACCGCCTTGAGGATCTCTTCGTTTTCAATGCCGTCCACTTTGGCTTTGAGATCGGCACCGATCTCAAACGTGCCCTCAACCCGTTGATCGGCCTGTTGCCAGATGCAGCGGCCGCGATAGCCGGAGAATCCAGGCGCCCAGGTGTAGCGGTTCTCGTAGGCGCGACGGAAGTCATCACGCAGGTCGCTTCCAGGCTTGACGGGAACGGAGGCTGTCACAGCGTTGAGGTGGCTCCCGCAACCCTACCGGTGGCCTAACGCTGCATGGCGTGCACGTCCTGCAGGGCATGGATGCTGAGCCTCGGCTGTTGCTGGAGCGCTGAGATCGCCTCCACCGCTGCCCGTGCTCCCGCAAGGGTCGTCACCGTTGGAACGGCGTAATCGAGCGCTGCCCGACGCAGATACTTGTCGTCATGGGCGGCTTGGCGGCCAATCGGTGTGTTGATCACCAACTGCACCTGATTGGAGCGGATCTGATCCTCGATGTTGGGGCGCCCCTCGTGCACCTTGAGCACCGATTGCACCTTCAATCCCGCGTTGGCGAGCGCTTGAGCCGTGCCTGATGTGGCCGTCACATCGAACCCGAGTTCGATCAGCCGAGCGGCGATGGGCACCAGCGCCTGTTTGTCGCGGTCGTGGGTGGAGAGGAACACCTTCCCCTGGGTGGGCAGCGCTTCTCCAGCGCCGAGCTCAGCCTTGGCATAGGCCATGCCGAAACTGTCGGCGGATCCCATCACCTCTCCCGTGGATCGCATTTCCGGCCCCAGCACCGTGTCGGCCCCCGGGAAGCGCCGGAACGGCAGCACCGCTTCCTTGATCGACTGAAGCGGCGGCTTCGGCTCGCTGGTCATCCCGATGTCGGCCAGGGTTTCGCCCGCCATCAGTCGGGTTGCCAGGCGAGCAAGGGGTTGACCTGTGGCCTTGGCAACGAAGGGGACCGTCCTGGAGGCGCGGGGGTTGGCTTCGATGATGTATACGACTTCCGAACCATCGGTGTTGCGCTGTACAGCGAACTGGAGGTTGATCAGACCCCGCACCTCGAGCGTTTGCGCCAGGGAGCGACTCCACTCACGAATCGTGTTCAGTGCCGCCTCGCCGAGGGAAACCGAAGGCAAGCAGCAGGCTGAATCGCCGGAATGGATTCCCGCCGGTTCGATGTGCTCCATCAGACCACCCACGATCACAGCACCGGTGTGATCGCAGAGGGCGTCCACGTCCACCTCAACAGCGTTTTCGAGGTACTGGTCAATCAGCACCGGATGGTCGGGCTCCACTTGCACGGCTTCGTGCATGTAGCGGTTGAGTTCCTCTTCGTCGAACACCACTTCCATGGCCCGTCCGCCCAGGACGTAAGAGGGACGCACGACGACCGGGTAGCCCACTCGTGTGGCCACGGCCCGTGCTTCCTCTTCGCTGCGTGCCAAGCCGTTGCGGGGTTGGCGGATATTCAGATCGCGGAGGATGGCTTCGAACTGCTCGCGGTCCTCGGCCCGGTCGATCGATTCAGGGGAGGTGCCCCAGATGCTGGTGCCCGTGGCGCGCCCCTCATCGCTGTCCAGCCAGCGCAGCAGAGGAATGGCGAGTTTCAGAGGCGTTTGTCCACCGAATTGGACCACCACGCCATCGGGACGCTCCGCTTCGATCACATTGAGAACGTCCTCCAGGGTGAGCGGTTCGAAGTAGAGGCTGTCGCTGGTGTCGTAATCGGTGGACACCGTTTCTGGATTGCTGTTCACCATCACCGTGGTGATCCCTTGATCCTGCCCTGCAAAGGAGGCATGGCAGCAGCAGTAGTCGAATTCGATGCCCTGCCCGATTCGGTTGGGTCCACCGCCGAGGATCATCATCTTGCGGCCGTCCTCACGACGACTCACTTCGGACGAGGCGGGAAGGGGCTTTAGGGATCCGTCGGCTTGCAGGGTCTGCAAGGGACGCTCGTAGGTCGAGTAGTGATAAGGAGTGGAGGAAGCGAACTCCGCTGCGCAGGTGTCGACGGTTTTGAAGACGGCGCGAACATCGAGCTGATGGCGCCGCTGACGCACCAACAATTCGTCGCTTTTGGTGTGCCAGGCGATCTGTCGGTCTGAAAAACCCAGCTGCTTGGCCTCAAACAAGCTGTCGGCATCCAGCTGATCCAGGCTTTTGCCCTTGATCAGCCTTGCCTCCGCCTCAATGATCCGCCGCAGTTTGGCCAGGAACCAGGGGTCAATCCTGCTGATCCGTTGAATCTCCTCATCGCTGCGTCCGCGCACCATCGCCGTTCGAACGCTGAGGATGCGCTCCGGAGAGGGGGTCCTCAGCTGACGATCCAGCTCAGCATCCGTGAGCTCCGGTTCCTCCCGGTCGCCTCCCCAGCCCGAGAATCCGGTTTCCAGGGAACGCATGGCTTTCTGGAACGACTCTTCGAAACAACGGCCGATGGCCATCGCTTCGCCCACCGATTTCATTGAGGTGGTGAGCACCGCCGGACTGCCTCGGAATTTTTCGAAGGCGAAGCGTGGAATTTTGGTGACGACGTAATCGATCGTCGGTTCGAAGCAGGCAGGCGTCTTGCCGGTGATGTCGTTGAGGATTTCGTCGAGGGTGTAACCGACGGCGAGGCGAGCGGCGATCTTGGCGATCGGGAAGCCGGTGGCCTTGCTGGCCAAGGCCGACGACCGGCTCACCCTGGGATTCATCTCGATCACCACAACGTCGCCGTTGTCGGGATTGATCGCGAACTGGATGTTGCTGCCGCCCGTCGCGACACCGATCTCCCGAATGATGGCGATCGATTGGTCCCGCAACCGTTGGTATTCCCGGTCCGTGAGGGTCTGGGCTGGAGCCACCGTGATCGAATCCCCGGTGTGGACCCCCATGGGGTCGAGGTTTTCGATGCTGCAGACGATCACGACGTTGTCCGCCAGATCACGCATCACCTCAAGCTCGAATTCCTTCCAGCCCAGAAGCGATTGCTCGATCAGAATCTGAGACACCGGACTCGCTTCAAGCCCGCTCTTGCAGATTGCTGCGTATTCCTCGGGGTTGTAGGCAATGCCCCCGCCACTTCCCCCCAGCGTGAAGGCGGGCCGGATGATCCGGGGGAAGCTTCCGATCGCGGCCCCGACGGCTTCAGCTTCTTCTTGAGATGAGGCGATGCCCGAAGGGCAGACCTTCACCCCGATGCGCTCCATGGCCTGCTTGAACAGCAGACGGTCTTCCGCCTTCTGGATCGCTTTGAGATCGGCACCGATCAACTCAACGCCAAAGCGATCGAGGGTGCCGTTTTCCGCCAGGGTGACCGCCAGGTTGAGGGCGGTCTGCCCCCCCATGGTCGGCAGCAGAGCATCCGGGCGCTCCTGCTCGATCACCCGTGTCACCACGTCCGGCGTGAGCGGCTCGATGTAGGTGCGATCGGCCATTTCCGGGTCGGTCATGATCGACGCCGGATTGGAGTTGATCAGGATGACTTCATATCCCTCGGCTCTGAGGGCCTTGCAGGCCTGGGTTCCGGAGTAATCGAACTCACAGGCCTGGCCGATCACGATCGGACCAGATCCCAGCAGGAGAATGCGACGCAGATCAGACCGCCTCGGCATGGGAAATCGTCCTTGGCCAAACAGATCAAGCCTCTCACGCGGCCTCGCCCCAACTGGGGGACTTGGCCTCGCTACGGTGAAGGGAGATCAGCACCAAAGTTGCAATGAGTGAGCTCCAGCGCCTGAAGGGGCTGCTGCCACCGGAAATGCAGAGCTGGGTGTTTGTGGAATCAGCTGCTGCAGTCGATCCTCCATTGATCACCCTTGAGGAAATCGGCCGGGATGAAGTGGAGATCCAGGTGGATCTCGAGGAATGGGATGCCCTGGCGTTGGATCACCGCAATTTGCTGTTCTGGCATGAAGTTGGTCGGATCCAGAACGACACGATTCCCCGGGACGGTTGGGAGATGGCTGCTCTGGCCATCGGTCTCGGCGGTGCCATCGGTGAATTGTGGGTTCAGGACGGCCTGCTGCTGTTGATGGCCCTGGGCCTGTCCGGTTTTGCGGGGTATCGGCTTTATCTGAAGAACAATTCCGAAAAACGCCTGCAGGACGCCATCAGTGCAGACGAGCGCGCGATCGATCTGGCCTGCCGATTTGGTTACAGCGTGCCGAATGCCTATCGCAGTCTTGGGGGCGCGTTGAAGGAGCTGGTCGAAAAGACCCGCAAGAAGCGCCGCCGCAGCTACTACGAAGACCGGCTTGAGGCGCTGCGCAAGAGTGCCAGTAAGGCCAGAGCTGAAATGGCCCAACAGGAGGGCTCACGCAGCTCCGTTACCAGCGAGAACGTTTATGGATAGCGAAAAGCTTGCTGAACTTGTGGCCGATGCCTGCGATGACCGCAAGGCCACCGACATCCGTCTGATTCGTGTGGATGAGGTGTCCAGTCTGGCGGATTGGATGGTGATCGCAGGCGGTCAGTCCGACGTTCAGGTGCGTGCCATTGCCCGGTCGGTTGAAGACCGCCTGGAAACTGAGGCAGACCTGCTCCCCTTGCGCAAGGAAGGGCTGAATGAGGGGCGCTGGGCGCTTCTTGATTACGGCGATGTGATCGTTCACGTGCTGATGCCTGATGAGCGCGGCTACTACGACCTTGAGGCGTTCTGGAGTCACGGCGAAAGCCGAACCTTCTTACCGTCGGTGAAGTAGCCGCTTGATCCATGCCAGAAGCGGTGTCCTGCCCCGTTCCGCCGGAGCAGCGGCCTCTTGAGGAGTTTCAACAACTCTGCGAGTCATGGTTCTTCTCTTGGCCAGCGGGTCAGGAACCTCGCCTGAGCCAACGCCTTGCAGGCTTCTGGCTACTGATGTTGCCGGTGTGCAGCCTGATCGCCAGTGGTAGTTGGACCCTGAAGCAGGATCCGCCCCGGCTCCTGGCTGCAGCCGCTGTGGCCGCTCTTGTGCTTCCCCTGCTGTTGCTGGTGCGGCAATGGCTGGGCTGGACCTACGTCATGCAGCGGCTTCTCCGTGAGTCCGTCGACTACGAGGAATCCGGCTGGTACGACGGGCAGACCTGGGAAAAGCCTCTGTCCTGGCGGGAACGCGACCTGCTGGTGGCCCGGCATGAGGTTCGTCCGATCCTGGGTCGTCTGGGACGGGCCATGGCCACCTCAGCGGGTTTGATGCTGGCCGGTGCCAGTCTCTGTCAGGCTCTCTGAACCAATCGGGGTTCCGATGACTTTGCCCTCGGGCTTCAGCCCTGCAGCCCGGACCGGGACAGCCCCCCTCGAGGTCTTTTTGAGGCGCGGATCGATCACGGAATCGGTGCATCGCGTTCATGCCGTGGTTTGTGATGGCCGAGGACGGGTGTTGATGTCGGCAGGAAACCCCGGCTTGGAAAGTTTCATTCGTTCGGCTCTGAAGCCCTTTCAGGCCCTGCCGTTTCTCAGCAGTGGAACCGCCGACCAACTGGATGTTGATGAAAGGGGCATCGCCATCAGCTGCGCGTCCCATGCGGGCACCAATGCCCACGCCCGGGAAGCCTTCCGGTTGCTCTGGAAAGCGGAGTTGGACAGCGCTTCACTTCAATGCCCTGTGCCGAGTGGGGCTGATAGTCCTCTTCAGCACAACTGTTCCGGCAAGCACGCTGCCTTCCTGGCCACAAGCCGAAAGATGGGCTGGCCGATCGAGACCTATCTCCAGCAGGACCACCCTCTCCAGGTCGAAGTGAACCGCAGGGTCGCTGAACTGATCGGCTTGCCTGCTGAGGAATTGGTTGCCGAGCGGGATGACTGTGGCGCTCCCACCCTGGTGTTGCAGTTGGCTCAGATGGCCTTGCTCTATGCCCACCTCGGTGCCTCACAACATGCCGAACTCGAGCAGATCAGTCGGGCGATGCTGAGTCACCCCGACCTTGTGGCTGGTGAGGGTCGTTTCGACACCGAGCTGATGCGGCGCAGCCACGGTCAGGTCTTGAGCAAGGGCGGTGCAGAGGGCATTCAATGCCTCAGCCGCGTGGGTGAAGGTCTTGGAGTAGCCATCAAGGTGGAAGACGGCTCCCGTCGTGCCAAGCAAGCGGTTGCACTGCATCTGTTGCGTCAACTCGAGTGGCTCACACCCATGGGGCTAGACGAGCTTGATGAGCAGGTGCTGGTCGTGAACTCGAGCGTCAAGCTCAGCGTGTCCGGTGCCTTGCAGTCCTGACTTTGCTGTCACCTGCGACACCGACATGTATGATTTTTGGGTCGCCGCGGGGTAGAGCAGTCTGGTAGCTCGTCGGGCTCATAACCCGAAGGTCGGGAGTTCAAATCTCCCCCCCGCCACCAAATCTGATTGAATCAACAATCTCCCTTTCGGGAGATTTTTTTTGTCTGTCGTACCCCCATGAGCAGTCGCTCCATGAACTGCGATGGCCCCTGGGACGCCATTGTTGTTGGCTCGGGAGCGAGTGGCGGCGTGGCTGCCATGACCCTGGCTGAAGAAGGAGCGCGGGTGCTTGTGGTGGAGGCAGGACCTGACCTCAACAGCACGCAAGCCTTCGGGGCTGAACCGGGAAATCTGCTGCGTCGGATCGTGGGCCTGACCAGCGGCAGCCATCGCCAGCAGTCCCAGCATCCCGGCTACTGGAAAGCCAACCCTCGTCTGTATGCCGACGAGCATCTGCATCCCTATGAACACCCGGCGGATCAGCCGTTTCTGTGGACGCGAGGCCTGCAGGTTGGCGGCCGCAGCCTCATCTGGGGTGGCATCACTCTGCGTCTCTCGGATGAGGATCTGGCCGGTGTGGATGTGGAGGGTGAACAGGTCCGTTGGCCCTTGCGCAGCGGTGAACTGACACCGCACTACGCCGAACTGGAGCGCTGGCTGGGCGTTCATGGTGGGCGCGATGGTTTGCAGCATCTGCCGGACGGTGAAACGCAACCGGCTCTGGCAGCGACGCCGGCGGAAAAGCGTTTTGCCGAAGCTGTGCAGCAACGGTTGGGCTATCCCGTGATCCCCTCGAGGGGGTTTGGTCCGGCGCCGCAGGGAGAAGATCCCGCCTGGCCCCGCTCCAGCAGTCGCGGCAGCAGCCTTCCTCGCGCCATGGCCACAGGACGCACCCAGCTGCTCTCTGCGCATCTGGTGGAGCATCTCCTGATGGACGCAAGTGGAGCTAAAGCCATTGGAGTGGTTGCCGTTGACCAATCCAATGGCAACCGCAGGGAGTTGAAGGCGGATCTCGTTGTCTTGGCCGCTTCCACGATTCAGACCGTCTCCATCCTGTTGCGCTCCCGTCGTGGCGAACAGAGCAACGGTTTGGACGACCCTTCAGGACGACTGGGCACACGCTTGATGGACCATGTCTCCACATCGCAGTTTTTTGCCTTCCCCGAGCCTGTTCAGGGGGAACAGCCCATGCTCACGGGCGCTGGAAGTTTTTTCGTTCCGTTTGGCCGACACCTGCCATCGGCTGATTTTCAGGGCGGCTATGGCCTCTGGGGTGGCATTGGACGGTTTGATCCGCCGCGATGGTTACGGCGTTGCCCTTCAAGCATCACCGGGTTCCTGATTGGTCACGGCGAAGTTCTTCCCAGGGCTGACAACAGGGTGACCCTGAGTGAGCGCACGGATCGCTGGGGTGTGCGTGTCCCCTCGATTGCCTGCCGTTGGAGCAGCAATGAACTGGCCATGGTGAGGCACATGCGCACCTCGATCCAGGCCTGCATCGCCGCCGCCGGAGGCGATGCCAAATCGATCAAAGACCTCTTTCACCTCCCCTTGGTTGAACCTTTCCTGGAGGGTGCTGTCGCTCTGTCTGAAGGTGCAGCCCCCCCGGGGTATTACATCCATGAGGTGGGAGGGGCTGCGATGGGGGGAAGCGAGACCAGCAGCGTCGTTGATTCGTCCAACCGTCTTTGGCGTGCGCCCAACGTTCTTGTGGTGGATGGCGCCTGTTGGCCGACGTCGGCCTGGCAGAGCCCAACGCTCACGATGATGGCCTTGAGCCGTCGTGCCTGCCTGCTGGCCCTCAGTGGTCGGGGCGGATGAACAGATCGTCGAGATAGCGCTCGGTCACGGCGCGGTCGTCACAGCCGTTCTGAAACAGGAAGTGGGCAAGAGCAGAGCTCATCACGCGGTATTGGTCCCAGGTGGGGTGCTCCCCGATGAAATCCTTCATGCCTCGATAGAGCACCTCGGGAATTTCCGTCTCAAGGCTCACGTAACTGGCTTTTGAAGCAGAGCCGTGCTCCGTGGTCCACATCTCATGGCATCGCTCGAGGTGATTTCGATCCATTCGGTCCAGCTTGCCCCTGTCCAACGCTCACCAAGAAAGCCACACAACCGGCGCTTGCGTCAAAGCCGTCGCCATTTGTTGAATTGCGGCTGAGACGAGATGAGACGGCAGTCTGTGACTGGGTTTGGGATTACGGGAAGTGACGATGCGCGGTTGCTCTAGGCCGAATAGACGGTCTGTCAACCCGGTGGTGCGATTCCCTCGGAAATTCACAGGTTGACCGTCACAGCCGGCGAGCCAACTTCAGCCTGTGGAAAACGACGTTTTTTTGTGTGGAAAAAGAGGGTGAACCCTGGCGAAGCAATTTTGATAAGAAAACCTGATCTTTACTTCGTCGCTGCTGTCGCTTTCGAGAACCGTGTCATTGGTGACAAGCCAGCTGCAGGTTCTCTTTGGATCCACGGAGTCAATCTTTAGAGATCCCGGTATTGCGTTTCAACGTGGTAGGCCCCAGTGGATGGTCGGCATGGGGATAAGGGGGGTGATGGTGGTCATGGCTGTGGTCTGAAGGGTGACTGTGGTCATGGCCAATCGGGATGCCGTCGGGTTGGCAGGCACCCGTGCACTCCAGTTCGCAGAGCGTGCAGCTTTCCGCAAGGCCTTCCACGTGGTGGTGATGGCTTTCCTGGGCACGTCCCACGTCCTGTTCGAAGCCCAGCACCTGGGCGCGGTACTTGCAGAGTGAGCAGTTCATGGCGGTGTCTCCCCGCAGCACCTCCTCAACCCGTTCTTTGAAGGTGTCCACCACCAGGGTGTGGTCGCCCAGATAGCCCGCAGAGAGAAACTCCACCTCGGGATGATCAGCAGCTACCAGCTCGGTGTGTTGGCGGATTCGGCTCACCAGAACCCCTGAAAAGAGGAAATAGGGCACCACCACCACCCGGCGGAAGCCCAGCTTCACGGCGTGACGCAGGCCAGGTTCCACCAGGGGGAAGGTCACGCCCGAATACACCGTTTCTCCCCAGCCGAAACCAAATCCCTCCACCAACAGCCGGGTCACCTTGGCCACGTTGGAGTTGGCGTCTGGATCCGAGGAGCCTCGGCCCACCACCACGAGCAGGGTTTCGGCCAGGGGAACGTCGTGCTTCGCCGCATCCAGGCACTCCTGAACGCGAGCTCCGGCGGCCGACACCATCAACCGGTCCACCCCCAGCTCCCGGCCGTAATCGATCGGTAACCCCGTTTCGGCTGTGTACGTGTTCAGAACGGAGGGGATGTCGTTCTTGGCATGCCCCGCTGCGAAAAGCATGGCGGGAATGGCCAGCACCTTGGTGACGCCTTTCTCGCGGAGCGCTTCAAGACCATCCCGAAGGATGGGGCGGGCAAATTCCAGGTAGCCGTGTTCCACCGGCATCGGGGCCAGCCGAGGCCGCAGGGCGTCCACCATCTGGGCGAACTCTTCAACGGCCAGTCGGTTGCGACTCCCGTGGCCGCAGATCAGAACGCCAAGACGCTCGTTGCCGGTTTCCGCGTGCTGTTCGGCCAAAAGGTCGCTCTGCTGTTCCAATGGTTTGACGATATCGGTCGCATCGCAATGGATTCAGACCGTCCCGTTTTCTTCAATGCGCAGGCGGCTGATGCGAGGCGATCCGGTCTGGTCTCCCCTCGACCAGCGGAGTTGGCGGAGTTGATTCAGAACTGGTCGGGTCCCCGGCCGCTGCGTCTCTGTGGCGGGGGCACCACATCTCGGGCCGCCGTGGCCGACCACTGGACCCTGGATCTGCAAACCCATTTCCAACGTGTGGAGTGGCAACCCGCGGATCAGTCGGTCTGGATTGGAGCGGGCTGCCGCATGGGAGACGTGCTGGAGGCCTTGCTTCCCCACGGCCGAAGCGTGGCGGCTGGTTTGTCGGGTCTGCCTGGGCTTGGCTATGTGCTCACGGGTGGCATGGGACCGCTGAGCCGGCAAGTGGGGCTTGCTGTGGATCAAGTGCTCGAGATCCATGGGGTCTGGGGTGATGGCAGCCCCTTTGCCCTGTCTCGGGCTGCCGATGCCGGTTCGCTGGAGTGGAGAGGCCTCTGCGGTGCAGCCCCGTTTCTGGGGGTGGTGAGCGCGCTGCGCATGGCCACCCAGCCGCTCCTGCCGCTGTGGGTGGAGCAGTGCGTGGTGTCTCCGGATCAACTGCCTGAGCTCATGCTCCAGGCGGAAGCGTCAAACGCCAGCACCAGCCTGCAGTGGCATTGGGAGAGGGCTGACGCGGTGCAGTTGCTCCGGATTGCCGATGCCCCCTGGGTCGGTGCGCAGAAGATCGAAGGGTTGCACCAGCTCCCACCATTGCGGGGATCGGCTCCGATGCCTTCGCGATCTCACACGGACGTGGTTGGCTTGCTGGGGCCGGCAGCTGCTGAGCTCTGGGGGGTCGTGATGCCGGATTTATGCCGTTTGCTGCAGCATCGTCCTCATCCCTTCTGCAGCCTGGCCTGTCAGCAGCTGGGGGCGGCAACGCAACAGGTTGCCGCGGAGGCCAGCTCGTTCGTGCATCGCACTGCCGAGTGGAAGCCCTGGATCACCGCCGCCTGGACTCCGGGAGATGCTCCGGGCCAGAGACGCAGCCTTTCTTGGTTGGAGGAGGTCTGGCAGGTACTTCAGTCGGTCTGCCCTGGTGTGCATCTGGCGCAGTTTCATGACCATCTGCCCTTTCATCACAAGGAGTTGGAGGCGGCGTTCGGTTCCTGGTTGCCCGAGTTGCGAAAGCTGAAACAGCGCTTGGATCCAGCAGGCACCCTGCCGACGCTCTGATTTACGGTCGCCCCTAATCGGCATCCTTTGATGGCCAAACGATCCAGCCCAACCCTGGTGAATCAGTGGTTGGCCAACCCCAGCAAAGATCTGCTCTCGGGTCTGGTGGTGGCTTTCGCGATGATTCCCGAGGCCATTGCCTTCTCGGGGATCGCTGGGGTGGACCCCAAGGTGGGCCTTTTTGGAGCCTTCTGCCTGTCGCTGACCATCGCCGTCGTGGGTGGTCGCATGGCCATGATCACCTCGGCCACGGGCTCCACGGCCCTGTTGATGACAGGCCTTGTGGCCACCGGTGAAGCCCGGGGGCCAGGCCTGGGGGTCCAGTACCTGATGGTGGCGGGGGTGGTGACGGGTCTGCTGCAGATCCTCTGGGGGTATCTGCGTCTTGCCTATCAGATGCGCTTTGTTCCCCAAGGGGTGCTGAGCGGCTTCGTTAATGCGCTGGCCTTGCTGATTTTTCAGGCCCAGCTGCCCCAGCTCGGTCTCAACCTTCACGCTGGAGATGGTGACCATGGGGCCTCATCGTTGCTCCCCCACGGTGGCCAGATCCCCGTCGTCTGGGGCTTGGTCCTGCTGGGCCTGGTGATCATCTATGGCCTTCCCCGGATCACCCGCGTGGTGCCTTCACAGCTGGTGGCCATCATTGTGCTGACCGCGATCAGTGTGGGATTCAGCTTTGACATCCCCACGGTCAGCAGCCTCGGCACCCTTCCTGCAGGTCTGCCTTCCTTCAGCCTTCCCTTCGGTGAAGGGGGCGTTCCTTTCAGCTTGGACACCCTTGGTTTGGTGCTCCCCACCGCCTTGGCCATCTCTTTGGTGGGTCTGATGGAAACCTTCCTGACCCAGGACATCCTCGACGACAAGACCGACACCACCACCAACAAAAACGTTGAGGCCCGGGGCCAAGGCATCGCCAACATCGTCTCCTCCCTCTTCGGTGGCATGGCCGGTTGTGCCCTGGTAGGTCAGTCCGTGATGAATGTGGACAACGGCGGCCGCACGCGACTGTCCACCCTGTTCTCGGGGGTGAGCCTGCTGGCGATGATCCTGCTGGCTGGGCCCTGGCTCAAGCAAATTCCGATGGCGGCTCTGGTGGCCGTGATGATCAGCATCGCTGTTAGCACCGCTGACATCAACGGTCTGCGCAACCTGCGTCGCATCCCCAAGAGCGACACCTCGGTGATGCTGATGACCTTTGCCGTCACCATGCTCACCACCCCGCACAACCTCGCCCTTGGCGTGTTGGCAGGCGTGGCGCTGGCAGGAATTCTGTTCAGCCGCAAGGTGGCCAAGGTGATTCAGGTGGAGGCCGTTGAGATCAGCGATCAGGAGCGTTTGTACCGGGTGCAGGGGCAGCTGTTTTTTGTGAGCAAGGTGTATTTCCTCCAGGGATTTGATCTTCACGACCATCCCGAGCGCATCACGATTGACCTCTCCCAAGCCCACATCTGGGACCAGAGCGGCGTGGCTGCACTGGATCAGGTCATCCGCAAATACCGCAGCGGTGGATCTGTTGTCAGCGTGATTGGCCTGAACGAGGAGAGCCTTGATCTGTTCGAGCGGATCGGTGGTCAGGAATCAGCCCATGCATGAGCCTCGGCTTGGTTGGCAAGACAGGCCCTGAGGTCTTGGCGCATCGCCATGAGCCGCTGCTGGATCTGCACGTCCTCAGGGTTGGTCTCCACGTACCGCTCGGTGACGTCGTTGCTGATGCTCATCAACGGGCAAAGGGTTTGAACATCACCGCCAGCCCGCTGCTGAGCACTCTCTAGAAGGAAGCCCAACAGCGCCATCTTGTTGTTGTAGGTCCCACGGTCGTGCTCGTCCCCCGCGACAGCACAGGGAGTCGCGCTTCCAGCGATCAGTCCGGCCAAAAGGCAGGCCCAGACCTTCATTGCAGCCAGGCTGATTGCCGTGAACGTAGGTCGGATGTGGGGGATGTGCTGGGGATCTGGGACAATCCCACCCGATCCGTATCAATGCTGATGTTCCGATCCAGTTCACGTGTTCTGATCGTTGCGTTGGCCGGGTTGTCCTCATTCCTGGCGTCCTGTGCGTCACTGGACAGCGCAGCTGGCTCGCGTCTGGATCTGGTCAAAGCGCGTGGTGAGGTGCTTTGTGGGGTGAGCGGCAAGATTCCAGGCTTCAGTTTTCTCAGTCCTGATGGTCGTTACACCGGCCTGGATGTCGACATCTGCCGTGCCATGGCTGCCGCTTTCGTTGGTGATGCCGAGAAGGTTCAATACCGGCCTTTAACCGCGCCCGAGCGGTTCACGGCCTTGCGATCGGGCGAGATCGATCTGTTGTCTCGGAACACCACCCACACCCTCAGCCGCGATGCGGTGGGGGGCAATGGGCTGCGCTTTGGACCTGTGGTTTTCCATGACGGACAGGGCTTGATGGTGAATGCCGTCAGCGGAGTGCGTTCGCTGGCTGACTTGAGCGGCAAGTCCATTTGCGTGGGATCGGGCACCACAACCGAGCAAAACCTCAACGACGCCTTCGCCTCCGAGGGGCTTCCCTACACACCGATCAAATATCAAGATCTCAATCAGGTGGTGGGCGGCTACCTCCAGGGGCGCTGTGCAGCCATGACGTCTGATCGCTCGCAACTGGCGGCGGCACGCTCAGGGTTCAGTGATCCCCAGGCGCATCTGATCCTCGACGACCGGATCAGCAAGGAGCCTCTGGCTCCAGCTGTGGTGGGTGGGGATCAGCCCATGGGTGATGCCATGACCTGGGTGATCAACGCTCTGATTGAAGCCGAGGAACGGGGCATCACCCAAGCCAATGTTGATGTGGTGGTGAAGCAAGCCGCAGCTGACCCCTCCCAGACCGCTCTTCGGCGTTTCCTGGGGGTGGACCCAGGTCTGGGTCGCAAACTCGGACTCGCCGATGACTTTGTTGTTCAGGTGATCCGTGCCACCGGCAATTACGGCGAGATCTACAACCGCCATCTCGGACCCGACAGTGCCGTGGCGATTCCCCGGGGGGCGAACCGGCTGGCCGGTGAAGGTGGTTTGATGATTTCCCCACCGTTCACCTGATGCGGCAGCGTCGTCTCCTGGTTCAGGTTGCCGTCGCCGCCGTACTGCTAGGCCTTGTGGCTCTGCTGGTTAACAATCTGGCGGTCAACCTGATTCGAACGGGCTTGGGACTGGGTTTTGGCTGGCTGGGCCGACCCGCTGGTTTTGCTCTGGCGGAAACAGCTCTCCCCTATGCCCCATCCGATAGCTACCTCTGGGCCCTGACCATTGGTTGGCTGAACAGCCTCAAGGTGATCGCGGCTGGCCTGGTCTTGGCCACCTGCCTGGGTGTGGCTGCCGGTGCAGCCCGCGGGAGCAACAACCGTCTGCTGCGCAGCCTGGCCGGAAGCTACGTGGCCTTGATTCGTCAGATTCCTCTGCTGCTGCAGTTGCTGTTCTGGTATTTCGTTGCCTTCCTTGGCCTTCCCTCGGTGCCGCTCGGTGGGTTGATCCGGCTTTCGAATCAGGGCATTCAGCTGTTGGGCCTGAACCTCAGCGTTGAATTTTGTGCGGTTCTTGTGGGGCTCACGGTGTTCACGGGTGCATCGATTGCTGAGATCGTGCGCGGTGGCATCAATGCGGTGCCACGGGGCCAGTGGGAGGCCTTCCGCAGCCTTGGGCTTGGAGAAGGGCTTGGGCTGCGTCGGATTGTGTTGCCTCAGGCCCTGCCGGCGATTCTTCCTGCGCTCACGAGCCAGTACCTCAATCTCGCCAAGAACAGCACCCTGGCCATTGCCGTGGGCTACGCCGATCTCTATGCCGTCAGTGACACCACCATCACCCAAACCGGTCGCGCCATTGAGGGCTTCCTGCTGCTGTTGCTCAGCTTTTTGCTGCTGAATTTGTTGATCAGCGGAGGCATGGCTGCCTTGAACCGTGCCGTGCTGGGTCGTCTGAGCAGGAGCCGCTGATGAACCGTTGGTTGGATCGTGGGATCACATTGCTGCTGCTGGCTCTGCTCGGATGGGCTGGCTGGTCCATGCTGCATTGGCTGCTGATGGCAGCCGACTGGTCTGTGGTGACCACCAATCTGCCGCTGTATGCGGTGGGCAGTTTCCCTGCGGATCAACGCTGGCGTCCGTTGTTGTGGATGGCAGCACTGATCACGCTGACGCTGCTGACCCTCGTTGGTCCGAAGCGTGGCTGGGTTCGCCGTTGGTTGCCGTTGGTCTGGATCGCGATGGCGCCGCTGGGGCTCTGGCTGTTGGCTGGAGGTTTGGGCCTGCTGCCGGTGGGGACACGCAGTTGGGGTGGTCTGACGCTCACGCTGCTGCTCACGGGAGGCAGTGGAGCTTTGGCGCTTCCGTTGGGGATCCTCCTGGCACTCGGCCGGCGCAGTGAGCTGCCGGTGCTGCGTTGGAGCAGCGCCGCCTACATCGAGTTGATGCGGGCTGTGCCCTTGATTGCGGTTCTGTTCTTTGGACAACTGCTGATCCCGTTGTTCCTGCCGCCAGGTCTTGAGATCAATCGGGTTCTGCGGGCGGTTGTGGCCTTCGCCTTGTTTGCAGCGGCCTACATAGCAGAGGATGTGCGCGGTGGTCTGCAGGCGATTCCGCCCACCCAGCGGGAAGCTGCAGCCGTGCTGGGGCTGTCGCCACGCCAAGTGCTGCAACTGGTGGTGCTGCCTCAGGCGCTACGGGTTGCACTTCCATCGCTCACCAATCAGGCGGTGGGTCTGCTGCAAAACACAAGCCTGATGGCCATTCTCGGTTTGGTGGAATTGCTGGGCATCAGCCGCAGCCTCTTGGCGAATCCGGCTTTCATCGGCCGCTATCTGGAGGTCTACCTCTGGCTTGCTGCGGTTTACTGGCTGGCGTGTACCGCCATGGCGCTGCTGGCCCGCCACCTGGAAGTTCAGCTTGACCCTGCCCGCTCCGCTTCATGACTGTCGCCATTCGTGCCACTGATCTGGTCAAGAGCTATTCCCAAGGGGTTCGAGCTCTCGATGGCGTCACCCTTGAGGTGAACAGCGGCGAAGTGCTGGTGGTGATGGGGCCTTCCGGCTCCGGCAAGAGCACGCTGATCCGTACGTTCAACGGTCTGGAGTCGTTGGATGGCGGCGCCTTGGATGTGCTGGGGGCTCGCTTGGACGCCACCCATGCAGAACGTCAGGTGCGGGAGATCCGCAAGCGCGTGGGGATGGTGTTTCAGCAGTTCAACCTTTTCCCTCACCTTTCCATCCTCGACAACATCACCCTTGCCCCAATCAAGGTGCAACAGCGTGCCAAGGCGGCTGCCGAGCAGCGGGCAATGGATCTCCTTGACCAGATGGGCATTCGCGAGCAGGCCCACAAGTACCCGGCGCAGCTCAGCGGTGGTCAGCAGCAGCGGGTGGCGATCGCCCGGGCTCTGGCCCTGGATCCTGAGGTGATGCTGTTCGATGAGCCCACCAGTGCCTTGGATCCGGAGCGGGTGAAGGAGGTGTTAGATGCGATGCGCCAGCTGGCGAAAGGCGGCATGACGATGGTGGTGGTCACCCACGAACTGGGCTTTGCCCGTGAGGTGGCGGATCGGGTGATGTTCATGGATCGGGGCCAGGTGGTGGAGACCTCCGATCCAGAGACCTTTTTCAGCAATGCCAGGGAGGAACGCAGCCGCAGGTTCCTCAATCAGATGCAGCACTGAACGGTTTGCCAAACCGTGTGAGGTGCTTCAGGCCGATTGTCGTTCTCTCCAAGCCTCAGTGGGCTTTCGGCTGTGCTTGTCCTGTGTTGAATTTTTGCTGACCGTCCGAGGTGTCGACTGCTTGCCCTGCCAACGGAAGTAGGCCGTCACGCAGATCAGCCAAAACGCCACAAAAGCAAGGGTCAGCGCCAGTCCGTGCATCCGAAAGAAGGTCAGCACGACATGGATGGATAGGGCGACTGAGCCCCCCAACAGAAACGTATTGCTTAGGAACGAAGCGACGGTTGCCTTGAAGGATTTCAACTCTGTCGCGCCAATCCGGCTCACATTACCGAGCAACAATTGTGATGCCAGCCCCAGTGTGGTTGCCTCAGGGCCTCGGTTGCATCGTTGCGCAAAAAAAGCCCCTCCGGGTAGGGGAGGGGCTGTATGGGATTCAGCTTGGGGTGATGGATCAGTTGATCACTCGTCAACCTGGTCGGCAGCTTCGCTGTGCTCCGCAGCTGCACCCGTAGGGATCAGACGGATGGCTTTCTTGCCGAGCTTGATTTCGAACTCGTCGCCGGGTTCGAGGTTCAGCATGGCGGTGTAAGCCTTGCCGATCAGCAGATTGCCATTGCCCTGAACTTTGGCGATGTAGCTCAGTTTGCGACCACCTTTGCCAATCGCAGCACCACCAATGCTCAGATTCACGCCCTTGGCCTCGAGCAGGGCCTCGTAGAACGCTGTGAAATTCAGGCGATCGCCACCATTTTTCTTGTCAGAGACGTATCCGCAAGCTCTCACCAGATCGGATTTGGAAACATCCCCAAGTTCTTTGACCTTGGCAAGCAGCTCGGAACCGGTCAGCATTTTAAATGCGTCTCAATGAATACATAGTTCCTAACTGGTTGGCTGGCTGGATGTCAATCAATCGAGCCGATATTGCCAAGGCTCAGTGCTTTGAAAGGTTTGTATCTAGGGATGCGTCTCTGTGGTCTGGCTTTTGAGACTGCCCTCCTGCGATGAAGCTTGCGGGCTGATGTTGAGGCGTCCTCAGTGGTTTAAACCTCAGCACTGTCTGAGGGTTCAGAAATGATCGTGTACTCGACACGATCATCATCAGAGCAGCAAAAATCCCCGTAGTAACGCTCGAGTTCATCGTAGGCAGCGTTGTAGCTGTCAAAGCACAGCCTTGTCAGCTGATCCTCTGATTGATCACTGCGCACGATGCGATGGCGTGAAGCTGGTTGCATCAGCAAAATCCACGCGGCCAATCAAAAGTCAGATTAAGCCTGGGGCTGAGGCCTCAGTCACCACAGCTTTCTAGGGTCGATTGATCTGATGGAGGTGTCCATTCTTCGGTTCTTGCTGGAGCTTGTGCCCTCCCTTCTGATTGGGTTCTGGGCTGGTCGTCGCCATGAAACCCTGTCCACTCGCTTGGCCGCACCGCTGGTCAGGTTCGGTGTGCCGATCAGTGTGATGGGCCTGCTGTTGAAGGGTGGCCTCAGCGGCGACATGTTGCAGGCCGCAGGCCTTGCGGTGTTTGCCATGGGTCTTGTTCTGCTGGGGGCCGCGCGCCTGCCGGGATTGGCTGAGCTGGCGTCTCCCACGCTGCGGCTTGGCAGCTGCACTGGAAACACGGCCTATTTCGGGGTTCCTCTTGCCCTGGCTTTCCTCCCCGATGAGGCTCTGCCCATCAGCATTGGCTACGATCTCGGGGCGACTCTGCTGGTCTGGAGCCTGGGACCGCTGCTGATCGAGGGGCAGGTGGATGGTCCCCAACGATTGCGAGGGTTGCTGAGCAGCGTTGCTGGGAGTCCGGCAACCCGCGGCCTCATCGGAGCTTTGCTGGTTCAGGCGACCCCATGGTCTGCATCGGTGGCCGATGCGCTGTGGTGGCCTTCGCGATGCGTGATTGTGCTGGCTCTGATGGTGGTGGGCATGCGCCTGGGCAGCATTCATCGCCAGGGCATTGCTCCGGAGGCACGTCCTCTGCAGCTGCTGAAGCCACTGGTGGCCAAGCTGCTGCTCTACCCGTTGCTGCTTTGGCTTCTGGCGTCTCTGCTGCAGTTCAAGTCTTTGATGGTTCAGGCGGTTGCTCTGCAAGGAGCCGCGCCGACGGCAATCTCTCTTTTGCTCATCGCAGAATCAGTGGGTGCTGATCAGGAGCGGGCCGCAGGGCTGGTGTTTTGGAGCACCTTGCTGGCCTTAATCACAGCGCCTGCATGGGGTGTGCTGCTGCGATCTCAGTTCTGAAAACGGCGAAAGGTGAGGTTGATGCGGGTGCTCTGCACTTTGCGCCGCTGAGGAACACTGTGCATCCATCGGCTCTGACAGCCCGGGTGCATCACCAGAAGGTCACCATCGGCCAACGGCAGAGACTTTTTTAAGTGTGCAGTTTTGCGGTGGCGGAGCTGAAAATCCCGCGTTGCCCCGAGTGAAAGGGAGGCAATCGGAGCCCGCTGATCAATTTCCGGTTCGTCATCGGCGTGCCAACCCATGCGGTCATCGCCATGGCGATACCAATTCAGCAGGCATCCGTTGAAGTTGGTTTCACAGGCTTCATTCACCTGGTGCAGCAATGGCTTGAACCATGCAGGCCAGCCATCACCGGTGTGCATGGCACCGCTGTAGCGGTAGTGAATTCCTTCATTGGCAAGAAACACCGTCATTCGCGGGACCGGGTGGCGCTTGCCATAGACCTGAACCACGGGCTGCTCCCACTGAAGCTGGTGTTCAAGCTGTGTTTGCCAGTGCCTGGCAAGCTCTGGCTTCAGCCAACCCCCATGCAGGGACCAGTCCGTTTCAGCTGCAGCTGGATGGATGGTCATTCGTGACGTCGGATGACGAGGTCGGTTCGTTCCCGAGACTGTCCCATACATTCGTTGGCATGGGAGCCCGAATAACCCAAGACGAATTCCTCAAGCGAGCCGTGCAGCGCTTCGGTGATCAATTCGATTACAGCTTGATCCGCTGGCGCAGTTACAAGAGTCCTGTTCAAATCCGTTGCAACGCCCATCCGGTTCAACCGATCACGATTACACCGGAAAAGCATCTGCAAACCCTGGGTGGATGCCGTCATTGCCTTCGCGAGAGACGCATCGCCTCGCTGGAGCGGGAACTCAATCGCAAATCCGCTGAGCGTCCAGATGCCATCGCTCAGGAGCCTTCGGCCAATCTGGAACCCACTCCGAAACGACACGGTTAAGGGGTGCTGCTGCAACCAAGCCTGATCAGGCCTTGAGGCTGACCCGCTGATAGCAGAACCAGAGCCACTGCTGGAACAGAAGGTTCCGGTGGGAGCGCCAGAGGGTCTGGGGTTTGGCCGCATCGAAATTTTCGGGCGGCGGAACATCTCCCCGGGCTCGGTCGCGTTCCATTTCTCCGAGGATCCGCCCCACGTTGTATTCGGGGTGGCCGAGGTGCATCAGCTGCCGCTGATCCGGTGTCTCGAAAATGGTGTAGCCCACCTGTTCGCCATGGGCGAGCAAGCGAAGACGTCCGTCCCGTTCGGCGGCTTCCATCGCGGCATCCGGCAGCCCGGCATGTCGGCTTTGGGGGCAGACGAAATGGTCGTCCTGGGTTCCCATCAATGGATGCCCCGGGACAAGGCTGCGCATCGGGTAGATCCCGAACAGCTTCTGCTGGAAGGCCACCTTGTCGACGCCCGCAAGGTAGGCGAGGGCGAAACCGGCCCAGCACAGTCCGAGGGTGCTGGCACAGGTGCTGCGCGCTTCCTCAATCAACTGGACCAGTTCGTTCCAGTAACTGACCTGTTCAAAGGGCAGGTGTTCCACGGGGGCACCGGTGATGATCAAGCCATCCAGAGGACCCTGGGACAAGGCTTTATCCCAGCTCACATAGAGCTGGTCGAGATGGTTCTGATCCCAGCTCTTGTAGGCGTGGGAGTTGAGGCGAATCCATATCGGTTCGATCTGCAGAACCGATAGGCCCAGCGGATGCAGCAGGTTGAACTCGTACTGCTTGCCCAGCGGCATGATGTTCAAGATGCCGATCCGCAGGGGCCGGATGTCCTGGCGTTCAGCCTGTTCGGGCTCAATCCAGGAAATCCGGTTGCGTTCAACCTCCGCGATTTTGTGGTAACTGCCAGGAAGGATCAGCGCCATGGAAGCTGGGACGTCATTCAGCTGAGAACGGCGAGGGCCTGTTCGAAGTCGGCCTTGATGTCGTCGATGTGCTCGAGTCCGACGGAGACCCGCACCATCGTGGGGGTCACGCCAGCTGAAGCTTGTTCCGCCTCACTGAGTTGTTGGTGGGTCGTGGACGCGGGGTGAATCACCAGCGTTTTGGCATCGCCCACGTTGGCGAGGTGGCTGGCCAGCTTGAGGCTGTCGATGAAGCGAACCGCATCGTCGTAGCCACCGTTGAGGGAGAACATCAGCATGCATCCCATGCCACGGCCTGTCAGGTATTTCTTCGCGGCAGCGTTGTAAGGATCACTGGCCAGACCGGGATAGCTCACATGGGCGATGGCGGGATGGTCCTGCAGCCAGGTGGCCAGGGCCATGGCGTTTTCGGTGTGGCGCTCAACGCGCAGGCTTAGAGTTTCTAGGCCCTGCAGCAGCAGGAAGCTGTTGAACGGACTGACGGCCGGCCCCCAATCCCGCAGGCCCTCCACCCGGGCCCGCAGGGCGAAGGCGATGTTGCGGTCATCGGGCAAGCCCAGCATTTTGCAGACGTCACTGCCGAAGCCAAAGGCATCCCAGTGCACCAAGCCGTGATAAGCCGCGCTGGGCTGGCTCATCAACGGGAACTTGCCGTTGCCCCAGTTGAAGGTGCCGGCGTCCACGATCACGCCCCCCAGGCTGGTGCCGTGGCCCCCGATCCACTTGGTCGCACTTTCAACAACCACATCAGCGCCGTGGTCAATTGGTCGCAGCAGAGCTCCACAGGCTCCCAGGGTGTTGTCGACGATCAAGGGGATGCCTTTCTCTTTGGCAAGCGCTGAAAGACCCTCAAAGTCGGGGATGTTGAAGCGGGGATTTCCCATCGCTTCCACGTAGAGCGCCTTGGTGTTGTCGTCGATTTGCGCTGCAAAGCTCGCGACGTCGTCGCCTTCGGCAAAGCGCACGTCGATTCCCAAGCGCGGGAACTGCACTTTGAACTGGTTGTAGGTGCCGCCGTACAGGTAAGACGTTGAAACGAAGTTGTCTCCCGCCTGCATGCAGTTGGTGATCGCCAGGAACTGAGCCGACTGGCCTGAGGCTGTCGCCAATGCGGCCACCCCGCCTTCAAGGGCGGCGACGCGTTTTTCAAACACGTCGGTGGTGGGGTTCATCAGGCGGGTGTAGATGTTCCCGAACTCCTTCAGACCGAAGAGGTTGGCTCCGTGTTCGGCGTCATTGAAGACGTAGGAGCTGGTCTGATAGATGGGAACCGCCCGCGCATTGGTTGCACTATCCGGGGACTGCCCAGCGTGCAGCTGCAGGGTCTCGAAGCGGTGAGACATGGTCTTCGGCGGGGCTACTGCCCCAGTTCTAGTCGTCAGAGAGCTCGGGTTTGTCGGTTTCCGCCAAAGAAGGGAATGTGTTGCGGATCACCTCTTGAATGTCGCGGTGCGCTTCGCTGCGGAATCCAGCCACGCCATCAGCGCTGAGCAGGGGATAGGTGCGATCACTCGCATCCACCTCGCGCAGATGCTTCCAGCGGTTGCTGCTGTCTTCTGCTTTCAGCGCAATCAGGGGCGCCTGGAAGTCGTAGGCCTTGGTGTTGCCGAGAGCAGCCACTTGGGCCGTGAGCTTTTCACGCACAGGGCTGAGGGCTTTGGCTTTCAACGTGTCGGGCAAGCCGAGCACGGGTTCGTAATGGTCGAGCAAACGGAGTTCAGCCTCCAGCAGCACCGGCCATGCTCCGCGCTCACCGTCGCCAAGCCCCATCCCCGCCTCGGCTTCGGTCATCGCATCGAGATGGAAGCGCAGCCAGCGGTAGTAAGTCTTGTCTTTGATTGATTTCTTGGCGGCGGCCCGTCCGGTCACAATCGCCGGCAGAGCTTTTTCGGCTTTGCGCAGGAATAGGCGATCCTCACGCTCCAAATTCATGGCCCCCCAGCGTTGCCGGTATTCCCAGAGCTCGACGTAGCGAGCCACATCAGCCTCGGACCAGCCGAGACCCTTCAGTTCATCACCGCGATGGGAGGTTTCCTTGGACACCCGTTTCCTGGTTCATGCCAGGTCTCAGCGTAGGTGTCGATGCTCACCCGTTTGGTGATCTGCTGGCTGGGTTGGCCTGCAGATGCTGCTCAACCGTGATGCGCTGCGGTTGGTTGTAACCCACCGGTAGCCAGAGATCACCGGCCGCTGCATTGAAGTGGATCTCCCAGTGATACAGGCCGGTGTAGGCCGCGGGGTCCTCCTTCATCAGTGAGGCGTAGAGCAGCACGGCGCGGCCGTAGTAATCGCTGTTGTTGTAGCCCCAGAGGCCGAGGCGAATGTCCTGCAGTCCGCCCCGCCTCACCAGGTAACGCGCTGCTGCCTGGATGGCGTCGTGGGGGTCGCGGATGTTCCCGGCGCCAATGCCGGGTTCGGCCCAGGTGGTGGGCAGGAACTGCATCGGGCCCTGGGCATTGGCCACGGAGATGCCATCGATGCGTCCCATGCCGGTTTCCACGAGGTTCACGGCCGCTAGAACCTCCCATTCGATCCCTGTCGCTGCCTCGGCCTTGCGGTAATAGCTGAGCAGATTTGCCGCTGGTTCGGGCTGGATGATCCGCCAGGCGGGGAGCATCGTCGGTCCACGGCCGCGGCTCATGCGAACGAATTCACGCCGTGCTGCCAGGTGGCGTTCGGCCACGCTGCGCCAGCGCGGGGGTAACGCGTCAACGACCTGCTGAGATCTCGGTTGGTCGGTCGACAAGACCCGATAGATCACCTGTTGTTGGTGGCCGAGATTGGGCAGGGCCTCGGCCGCTGTGGCGGGATCCCTCAGCGCCTGTTCAACGGCCGCCAGCAGTGTTGCCAGCTTGGCTGGCTCAGCGGGCACAAGGGGGTACTGCCGGCCGTCCTTGGTTTTCGGTTGGCTGGCCTGGGCAGGAAGCAGCACAGGTGATTTCACCCCTGGCTCAGTCACCCCTGGCTTGGTGACAGCCTGCTTTGAAAGAACCGATTCGGCTGCGGCTTGCGGCTGTTTTGGTCTCAGCCACAGCCCGCTCAGCAGGCTTGCCGTGATGGCCGAGACAACAAGCACATTGCGGCTGCGCATGGTGGGGCAGGGGCGCTTTGTCGACCCTACCGGTGAGGTTCAGGCGGCAAGAAAGGTGCTGCGGTCGTGAAAGTCGGCCTTGGAGCCGTGGCGGAGGGCCCAATGGCTCAGCCCCTCCTGTCCACGGTCGATCACGGCCGTCAATGCCAGGTCTGGGCAGACGTCTGGTCTCCACCAGGGCTCCAATGCAATCCGGGCATCGAGCCGCAGTTGGTGCAACCCGCGTTGCAGCCGCACCGTTGGGGGTGTGCTCAGCTCCTGTTGCGTTTGTTCACTGCGGTAGCCATCGAAGCGATAGAGCGCCCAATCGCCATTGGCAGCCAGATTCACTTCCCAATAACGCTGCTCTCCGGGGGCAGCGATGAATGCTTCGAAGCAGGTGGTGGTCCAGAGCTCATCTTTGCGCTGCCCCTGTTGGGGCCCGTCGTTTAGTTCCTCCGGCAGCTTCAGGACGCCAATGCCCTTGGCCGCGCGGGCCAGAACCCCGTAGCTGAGTTCCAGCCAACCCTCGCGCCTCCACACCAGTTCCGCGCTGATCTGGACCCCCGCTGGAATGGACCGTTCAAAGGGAATCAGGCGGCAGGCCTGACGCAGCATCACGGCAGAACGCGCCATCTCAGAGGCTTGGACTTGGCTGCTGCTTCAGCCGCACAACCAGTTGCTCCAGGGCGTTGAACTGTTGCTCCACCGCTTCGGTGAGACGGAACTGCACCAGGGCCCGTTGCAGGTTATGCCCAGGTCGATCGCAGCGGAAATACACATCGCCCTCCAAATGATCCGTGAGAAAGCGCAGGCCAAGCTCGAGGGGGATCAGGCGGATGCAGTGGGGCAGATAGTGCAGGTCCCAGTCACTCAGGAACCCACCAGCAACGGAGAGGTAGCCCGTGAGGATCGCTTCACAGAGCGCCATGTCGAAGCTCACATCGTCGAGGCAGAGGGTTTCCTCACCGGCTGGATTGCAGCAGGAGCGCACACAGTCGCCGATGTCGTAGTGAACGAGCCCCGGTTTGACGGTGTCCAGATCGATCAGACTGATCGCCTGGCCGCTGGCCTCATCGATCATCACGTTGTTGATCTTGGGGTCCCCATGGATGGGGCGTTGATGGAGTTCACCGCGGCTGAGCGCTGCTTCCAGCACATCGACGCCCTGGCGACGTGCCTCGATGAACGCACAGGCGTCACGTTCTGCAGGCCCTAGGCGGTCTGTGGCTTTGGCGACCGCATCGAAGTGTTGGAGGTAGGCCGGCGTGACGTGGAAATTCTCGAGGGTGTCCGCCAGTTGATTGATGGGCAGATCGCTGATCAGGTGATGGAACATTCCTAGCCCGTAGCCCACTTCCTGGGCATGGGCACTGTCCCGGATGACATCGCTGGTGGTCGCTGCGCCGATGTACGTGATCGAGCGCCAGAACTCTCCGTTGTGTTCGATCCAGGGGGAGGCCTCTCGCCGACAGGGAACCACCTTGGGCACTTCCCAGCGCCGCCCCTTCAGTTGTGGGGGTGGAGAGGCGAGACGACGTTCCATGTGGTCGCCCAGGGCCTGCAGGTTCTGCATCACCAGGTCAGGCCGATCGAACACGTTTGTGTTCAGGCGTTGCATGACGAAGGCGCCGTCCTCGCCCTCGTGGGTCACGAGGAACGTTTCGTTGACGTTGCCCGAACCAAGGGAACGAATGGCTTTGATCCCCTCGCGAGGATGGAAGCGATCGGCGATGGCTTCCAGGGCCTCGGTCATGAACAGTCGCATGGGTCTCAGATGGCACCTTGCCGTTCTTCCGGTGCTCTGCCCCGTTCAGGTGTGCAGAACCACAGCCGACTCAGGCATCGAGCTGGCTTTCGATCACATCCATGAGCTCCAGGTAGGCCGGTGCCCCGGTCTCACCGTTCTCGTTCAGGGCCATTTTGCTGCCCATGGCCTGATTGGCGTTGTCGGCAATCACGGCATTCACCACCAGTTCGAGGGCTTTGGGAACATCGAGGTTCTGAAGTGCCTCGGCGTAGCGACGGCTGTGGCTGGGCCGCACGGATTCCTGGCAGTAGCTGGAGAGTTCACGGCTTTCCGTCATCACCCGGTAGGCGGTCTCCTTCACGCCTGCCCGCCCGTAAATCGCCATGTACAGCAGGTTCACCATCGAGGCGTCGTTGGCTGGGATGGCGTACTTGCGGGCGATCTGTGGCCAGTACCGCAGGGATTTGAGCCCCTCCAGTCCGCCTTTGCGCAGGCCTGCGGCTTCACACCACTTCTCCAACTCCTCCATGGAATGGGGGCAGCGGCCTTGATCGCGCATCGCCTCGGCCATCACTTGCCCGGCCTGGAAGTTGCGGGTTGGGCTGCCGGAGACCGGCAGCATCATGCTGCCGCGCACATCGGCCACCATCGCCGTGAGTTGGCTGAAGGTGTGGTCCCGCACCCGCTCAAAGTCGCCATCGCGCACCAGGGTGGATTCAATTCTGGGGACGGCGTAGCCCAGTTCCGTCAGGGGAAAGGGCTGCCGGTGGTACAGCCGTTGACGGTCGGGTCGTGCCATCGACACGGTGGCCGCCTGGTCCAGGCACTGGTTCAGCAGCAGGGTCAGCAGCGTTGGCAACACCCCGGGGTTGTCCTGATGGAAGCCATAGCCGAAGCCGGCGAACACCGAGGCCATGTTTTTGGCGGCCTTGATGAACTGCCCCTCAACGTTGTGAACACCGGCGGAGACCTGGATGTTCGGGGACAGCTGATCCATCAGTTGGGCCCCCAACATGGCCGTCAGGGCATTGGGATGGCAGAAGTTGGCGGTGAAGCTGTCGAAGGGGTTGCGCAGAGCCCCATGGCGGTGGAAGCCGGAGAAGAAGGCGAGCTCGGGTTGTTGTTCGCACAGCACATAGGCGCTGTTGCTGATCGGGTCATGGCTGAAGGATCCCGCCAGGCAGGCCAGCACCACCTGCTCCCGATGGAGCTCCTTGCGCAGGCGGCAGGCTTCCTGGAGGTCTTCTTCGATGTGGTTGCTGTTGGCGCTGAGCACCACAAGCTCGCAGCGCTGGATCAGATCGCTCAGGGTGTTGGCAACCAGCTCACCTCCGATGCGGTGGCCGCCCATGTTGAGCACGGTCTCCACGTGCTCATCGTCCATCGTTGCAATTGTCTTCTGGGGGAAGGCTCCCAGAAGGTCCCGGCCGGGACGAGGGGCCAGCAGCAGACGACCTTTGGCGTTCTGCATGGCGCAGTTGTAGGCCAGCGAGGCGGGATAAAGCCCAACGCTGTAGAACCCCACCTTGCCGGTCGAGAGCTCCTGCACGCGCCGACGGATTGCGCCGGCGTCGAGGCTCTGATCGAAGAAGGAATTGCGCATGCCGGCAAGACTAAGCAGCTTTCCCGATGGGACTGCTCAAAGCAGACAGACGCCAGTCCCTTGGGTGATGCGGAGTTGGAAGCATCGAGCAAGGCAGGAAATTTAATGAAAGAAAGACGTGAAAATCCAACGGCAATTGAATGATTCAAAGGCCCATGATTGTTCTGTAATTCGGGTTGGATCGTGTTCGCTCATTGAGAGCTTGGATTTCGGGATAAGCCGAGAGATCTTCGTTGGGATAGAAAATAGGGATATAGCCGAGGTATGCATTGACTGCGCAGTCTGCTGCGGTCCAGGCATCCCCCACTAAAAACTGTTTCTTGGTGTAGATATCATTCAGGCTTGCCATCAGTCGGGGAAACTCCCGTTCCTTGTTTGAGGGAACGAACAAGGCGATAGCTAAAGTCGAGTTTGCAAAAAGAATCCACTGGCTGATCGAAGCACGTGTTGCGGCGTCATGGACTTCGTTGGCGTAATTCTCAGATAAATACTGAAGAATGGCGCCCGACTCAAACAGCACCAAGCCATTGGTGTCGTCTTTGAGGGCGGGCAATTTGCCGAAAGGATTCACTTCCAGGTAGCTCGCTGCAAGGTTTTGACGAGCTGCCAGGTCAATTTTGACGTATTCGTAAGAAATTCCTTTTTCTGCCAAGTACCATTTCGGCATCGAAACACGGGTCTTGGGGCCTCCGTAGAGATAAAGCGTCATCCCTGGTCTTTAATTTCATCCATTTTATCTCTTGGGATTGACCGGTGTCGTTGTTGCGTGGTGCAAGCTCTGGTCGGGTTTGATATCAATGTTGCCTTCCTTGTTGGATGCCTTGTTGGACGCATTGATGGGGATCCCGTTGTGCTGGACATGTGAAATGTCAATCCTTTGCGTCGGCGTACAAGCAAAAAACATCTGGTCGACAGCGGCCTGATGTGGCTGGGCGGGCGTTATCACGGGCAGGACCGGTTCAAACACGCTGTAATGCGCTCAAACCATTGCCTGTAGGCCTGTGACCAGCAGTGATCTGCTGATGGCGTACCGCTGGCCTGCAGCGGTTGTGTTGTCCAGCCTGGTACTGGCGGTCACGGCCGCCAAGCTGTTGAGTCGGCCCATTCCCATCGCGATCAAGGGCGGATTGCAGGTCGACAAGTTGGTGCTTCCGCCCAGTGTCACCATCCGCTCCGATACGGCTTTACCTGTTGTGGTTCAGGAGCAGGTCACCATTGGTGGCGCTGCGCCCCTGGCGATCGAAGGCCCGGTGACCATCAGCGAAATGCCCCTCTGGCGGTTGAAGGAGCTGTGTCCGTCACAGCTGAAGACCCGCTTGCGGTACGGGCAGACGTGTCTGTCGACAACAAAGTCACCATCGGCGGCAAGGTCGACATCCAGGGCAAGGTGAAGCCGAGCTTGCTTCCTGTTCCGGGGCTCTGATCAGCGGTTGCGGGGGGGCGCGCCGTTGCCAATCGTCAGCCCCTGCTCCCAGCGGTTGAGTTGACGCAGTGCGAGGGCCGCCGATGCGGCGGTGACCAAGCCGGTGCCGCTCCAGCCGCTGCCCTGCTGGATGCCCACAAGCACGGCGGATCCCCAGAGCAGGGCCCAGGCCCAGGGGCGGGCCGCACGAATCCGCTTCAGCGCCGACGAGCAGCTGCGGCAATGGATGGTGTGGCTGTTGTATCGATCCATCAGCGCCGAAGTGCTTTGCCGTGGAGGCAGGGGTTGGCCTGCAAAGGGCTCACCGCCGTTGG
The DNA here is from genome assembly GCF_900473975.1 of Synechococcus sp. N26. Lineage (NCBI taxonomy): Bacteria > Bacillati > Cyanobacteriota > Cyanophyceae > Synechococcales > Synechococcaceae > Synechococcus > Synechococcus sp. N26. The sequence continues at coordinate 117,790 of NZ_UCNM01000007.1, read as the reverse complement.
CGTTCAACCAGCGATGCAGCGCTGCCACGTAGACGTCTGCCGTTGTGGGCATGAAAAAACTGCGTTCCACGGCGGGGCTGCCGCCGGCTCGCTCCAGCACCCGCTCCTGCCAGTGCAGGAAAACCTGATCGTCTTCCAGCACCTTGTGATTGCCGATGTGTTGCAACCAGCGGGGCCTTAATCCGATCAGCAGCCGTGGGACGGCGGATTGGAACTGGAAAGGAAAGCGGGCGAAGAGGCGGCACTCGCCGCGGCGAATCGGAACGGCGTAAACCACCGTGAGAATTCGCCCGAAGCCCTTGGCGGTGAGGTCATGCCACATCAGCTGCGGGGCATGAAAGGTGGTGGATTGGGCGCCGAGTTTGCCCCGACGCGGCCCCTCCTCCCAGTGGGCCGTGAAGCCGCTGGCGTCTTCCCCCGTGATGGAAGCTTTCACCGGCGCGGCGTTCTCCCGTTTGCCGACGGTCTTGTGGTGGGTGAAGGGAACGTGGCTCACATCCAGCACGTTCTCCAGCAGGGTCACGGCATCCATCGGCAGGTCCCGTAAGGTGTCCTGCACCGTCCAGCTGTCGGGGTTGTCCTCCAGGGCTGGCACCAGGGGGAGCTGACTGGGGTCCGCGGCATCGGGTGCCCCCATCCAGACGAACAGCAGCCCCTGTCCCGTGGCAGTGGGAAGGCTGGCGCAGCGGGACCGACGGTTGTTGGGCTGGGTGTTCTCGAGCGCCTGCGGCACGCGTTGGCACTGGCCACCACCTTCGAAACTCCAACCGTGATAAGGGCATTCCAGCAGCCCTTCCTCGTTGATCCGCCCTTCGCTGAGAGGCACCAAACGATGGGGGCAGACGTCCGGAAAGACCCGCCAGCGCGATGCGGCGCGATCCCACCAGATCACCAGATCCCGTTCCAGCAGGGTGAACCGGCTCGGCTGTTTGGGGTCGAGGTCCTGCACATAGCTGATCGGCCACCACTGTTCGGTCCAGGTGGGGTGCATGGCAGGAGCATCAAGGCCGTCATGTTCGCTGGCCGGATGGCTTGGCTGCGGTGTTTCGCTTGTCATCCATGCTTCTGAGTGCCTCCCCCACTGGACTTCTTACGGGTTTGGCACTAATCAGTTGCGCGATGAAAGTGCACTGCTGCTCCGTCGGCTGCAGAGACCTCCCCTGAACCTCGATGCCCCGTTTGACGCCCGACCAGTTGCTGCAGGAGCTCACCGGTGCTGAGGATCTGTTGATCGTGCAGGACCTGGACGGCGTCTGCATGCAACTGGTGAAGGATCCACTGACGCGGCGAATGGATCTGTCCTATATGGATGCGGTCGCCGTCTTGGATGGTCAATTCGCTGTGTTGACCAACGGTGAGCACGAAGGGCGGCGCGGGGTGAACCGCCTCGTGGAGCAGGCCCTCGGGGCCCCCGACCTTGCCAAACGTGAGGGCCGTTATCTGCCAGGCCTGGCGGCTGGAGGGGTGCAGCTGCAGGATCGCTATGGCGACTTGAGCCACCCCGGGGTCTCGCCGGCGGAAATGGCTTTTCTCGCTGCAGCCCCCACCCGAATGGAAGCTCTCCTAATGGAGCGATTGCCGGGCCTGTTGCCGCAGGTGGGTGTGGATGATCTGGCTCAGGTGGCCAACGCTGCGGTGTTGGACACCCAGGTTTCACCCACCATCAATCTCAACGGGATTTTTGAACTCGTCCCGGCTGATGTCACCACTCAGCAGGCCCTGCAGACGATGCTCTCGGAGCTGATGCATCAGCTGCTTGCTGAGGCTGCCGACCAGGGCCTGAAGGAATCGTTCTTCCTGCATGTGGCTCCCAACCTGGGCCGTGATGCGCAAGGTCAGGAACGGATCAAGCCCGCTGCTGCAGGTGATGTGGGAACCACCGACATTCAATTCATGCTCACCGGGTCCATCAAGGAGGCCGGCCTCCTTGTGCTGCTCAATCAGCACATCCAGCGCCGTTGGGGTGAATCTCCTTTGGGTGAGACGTTCAATGTGCGAACGGCTCCCCACAAGCCCGAAGCGCTGTTGGCGTTGGTGCAGCAGCGCATCCCCGCGGAACGGATGCCGTTGCTGGTGGGTGTGGGAGACACGGTCACATCCACGGCATCGGCTGATGGCACGGGCTGGTTGCGGGGTGGAAGTGATCGCGGTTTCCTCAACCTGCTGCAGGAACTCGGTGCCTGGTGCGGTCAGCCCAATCGGGTTGTTCTTGTTGACAGCAGCCATGGAGAAGTGGATCGCCCCAGCCATGCCGATGGCAGCTTGCAGGGCATCACCGATCCGGAGGATCCCCTGCGGATCGACGCGCTCATGCCCGATGGCCCGGAGCAATACATCGCCTGGTTCCGTCAGCTTGCTGAGCGTCGCCGGGTGGGTTGATCAGCTGCTCAGCAGCGGGAGCATCCGTCTCTTTCGCCAGGACATGTTCTGTCTGGAAGAATCAGCCTCATCCGCGTGGAGCCGGTGGCTGTTGTTAAGACCGTTTTCCCGCCCCTGAAGCGCGGACAGCTCACAACGTTGCAGGTCAATCTCGGCTACCGCTGCAACCAGAGTTGTGCCCACTGCCATGTCAATGCCGGGCCCACCCGCACCGAGATGATGAGTGCGGATCTGCTGGCGTTGATTCCGCAGATCCTTGAACGGCATTCCATCTCCTGCCTCGATCTCACGGGGGGAGCACCGGAGTTGCACCCCGGTTTTCGCGCTTTGGTGCGCCAGGCACGCTCTCGCGGCACCGCCGTGATTGACCGCTGCAATCTCACGATCCTCAGCGAACCCGGCCAGGACGACTTGGCTGAATTCCTGGCGGAGCAGGGCGTTTGCATCACCGCCTCCCTGCCCTGTTACAGCGCCGAGAACGTTGACCAACAGAGGGGCGATGGCGTGTTTGAGCGCAGCATCAGCGGACTGCGACAGCTCAATGCCCTGGGCTATGGAACGGGTGATCCAAACCGGCAGCTGGATCTCGTTTACAACCCGCTGGGTCCGGTGTTGCCTCCTCCCCAGCAAGCCTTGGAGGCGGATTACAAGAAGGTCTTGGGCGGGTTGGGGATTCGCTTCGATCGTCTGCTCACGTTGGCGAACATGCCCATCCAACGTTTCGCCAAGCAACTGGAACGCAGTGGCGACTTGCAGCGTTATCAGACTCTTCTCGAGGAAGCACACAACCCGGACAATCTGGGGGCGGTGATGTGCCGTGAGCTGATCAGTGTGGATTGGCAGGGTTATCTCTACGACTGTGATTTCAATCAGCAGCTCGGCCTGTCCTGCCCCGGGGAGGTGCGTCACCTTCGCGATCTGATCCGCCTTGAGGCCGTTCCCCTGGAACAGCCCATCCACACCGCCCCGCATTGTTTTGGCTGCACCGCTGGCGCCGGCTCAAGTTGTGGCGGCGCACTTCAGGGCTGATCAGCGCGTTATGGGCATAGTGGGTGGATCTGCGAAGAGGCCATCCCGTTGCAACGCATCTGTTTTGCTGTCGCCGCGTTGATTCTCACGGCAACAACGGCCATGGCCGGATCCCACGGCAAGCCCAAGCAGGCAATGTTCAAAACGCAGGCTGAAGCCGAGGCGGCGGCCCCAGGTTTTGGCTGTACGGGGGCTCACCAGATGGGCGAGATGTGGATGGTCTGCGACAAGCACGGTGATGCGGATCACCAGGGAGCCCACTGATCAATGACTGAAGGCGGGCATTGCGGCAGCAAGCCGAAGCGGATCGCGATCGGCGTGGCTCCCCTCGGCACCATCTCCATCGGCATCGTGCCGATGGGGGTGATCTGCATCGGTGTGGTGCCGATGGGTGTGGTTTCGATTGGTGTGGTCGCGATGGGCGTGATCAATGCCGCCATCGTCGGGATGGGATTGGTGGCGGTTGGTGTGAACACCATGGGAGTGATCACGGCCGGCCCGATGAGCATGGGCTTGATTCAGATCCGCTCCACCACCAACCCCCGCTATCTGGCCTATCCCAGTCGCGAAGAGGCGGAGGAACAGGCGCGCCAATTGGGTTGTGAGGGTGTGCATCGCATGGGCGATCGCTATTGGATGCCCTGCAACGAGCATCCTCAGTAAGCAGCCCGCGGCTTTGCTTCACAAAAGCTTCGGAAGACTTCTGTTGCTCAAGCCTTTTCAGTGGCTGTGCTGCTGGCTTCAGTGTGCGAAACAGGGCGCATCTGATGTCACCATCGTCGCCACGCCAACGTCTTCAAACCCTGCTCAGTGCCCGATGGTTTGAGATGGGTGAAGTGTCATTGATGCATCACCGCCAGGTTCAGATCTTGCTGAACACTTTGAGACGGGAAAAGGAACTGGTGTCCGTTCAGCTGATCGAGCTTCTGGTGGCTGATCTCTATGACAAGGAATTTCGCGCCGAATGATTCAGGTGTTGCGATCTATACCTGACATTTGGGGCAGATCGCACGCACGTTCAGGCTCGACTCAATCAACTGAAAACCAACATGGGCAGCGGCGGCAGCTCCTGCTGCCAGCACGGGTTCACTTTCGAATTCCTCAGTACGGCCGCAGCGGATGCACACCACATGGTGATGTTGGCGGTGATCGTCAACGGCGAGCTCAAAGCGTCGACCCCCTTCACTGAGCTCCAGTTCCTGGAGCAGACCCATATCGGCCAGCAGGCGCAGGGTGCGATACACCGTTGCCAGAGACACCTTCATCTCAAGGGCCGCCAGCTGCTGGTGCACCTCTTCGGCACTGAGGTGGCAGCCGGACCCACAGCGCTCGAACAGCTCAAGAACCCGTTTGCGCTGCGGGGTCAGACGGCGACCGTCCTGATGCAGCTCCTGCTGCAGGGTGGTGTCCGTTGCGGCAGGCGCGGAGGACGATGTCACAGCTTCTCCTCGCTCATTCTCAAGAGTAGGCCTTAATGAGAGTGCTGTCTTGCCCTCAGGATCAGGCCCCTCGTCGGATCCCAACGGTCGCCGATGAGGACGATGAACGTTGGTGATAGCGTCCGCCGACGTTGTTGTTCTGGTCGATGGAAACCCACGTCCTCACCTTCACCATCACCAAGTCATTTGCCGAATGGGTCGCCACCTATGACGCATCCCTGCCGCTTCAGAAAATCGCTGGCATCACCTCGCTCTACCGGGGTGTCAGCAAGGACGACCCCAGCAAGGTCTGCGCAGTGATGCAAGCCGCTCCCGGGGTGATGGAACAATTCATCGCCGACAACACCGACATGATCGCGGCTTCGGGGCACGTGATTGAGAGCACCGTGAGTCAGGTGTTCGTCGCCAGCTGATGGCCTGGCGTCCTGCCCGGGCCTGGACCAGCCAGCGCCCGGTGGCCGGTTACCGCCATTTCGAGCTGATCACGCAAGGCGGGCGTGGTCCGCAGCGATGGGTTGAGTTGGCGGCTGTGCTGGCTCCGTCGCATCGCGAGCGGGTGCTCTGGAGTGAGCTCAAGGATCCAACCCGCTGGAGCAGCGGCTGGCAGTCCATTCCGGAGAGCGATGAGGATTCTTCAACTCAGTGATCCACACCTGGTGGCCGCTGATCTGTTGGTGCAAGGCGTGAGAGTGCTGCTGCTGAGTAGCCATCGGGTGGGTTCAGCCGCTGGTGCCCTTGGCTCGCTTCAGCTCCAGTGGCTGGCGCAGCGCCTGCGTTGTTCGGAGCGCCGTGATCTGCCCCTGGTGGTCGCCCTTCACCATCCACCGATCGCCATCGGTGATGCCGGCATGGATGCGATCAGCCTCCTCGATCAGGCAGGTCATGAGGAGCTGTTGCGTCCTCATCGGGCCCTGCGGGCGTTGCTGTTTGGACACATCCATCAGCATTGGCAGGGGGCCTGGGCCACGCGGCCTGACGTGCTGCTGCTCGGATGCCCCTCCACCCTCTGCAGTTTCAAGGCGGTGCAGCCCTGCCCCCTGGATCGCGCCGATAACCCGGGGGGAAGGCTGCTCGATCTGACGCCAGATGGAGCCGTTCAGTACCGGGTGCTGCGCTGGAGCAGCATCTGAATTCAGCCCATTCCCTTCTGCGACTCGCGGAAGGCCTTGAGTTTGTCGATGTCCTTCTCTTCGTCGATGGAATAGTCCGTCAGGATCAAGGCCTTGCCGATGGTCCCGAGGGCGTACTCGATCCGGTCGAGATCGCGGCGTCCATCGTCATCCAGTCGAGCTGCTCGAATCACCTCAGGGCGCAGCTGGTCGGCCAGCTGCTCCAGCGCCGCTGCAATCGCTTTGGCCTGTTGGAGCGGCGCGGAGTCACCCATGAATCCTGAACAGATGCAATCGGACGACTCTGACAGTTCTCCTCAGAATCCTTTGGCCGTGGGTCGCTGACTCGAGAGCGAGACGTTGCCCAGAGGTTGTTGCTGCGGGGCGTGCTGCTGCATCGCTGTGGGCGCAACACCGGGGGCCGCCACCACATTGAATGCCAGCGACCAGCGTTCCCCGTCCCCGCGGAAGGGCATCACCGAATGGGGTTGCCAGGCCGGGAACACATAGAACTCACCGGGCACAGGCAGCACGTAGTGCGCCATGCCGGTGCGGAATGACTGAATGTGCCAGTCCTCCGGGCCGTGGAAGCAGAGTTGGCCATCAAAACTGTTGGCGGTGATCTGCGGTGGCACTTTCAGAAAGATCACTCCGGAGAAGCTGCCGCCATGGGTGTGGGTGGGGTTGTAGTCACCGGCGGTTTGGCAATTGAGCCAGAGATCAATCATCTGCAGGCGGTAGCGACCGGGAACCCAGGGGCCGCGACCCTGGGGAGGCTGACGGTCCATCACATGGCGGATCCAGCGATCACAGGCCGGCAGCAGGTGGTTGTTGCTGAGCTCCTGCACGCCGGGTTGATCAGGCCTCAATTCGCGCTGCTGACGCAATTGACCCGCCAGCTTCGCTGATGCATCGGGGCTGGACTCGGGATGGGCGAGCACGCTTTCGCTCAGCGCAGTCAGCTGTTGGAGCAGAGGACCCGGAAGGGTGCCCCGAAGGATGGAGCGGGGAAACAGATCGAGAACTTCCACCAAGGCTTGGTCTGCTGCAAGCCATCGTGGCAGCCCCAAAGTGGGTGCACCGTTCATGACGATCCTGATGCTGCGCCACGCCCTTCTGGTGCCTGTGCTGTTGGGGAGCTGCGTCGCTGCAACGGCCGCTGATCTCCCTGGGCAACAGGGGCCTACAACAGCGCTGCTGCAGGGCGGCCCACTGCAGCTCAGCACCCGTCGTACGGCCGAGCTGTTCCCGGACGGCAACCGCATCTGGAAGGTTGAACTGCATCGCGGCCCGCGTCTGCTGGCCAGCTGGCCAGCAGCCAGTGGTGTGGCCCGGCGCCAGAGTGCTGATCGCCGCTGGAGCCCCGGCAATGCAGCCCCTTTGCCCGCTGGTGAGTACAGCCTGGGGCGTCCGGAACCATTGGGGAATGATCTCTGGTTTGACCTGACCCCTCGCTTCGACACGACCCGAAGTGCACTGGGCATCCACCGCTGTTATCCCGGCACGGGTTGCATCTGCATTCCCGAGCGGGCTGATATCGATGCGCTCGCCAGTTGGGTCAAGGCCACTGGGATTCGCAGCCTGAAGGTGGTGAACTGATGGGACAGCCTTGACGTGCAGCTGTCCCAAATTCGGTCTCGAACGGAATTTGTGAATGTCGAAAAATCGTCGCCGACAGTCCTGCAATCTCGTTCTTTTCGGCTCATGATGCGTGGGCCAAGCCGCTAAGGGGCTTGGAAGCCGGGCCGAGCGATGCCCGACGGGAACTGCGATTTGGCTTCGGCTTTGGCTGAGGTCAAATCCGTTCGTTCTTAAGATATTTGGTTGTGTATCCCTAAATACCAATTCGTCCGTCAACGTGCGTTCGTGGTCGAATCGCTCCGGTGGTGCATCACCGTCGACCACACAACATTTCTTGATCACGACACGTCTGAGTGGCTTGGAGCACCGACGTTCCCCCTAAAGCTCCTTACAAGGAAGGCAAACCATCGGCTTGATCGGATTCATGGACGTCAGCATCTGGATGCTCGTCGGATTCCTGCTGGCGGCCTATTCCGTGGTGGCGAACGATTCGCTCCAGACCCTCGGCACATATCTCTCCTCCAACCGGAAACGCACGCCGAAGCCGGTGCAGATGCTCTTCATCTGCTCGGTGACCTGTGGAGTGCTGCTGTTGGGCTGGTTCCTCAACAACGCTGACCCCACCTGGGGGCGACTCAGTGTGCCTGGCAAGGAGTTCCCTTGGCCCGAGCCGTTCACCTGGGTCTATGTGCTCCCACCGCTCGCTGTTGTGGCCTTGACCCAGTGGGGAGCACCGGTGAGCACCTCGTTTCTGGTGTTGTCATCGTTCATGCCGGCCAACATCGGCACGCTGCTCAGCAGCTCGCTGACGGGGTACGGCCTCGCCTTCGGCGTGGGTCTTGCCGCCTATGGCCTGGGGTTGTGGTCGCTGGAGCGCTGGGTGTTCTGTCGTTCCCAGGACGGCCAAGACCCCAGCAAGGTCTGGTACGGCCTGCAGTGGTTCTCCACCGGCTTTCTTTGGTGCATGTGGCTAGTGCAGGACCTGGCCAACATTTTTGTCTTCCTGCCGCGCCAGTTGGACCTCGTCCCGATGCTCATCTGCACGCTGGTGCTCTGCATGGGCCTTTGTGTTCTGGTGGCCACCGGGGGTGGGCCGATCCAGGCCGTGCTCCGCACCAAGACCAACAGCTCCGATTTGCGTTCGGCCACGCTGATTGATCTGTTGTTCGGTCTCTGCCTGCTCTACAAGGCTTTCCTCTCCAGCTTCCCCCTCAGCACCACTTGGGTGTTTCTGGGTCTGATCGGCGGCCGTGAGTTGGCCCTGCGGATCAAGCAACAAACATCAGATCTCCCGTTCACCAACCGGGAGGCTGGCAGTCTGGCCAAGGTCATCGGCACGGATCTCTGGAAAGCCGCCTTTGGCGTTGTGGTGAGTGTGGTGATCGCCCTCAGCATTCAACCCCTCGCTCAGCTCACCGCAGGCTGACCCCTGTGGTCAGCGCCTCTATCCATGGCTAGGTCAGAGAGGGATGAGCCTCTCCATGGCCCGTTGTGTTGTCTTGTCGCTGCTGCTGCCTTGGTTGGTGGGCGGGTCTGCCTTGGCCAGACCTGAGCCGCAGCTCAGCGCCAGGCAAACCATCCTCGAGGCGAATCGCCACCTGATTGCCGATGGCTGGCGTCCCGCGCCGGAAAAAAAGCCAACGCCCGAGGAGCGGCGCTGGGCCTCTGTTGCGCTCGAAAGTCTTTCGGCCTGTTCCGGCACAGGTGTTGGCTTTTGCCGCTTTGATTACCGTCGGGACCTGCAACGGCTTTCGGTGGTGACGGTGCCCAGTGAACCCGGCCGTCCGTCGGTTGGTCGCGTTGAGCGTTGGTGGTGATCAGGGGTTCAGCGGTTGCTCTTGCCAGAGCGTGTCCGCGCTCCAACGCGTGCGTTGATGGGGGTGGGGGCCGAGGTTGAGCCGCTCAACGCTGATCACCTGCAGCCTCAGCACCACGAAATGCTCTGGCAGCGGTGCAGTTTCAGCCAGTTGATCGGGGAAGGCCGCTGTGGGGTTCAGCGGATCCGCCGGGGTGGGCCAGCCCCAGACGGCTCGTCCTGTGTCGGAGAGATTTTGCCAGCGCTGCTGGCAGAGCTCAGGTTGTTCGGTGGCTGTGATCAGCTTCACCTTTCCCCGCAGGCGGTACTGCTGGCGGGCTTTGGGGAACAACCAGCACAGTTCAGAGGCTCCATTGTTGGCGAGTTCCGTCACCTTCTCGCTGCGCTGATCGCTGAATAGTTCGAGCTGGTCTGCACCGGCCCAGCCGCGGAACACCAGGGTTCGCACCCGAGGTGCGCCGTCGCGTCCTGTTGTGGCCAGTTGCACCCAGCGGGCGGCAACGGAGCGTCCCTCTCGCTGCATGGCTGCGCGCAGCAGAGGTCTCCAGGGGGGGATGGCCTTAGAGATTCCCTCAGTCATGGAAGGTCGAACAAGCGAGCCTGCTCGGCAGCAGCACGCACCACGATGGCGTGGCGCTGCACCAGGGGGGTGAGGGCGTCGTAGCCGCCGCCGATCACCGTTGCGGTTGCAATCCTGCGGCGCAGACAGGCATCGAGCACGAGTCGATCGCGCATCTTCAACCCTGCATCGCTGAGGGCGAGCCGGCCGAGCCGATCATCGCGATGGGGATCGACGCCCGCGTTGTAGAGCACCAAGTCTGGAGCAATGGTGTCCAAGGCATTGGGCAACCGGTCGGCAATGGCAGCGAGATAGTCGTCATCGCTGGTGCCGTCGGCGAGGGGGATGTCGATATCCCCGTCCACTTTGCGCAAGGGGAAATTGCTGGCGGCATGCACCGAGAGGGTGGTCACCCTGGGATCGTCTTGAAAGCAGGCTGCTGAACCATCCCCTTGGTGCACATCGAGATCCACGATCAGAATTCGCCGCACCTCCCCTGATCCCAGCAACACCCGAGCGGCGACAGCACAGTCGTTGAAGATGCAGAAGCCACTCCCGAAGCCGGAGTGGGCGTGGTGGGTGCCGCCCGCCAGATGTGAGGCCAAGCCCCGCTTGAGAGCCAGTCGTGCCGTCAACAGGGTGCCGCCCACGGCAAGCCAGGTGCGCTGCACCAAAGGCCGCGTGGCCGGAAGCCCGATGCGACGTTGCTCAGGTCGGGTCAGGCGATCACGGCTGAAGGCTTCGTGATAAGTGCGGGGATGGACGCTCTCCAGATCTCTGCGGGCGATGCTCAAGGGCCGATGCACCTCGTCGGCCTGCACGACTCCCTGCTCCAGCAGGAGTTGATGCAGCAGCCGGAACTTCGCCATCGGAAAGCGATGGGTGCTCGGCAGTGGCGCGGAGTAGTGCGGGTGGTAAACGACCGGAAGCGGCAAGGGGTTGTCTCACCCGGGATGGCTCAGCCCCATTCAAGGGTCAGGCAGGCTGTTGATGCAGCAACCAGTCGTTGAAGCCACTGGTGTTCAGTTCGCTGATGCAGCTCTGCAGTTTGCGCAGATGGCTCTGCTTGATCTGGGTGAGTCGCTGCCCTTCCTGGGTTGTCGGCCCAACGCGGATTCGCTGCTGATTGAGCAGGTCCATCTCGCGGTCGAGATGTTCCATCAGGTTAAGCAGGGCGTAGCCCTGCTTGATCTCCTGCGCGCTGAGCTGCCTAGCGAGGTGACCCATGAGGCAACCCTTAAGGATTGCTTAATTATCTCATGGTGAGGCGTTCTGGACTCATGAAGCGGTCCGTGTGTGAGGGCGTGTCCAGGTGTGACTGGGGTGTTCGCTGCTTCTTCAGTCCGAACTGGTTAAGGTCCGCAGGATTGGGGACATGTCATGGGCGACTACACAACAGCGATCTGGGTCACCATTGGCCTGACGGTCGCCCTAACGGTTCCGGTCGTTTGGCAATTTCTGCAGCCCAACGACGATGATTTCGGTGATCTCACTCGCAGAAAGTGAGCCAACACGACGCGGTCACCATCCGTTGCTGGCAATTGACGGGTGAAACTGCTCTCGAGGACATGGTTCTCGGGGTTGACGAACGTGCTGTCCGTGATGGGATCAATGTGCTCTCATCCGACGATTTCGATGCCTGTCTGGCCATCGTGGTCTGTCGCATGGGGCCCAATTTCTTTGCGCACCTCTCCCAGGTGGCGGGGCATTACAACGGTGACGCCAGCGGGATCTGGGACCGCAGTCGCGGTTCCGGTGCTCCCGAAGGGACGGCCTACGAGATCAAACCTCTCACTCGCATTCATCGTGTTCCCGAGGCGTTGATCGGTCCCGAGTCCCCCGAAGGCATTTCGCTGTCCCATCGGGTTGCCGTCATGCACTATCTGCTCGACATGGGATAGGCGAAGAGATCCGTTGCAGAGGCTTCAAGCCATCTCCGTCTTCCCTTATTGATCTGGTATCCGCTTCAGGAGAGATCCGGATGGTGTGGCAGCAGATCGCCCACGATCGATCTGCACCCTGCAGTTTTTCTCGGCAGCTCCACAGATCAACAGGACGGCCACCGTTCTGTTGATGGAAAGGAGTGACGCCAATCCAGCCCATGAATCAAGGGCCTATAAAGGGCGGCACAGCAATCCCTCGTTGGCTTGATGGGCGTTGGAGTGGATGGACACACTCCAGTTCATGAGTAAGAGGGTTTATATCTTCGTCAGCTACAGGCTTGAGATGCCTGTCAGTTCTTGGGGCGGTGGAAGGGGGCTGCGGACGACTCGAGCTTGGCGTGGGCCTTGTCTGCCTTTCTCAAGATCTTCTGAGCTTCATCGCGGGTCAGGCACTCTTCAGCTGCGAGCTGGAGGGACTCGAGGCGTGAATGGGCGGTGCTTGTCTTCATCTCTTCATAACCGATTCATAACCTTTTATCGCAAAACGCCTGCAACATCAAGCGTTTCAACCAAAAAGAGGGTTTTGTCAGGACTTGGTCATGGCCAATGGGCGAGGGAGTGCAACTTCAGTCGCACACCTCAACCCATAGGCAGCAGACCGATTCAGTTGCAGCCGAACACGCCAAAGGTGATCTGGCTGACGATCCCGTGACCCGACAGTGCTTCCGTCAGCACGCCCACCACAAAGCCGATCATGGCCACGCGGCCATTGAGGAGCTCTGCTCGTTCGAAACGCTCACTGCGAATTTGAGCTGCTGCAGCGCTTTGGAACCAGTCGTCGTTAGGAGTCGAAGAAGCCATCATTCGTTGAGTGATTGCGAAATATTACGGTCCCTGTAACGGTTTGTAAACGGGTGGCGCTTCGGCTCCCTAAGAAGCATCACCAACTGCTGCCAAGCAGCTCGGTCCGTGGCCAGACCGGATGTAGGTGCATTCGCTCCAGTCATGTCAACGTCGCGAAACCGAGCCCACAGCCGCTTCTCCTCCCGTCGAATCGACCAGGAGCTGCAGGGAGCCCAAGACGCCTTGATTGCCTTTGAGGGGTATGGCCCCAGCGGGCCGATGCTGCATGCCTCGGCATTGCAGCGGCCTGCTGGTCGACGCTCAGGCGCCTGGTTCGACAGGCTGCTCGCGCCGTTCCATCAACTCCTGACTGGGTTCAGCCGCCGGAGTTGATCAGTGGGAGGTGCGAGGACCGCGTTCTCGGGTCCTTTGTTGCTGAGATCCGATGGCCAGGTTGTGCATTTCCTCTGGATTCAATGGACGCACTGCAGACATCAGTGCGTCATCAGTCCAATAGTCCGGACTGTCCAGAACTCCCAAGTGCAGTGGGCAGGATGGGCCAGAAATCATGGCTTCTCCCTTAAGGATGTCTTCAGCATGAAGCATCACCATGCCCAGGTTTTTAGGACTCTTGCTCCAGATGTGGTGTTTCCTTCACGCCAGGCTTGTTGCGTGCGTGATTCGAAATTTTGGTGATGAAGCTGGCTAAGGCTTCCAAGCACTTGATGCAGTGCACCTGTTGCTTGATTCGAGCTCTTCACGCATGTTCACCAGAGTCTTAAGTGAGTGTTGATGTCCACTACATCTGGTGTTGGGTGAGTATTATTTTTTATTGCATCAAGGATTGGTGCAGATCGCCGGGTGATGGGGATTGCCTTGGCTATTGAGCCGCTCCAGGGATGGAGCGGTTTTTTGTCTGCACCGAACGATTTATAACCTTGGTGCTCTGTGGATCAAGTCCACTGAGGCTGGATCAGGTCAGCTGTGCATCTGCACCTTTATGCCTTGCGTTGTTTTACTGCACGAATTGTCTTCTACCGCTTAGCGCCATTGTTCAGGGCAGAGTCTTTGATCAAGGAAGTTAGTCCTAGCCAGCCAATCTGGCTTGCCGAATCGATTCAAAATCGATACCCATCACTTTGGTTAGAACGAGGTATCCGCCCCAAGCGACAACGTTGAGGCCAAGGGCCCAGAGATAAAGCGTGCGTCTGGCTTGGGTTGAGTCATCGCTCATCGGTTATTTCCGGTTCAACAGGCACCAGGCACCATAAAGGGCAAGGCCAAGCAGGATCCAGGGAAAGATTGCGCGCAGCAGTGTTAATCCAATCAGGACGACCACAAGTGTGATCGCAGATCGCTTCACCATGGCTTTGCTGCTGTCAGTCATGAACTGCCAGCGGGGAATCAAGGCCATTACAACAACCATGCTGAACAGCGTTCTAGGAGACTTGGAAGAAAATTGCCAACCTTTCTCTCAGGCTGGTCAGTTCGCCATTCAAGGCTTTGGTTGGATGCCTTTTACGTCGGTGGTTTTGCTTCTGATGAATCAGCTTGCGGCTTCAGCAATCGTATTCGAGATGAGATTTCTGCTCACGCTTGCCAAAATCGGCCTCTTTCATCTGTGATTCGTCATAAGCCCAGTCGCTGTAAATCCTTGATTCTGAAAAGCTCTTTTTAAGACGAAGTGCAGTGATGCGTTGGCCAAGTAGTTCGAATGACCACTTTGCTGCTGAAAGAACCTTGCCCATGACACCTCTTTGCAACTCTACCCATGTGATAGCCCATGGATATCAATTGAACATTGGTGCATATGCTCATTGAGGCTCGGTTTGATTCAAGCCTCCTCGACGGAATCATTGGCGTTTTGTTTGATGCCCTGTTGGCGTCGACTTGATTCACAGTTCCGGCACTCCTGTTGATCCAAGCCAAAGAAATTGAGAGGTTTGATGTCACCGCAGCTGATGCACTGACGTCCCTCTGCTGGGGGGGGGCTTTAAAGGCCATGGTGGTCACTCCTTGGTGTTGATCGGCGTTGGCTTGATCCGTTCTGACAACGCCTGGGGAGACCATAGGCGCCTCTGTTGATGGCACTGGGGGCAGTCCCCTCTCAGGCTCGAGTGCATGTGACCACAGTGCGCACAACAAATCAGTGCCATGGCTGTTGTTGCTGATGCACCACGCTGATTGTTCAGATCGAATCAGGCATCGGTGTTTGTCCCTAGTTCGATCCCAAGGTTTGGCGGTTCTCAGGATTGATCAAAGATCTTTTGCAGGGTAGTTCGCTCGTTTTGAAGCGAATTTGCCCTCATGGGTTTGCCCAGTGGCCTTGGCTGCCGGGGTCGATTCAAAAAGACCTTGCTGAGCCACCAGAGCTGAAGCCCGACAAACGGCAGTGCCAGTAGTGCCAGTTCAGTTGCCCCTTGCATCAGTAGTGCTTGCCGCGATTGTCGATGGCGTCTGTTTTAAAGCACTCCAACTCTTCGGGTGTATGCAACGGAGGTTTCTCCCGTTGGCCAGCCCATCGCCGAAGCAGCTGCAGCAATCGTTTCATCCCTTTAATGATGGTTCATCAAAGCCATGTGCCATCTCAGGCTATGGCAATCCCGATTTCATTCGAAATCGAATTGATTAATGTCATTGGATCTAGGCTTGTCCGAAGCAGAACAGTTTGTTTCTCGTGACCTTTAAAGAGCTTGTGGCCAGTTTCAACAAACAAGGCACGAGCTGGGAAGAGCTTTGTCTTGAAATCAGGTGTGAGAGCTGTTTTGCATCGGTTTTTGATGAAGTGAACGAGCAAATGGGCTCTTCAAGTGATGTACTTGCTCGGCTTGCCGATGAATTTCCCAATCACTACAAGAGTTATGCCAAGGAGAGGGGCCTGGTTCAGCCGTGACCAATCAGCCTTGATCAAGAGGTGTGAGAGAGGCAGTAAGTCGTGACACCACCCACCAAATCAAGCAACCACGCCCGAAGAGGTCTCCCTCTCACCTTCAAACCCTAGTTGTGGCTCGGGCTTCCGTCAGCCCCGGGTTCACCGAGAGGCAGCCAAGTTCGCTTTCGCTGCTTTTAGGGCTTCCTCGCAGGCCGCTCGGTCTTCGCTGTCGATGTCACCCTGACTGCCGTTCAAGCGTGCCTCCAGGAAGGCGATCTCATCAATCCAGTAGGCCCTGTCTTTGCCTTGTTGTTCAGTCACGCGTTTGGAAAGGTGCCAGTCCATCGCACCCTTCATAGAGGAACGCTGCCCAGGCGGCTGCCACCACTGTCTGGTTTGTTCATGGCTTTGGGCTTGTGCGCTTAGAGGACGCAGACTAGGTGGATCTGAAGAAGGAGCCCATCGCCATCGACGAGACGTCTCCAGTTACCCCCATGACCGCGCTGGTCATCGATGCCGATGGGCATCTGACGTACATGGGTGAAGACGGATGCCGCCGGCAGATTGTTGGTGATCCAGAGCTCTTGGCGCGTCTGCAACAGCTGCAGGGGAAGGACTGCACTGATGGCGATGGCGATTGGTAGTTGTAGTTGGTCTCGCCAGATCTCCCAAGATCAGCCGAAGATTTCTTCTTTCTTCGGAGCTGAATGAGTCTTTTGACCGATGGGCTGTTTTGTTCGCTTTCCTTATGACGAGCAAAGCCATCTTGAAGTCATGGACACAATGTTTTTCGTTGGCGTGAATGCGGGGCTTCTGATCCTGCTGATTTTTGGTCTTGTATCTGCCAAAGCCAAGATCAAGGCCGGCCGTAAAGAGATCATCTGAGCCACCAACGAAACCGGTTTCATTGCTGGTAGGGGCAAGAAAAAACTCCGGCGCGTGACGGCACCAGGAATCTCTTCATCACGAAGATCAAAGTCCTGTCGATTCGTTCAGGGCTTTTCCTCGGTGGTCGTCAGAGCTGCCAATGCTCTTTCGATTTGTTCAATCTCCTCTTTTTGGCGTATGCCATCGCCCTTGTATGGGGGGAAGCGGGTTGTCGTTCAGAGTCCTAAACCCAATCATCTGAATACTTTGTCTTGGTGGCGCTCAGTTCACGGATGTCTTCTGTGAGGTGCTGTGCTGCCCACATGCCTCTGACGACTTGGCAGACACCTTCCTGGTCGCAAACCCTGTAGTACTCGAAGCCTTCTGGAGCGGTGGTGAGTCTGGTCTTGGTTCCTTTCATGTTCTTGATCTCCGCTGATCCAACAAATAGACAACAAGATGAGTCCCGACTAGGTGAATTGAGACAAAGAGTTCAGCTTGTTACAAATCCTTGGATGGCTTAACAGGCGCAATTTCAATTCAGGCCCTTGGCGCGATGTGGGTGGCCAGGTCAGTGTTGCGTCAGTTGATATGGCCGTTGTCCACCTCTGCGACCTGGACGAGGGTGGGACCTTGGGATCTCTGGCGCCACCGCGTAGTGAGAAGCCCGTTCAAGCAGCTTGCTTGAGCAGGGAGAGCAATAAAAAAACCGCCCCTTGCGGGACGGTTTAAACACCAGCTGGGGACTGGTTTTTGATCGCATCGGGGAGACAGGATTCGAACCTGCGGCATCTTGCTCCCAAAGCAAGCAGGTTCGTCAATCCTGTCCTGCCTAAACCTAGTCGTAGCCCAAGCTCTGGCAGCGTTTCTGCGTCATGGGGTGTCAGCAGATGTCACCATATGCTTGACGTTTTTGGCACGCCTTTGGCACGCCTTTGGCACAGTCCTGATAGCAATATGTCTCAGGCGCCATGCCTCGCCTGTCGGAACAGGACAACTGGGTGAAGCCTTTCAGGCGGCAGGTCGCTATCAGTTGCGGAGAGGGTTGGTACGTCCGAAACAACCGTGGGCGGATGCGCCTCAATGTCTTGGGGCACGGCACGATTTCCCTTAATTACGACTGGTCAGAACAGGGCGCTGCAAAAGCCCTTCCATTCATCCAGCAACTGTTCAAGCGTTGGGATAAGGGTCAGAACAGCCTCGCTACCGCCGCAAGGTCCACCCAGACCAGCAGCAGTCATCAGAAGCTGGATTTCGGCGAGTTGTTTGAGAAGTACCGAGCGTTCGTTCCTAACGCCAGCGACACCACTTGGAAGTCGTTCTATTTACCGGTCCTGAGGAATTGCGCCAAGGCCTTTGAAGGCAAGCCGCCGGCTGATGGTGAGTCGCTAGCGATGACTTGCCTGTCCCAGTGGGAGCAGGGCTCAAGGATGCGCCAGACGAGCCGTCAGAAGCTCTATAGCTTCCTGAATTGGGCGGTCCAGCGTGGATATCTCAAGCCGATCTACAGCCCCCCTGCGGCGCTTCCGGAGATCCTGAAGCCAAAGCGCATCGGGTACCCCCTCAGTGATGCGCAGATCCTGCAACTCCTAGACAACCTGCCCGAGGGCGAAGTGCATGACCGTTGGAGGTTTGCGATCCAGCTCTGCAGCGTTTATGGATTGCGTCCCGAAGAACTGCGTTATCTCCGCATCAAGGACGGAGTAGGCGGGCCGGAACTCTGGACGATTTATCGGAAGTCAATGGGCGGCACTAAAGGAGCCAAGACCCACCCTCGCCAGCTTCACGCTCTCTTTGTTCGTGATGCTGATGGGCGCGTCATTGATTGGAATCTGCAGGACCGTCTGCAGGAGGGGGAGGAATTGCCCCCGTTGAATCGTGAGGGTGATGGTTCGCAGGCGTTGAATCAGTACCTCCGCAGACGCAAGGTCTGGTTGGCTCTGCGTGACGAAGCCGAGCATCAAGGTGAGGAGCTGACGCCTTACTCGTTCAGGCACCGTTACTCCAAGCAATCGCACGCGGCGGGGCTTCCTGTTTCAGAGATTGCCGAGGCAATGGGGCACAGCCTTGAGGTTCATCTGAAGTCGTATGCGCGGTTCAAGCCGGACTCAACTGCAGCCAACTACGCCGCGGTCAACGCCTGAAGAAGGAGTTCAACCTTTGGTATCTAAAGAGATATCGCTCAGTCAGCAGCAGATGCAGCAACAGCAGTAGTCAGCGCCAGATCCTTGCGATGACCCAAGCGAACACCGAGCAAAGGACGGCAAACACGATCAATGGAATGGCCCAAACGACCAAGGTCACGATCACCGGAGGGGTGTTGTAACTCAAATCCCAGAGCAACGACTTAATCCACTCACTCTTCACGCACCAGATGGGCAGGAAGAAGAGCATCGGCACAAACAGAGCCGAAAGAAAAGCGGTGACAGCGATTCGCTGTGGTCTGGTCATGCCCAACTGATAGCTATCGGACAGGCGGGGGGCAGCGCCACCAGACTGTCTTAACCCCCCCCCTTCCCCTTGAACTCGTCGGAACGTTGACGCGGATCATTTGGCCGCTGCCATCGCCTCATCTGAAGGAAGCCAGCCCACGACAGGGGCGATGTTGTCTTCGGAGTCCCCAAGACCTCCATCCAATGGCTTCAAACCCTTGCCATTGGGGCGTCGGTATTGCACTGGCTTCTCTTCTTCAGTGGGGGGGCCAGTCCGCGCTTGTTAGGGGTGACTTGACCTCGTCGTACTACCAGCAGTAGTACAGATGAACTACAAGAGGTCAGCATGGAGGAGTGGGCGTTCGTTGACGAGCGGGAGTTGCAGGGATGGAAGGGCGGCTGCGTCTGCATCACCTGCCAGCACTTCACCTACGGGGTGGATCAGCACTGCCACACCCTGTTGGGCTGCAACCTCAGGCAGCAGCAGTTACAGCAAGGCGAGCACCTGAAGAAGAAGTGCAAGCTCTGGGCGCCGACTTGGCAGAAGGAGATGGGCTGGGCTCCCGAAGCTGGGTGATGCTGAATAGGTGACGGCATGATGCAGACATGGCATACGTGCCTTGACCCGATTGAGTCATGCCTTGCAACGACCCCGAGCACAAGGATGAGTTCCTCACATGGTTAAGGGCGCGTATTGAACGGAACGGATTCACCGTTGACGACGTCCCCGACTACATGGGCTTGGCCTACAAATCTGGCAACCCTAAAGATCTGAACCCTGTGGTCTGGAGGGAGTGGTTCAACCATTACGAGGTAACCATCAACCCAAAACCTTCGCTCGGACATCCTGACTATTTCACCGGCCCCAGAGGCGGCCGCTATCGGATCAACAGCAACGGTCGGAAGTCCTACGACGTGCCGTGATGGGTTATCGCCGCAACACCTTCTCTCCCCGAGGCAACCGGATAGTTCACGTGGCTGTCACCGCCACCCTCTGGGGATGCGGTGGGTGGATCGTTGCCGCGATCATCGCGGGAGTTGGTGGTGATTGGGTTACCCCTTGGATGATCGGCTTTGCCCTGATCTTTTTATGGGGCCACTTCCACATCAAGGGCGCAGCCGCTCAAAACCAACCGACCTACTACGACAAAAAGGCCTCCGAAAATTGGTTCATAGGTCCGCGAGGAGGGAGATATCGGATTGATGACAAAGGACGGAAGAGATACGACGTGCCGTGATGAAACGATTCCTCCTGCTCCTGCCGCTGATGGTGTTTTCTCCAGTCCTTGCGAACTTGGAGAAGGCTGAGATCAAAGGGCTTGGCTGGGGCAGAGGATTTAAGGAAGCAGCCCTCAACTACGAGCTGTACTGCGGCGAGGGAGAAAGCAAAGAGGCTTGCGACGTTGTCTTCCTAGATGACGCCATACAAGTCGGAGAAGACCGGATACCTCACTCTCAGATCCTGCATTTCTGGCGCAACCACGACATCTATGGGTCGGGATTCGTCAAAGACCACGTCTACATACGCTTCCTTGATGACAAGGGAGCCAAGCGCATCATCAAGTTCATCCTTGTGAACAAAAGAGATGCCGCGGAGTTCTGGAACCTCCTGAACGTAATTACTAACCCCTGACCAAGCGCCACAGGCGTGTCATCACACCCTTGGGATTGCGCTGCATCTCGCGATCCTGCCAATCCTCGTAAGCAGGCAGATCAATCTCCTCAGGTAGCGGAGCCCAGCTACCCATCCATGTATTGATCTTCGGCGCGCGCTGATTGCAGGGCAGCGCCTCCAGCCAGTTGAGGTAGTCGCGATTCATGATCCGTGGCTAGTGGTGGAGATGAGACGAGATAACCGAGGGAACGGCGGTCTTGGCTCGGGTGATCTGTTCCGACGGCTGGCCGGATCACCCTGTCTGGAATTTGGGTGAGGCCCCGTTTTCAGCCGAGGCCCCGTTAGTAGCTGGAAAAGCACGAAACCAGCCACTGGAGGAGTCATGGAGATGGGTTGGGCTTCTGAGGCGGGCTGACGCCACACTGGTGCCATGGCGAAGAACAACCACAGCATCGGAAACGCTGGTGAGTTCTATGTGCTCGCTCAGCTCGCCCAGCGCGGTTACATCGCAGGCAAGACCGATGACGGTCAGACGCTCATAGACGTGATCGCTACCGATCCAGAGACGCTGAAGAGCATCAATATCCAAGTCAAAACCCGAGACGGTGCTGGTGATGCGTGGCTTATGTCAGCGAAAAACGAGCGTGTCTTTGACGGGCTTTGGTACGTCCTACTTCAATTGAACGGAACAGACGTATTGCCCGACTTTTACGTCTTTCAAAGCAGCTTCATCGGTCCTTGGCTGCAGGAGGATCACTACTCGTGGCTCGCCAAACCGAAGAAGAACGGAGAGCCCAAAAAGGACTCCAACATGAGGCGCTTCAGGCCTAGCGATGCTGAGCTAGAGAAGGCTCGCGACCGCTGGGATCTGATGTTCAGCGCTTGACCCAACGCCACAGGCGAGACGTAGTGGCAGAAGGAGTTGGGCTGGACTGCCCAAGCGGGCTAACCGTTGGCATCCTTAGCTGAGCAGTCAGGCTCTGATGGCACGGATCGGCAACAAAAAAGCGTTCACCGTCCACCTGAGCGATGAGATGGCGGCAATGATTGACCGCAAGCGCAAGGAGTGGGGCTTAAGAAGTCGGGGCGAAGTCATAGAGCGCCTTCTCGGCTGGATGCTTGAACCAGAAGAATCCAACGAGTGACTCTCAGCCCAGTAGCCACAGCCATAATTCAAGAAATGCTTGGCAAGCGTGGTTGACCTGCCCAAGTTCCACGAGTGCATGACGCCCTTGCTGGAGGTCTTGCGAGATCACGGCGAACTGGACCGACATACCGCCGCAGATCTTGTTGTTCGGCACATGGGGCTGACGCCTGAGCAAATCGCCCTGTCACATGAAACGAGCGGAAAGTCCGTCATCAAAGGACGAATCGGGTGGGCATCTTCAGCATTGAAGTCCTGCGGGGCATTAATCCAGCCCAAGAGAGCTCACTGGGCATCAGGCCACAACGCAGAAAAGCTTCTATCGCTTGGAAGGCCTGCGAAGCTGTCTGACATAAGAAAATTTGAGGAATATAAGCAGCACAAACTAAGAAAGTTAGAAGCATCAGTAGGTCCCTCTAATGACGATGACCTTGACTCAGCAGATTCAACGCCAGAAGATCTAATTGAAAAGGGCATCAATGCTCTTAAGAGCAGCCTTATTGAGGAGCTTCTTGAAAATCTGAAATCAGTATCTCCAGAAAAGTTTGAACATATTGTGCTCGCCGTATTGGCAGCCATGGGGTATGGAGGTGGAGATATGCGGTCTATGCAAGGAGTCCCTCGTGGCCCTGATGGTGGAATTGACGGACGGATAAACGAAGACAAGCTTGGCTTAGATCAAATTTATGTACAGGCAAAGCGATACTCGGAAAACTCCGTCGGGCGACCAACAGTTCAAAGCTTTACGGGAGCAATGGATGGCGGCGGTTGCAGCAAAGGCATATTCGTCACAAGTAGCAAGTTCACTGATGACGCTCGCAACTTTGCGAATGGCCTGACGACCAAAAGGCTCAGACTCATTGATGGCGCAGAATTTGCAAAGCTAATGATTCAGTATGGGGTTGGAATACAAATTGTTCGCACTTTGCCTATTGGGAAGATAGATCAAGACTTTTTCACTGACGAAGATTGAGCAATTGAGATGAAAGAGGCATTTCCATCCAAATCATTTCAGATTGGCTCCACTTACCAGAGGAAAGACATTGACTCCTTCCTTAAGGAGGCAAGCGTCAATATTAGGTCTGGAGTATTTGCTTTTGAAAACGGAATAGTTCTCTTCGTGACCTTGGACAAAACAAGTAAACCAAAACATCATAAATTCAAAGACTTCTTTGACGGAAAGGACTTCTATTGGGAGAGCCAGCCACCAAATGCAGCATTTGGAAGGCCTACAGCACCCTCAATGTCCAAGCTTCTAAACAGAGAACTAAAGACATTCCTATTCGCAAGAATAAAGCCAAAATTCAAATCAAAAACTCTTCCATACTTTTACTGTGGTGAACTTGATGTAGTGAGCTGGGACGATAAAGCCGAAGGGCAGCGGCCGTTTGGAGTTCACTTTCAGTGCACAGAGATTGGCAATATTTCAGAGCCAGGCTTCAAGGATTTGATGGCATGGAAGCCAGAGCAACATGAACATATCTCAGAGGCCAAGCTTCTTGCCGCAACGTCATCGGGAAAAGCATCAAAATCGTCCACCAAACCAAGGGGGCAAGGACGAGAGACAGACCCTAAAATTAGGAAAGCAATAGAACTCTATGCCACTCAAAAGGCAGTTGAGTACTACACGAATTTGGGCTACAAAACCACTGACGTCTCTCAAGAAAAACTGGGCTATGACATGTACTGCGAAAGAAAAAATTCAAGTTTACTTGTAGAAATCAAAGGCTCAAGAGGAAGTGGCTGGTCTGTCACTGTCACTTCCAATGAGGTCAAGACTGCGGAAGAGAAAGATGTAGACCTTTTCATCACCAATAAAATAAAAGTTTCTGAAGATGCCCGCGGAACATACATTTGCAATGGGGGCGAAACTTTTTGCATATCCCCATGGAAGCCAAGAGATCCTCAATCAAGCCTCCAGGCGACTGAATATCAATTTACTCCAAACACACCTTCCTAATACGCAAAGAAAACTCAAAGCAAGCGTGTTGCATCCGGTGATTGAAACCTTCAAAATTAGCCTTCGCTAATTTGACGCTAATTTTTAGGCGAGGCTAGACATCACCTGCGACGAAAACCTGAGGAAGGACCCAAGTAGTTACTAAGTGGTACATCTATGCAGCTTGGGGGTGTGTGGGGGAAGTACAGAAAGTCCTCTCTGCGTATACATATTTCGGGCGACCACCAGTGGAAGGAAGAGTCCGTCTGGTGATCTTGTCCTCCACGAACAAGCCCTTCAGAACCCGATAGGCGTGTCGCTCGGCGCAGCTCAGCTCTCGCTGGATGTCCTCAACCGTCCATTCGCGTTCACTCCCAGCCATCAGCGCCAGCACTTGTTCAGCGAACTGACGGCGTTGCTTTGGAGTCACGTCCGCTTCATTCGCGACTCCCGTCAGAAGGAACGAGAAGTCCTCGTCGCTGCCCTCAACGTTCCATGCCGTGCCATCCGCGCAGGTGCGTCCTTTCAGGCACTGCAACTGCATCTGAATGTTCTGGTCCGGCTGCTGCTGATCAAGCCTCCAGAGCCCCCAAACCTCACTGGCAGCCCAGCCCTGACTGGCTGCGCCAAAAACGCAATCAAGGGTGATGGCGTTGGTTGTTGAGTCCTTGCTCTGCTTCCTGAGGTGGGCGCTCAGCACTACGGCTACTCGGTGTTCAGAAGCCCATTGGTTCAGTGGGTAGAGATCAAATCCGAACTCGGCGTCGTTCATGCTCGGGCCGTCTGGTCTGCCCGCACCCAAGAGCGTCGTGAGGCTGTCCAAGACGATCAAGTCGTAGTGCTCTTGCTCCTGAAGAGCCCTGAGCTTGTCCTCGTTAAAAGAACTCCAGTCAGTGATCAGATGGAACTCTGAGTTGATGCCCATGACCTTGAGCTTGTCGGCGGCGTTCTCGGGGCTTTCGTCGGACTGGATGAAACAGACCTTGCCCTTCTTGGTCGTGAGTTGACCCATGAAGTCCGAACCGTTGGAGACGGCTTCCGCCAACCCATAAAGAAGCGAGCTTTTGCCCGAACCAGAGGCTCCAGCCAACAAGATCAAGCGACCACGAGGGATGAACTGATCAACGATCCAATCCGTGGCTTCGCGCGTCTTCAGAAGCTGCTGGGCGGACTGAGGGACTTTTTGAACATCCCCCTGACACCCCCCACCAGACGAATCGCCAGATGGAAATTGGAGAGCGTGTTGAAGAGTCTTGGAATAAAAGCCCTCTTTCATTTTTGAAGGCGAGAGGAGCGCATCAGCAGGCAACTTCCCCATATCAATCAACGTTTGAAAAGACGTTCTTTCATCTCCCTGATCCCTCATGACCTTGCCCTCACAAGCGGGGCATCGCTGAAGGTCTCAATGGAATCCTGTTTTTCCTGCCTGAGAGCGGCACGACGCTGGGCTTCCAACTGCACCATCTGAACTGTGCGTTCAGCCAGTGTTTGCCGGATGGCTGGCAGGTTGTAAGTGACCGGACCGCCAGCTTTGCCAGTGGCGTAAATCCAGTGCGTACCGGCTTCAAGTCGGCCGTCACGGCGCATTGTGCGAAGGGTGCTTTGTTTGATTGCCAGCAGGTCCGCAGCCTGTGGCTCATGCACCCACTGTTGGGCGTAGTTCACCTGTGGAGGGTTGGCTAGTTCCCCTCTGCGCGGACCACTGCATCAAACGAACCGATGCCAGTTCTCAGCGGAGCTTCACCCTCAAGTCGCCTTTGTCGGGCGTAACGGGCAACTCTCCGCAGTTGATCCGCAGGTCGTCGTGATTCACGATCGCGAACCTCCTGTCTGGCGGTGATGGTCTCACCGTTGACGCGGATTTGGTTGGCAGCCTTGTCGGCGTATCGGTCCTGTTTGCGCGGCATCGCACAGGGGTGGTTTACAGAACCGACGCCATCAGCCCGCCTAGTGGCAGTACGGAAGGCTCACTAGAGAAGGTGAGCCTGAAGAGACCGCGCAAGGTCTTAATTGCACAGTGCGTACCTTGCGCTTTCTCTTTCATCAGTGGGCCAAGTTTCCTGAAGGTGCTCATCCCTGTCAACAACTGTCTGGGAAGTCGTGCCAAACCAGCGGAAGCCGTGGGGGTTTTTGGCACGGCTTTGGCACAAATGCCCGTAAGCAATAAAAAACCGCCCCTTGAGGGACGGCTTAAATACCAGTTGGGGTCTGGCTTCTTATCGCATCGGGGAGACAGGATTCGAACCTGCGGCATCTTGCTCCCAAAGCAAGCGCGCTACCAAACTGCGCCACTCCCCGGCGCACACAGAGATTAGCGGTCAGCGTGCAGCTGTTCAGCCAGGTTGACGCCGCTGCTAATCGCTCCCTCCGCTCTGCCGAAGCCAGGCCCTGCGATCCAGTCGCCACAGAACCCAACGGCGCTGGTGGGGCACCACTGCAGTTCTTGTGGCAAGGGGTTGTTGAGGGGCCGTGAGGCGCCCCAGCGCATCACACCCAACGGCGTCGCCTGGTTCAACGCAGCTGAAACAACCGGCAGGGCTTGCAGCAGTTCGGGCAACAGCTCCACCAGGCGCTGTTGCTCCTGAGCCAGCAGGTGCCCCTGGCTTTCGGGCGTGATTGCTTCCCCGGAATCCAATCCATGCACCACAAGCCCCCAGCGTCCATCGCTTTGCGGCTGCAGCACGAGGCGTTCCACCTTCCAGCGCGCCTTGGCGGCGTCGTCCAACCAGATCTGGGCGGGCAGTTCCTCAGCGTTGAGCGCGAGCACGCCCAGATCCACCATCAGGTTCCAGCGCACTTCGGCTTGGCTGTGTTGCAGCAGGGTCAATGCCTTGTCGAGGTCGTCATCCACGCCTTCTGCAACGGCTGTGCGCAGGGGTACGTCATCCCAAGCCAGCATCTTCAGTGAGCGGGGATGGGCCAGCAGGGTTCCACTGAGCACAAGGCGCTTGGCCCTGAGGCTCCAGGTTCGATCCTCGTTCTCCAGCAGCCAATGGTCCTTGCGGTGCTCCAACCAGCGCACACGGGTTTCGAATTGGCGGCTCAGTTGCGCGGTGCCAGCCGTATCGAGAAGCGCCTCGCAGATGCTGGCCATGCTGGGAACACCATGCCACCAGCCACCATTTGGCCTGGCGTCTGGGCTGTTGGCAGGCGACAAACCGGCTTCGACATCGAGCGAAAGCACAGCTCGCTCGTCCCGCTGAAGCACACCCGCTGCCCGCAATGGCTTCAGTAGTGGATTCATGCCCTCTGGCATGGATTCACTGAGGTTGAACCCCGGTGCTCCATGGTTGAGCAGCCAGCCACTTTGGTCGCGTCTTCTGCGGGTGGCCGTGCGTCCACCTGGCCCCCGGCCGGCCTCGATCAAAGCGATGTTGAGTTCGGATCCCAGCTGCTGGAGCCGGCCAATCAGGCTGCAGCCAGCAAGCCCTGCACCAATAATGGCGAGATCAACCTCAGCCACGTCTGCTGAAGCCTCTGTCGCCGATCACATCCAATAGCGCTCTGCGGCCACTCGAGAAAACAAACCACCTAGCAATGCCAGAAGAATCGTGACGCCAAAGAATGCGAAATACGCCATCTGAACTGTTGGCCTGATCAGAGATTCACGGCTTTCTAACAGCCGCTCGGTCGTCGGCTCAGTTGAGTCACGAGACGACATCAAATCGTGGATATGGGTCGCCTGAGATTCGAACTCAGGACCAGCCGGTTAAAAGCCGGATGCTCTACCGCTGAGCTAGCGACCCGTGCCCGCTTGGGCATGCCATTTCGGCACCAAATGAGGTTATCACTCAGGTCGCCGGGGAGACTGGTGGCTGCTGAACCATGGCCATGACTGGCTCCAAGCCCTGGCTCGATCCCCAGATTGATGCCAATGCCTGGGTTGCTGAATCCGCCGTCGTGATTGGCAATGTGCAGATGGCAGCGGGCAGCAGCCTCTGGCCCACGGCCGTTGCGCGCGGAGATCTCGAGCAGATCAGTATCGGAGCGGGCAGCAATGTTCAAGACGGTGCCGTGCTCCATGGCGATCCCGGACAGCCGGTTCGCCTCGGTGATGACGTCACCGTGGGGCACAGAGCTGTCATCCACGGCGCCACGCTCGAGGATGGATGCCTGGTGGGCATTGGGGCCATCGTTCTCAATGGCGTCACCGTCGGTGCAGGCGCCCTGGTGGCTGCTGGTTCTGTTGTCACCAAGGATGTGCCTCCCGGAACCCTGGTGATGGGCGCGCCAGCGGCGGTGAAGCGGGAGTTATCACCTGAGGCGATTGATGAACAGCGCTGCCATGCCCGGCGCTACGCGCAATTGGCGGCATCCCACGCCCAGATCAGGCCTTGAACGCACTCCTCTGATTGCTGCGAATTCGATCAGCTTTCAAGGAAGGTCGTGGGATCAACGGAGAAGTCCGTAAGATCGGCGACACAGATTTCCGTTTTCAAGAATGGTCCGAGTTGCCATCGGTCTGGTCCTCATCCTGGTGATCGTCGGTTACTCGGCCTTCAGCGTGATCACTACGGGCCAGGTTCTGGGTATCGATGCCCGCCTGTTCCTAGTGGTTGCCCCGATCTTGGCCGCCGTCAGCTGGGCTGCTTTCAACATCGGCCGTGCGGCTGTGGGTCAACTGCAGCTGATGCTCAAGCGCAGCCGCGCCTGATCCAGGCAAGCGAGCTTCGTAGGCTGAAGGCTGCTTGATGCAGCCGGTTGTTTCAATCTCCCCATGTCACCGTTCTTGGTGCCGGTCTGGCCGGTACCGAGGCGGCTTGGCAGATTGCCCGAGCAGGTGTTGCGGTCACTCTGGTGGAGATGCGTCCGATTCGACGTTCCCCTGCGCACCACAGCGGTGATTTCGCTGAATTGGTTTGCAGCAATAGCTTTGGCGCTCTGAGCAGCGACCGTGCCGCTGGCTTGCTGCAGGAGGAACTTCGTAGGCTTGGCTCTTTGGTGATCGGCACGGCCGACACCCATGCCGTGCCGGCCGGCGGAGCCTTGGCCGTGGATCGCGGTCGCTACAGCGCTGCCCTCACTGAAGCTCTCGACCAGCATCCTCTGGTCACGATCGAACGGCGTGAGCAGCAGGCTCTACCGCCGGAGGATGTGATCACCGTTTTGGCGACGGGGCCGCTCACGAGTGAACCGTTGGCGGAGGATCTGCGCCATTTCACCGGCCGTGCCGACTGCCACTTCTTTGATGCGGCCAGTCCGATCGTGCATGGGGACAGCATCGATCTGTCGGTGGCCTTCCGCGCCAGCCGCTACGACAAGGGGGATGCCGACTACATCAACTGTCCGATGGACAAGGAGCAGTACCTGGCGTTCCGCCAGGCCCTGCTGGAGGCGGAACAGGCGGAACTCAAAGACTTCGACAAGAACGACGCCACCTTCTTTGAAGGCTGCCTGCCGATTGAGGAGTTGGCGCGTCGTGGTGAAGACACCATGCGTTATGGCCCCCTGAAGCCGATCGGGCTCTGGGATCCCCGTTGGGGCGATGTGAACGATCGCGATGTGCGCCGGGCCAAGCGCGCCTACGCGGTGGTGCAGCTACGGCAGGAAGACAAGGACGGGCGCCTCTGGAATCTGGTGGGTTTCCAGACGAATCTCAAATGGGGTGAGCAGAAGCGAGTTCTGCAGATGATCCCCGGGCTGGGCCAGGCGGAATTCGTGCGCTTCGGGGTGATGCACCGCAACACCTTCCTGGAGTCGCCGCAGCTGCTGCAGCCCACCCTGCAGTTCCGCCAGCGCCCCAACCTCCTGGCGGCAGGCCAGATCACCGGCACCGAGGGCTATGCCGCCGCCGTGGCCGGTGGCTGGTTGGCCGGCACCAATGCGGCCCGGCTGGCCCTGGGCCTGGAGCCCATTGATTTGCCGGCCACCTGCATGAGTGGAGCCCTCACCCATTTCGTCAGCGAGGCACCAACGGCCAAGTTCCAGCCGATGCCCCCCAACTTCGGTTTATTGCCGGAGCTGCCGGAACGCATTCGCGACAAGCGAGCGCGCTATGGCGCCTACCGCGATCGTGCCCTGCAGGACTTGGAGCCGATGCGGGCCCTCCAACCCCAGACCGTGACGGCATGACAACCCCTGCGGAGGCTCGCCGGATCGAACAGCGCTCCCTGCGCTTCGGGGTTGGAGCCAACGCAGTGATGGCCCTGGCTGGGTTTTCCGCCCATGTGCTCACCGGATCCTCGGCCCTGCTGTTGGACGGCCTTTATTCCGCCGTGTTGGTGGGGTCGTCCTTG
Organism: Synechococcus sp. N26; assembly: GCF_900473975.1. NCBI lineage: Bacteria > Bacillati > Cyanobacteriota > Cyanophyceae > Synechococcales > Synechococcaceae > Synechococcus > Synechococcus sp. N26. The sequence continues at coordinate 88,047 of NZ_UCNM01000007.1, read as the reverse complement.
ATTGCCAGTCGCATCAGCCGCAACGTGGTGCGGCCACCGGATCGAGCCTGGCCCTACGGCTACGAAGGCCAGGAAGCCCTTTATGTGCTGTTTCGCTCCCTGGTGCTGCTCGGGGTGATCGGCTTTGGCGTCGGCAGCTCCTGCTCCACCTTGATCGATTGGTGGCGGGGGAACAGCATTGCGCCGCTGCATCTGGAGCCGGTGGCGCTCTACACCGCTTTGATGACGGCACTGTGTGGATTGCTGGCCTGGCGGCACCGCCGGGATTGGCGCCGCACGGGTCGTGTGTCGCTGCTGCTGCTCGCAGAGGCCCGCAATGCCCGGATCGATGCCGGTATCACCCTGGCCACGGGTCTGGCCTTGCTGGCGTCGCCGCTGCTCTTGGCAACGCCGTTGTCTGCCCTTGCGCCGATCACCGATGCCCTGCTGGTGCTGGCGGTGAGCCTGGCCTTGCTGCGCGAACCGCTGGCGGCGCTGCGGGATGCCATGGCCCAGGCCGCGGGCTGTGCTGCTGACCCGGATGTGCTCCAGCGCACCCGCATGGTGTTGATGCAGGAGCTGGTGGGGCTTCAGCTGCAGATGATGGATTTCACGGTGCAGCAGCTGGGCCGCACGGCCTTTGTCGTGGTTTACATCAATCCGCTGCAGCCCCAGGAAAGTCGGGTGATTGATGGGTTGCGCCATCACATCGATGCCCGCTGCAGTGCCGAACTCGGACGTCCGGTGCGCTCTGAGGTGATCCTCACGGTGATGCCGCCGATTTACCGCCAGGATCCAAGGCCGCAGACGGCCCCTTAGCGTCACCCCCAAAGAAGCGATGCCATGAGCGAGAACCAGCAGTGGGATGCCGTTGTGATCGGTTCCGGCATCGGTGGTTTGGTCACCGCCAGTCAGTTGGCGGCCAAGGGAGCCAAGACCCTCGTTTTGGAGCGGTATCTGATCCCCGGCGGTAGTGGTGGTGCCTTCAAACGCGAGGGCTACACCTTCGATGTGGGGGCCTCGATGATCTTCGGCTTTGGCAAGAAGGGTTTCACCAACCTGCTCACCCGGGCCCTCGCCGATCTGGGGGAGCACTGCGACACCATCCCCGACCCCGCCCAGCTCGAGTACCACATGCCCGGTGGGCTGCGCATCGCCGTGGATCGCGACTACGAGCAGTTCATCGCCGATCTCACGGCGCGGTTTCCCCATGAGGCGAAGGGGATCCGCCGCTTCTACGACACCTGCTGGCAGGTGTTCAATTGCCTCGATGCCATGCCGCTTCTCTCGCTGGAGGATCCGGCCTACCTCACCAAGGTGTTCTTCAAGGCACCACTGGCCTGTCTGGGGCTGGCCCGCTGGCTGCCATTCAACGTCGGTGCGGTGGCCCGCGAACACATCAAGGATGAGCAGCTGCTCAAGTTCATCGACATCGAGTGCTTCTGCTGGTCGGTGATGCCGGCGGATCGCACGCCGATGATCAATGCCGGCATGGTGTTTTCGGATCGCCATGCGGGCGGGATCAACTACCCCAAAGGAGGCGTCGGCGTGATCGCCGAAAAGCTTGTGAAGGGATTGGAACGTCACGGCGGCGCCATTCGCTACAAGGCCCGAGTCACCGAGGTGTTGATCGAAAACGATCAGGCGGTTGGCGTGAAGCTGGCCGATGGAGAGGTCATCCGCGCCAAGCGTGTGATCTCCAATGCAACCCGCTGGGACACCTTCTCGGATGCGGGTGATGAGCAACGCCGCTCCGGCCAGGCCCTGGTGGATGCCGCCCACACGCCGAGCAAGGAGCAGTTCTGGCGCAAGCGTTATGTACCTTCCCCTTCGTTCCTTTCGCTGCATCTGGGGGTTCGGGCTGACCTGATTCCGGCCGGCACCCACTGCCATCACCTCCTGCTCGAAGACTGGAACCGGATGGAGGACGAGCAGGGGGTGATCTTCGTGTCGATGCCCTCGCTGCTGGATCCGGATCTGGCCCCGGCCGGGCATCACATCGTTCACACCTTCACGCCCTCATCGATGGAGGCCTGGCAGGGACTGACCCCCAGCCAGTACCGCGAGAAAAAGGAGGCGGATGCTGCACGGTTGATCCAGCGCCTGGAGGCGATCCTTCCCGGCCTCGCCGATGCCATCACCCACAAGGAAATCGGCACGCCCCGCAGTCACCGGCGTTTTCTGGGTCGCTTTCAGGGCAGCTACGGCCCGATTCCGGCGATGCAATTGCCGGGACTGCTGCCGATGCCGTTCAACCGTACGGGCCTGAAAAACCTCTATTGCGTAGGTGATTCCTGTTTCCCCGGCCAGGGCCTCAACGCTGTGGCCTTCAGTGGGTTTGCCTGTGCCCATCGGGTTGGGGCCGACCTGGGCCTCAATCCCTGGGCCCTGCCGGCCTGATCTTCTTCTTAGCGTGATCGCCCATAGGAGTTGTGATGACGCCTGAGTTTCTGCCGTCGTCGGACGATCTGGCCCGCTACCTCGAGCAGAGGGGCGAGCTGACCAAGCCCTGGAATCTGCAGATGCTGCGGCTCAAGAAGCTCAAGGAAGCAAAGGAATCGATGGATCCTCAGCTCTACTTCGAGAAGGTGCAGGAGGCCCATGCTGATCTGATGCGGCTCGGTCAGTTCTGGAAAGGCCGTGAACAGGAGGTGTTTGGTGGCACCTACCAACCGTCTGAACTGATTGAACCGCTGCCCGGTTCTCCAGACGACCGATGAACGGCATCGAACGTTTCGGGTTATCGCCCCTGATCCGCTTCACCCTGCTCAGCCTGTATGGGGCCTTGGTGCTGCCCTTGCCATTGCTGGCCCCTGCGGAGTCGCGCTGGCTGATGGTGACAGGGCTGCTGCTGGGCTTGGTGTTGGTGATCGGTCTGTTGAGTGAACGGGTGGAGACCGATGCCGAAGGCATTCAGGTGCGTTACCCCGCCTGGATCCGCTGGTTGCTGCGGCGCGGCTGGTCCATGCGTTGGCAGGACATTCGGGCCCTGGTTCCCGTTGGCACCAGTCAGGGGGGAACGGTGTACTACGTGAAGGCAGTCGATCTGCGCCACCAGCTCCTGCCGCAACGCATTGAGCGCTTCGATCGATTCCTTGAGCTGCTGGCTGCCAACACCCCTGTGTCGACAAAGGGCATCGGGCGTCTGACCCCGCCCTGGACGTATCAGCTCTTGGCTGGATTGGCCGTGCTCATGATCGCCGGCGAACTGGTCACGTCTCTGGCGCTGGCCCAGGGCTGGATCAGTTTGCCGGCGGGTTATCCAGGCTGATCAGAGCTGTTTCTTTCAATAGAAAACCCCGCCAGTGCTGACGGGGTGAAATGTCTTGATTTGCTATCGATCGATGGATCAGTAACGGACGCATCCACCACGACCGTAGTAACCGCGAGCACAGGCACCATTGGGACCTGCAACAACACCCCGACCTCTGTAATAGTTCGGACCGTAGTTGTCATAACCGCGGGGACCGTAGGTGGTGCCGCGATTGATGACGACACCGCCTCCACCATTGTTGTTCCAATAAACACCACCTGCCTTGGCTTCGGGAACAGCAGTGATCGCAAGACCAAGGGCAGCGATTGCAGTTCCGATTGCGATTCCGAGAGTTGTGGTTTTCATGATCATTCCTCCTTGCTTGGTCTGTGGGCTTCAGCCCTGTATTCACACCATCTCCGTTCCAATAGGGAATTAACTCCCTGAGTTGAGGGATTTTTCAACGGATCGCATCCCTCATCTGGGTACGCAATAAAAACCCCGCCATTGCTGACGGTGTGGAGTATGTGAGGTTTGGTCGGGAGATGGATGGCGACAATCCGCGCCTCCTGCTTTCCCTTGACGGGTCTTGTATGGCTCTCAGCCTGTTTCAGAGACGCCCTCGGCAGGCATCAGGCTTCCCGACGCCATCGTTCAGGCATCAGCAATCCATTTGCATGCGACCACAGTGATCGGAGACCAGATGGCAACGGTTACTGCGATGGCGAGCATTAGAAGCATGGTGTTCTCCTCTCTTAAAACACCATCTCCGTTCCTGTCTGAGAACAACTTCCCCATTTGAGGGATTTGTTCACCAGCGCAGATCCCCATTCCAGGGATGTCGTCCCACGAGTCCCTCCCAATCCAGACTTGAAACGCTTTCTCGGCTCAGACCGGTATTGCCGCTTCGATCTCCCAGCCGTCGTTGAGCAGCTCTTCGGCCCGTTTCGAAGCCTCTTCAGAGGCAACATCGATGAGGAGAAATCTTTCTCCCTTGTTGCAATACAGCCTGGTTAATCCGATCACGGCGGGGGCTCCCGGGTGTCGACTGCGCCATGTTGACCCGGCTGCGCTGATCCAGCAATGAAGACGCTCCTGCAAACAACTCTTGATTTTGTCCAGATGTCTGGCGTTGCCATGGATCGCTCAGACGTTGAAATCGATGCAGTGGTTCCGATCTGATGACAACCGAACTCACCAACCTCCCCTGCGGAACGGTTCAGCTCAAAGTCTGCGCGAATCACCTCTGTGAATTGGGTTGGGTGACATCACACCATTTGGTTCCGACCAAAGAGGCCCAGCTGAAGCAGGCCCTGCTTCAGCGAGGACGAATTGAGGTCTCTTCAAGGGGCTTGAGCACTAAGGTTGCTTCGGGTTGGCGTTGACTGGCCCTGACTCCAGAATTCCAGTCGCTGACTGGAATGAATTCACTTGATTCAGCTGGCCGGCAGATTGTCGAGGCTGAAGCGGTAGCCCCGCTGACGCACGGTGGTGATTCCACCGCCCTCGCCAAGACCGGCCTGCTCCAGCTTGCGGCGCAGGGTCAACACCTGAGTGTCCACCGAACGGGGGCCACCGCTAAAGGGAGGCCAAGCCATTCGCAGCAGTTCCTGTCGGCTGCGCACCAGCCCAGGCGGCATCAAGAGTGCGCAAAGCAGGGCAAATTCGCGGGGGCTGAGCTCCACCGGCTGCTCCCGCAGCGTCACCTGGCGGAGGAGAAGATGAACCTCGAGAGGCCCAACGGTGACCCGCTCTTGAAGGCCGCTTTGCCCCCGCTTGAGCAGGGTGCGGCAGCGGGCGGCCAGTTCCTCGAGGCCAAAGGGTTTGCGCAGCACATCGTCTGCACCGTCATCCAGCAGGCCCACCACCGGCTCGGCTCCGGCCCGTGCGGTCAGCACAATCACGGGGCAACGCAGCTGTTCCGCCAAGCGCAGGGCGGAGCTGCGCTCCAGCAGTTCTGCACTCACCAGGAGATCGGGAGACTGCTCCTGACAAACCTCTAAAGCTTCAGCGGCGTTGGCAACTGCTGCGGTGAGATGACCGTCCTGACGCAGCCGCTGCACCAGCACCGTGCGCAGGGTGGGGTGCGGTTCGACCACCAACACTCGCGAAGGTTCCTGACCGGTGTTTGCGCTTGGCATCACCACCGGATCGGCGCTGGCTGCAGACGCTTCCGCCGTGAGGTCGTGGGGAGTGGAGGTCACTGGATCGGCCCGGGCGCGACTACGCTAAGCCGAAATTCCTGGCAGGCTGGTAGCAGGGGCTGCTGTTGTATCTCATGACATCACTCGACGACCCTGAAGCCATCCGTCATTTCCAATCGCTCTGCGATGCCTGCCAGGAGCTGACGACGAGATATCACACCCCTTCGGAGCTTCGGCTGTATTCCGACGGCTACCTGCATGCACTGCGGAAGTCAGGATCGCTTGACCCCCGCTCCCAGCACCGCCTCGAACAATTGATCGATCGCTGGATCATGGATCCCTCCAGCTTTATCGGCCCTGATGGGGATGTGAGCACCTTGTACATGCGCCATCCCCAGGGCTATTGAATTAACTGGCGAGAGCGATTTCAAGTTTTTCGCGAAGTTCGCCGGAGTTGTACATCTCGATGAGGATGTCGGAACCGCCGATGAATTCCCCTTTCACGTACACCTGGGGGATGGTGGGCCAGCTAGAAAACTCTTTGATTCCCTGACGAATATCTGGATCAGAGAGAACGTCGAATGTCTCGAATGCCACACCGAGGGAGTGCAGGATCTGCACCACATTGTTTGAGAATCCGCACTGGGGCATCAGCTTGGAGCCCTTCATGAACACGAAGATCGGGCTGGAAGCGACCAGAGTTTCGATGCGAGCTTTGGTGGAGGGGTCCATCGTTGAGCGTGAGTTGGCGTTAAGCGGACGCAGCGTCCGAAGGGGTTGAGGTGTTGAGGGCGAGGGCGTGAATCGCTTCGCTGGCCAATTCCTGCTGCAGCGCGCCGTACACCATCTGATGCTGACGGATGCGTGAAAGGCCAGCAAAAGCAGACGACACCACTGTCACCTGGAGGTGGTCACCGCCACCGGTGAGATCTTCAACGGTGACGTTGGCGTCGGGAATGACCTGTTGGATCGCGGCTTCAACGGCATCCGGCTGCACCATGGCGGCGGTTGTGCAAAAGGGGACTGACTCAGATGCTGACAGACCGGCTCATTGCCCGGCTGTTGATGCACCCCGGAATTCGGTTTCAACAAAGCCCAGTTCCAGCAGGCTCTGATAGGCCTTCTGACCCTGGGGTTTAGCCGGCGTCATCAGCTTGACCACCTCGACAAGCACAGGAACAGCCACTTCGGGCTGGTTCTGACGGCGGAACAGAGCTGCCAGGCGGAGGTTGGTTTCCGCCAGCAGTTCCAGGGCTTCACGGCCCTTGGTGTCCATCTCACGGGGGATCCGAGCATCAAGGCCCCGGAAGGCACCGCTCAGGTCGCGATAGAAGGCAAGAAGTTGCTTGGAGGCTTTGCGGGCTTTGTCGTAATCAGCCCGCGCTTCGGCCAGGTCTCCCCGGCTGGCTGCTGCATCGCCCTCAGCCAGCATCGAACGAACGACCGCCGTGTTGAATCCACCCTGGCTCTGAGCCAGAACGCGGTTCTCGGCTGAGGTTTGGGCGATGCCGGGAGCTGCAGTGACGCCCAGGGTTGCCACCAGTGCAGCAGTCGTCAGCAATGCGCGACAACCCATGAGACCAGCAAGAAAACGTGGGTGGACTTTAGAAGCTCTGAAGCGGTCGGCCAACGGCAGCACGGGCCGCTTGTTCAGCCGTATGCATCGCCGCAGCGAGTTCGCTGTTGAACTGCCGCGTCGCTTCCCGGTCTCCCTTGGCTGGCACGCTGAGCGGTGCTCCGAAACAGAGCGCTGCCCGACGAAGGGCCTCGGTGGGGCCTGGCTGTAGCCCAAGCCAACGGGAACCACAGGAACGGAAACGCCGCGGCTCTGGGCCAGTTGGGCCAAACGCACCAGGCCGGGCCGCAGCTCAATCGCCGCGTCCTGCCGGTGAATCCTGCCTTCGGGGAACATCACCACTTGCTGTCCGTCGTCCAACAGGTCGATGGCCAGACGCAGGGTGGTCATCGAAGGCCGTCCCTGGTCCACCGGGAAGCAGCCGAGCCGTTGCAGAAACCAGCCCTGCAGCCCCCGCATTTCGGTGGTGGTCACCATGAAGCGGCAGTCGCGGCCACTGACCCGACGGCCAGCGGCCATCGGCAGCATCAGGGCATCCCAGCGGGCGCGGTGCGTCGGTGCCAGCAGCACCGGGCCCTGATGGGGGAGATGCTCTGGGTTGAGCACCAGACGCTCACGGAATTGAAGGCGCAGCACCAGATCCTGGGTTGTGAACATCGCCAGGGGGGCCCAGAAGCTGTCGATGCCGACACGCAGACTGTTTTCTCGGGTCGCCAGAGCCGCTTGCAACGGGCTGATCGGATTCGATGCCTGAGAACCTAAATCCCCCAGGCAAAGCTGCATAGGATCCGGCCAACGACTGCCCCGACATGGCCAGCCTCGGCGTCAATATCGACCACATTGCCAACATCCGTGAAGCGCGGCGGACCGTCGAGCCAGACCCGGTGTCGATGGCACTGCTGGCTCAACTCGGTGGGGCCGATGGGATCACCGTGCATCTGAGGGAAGACCGGCGTCACATCCAGGATCGGGATGTGGAGTTGCTGCGCCAGACCGTGCGCTCCCGCCTCAACCTGGAAATGGCCGCCACCGAGGAGATGGTGGCGATTGCGCTGCGGATCAAGCCCGACATGGTCACCCTGGTGCCGGAACGGCGGGAGGAGGTCACCACGGAGGGGGGCCTGGATGTGGCCGGACAAGAGGCCTCCCTGGGGGCCATGGTGCAAACCCTTCAGGCCGCCGGGATACCTGTGAGCCTGTTTGTGGATCCGGAGGCCACCCAACTCCAGGCCTGCAAAGCCACGGGGGCCTGCTGGGTGGAATTGCACACCGGGCGCTATGCCGATGCCGACTGGAGCACCCAGCCCCAGGAGCTGGCGCGCTTGCAGGAGGGGACGGCCATCGCTCGGCAGCTCGGTCTGCGGGTCAATGCCGGCCATGGCCTCACGTATCAGAACGTTGAGCCCATCGCGGCCATCCCTGGGATGGAAGAACTCAACATTGGCCACACGATCGTGGCCCGCTCTGTCGCCGTCGGACTGCAACAGGCTGTGCGGGATATGAAGGTCTTGGTTCAGAATCCCCGCCTTGATCCCCTTTTCGGACAGGCGCCCGGATGACCACCTATCACTTCGTTGCAGCCAGCGAGCGCTTCCTCACCGTGGAGGAGCCGTTGGAGGAAGTGCTGCGGGAGCGCCAACGCAACTACGCCGAAACCGGCAAGACCATCGATTTCTGGCTGGTGAAGCAACCGGCTTTCCTCTCTTCTCCTGAGCTGGCTGAGCTCAAGGCAACCATTCCCCAGCCCGCTGCCGCTGTGGTGTCCACCGATCCCACCTTCATCACTTTCCTCAAACTCCGTTTGGAGTACGTGGCTGTGGGGACCTTTGAAGCTCCCTCCGCGGGGATTCCCGATGCACTTGCCGGTGCCGTCTGATGAATCCCAGTTCCCTTCCCGTTCAGCAGCGCATTGCACTCCTGGTGCAGGCCCTCGATGGTGCGGAGAAAACCAACAAGGCCTTGGCCACCTGTCCCGATGGGGACGCGATGGTAGACATCCTGCTGGGGGCTTCGGCCAAGCTGGGGTTGGGGCTGACCCGCCGTGATCTCACGGAGACGCCGCCGATTCGCGACTGGATCTGGTTCAAGAACAACGATCCCCTGGTCACCGTTGGTGATGCCAAGCCCCGCTACCGCAGGGAAACCCCCGAAAAACCCAAGCCAGACCCGAGCCAACCCAAGGAACGCAAGCGCTTTCTCGGTTTGTTCTGATCTGCATGCCGGATTCTTGGCGCTGCCTGGCTGAGCATCAGAATTGACGCATCTCCAGGTTGTTGCTTTGAACCTGCACAGCCGCTGGCACTGGGTGATTGGAGATGTGCATGGCTGCCATCAGCCCCTATGCCAACTGCTCGCCACCCTGCCGCCGAACGACCATCTGGTCTTCTGCGGGGATGTGATCAACCGTGGTGAGGCCATTCCCGCCACGATGAATCTGGTCTGGGATCTGGTCCAGGCCGGCCGTGCCACGTGGCTGCGCGGGAACCATGAGCAAGACCTCATTGATGCCCTGGAATCCAGGGACGGCTTGAGTCAGCACGCCACCTATGCCCAGTTGGGCGACAGCAGCGCTCGCCAATGGTTGCCGCGCCTGCAACAGCTCCCGCTCGTCTATCGCGGTGACGGTTGGTGCGCCACCCATGCCGGGTTCGATGCAGCGGGTCAACCGGACCTCTCCATTCGTGATCCCTTCTGGGAGGCCTATGACGGTCGTTTTGGCCAGGTTGTTGTGGGCCATACGCCCCGTCCCCAGGTGGATCGCCTTGGCGCGATTGTTCTGATCGACACCGGTGCGGTCTACGGCGGTTGTTTATCGGCCTACTGTCCGCAAACCGATGCGGTCGTTCAGGTTGAAGGAGCTGCAACCGATGCCGTACTGGCTGGAGTTGGCCCTTGCTGACGGTTTATCGAAGCAACAGGGCTGAATTTCTGGCTCGCTTGCTCTCCCGTCAGTTGATCGAGCAGCAGCCGGGCCCCCTTGAAACGGTGGAGGTGATGGTCAACACCTGGCCCACCAGCCGATGGTTGGGGGAACAGCTGGCCATGGCCAACGGCATTAGTTCCCTGGTGCGCTTCCCCTTCCCGGGTAGTCGCCTGCGGCAGCTGGTGCGCCAGGTGCTGCATCTCCCCGCGCAAGAGGACGATCCCTGGCGGGCGGGCCAGCTGGTGTGGGCTGTGCTCGAGCTGCTGCCGGAGCTGTTGGAGCAGCCCGTCGCCCAGCCGCTACGGACCTGGCTTACCCAGCGTGAAGGAACCGCCTCGGGGTTGACGCGGGACCGTTGGCAGCTGGCACGCACCATCGCCGATGCCATGGACGATTACGCCCTCTACCGCCCCGATCAACTGGAGCAGTGGAAACGGCCGCGGCCCGATGACGACTGGCAGCCCGTGCTTTGGCGACTGCTGGCCCAACGGCTTCCCCGGGCTCCCTTTGGCCTGCAGGTGCGTGAGGCCGTCGATCGTCTCCGGCGAGGAGACGTTGATCCAGCCCTGCTGCCGGAGCGGCTGCGGCTGTTTGGCATCAGTGCCCTGGCACCGGTGCAGGTGGATCTGATTCAGGCCTTGTCCGGTCTGATGGAGGTGGAGATCTACCTGCTCACCCCGTGTCCGGATCTGTGGCAGCGCTGCGGCAGTCGGCGTGCCTCGATGGGGGATGACTGGCTGGTTCCGCCCGATGGGGGCTGGTTGGCGGAGGCGCCGCGCCTGGAGGCCGTGCTTGGGCGGATGGGTGCCGAATTTCAGCAGTTGCTGGAGGGCTCCGGTGAAGCGCAGCTGGGGGAGCGAAGCGAGGGGGATCTGTTTGCTGGTTCTCTGCAGATGGCCGCAGCGGAAGAGCGCCAGCCCACCCTGCTCGATCAGCTTCAGCAGCAGCTGGTGGATGCCGACAGCGTTCCCGCACTTGAGCGTTCTTCCGACGATCAGTCGCTGTTGTTTCAGGCGGCACCGGGGCCTTGGCGGGAGGTGCAACTGGTGCGTGATCGCATCCTGCAGTGGCTGGCGGCCGATCCCGATCTCGCGCCCCGCGACGTGCTGGTGATGACGCCGCAGATTGAGCGCTATGCACCGCTGCTCAGCTCCGTGTTCAACGACACGGCGGCCATCGGTGTCGATTTGCCCTGGCGCCTCACTGACCGCAGTCAGCAGAGCAGTCCAGGGTTGTCGATGGCGATGTTCACGCTGCTGGAGCTGGCTGCCACACGCCTCACCGCCACGGGGCTGGAACGTCTGCTGGCCAATCCGGCCCTGCAGGGCCAGCAGGGACTCACGCCGGAGGAGGCGGTGCTGATCACCCAGACACTGCAACGCAGCGGTTTTCGCTGGGGCTTGGATGCCCGCGAGCGGGGCGGGGACGAGGTGCACAGCCTGCGTTGGTGTCTCGACCGTTGGCTGCTGGGCCTGGTGCTGCCGGTGGAGCCGGGCCTGGCTCCAGCAGGGGCGGCACCGTTCCAGCAGGAGCTGGATCCCGATCGCCTGGTGCGCTGGTGGACTTTGCTGGACCGTTTGGCGCGGATGCTCGATCGCTTGCGACAGCCCCGGCCTTGCCATGACTGGGTGCAGCTGCTGCAGTCCCTGTTGCAGGAGCTATTCGCTGAGGGTGGGGCCTGGGCCGATGAGTCGCAGAGCTGGGCGGCAGCCCTTGAGGAGTGGCGATTGCGGGCCCATGACTGCCCTCTGGACCTCGATGCAGCCGTGGCCTTGGAGGTGTTGCAGGAGGCCTTGTCGGTGGACAGTGGTCGCTTCGGTCACCGCAGTGGCGCCCTCACCATCAGTGCCCTGGAGCCGATGCGGGCGATCCCCCACAAGGTGGTGGTTTTGATGGGCCTCGACAGCGCCGACTTTCCACGCCCGAGCCGCCGCCCTGGCTTTCATCTGCTCGAGCAGCAACGGCGCCTGGGGGATCCCCGCAGCAGCGACCAGGACCGCTACGTGCTGCTGGAGGCCTTGATGTCGGCACGCCGTCATCTGCTGATCAGCTGGTGCGGGCGGCTGGAGCGCACCGGTGAGCCCCAGCCGCCTGCTGCGCCGGTGGAACAGTGGCTTGCGGTGCTGCAGGAGCAGTTGCAACGGGCCGGTTCCTCCACGGAGGGGTTGTTGATCACGCCGGCGGCCAACCCCCTCTCCCGAGAGAACTTTCGGCCCGAGGCGCCGCTCAGCTGTGATCGCCGCCAGCTGGAGGCCCGGCGCTGCCTGGATCGTGCTCCGGTGTCGGATCAGGTCCAGGGGCTGGCCTGGGCATCGCTCTGGCAGCAGGACCTGAACGATGTCGATGACGAGGTAGAGGCCGAGGGACGTGACCGAGACGACCTGGCCTTGGACCCTGAAGCCTTGCTGGCCTGGATGCAGCAGCCCCAGAAGGCCTGGTTGCAGGCACGGGGGTTGCGGCCTGGGGAAGGCATTGAGGCGGTGGAGGATCTTGAGGCGCTCGAGTTGGAGGGCCTGCAGCGCTATTTGCTGCTCAACCACGAGCTTGAGGAGCAGTTCATTCTTGGATCGGCTCCGGATTGGACGACGTCGCTGGCGGGCCAGGGTGTGCTGCCGGCGGGGGCTGGTGCGGCCCTTGAGCAAGAGGAACTGCAGCAGCGTTGGCAGGCCCTGCAACGGCAGCTGGCATCGCTTGGTCCCTGCCGCCGGGAGGTGCCTGTGCTCGCCGGTCTGCCGATGCCCCTGCTCTACGCCGGCGACACCCAGGTGGTGGTGCAGCCCGGCATGCTCACGGCCGCGGCGGTGATGCGCGGCTGGTTGCAGCATCTGTTGCTGTGCGCTGAGGGATTGGCGCCTGCTGCCGGCTCAGCGGTGGTGGCCCGCAGCACCCGGGTTGCCGGCGCCGAGGTGCACTTGCGCTGGTCGGCGTTGCCGACGGCTGAAGCCGAGCACCAGCTGCAGCAGCTGGCGCGGCTGGCGCAACAGGGGCTGGAGCGGTGCTGGCCGGTCCCCCCGAAGAGCGGCTGGCAGATGGTGGCTAAAGACCGGCGCAAACCGGGGGAGGGGCCGCAGGACTTCCGCAAGACCTGGCAGGACGAAGGGGCCACCCCGGTGATGCAGCTCTGCTTCGGCACGGAGATCGCTGCGGAGCAATTGATGGATGAGGCCGGATTCCAGGAGGCGTGTCAGCTGCTGTACGGCCCCCTTCTGGCCCAGCTGCGTTAGTCGAACAGCTCGTCGAGCATTTCGCGCATGCGTTCGTTGGAAATCACCATGGGCTCGCCGGCCTGACGGCGGAAGAAGTAGGCCCGATGTTCCTGGTTGATGCTTTCAACGGCGGCGGCTTTGCGCACCAGCAGCTGGGCCAATTTCTGACGACGTTCGGGGGACACAACAGGCCGGTGGCTTTCACCAACGTGTTGGCCTGATGGCCCCGCACCCGCACAAGCCCCTGTTCTCTCAAGGGTTGGGTGGCATCCGTTCACAAGCCCATAAAAAAGCGAGGGTTCTTCAGGCCCCCGCTCAGGTCGTCTTCTGTTCTGGGGTGTGACAACACCCAGTCCAGTTCGCAGCTTTCGCCGGCTGCTTCATGGAAGTTAACACTGGTTTTGAGGCCGAAGTTGAGCAGACTCCATCCATGGCCCAGCGCTTCGATGCCAACACCTACCCCCTCGGCCCTGGGGTCCGCCTGCTTGAGGCCAGCGCTGGCACCGGCAAAACCTTTGCTCTGGCGCATCTCTGCCTGCGGCTGATCACGGAGGCCGACCACGCCCTCGAAGCGTTGTTGGTGGTGACCTTCACCGATGCGGCGGCCGAAGAGCTGCGCTCCCGCATCGGCCAGCGGCTGCAACAGGCGTTGCAGGGTCTCGAGCAGCTGGAGCAGGAGATGGAGGCTTCCGCTCCAGACCCCGTCCTGGCGGACTGGCTGTCGGGTTCCGAACCAGGGGAGGCGCGTCAGCGGTGGATTCGGCGCTTGCTGGTGGCCCTGGAGCAGTTGGACAGGGCCGACATCACCACCATCCACGGCTTCTGCCGCCGCAGTCTGCGCCGTCTGGCCCTCAGCAACGCTGCGGCCATGGAGCCTCAGCTGGACACCGACGCCACCGCGCTCCAGGCCGAGGTGGTTCAGGACCTTTGGCAACAGGAGCTGCTCAACCTGCCGCCGGATCAGTTCAAGGCGTTGCGTCAACGCGGGCTCTCGCCCCAGACCCTGCGCAGGGGCTTGGCGCAACTCGATGGCGAACAGCAGCCGCGGTTCAGGGACGTTGATGGGGTGATCGATCTCGACCAGCCCCTTGCCCCACAACTAAAGCACTGGCTTGCGCAGCTCTGGGATGACTTCGTGCCGCTCTGGCAGCGGGACCATGCCGCCCTGGATGCAGGGTTCCGTCAGGCGGCCGAGCAGTGGAAAGCCCAGGGCTGTGGAACCACCACCCCTTATTCGGCCAAGCCTAAGAGCGATCGCTGCGCGCAGATCAACCAGTGGCTGCATGGGCAGACCGCAGTGCCGTCACTGCTGGAGATTGCCGCCCATGAGAAGCCGCTGAAGGAGTACTTCCACCCCGGCAGTTGGTGCAAGGTCGCGCGCAAGTGCGGTGAGACCGACCCCAGCCTGGTGACGCCGGCTCTGCAGGCCGCTGTTGCGGCGCTCTGGGATGCACCGATTGAGCGCACCTGGCAGTACCTGCTGGAGCGGGGTTTGCAGGAGCTGGACCGCCGCCGTCGCCGCCGCGGGGTGATCACCTTTGGCGGCTTGTTGGCTGCCATGGACCCCGGCGATGGCGACGTTGCCTGGCTTGCTCCTCTGCAACAGCGTTATCGGGCGGTGATGGTGGATGAGTTTCAGGACACCGACCCCGTGCAGTGGCGTCTGCTGGATCGCGCCTTCGGTGGTGGTGAACGCCACCTGCTGCTGATGGTGGGGGATCCCAAGCAGGCGATCTACCGATTCCGGGGTGGTGATCTGGCCACCTACATGGCAGCGCGGGATCAGGTGGAGCGGATCGATCACCTGCTCGACAACTTCCGCACAACGGCACCGCTGATGGAGGGGTTGAACCGCTTGATGGCTCCGGGGCTCCCCCGATCTGAACTGCCTGTGCCCGCGGTGCAGCCCCGCAGCTCCGCCACCCCACCGCAGGACGCCCCGGCGTTGCAACTGCTGCTGCTCTCCACCGAGGCGCCCTCCAGCCGCAGTGCCCTGGAAGCAGAGCTGCCCCAGCGGCTCGCCGCGATGGTGCTGGAGCAACTGCAGCAACGGGACGACCTCACCCCTGCAGATCTCTGCGTGCTGGTGAGTCGTCATCAACAGGCGGAAGACCTGCGCCGCGCCCTTGGGGTCTGCGGACTCCCCACCCGCCTGGTGACTCAGGGGGATGTTCTCGACAGTGAAGCTGCCCTGCTGTTGCAGTGGTTCCTCGATGCCCTTGCGGAACCGGGCGATGACGCTCGCTTGCGTCTGCTGGCCTGCTCGGGACTGATGACCATCGCGCCCGATGCCCTGGAGCCGGCCCTGTTGGATCAGCTGGCGCTGCAGTTGCGCGGTTTGGCTGAGGCGATGCCGCGGTTGGGCCTGCTCGGGGCGCTGGCCGATCTGCTCAAGGGTGAACAGATGGCGGGGTTGTCGGAACGGGGCCGGATGCTGGGGGATCTGCAGCAGGCGGCGCGGCTGGTGCAGGAGGCGATGCACCGCCATGGGCTTGATGTGGCCACCGCGGCGGATTGGTTGCGGAGGGAGCGGTTGCACCCCAGCCAGCCGGTGCCTGAGGCTCGCCAGCCTCATAGCGATCAGGCCGACAGCGCCATTGCCGTGGTCACGGTCCACCGCAGCAAGGGTCTGGAATATCCGGTGGTGATCTGCCCCTACCTCTGGCAGTCCCCCCCAGCTGTATCCGGTCCGCTCTGGCGTGACCCCCGCTCCGGAGAGTGCCTGCTTCGGGTGGATGTCCACTGGGGGGAGGGCTGGCAGGCGGCGCAACAGGCGCAGCGGGAGGCTGCGGCCGAGGCCGAGCGGCTGGCCTATGTGGCGGTGACCCGAGCCCAATCCCAGTTGGTTCTGATCTGGGCCCAGGCCAACGGCCAGGAGGATTCCCCCCTGCCCGCCTGGTTGTTCGGTGCTCAGGCCGCTGGGGATGCGATCGACAGCCTCACTGATGAGCGGCTGAGCCAAGCCCTGGCAGAGCGACAGGTTCCGATCAGCATCGATGGCCTGGCCCAGAGCCAGCCCAGCGGCAAGCGTTGGCGGTCTCCGCTGCGGGCCGAGCCGTTGGCCCTTGGTTCCATCCCCAAGCGGATCGACCGGAGCTGGGGCCGGGCCAGTTACTCGGCCTGGATTGCCTCATCCGACGACGTTCAGCTGCATGAACAGGGTCGTGATCGCGATCCCGGCGCCGAGGAATCGACGTTGGAATCGGCGGTGGAATCGACGGCGGCGAGGGCAGAACCGGCATGGTCCGAGACGGGGCCGCTGGCGGCCTTTCCGCGTGGGGCCGGGGCCGGGGACTGCCTGCACCGGATCCTCGAACAGTTCCCCTTCTCTGCGGCGGAGGCTTCTGAGCCCCGCCAACGGCTCGAGCTGATCGCTGCCGAGTTGCGCAGGGCCGGGCTTGATCCCGATCTTCAGAACGATGTGTTGACGGGGTTGGAGCAGGTGTTGCAGACGCCCCTGGGGGGACCGCTGGGAGCGTTCTCGCTGGATCGGCTGGGGCCGCACCAGCGCCTGCCTGAACTCAGTTTTGATCTGCCGGTGCAGCACGTGCGCACGGCCGATCTGGTGGCCGCCTTCGGTTGTGATGCCGAGGCCCGTTTTGGCCGCACCTACAGCCCGGCGCTGGCATCGCTCTCGATCAACAGCCGTGGGTTTCTCACCGGTTCCATCGATCTGGTCTTCCAGGACCCCCATCACCAACGCTGGTGGGTTCTCGACTGGAAGAGCAACTGGATCGGTGAACGGCGCACCGGTGCTGAGCCTGGGCTGTGCGGTCCGCATCACTACTCCCAGGAGGCGATGGAGGAGCAGATGTCGCACCACCACTACCCCCTGCAGGCCCACCTCTACCTGGTGGCTCTGCATCGCCATCTGCGTTGGCGGCTGCCGGATTACGACCCGGAACAGCATCTGGGGGGCTACGTCTACTGCTTCCTGCGGGGGATGCCCGGAGCAGTGATTGCCTCTCCGGATAATGCTGTTGGGCCGGGGCGCATCGTTGAACCCGTGCCGCTCAATCGCATCGCGGCCCTGGATCAAGCCCTGGGGGAGGTTCCGGCGTGACGGAGCTGCTGCCCCAGGGAACCAGCACCTGGCCCTCCAGCTTTACGGCCGGACTCCATGCCGCCCTGCGGCGACGGATCCCGCCCCGGGCTGATGGCCCCGCCTTGGAGGAGCTCAGCCGCGATCTGGTGCTGGCCCTGGAGCAGGGGGAGTTGACGGTGGCGCTGACGCCGGAGCGGCTGGCAGCTGCCCAAGCCAGTGGATGGCTGGAGGGGGATGCCTCCCCCCTGCTGCTCCAGGGTGATCGGCTGGGTTGGCGCCGCTGGTTGCAGGCCATGGAGCAGGTGGTGGCCGAGCTGGTGGAGCGGGCCCATGCTCCGCTTCCCAAACCCGTCGAGGCTGTCGATCCCGAGCTGTCGGATCTTCTCAACGCTGAACAGTGCGCCGCCGTGCGCGCCCTGGATCAGGCCTCGGTTGTGCTGCTCAGCGGTGGTCCGGGCACGGGCAAAACCAGCACGGTGGTGGAGATTCTGGCCCGGGCGGAAGCCCGCCATCCCGGCCTGCGCATCGGTTTGGCGGCCCCCACCGGCAAGGCGGCCCGGCGCCTGGGAGATGCGGTGATGGCGCAGCGGGCTCCGTTGCCCTGCAGCACCCTCCACCGCTGGTTGGAGGCCGGAAGCCGTGGCTTCGGCAGGCACCGCCAGCGTCCCCTGGAGCTGGATCTGCTGGTGATCGACGAGATGTCGATGCTGGATCTGGCCTTGACCCAGGCTCTGTTGGAGGCGTTGCCCAGTGGTTGCCGGCTGCTGTTGGTGGGGGATCCAGCTCAGTTGCCGCCGGTGGGGAGTGGAGCGGTCTGGCATCGGCTGCAGCAGTCGGACGTGCGCGGTCGTTTCGGTGCCGGCGCCGTGCATCTGGAGCGCACCTACCGCAACCGCGGTGCCTTGGCGCAGGTGGCGCAACAGCTGCGCCAGGGGGATCTGCAGGCCTTTGCAGCGGCTCTGGCCGCCCTGCCTGAGCAGGCCAATCTTCAGGTGCATCCCTGGCCCCTGCGTCGTTTCCCTGCCTTGGTGCGCCAGCGCTGGATTCAGCGCCTCCAGCAGTTGCAGGCACTAACGGTTGATCTCGACCGCTGCACCGAGCAGGAGCTGATGGCGGCATCCCGGCCTTTGTTTGCGCTGCTCGAGCAGGACCTGTTGCTCTGTCCACGTCGCCGGGGTCCGTGGAGTCTTGATGATGTGCATCGCACGCTGCTGGGGGCCAATGCCGCCGGCAGGGTCGAGCGTTGGCCCATCGGCTTGCCGGTGATCTGCGGCAGCAACCAACCGGAACTCGGCTTGGCCAACGGCGACCTCGGGGTTGTGATCGGGGCAGGCTCTGAACGACGCCTGTTGTTTCATGTGGTGGACCCGGACGGCCAGCTGCAGGTGCGCCGTTTGCATCCAGCCCGTTTGCGGCGTCTGGAGCCGGCGGTTGCGCTCACCATCCATCGGGCCCAGGGCAGTGAGGCCGACCGGGTGATCGTGCTCTGGCCAGATCCCCTGGAGGATGGCCCGGCTGCAGAACATCAACGCCGATTGCTGTACACAGCCATCACCCGTGCCCGTGCCAGCCTTGACCTGGTGACGCTGATCTGACGCGGGTGGACTGATGCGGGTTGAGCGTCCCTGGGGCTGGTACGAAACGCTGACCCAGGGGGACAACTATTTGGTCAAACGGCTGCTGGTTCGTGCCGGGCAGCAGTTGTCGCTGCAGCGGCATCGTCATCGCAGCGAAAGTTGGACCGTGGTGTCCGGCTCGGGGGCTCTGCTCTGCGGAGACATCTGGCATCCCGCCAGTGCGGGGGTCATGCTTTCGATCCCCTGCGGCGCTGTGCATCGCGCCCGTGCAGACGGTTCAGATCTGCTGATTCTGGAAGTTCAGCACGGTGATGATCTGCGGGAAGAGGACATCGAACGGCTGCAGGATGATTACGGCCGGGTGATAACTTGATTGCCAACCTTTGAAGCGTAGGCAACACAACCAGAAGGCAACTCTTACGTTGCAGGGAGGTTGTGAGCCTGATTTCAGAGATCAATCAGGCGAAGCCACCTTTCATGACTGAACAGCAACAGCAGCGCGACGATTCCGCCTGCGCAGTGGATCTTTCTGCGTCCGACCTGCCGGAATCCAACACCAATGCTGAGGTGTTCACCACCACCATCACATCGGCTGAACCGGAATCCGGTTTTGCCGGTTTTGGTTTCAGTGAGGCCCTGCTCCGTACCCTGGTGGACAAGGGATACAGCGAACCTTCCCCCATTCAAAAGGCGGCCTTCCCCGAGCTGATGCTCGGCCGCGATCTGGTGGGTCAGGCCCAGACCGGCACCGGCAAAACAGCAGCGTTCGCCCTGCCGTTGCTCGAGCGTCTCGAGAGCGGCCAGAAAACACCCCAGGCCCTCGTGCTCGCCCCCACACGGGAGCTGGCGATGCAGGTGGCCGAATCGTTCAAGGCCTATTCCGCCGGCCATCCCCATCTGAAGGTGCTGGCGGTGTACGGCGGCACGGATTTCCGCTCTCAGATCAGTGCCCTCAGGCGAGGGGTTGATGTGGTGGTAGGCACCCCCGGCCGGGTGATGGACCACATGCGTCAGGGCACGCTCGACACCAGCGGTCTTCGCAGCCTGGTGCTCGATGAAGCGGACGAAATGCTCCGAATGGGCTTCATCGATGATGTGGAGTGGATTCTCGACCAGCTTCCTGAGCAGCGCCAGGTGGTGCTGTTCTCCGCGACGATGCCCCCTGAGATCCGTCGCCTGTCCAAGCGTTATCTCAAGGATCCGGCTGAGGTCACGATCCGCACCAAGGATCAGGAAGGCAAGCGGATCCGCCAGCGTTCGATCACGGTGCCGATGCCGCACAAGCTCGAGGCCCTGCAGCGGGTTCTCGATGCCTGTGGTGGTGAGGGTGTGATCATCTTTGCCCGCACCAAGGCGATCACCCTGACCGTGGCCGAAACCCTTGAGGCCGGTGGCCATCAGGTGGCGGTGCTCAATGGCGATGTTCCACAGAACCAACGGGAACGCACCGTTGAGCGGCTGCGCAGTGGATCGGTCGACATCCTTGTGGCCACCGACGTTGCAGCACGGGGTCTCGATGTGGAGCGCATCGGCCTGGTGATCAACTACGACATGCCGTTCGACAGCGAGGCCTACGTGCACCGCATCGGCCGGACGGGCCGGG
Source organism: Synechococcus sp. N26 (assembly GCF_900473975.1). Classification (NCBI taxonomy): domain Bacteria; kingdom Bacillati; phylum Cyanobacteriota; class Cyanophyceae; order Synechococcales; family Synechococcaceae; genus Synechococcus; species Synechococcus sp. N26. Next base: position 67,741 of record NZ_UCNM01000007.1, on the reverse strand, counting down.
CTGGACGCACCGGAGAAGCGGTTCTGTTCGTGACTCCACGGGAACGCCGTTTCATCCGCAACCTCGAGCGGGCTACGGGCCAGCCGATCGAAGCGATGGAGGTGCCAGGAAACACGGCCATCAACCAGGGACGGCTGGACCGCTTGCGCAAGCGTTTGAGTGATGCGGCCCAATCGCAACGCCCTGACGCCGATGAAGCGGCCCTGCTCCAGGAATTGATGCAGCGGGTAGCCACGGAACTTGAACTCAGCCCCGAGCAGCTGGCCATGGCGGCACTCAACCTGGCCATCGGCCCCGATGCGCTGTTGCGTAAGGGCGACGACGACTGGATTCAGAACACCCGTCGCAATGACCGCGACCGCGATCGCCATTCAGGGGACCGCCGTGAGCGGCGCGAGCGTCCGGCCCGTGCTCCTGAGGAGAACATGCAGCGCTACCGCGTTGAGGTGGGCCACCGCGATCGGGTCAAGCCGGGCAACCTGGTGGGTGCTATCGCCGGCGAGACCGGTCTGCAAGGCCGGATGATCGGCCGCATCCAGATTTTTGACAATCACAGCCTGGTGGATCTTCCCAAGGGCATGCCGGAAGATGTGTTCAACAGCCTTCAACGCCTGCGCGTGATGAACCGCGAACTGCAAATCAGCAAGGCCTCTTGATGCGTGTACTGATGGCCGTTGGTCTCATGTCGGCTCCTCTGGCTGCTTCAGCCTCGGACAACAGCCTGATCACCCAGTTCTGCAAAACGGCCGCTAAGGCCGAGCTTCACAGGGCTGGGACTGTTCCTCCGGAGGGAATGGTGGATGACACCTGCCGTTGTTTTCTCGCCGAGGTGCAGAACGGGGCGGGGATTCAGACGGCCCAGGCCACCTGCAAGGCCAAGGCTGCCGAGACCTACAGCCTCTGATCCCCGGGGATCAAAAACAGTCAGAGATGGCTCACCTGAACGGCGGTCTCCGGCTGAAGGAGGGCTAATTTTTCTACCACCTGAATCAGCTCGATCTGCTCGCTCGGCGTGGCTTGCCGGATCAAGTTGTTGAGCAGCACAAGTTTGTCCACGGGATCTAGCTCTCCATCGGCGGTCCAGCTCAGATTCTGGAAACAAAGGCCGTCGAATGTCATCTCTCTCCTGCGTCAGGGTCTTCTGACAATGGAGTGGATGGCTCGGTTGCTGGCGAGTCTTCGTAATTGCTTCTTTTTTTTGTGTTGATTCGTTCGACTGCCCTGTAACGTCATCGGGTTCAAGCTTGAGCACTGGCCCTTTCCGAGCTTTCGGAACCGGCTCAAGCGACTGAGCAAGTTCAACGGTTCCACGGTCCATGACCATCTACATCGGCAATCTTTCGTTCCAGGCGGAGCAGGAGCACCTCTTCGATCTCTTCAGTGAGTACGGCGAGGTCAAGAACTGCAGCCTGCCCCTGGATCGTGAGACCGGCCGCAAACGCGGTTTCGCCTTCGTCGAAATGGTCAACGATGCCGATGAGCAGAAAGCCATCGACGATCTTCAGGACGTGGAGTGGATGGGCCGCATGATCCGTGTCAGCAAAGCCACCCCTCGGGAGCGCTCCGGCGGCCCCCGTGGTGGTGGTGGCGGTTACCGCGGCTGAGGCTCAGGCCTCGGCCTCCATCAGGTCCAATTCCATTTCACGCAAGCTCAGCCGACGCAGCACACCATCACTGCTGTTGGCTGGGCTTTCTTGATGCTCACGGGCGTCCTGGAGCTGGGGCAAGACAGCCCGCAGTCCGCGGCGTTTCTGCCGCGCCAGGTAGCGGTGAAAGCGGTTGAACGACCTTGATCGGCTCATGGCACCTCCTTCAGTTGTGGTTCCGTTGTAGTGCGTCTTCAGGGGTGAAAACCGTGTCGGAACGAACCCTCAGGAAAGCTTCAGCAAATCGCTCCCCCTTGATGCGGTTGTTGCGCCATCTGGCGCCGCAGCGCCGCCTGGTGTTGGCAGCAGTGATCTGCTCCCTGCTCAACAAGCTGTTCGACCTGGCCCCGCCGATCTTGATCGGCCTGGCCGTGGATGTGGTGTTGCTCAAGGAGCAATCCGTGCTGGCGGGTTTCGGTCTGAGGACCGCCGGCCAGCAACTGTGGGGTCTGGCCCTGCTCACCTTTGTGATCTGGGCGGCGGAGTCGCTGTTCGAATACCTCTACGACGTGCTCTGGCGCAACCTGGCGCAAACCACCCAGCACAGTCTCAGGCTCGAGGCCTATGACCATCTGCAGAAGCTGCAGCTGGCCTTTTTCGAGCAGGACAGCACCGGTCGCCTGATGGCGGTTCTCAATGACGACATCAACCAGCTCGAACGGTTTCTGGATCGGGGTGCCAACCAGATCCTGCAGTTGATCACCACGGTGCTTGTGGTGGGCATCGGCATGGCCATGGTGGCGCCGGAGGTGGCCCTCTTCGCCTACCTGCCGATCCCAGTGATTCTCTGGGGGTCGCTGCATTTTCAGCGCCGGCTGGAGCCTCGTTATCGGGAGGTGCGGGCCCGGGCGGGCGACCTCGCCTCCAGGCTCGCCAACAACCTGGGGGGGATGCTCACGATCAAGAGCTTCACCGCTGAGGCTCTGGAGCTGGAGCGCCTGCGGGCGGAAAGCCTGGCCTACCGCCAGAGCAATGCCCGGGCGATTCGTCTCTCGGCGGCCTTCATCCCCTTGATTCGCTTCGCGATTCTGTTCGCCTTCCTGGCGATTCTGTTAATCGGTGGGTTCAAGGCCCTGGCCGGGGAACTGCCGGTGGCCACCTACAGCGTTCTGGTGTTCATCACCCAGCGGCTGCTCTGGCCGCTCACCGCCATTGGCCGCACCCTCGATGAGTACCAGCGCTCGATGGCCTCCACGCGAAGGGTGCTCGATCTGATCGATACGCCGGTGTTGATCCAGGGAGGAACGGTGCCGGTGGATCCGCAGCGGCTGAGGGGTGAGATTCGCTTTGAAGCGGTGGATTTCGCCTATGCCGACCGATCAACGCTGCTGAAGGGTTTCGATCTCACCGTGCCAGCGGGATCGACCCTCGGCATCGTCGGGGCGACGGGGTCTGGCAAGAGCACCGTGGTGAAGCTGTTGTTGCGGCTCTATGAGCGCAATGGCGGACGCATCTGTCTGGATGGGGTCCCCATCGACACCCTGCAGCTGCAGGACCTGCGCCGCTGCATCGCTCTGGTTAGTCAGGACGTGTATCTCTTCCACGGCACCGTGGCCGAGAACATCGCCTATGGCGTTGCAGATCCCGATCCGGTGGCGATTGAGCAGGCCGCTCGCCTGGCGGAAGCCTCTGGCTTCATCGACGCCTTGCCCCAGGGTTACGACACCCTGGTGGGGGAGCGGGGGCAGCGCCTCTCCGGCGGACAGCGTCAGCGCATCGCTTTGGCCCGCGCCATCCTCAAGGATGCGCCGGTGTTGGTGCTCGATGAAGCCACCGCTGCGGTGGACAACGACACCGAAGCCGCCATCCAGCGCTCCTTGGCGCAGATCACCCAGCAGCGCACCACCGTGGTGATCGCCCACCGGCTCAGCACGGTGCGCCATGCCGACTGGATTGTGGTGATGGACCAGGGCCGGATTGTGGAGCAGGGCAGCCACGACAGCCTGGTGGACCAGGGCGGGATCTACACCAACCTCTGGCAGGTCCAGGCCGGCGAAGGGCTTATCGCTTCCTGAAGCAGCTGTTGTTGCCGGCAGATCCCGCGACCATGCTGGGTCCGCAAGCCGGCGGTGCAGCCATGGCCATGCAGGCCTCGATCAGCCACGTCATGCATCACCCCCTCGGGGTGTTCTCGATGTTGGTGGCGATCAGTGCGGCGGTGCCGCCGTTGATCCGGCGGCTGGGTCTGCCCGACCTGGTGGGGTTGCTGGCGGCGGGTGTGGTGGTGGGCCCCCATGCCTTGAACTGGGTCGACAGCAGCAGCGAAACGGTGCGGCTGCTTTCTGATCTCGGGGCGGTGTATCTGCTGTTCACCATGGGTCTGGAGATTGACCTGGAGGAGTTCAACCGGGTCAAACGCCGCTCGTTCATCTATGGCCTGCTGATCCTGTTTATCGGTGTGGGCACGGGCGTGTCGATCGGCCTGATGGCGGGCTTCGCCTCGGTGTCGTGCCTGTTGCTCGGCGCCCTGATGGCCACCCACACCCCATTGGGCTATCCGATCGTGCGCAGTTATGGCGCCCAGAAGGATGAGTCGGTGGTGGTGAGCGTGGGCAGCACGATCTTCACCGACATCGTGGCTCTGCTGCTGCTGGCGGTGGGGTTGGGGCTGGGCCAGGGCAGCCTCAGCGGGCTGGGCCTGGGCCTGCTGCTGCTCAAGATCGGTGGCTTCGCTCTGGTGGTGGTGATCGGCATCCGCTGGCTGGGCCGGCGCCTGGTGCTGCGCGGCATCAGCGATGAAAACCGGATGGTGCTCGCTGTTCTTGTGGCCCTGTTCCTGGCTTCCCTTGGGGCTGAGCTGGCCGGCGTCGAGAAGATCGTCGGCGCCTTCCTGGCTGGTCTGGCGGTGAATTCCGTGTTGCCCGAGGGCCGGGTGAAGGAGCAGGTGATTTTTGTGGGTGGCGTTCTGTTCATCCCGATCTTCTTCATCGATCTGGGATTGCTGCTGGATCTGGGCAGCCTTGGCGAGAGCCTGGGCAACTTTCAGTTCACCGCGCTGATGCTGGTGGGCGCCATCGGCGGCAAGGGCCTGGCCTCGTGGTTCAGCGGACGGCTGTTCGGTTATCGCCGCGCTCAGATCCTGATGATGTGGTCGCTGACGATGCCCAAGGTGGCGGCGACCCTGGCCACGGCCTTCATCGGCTACCAGGCGGGCCTGCTCAATCAGACCGTGCTGAACAGCGTGCTGGCGGTGATGGTGGTGACGGCCACCCTGGGGCCGATCCTCACTGAGCAGTCGGTGACCCGGCTCAAGGATCCCAGCCCCGATGCGGTGCCGGTCAGCTTCGGTGAGGAGGCGGCGGTGCTGGACGGCGTTAACGAGGTGGTGCAGCGCCCCCTGCGCATCGTGGTGCCGGTGGCCAACCCCAGCACCGAGAAAGGGTTGCTGAGCATGGCGGCTCGGCTGGTGCAGGGCTCATCGGGGGCTGAAGGTTTGCTGTTGCCCCTGGCGATGGTGAATCCCGGCCTCGAGGAGATGCGCGGTGGCTTGAACCGGGCCGTTGCGTCAGCGCGCGGACGCCTCAGCACGGCGGAGAGCATTGGCGCCCAGTTGGCTGTGCCAACCCGCAGCCTGCTGCGGCTGGATGAAGACATCGCTGGCGGCATGAGCCGCACAGCCCTGGAGCAGGCCGCGGATCTGTTGCTGATCGGTGCAGCTCGTAGTGATCAACTCCGGGCCTGGCTGATGGGCGACATCGTTGATGGGGTCTGCCGCACGGCCCACTGTCCTGTGGTGGTGGTGAATCTCTGCCGTGAGATTGGTAAAGACCTGGGCCGGATCCTCGTTCCGATCAAAGACCTCTCCGCCAGTGCCCGCGAGCAGTTCGAACTGGCGCTGCGGGTGATCAACTCAGCCCCGGAGGATCAGCGCGTGCGGATCACCCTGCTGCATGTGCACGACCCCCGCTTCAGTGGCCAGGACCGTCATTGGATGGAACAGCAGCTGATCCGCTGGCGCCCGCCGGGGATTCCGGAGGAGCGGTTCCACATCGTGATCGTGCGGGGGCCCGGCATCGACGGGGCCATTCATCGCCTCAGTCGCGAACACGATCTGGTGATCCTGCGCACCCAGCGCAGGCGGGTTGCCGGTCTGCCGATTCCCGGCAGTGATCGCACCAGCAAATTGATCCGTCAGCTCCCCTGCGCCTCGATGGTGATCAGCGATCCGTTGGTTTAACAGAGGCCTGCGCCCCTCTACCCGAGATGGGACGAGCGCGCCAAGATGCTGCATAACACGTGTTCCATGCCACAAGCCCCTCCTGCTAAGGCGTCAACTGATGCCATCAATTGGCCGGTGGTTGCTGCTGTGGTGGCGGGTCTCAGCGGTGGCCTGATTCTTTCGGTTCCGCTGAGCCGGTTGATCACGGCGCCATCCAGCACGGCAGATCAACCCTTCGCGCTGCTTCAGCCCGCGCCGCTGTCCAACCCGTTTGCCGGTTGGACAGGCTTCGGGGCCAGGGAGGTGGTGGTGCTGGGCCGGGACCGCACTAGTAGCAACACCGATGTGATCTTCACGGTGCGGGTGGATGGCACCACCACATCGATCACCCAGATCCCACGCGACAGCTACATCGATGCCGAGGGCTTCGGCGGCATCAAGCTCAATGCGCTGATGGCCTACGGCGGTGTGGAGGCGGTGGAGCGGGAGTTGTCGCGCCTGATGAACCGCCCAATCCGTCATCACATCGTGGTGCGCTTGGATGCGATCGAAACCCTGGCCAACCTGGTGGGGGGCATCGAAGTGGATGTTCCCAAGCGCCTGTACTACGTCGATCGCAGTCAGAACCTGTTGATCGACCTGCAGCCAGGACCTCAGCTGTTGAAGGGCAAGGATCTGGAGGGCTTCCTTCGTTGGCGCAACGACGGCCGCGGCGATTTCGGCCGTCTGGAACGGCAGCAGCTGGCGCTGAAGGGGCTGTTTGAGCAGATGAAACAACCGCAGAATCTGATCCGCCTGCCGGCCTTGATCACTGCGGCGGGGCAGGCGTTGGAGACGGATCTGGGGCCAATGGAACTGGGCGGGTTGGTCAGCGCCATGGGCACCACCGAACTGAAGGCCTCCAGCCTGAGGGCGGTTCCGTTCGATGCCGACGGCATTAGCTATCTGGATACGGAGTGGCCGGTGCACTCGAGCACTGGCGCCGATTCAGGTGACTCCAACGGTCGGCGTTTTCGCTTCCTGTTCTGATCAGATCAGCAGGGTCAGTGAGCGCACCACCCGGCCGCAGAGGTCACCCACCTTGCCCCAGCGGTCTTCGTTGACGCTTGTGGCCAGGGTGTAGAGCCGGCCGCGGTCCACCACCACAGTCGCCAACTCATGGCGGTCGCGGTCTTCCAGGTGCACGGCGTATTCCAGATCGTAGAAGGTGTGGCCATTCACTTCACGCTCCTGCGCTTCCACCAGCTCGGCGGTGCGGCCGCTGCCGGCGGTGGCGATCACTTCACGGCGCAGGCGCTCGCCAACGGCAACGGCGCTGCCCAGTTCACTCAGCTCGTTGTCTTCGTTCACCTTGTTGATCATCAGGCTCGCGGTTTCATCGCTGTGGATGAGGTCGTGAAACACCACCCGGGGTCCGTTGCTCACCTGCACCTCGGTCCAGCCGGTGGGATAGAGGAAGGCGAAGCGGCCATCCGGGCTCTGGTACGACTGCAGCCCTGCCGTTGGTCCCGCCGCGCAGGCCCCCAGCACCAGAGCCAGAACGCCGCAAACGATCACGCGACTCAGAGACTGGAGGAGCTGCATCAGCGGGGCGATCAATCCACGGGCCATTCTGCCGTTGTGGCCTGATGGTCGTGGCCCCTGTTGCGGCAGATGATCTCCGCAACTCCTACATTTCCCGCATCGGCGGCAGACCCCTGAGCGGCTTCACCAAACCGTTGGCTCGACTGATTGATCAGTTCGAGCGTCTGCCCGGCATCGGCCCGCGCACGGCCCAGCGGCTCGCGTTGCATCTGCTGAACCAACCGCAGGAGCAGATTCATCAGTTCGCTGACGCTTTGCTGGCGGCCCGCACCCAGGTGGGCCAGTGCCAGACCTGTTTCCACCTCTCCGCCGATCCCGAATGTGAGATCTGCCGCAACCCCGAGCGCCGCAATGGCGTGATCTGTGTGGTGGCCGATTCCCGCGATCTGTTGGCGCTGGAGCGCACCCGCGAATTCCAGGGGCGCTACCACGTGCTCGGTGGTCTGATCTCACCCATGGATGGCATTGGTCCGGAGCTGCTGCACGTCACCGAATTGGTGCAGCGCATCACCAATGAGGAGATCAGTGAGGTGATTCTGGCCCTCACCCCCAGCGTGGAAGGGGACACCACCAGCTTGTATCTGGGGCGGTTGCTCAAGCCCTTCTGCTCAGTGAGCCGAATCGCCTACGGCCTGCCGATGGGCAGTGAACTGGAATACGCCGATGAGGTCACCCTGAGCAGGGCTCTTGAAGGACGCCGGCCGGTATGAGCAAGTACAGCGCCATCCCCCCTGCCGAGCGACTGCCGGACTGGCTGCGGCGGCCGATCGGCAACGCCTCGGAGTTGGAGCGGGTGCAGGGGCTGGTGAAGCAGAACCGGCTCCACACCATCTGTGAGGAGGGGCGCTGCCCCAACCGCGGCGAGTGCTACGCCGCCGGAACGGCGACGTTTCTGTTGGGTGGCTCGATCTGCACCCGCAGCTGTGCCTTCTGCCAGGTGGACAAGGGCCAGGCCCCGATGCCGGTGGATGCCGCCGAAGCCGAGCGGGTGGCCGATGCCGTTGAGGCGATGCAGCTCCGTTATGTGGTGCTCACGGCGGTGGCCCGCGATGATCTCGCCGATCACGGCGCCAGCCTGTTCACCAGCACCATGGCGGCGATCCGAGCCCGCAATCCGCTGATCGCCCTCGAAGTGCTCACCCCCGATTTCTGGGGGGGAGTGTCGGATCACGATCAGGCGTTGGCGGCCCAACGGGAGCGATTGGCCACGGTGCTGGCGGCCCAACCGGTGTGCTTCAACCACAACCTGGAAACGGTGCAGCGGCTGCAGGGGGAGGTGCGCCGCGGTGCCACCTATGAACGATCCCTGGGTTTATTAGCGGCCGCCCGTGAGCTGGCGCCGGAAATCCCCACCAAGAGTGGCCTGATGCTCGGCTTGGGGGAAAGCCGCGACGAGGTGATCGCCACCCTCAAGGATCTCCGCAGCGTGGATTGCCAACGGATCACCCTGGGGCAGTACCTGCGCCCCTCGCTTGTGCACATTCCGGTGGCCCGCTATTGGACGCCCCAGGAGTTCGATGAGCTGGGGGATGTGGCCCGCGAGCTGGGCTTTGCCCAGGTGCGCAGTGGTCCGCTGGTGCGCAGCAGTTATCACGCCGCCGACTGACGCCAGCCCCGCAGGCTGCGCTCCAGCACGGTGGCCACATCACCACTCATCAGGGCCCCGGCGCCGCCCCAGACCATGCGCAGGGGCAGATCCCAGAGCGCCGCTTCCACATCGCGGGATTTGCTGAAGCCGCGTTGGCGGAAGTAACGCACCAGCCGGCGGTGCTGCTGCTCGTCGTCGCGGATGGCCAGCAATCGGGCCCGGGAGCAGGGGGTGGCCTCCTGGGCCCAGGCCATGGTGGCCGCCCAGGTCAGATCGCCCACGCCGGCAGGCGCCTTTGGCATCACCCGCATCGTGTCGAGTTGCAGGCCTGTGGCGTCGGAATAAGCCCATCCCTTCATTTCCCCCAGCAGCAGCAGGTTGCCGCTGGAGCCTTGCTGGGCCACGACCAGCCGCAGGCTCCACAGCCCCAGGGGGCGGCCCACCTGCAACCTCAGCAGCAGTCCCCGATCACGGGCTTCGGCTTCCAGTCGCTCAAGCATCGATTGGGATCTGGCCACGGTCATGGTCGTCCGGTCATGCTGCCGCGGGCATGGTGCCGACCGAGCGCACTGCCTTCAAAGGCAGCGGCCCGTAGAGATGGGGGAACAGTTCGCCGGTGGGGATGGCATCGGCCCGCAGGGGAGCGTTCACGGCGGCGGGATCAATCTCCAACAGCAGCACCTCGCCGGCGTCGGCGTAGAACCGCTCAAAGGTGGCCTGCACCTGCTCTTGCCAGGAGCAGTGTATGAAGCCCACCTGCTCCAGGCTCATTCCCCGGGTGGAGATGCGGTAGCTGCCGTTGGCCTGGGCGGCCTGCCAGTCGGCCTTGAGGGCCAGGTGAAACAGGGCTTGATCCTTGGGAACTGCCACGGCATCGGCGGGGAAGTGGTGTTGTTGCCCCCCGGCATCCCAGGGGTCGGCCCGCTGCATCAGCCGCTCAAAACGGGGATCCTCGAGGAAGTGCTGGAGCCAGTGGCGAAGAGCTTCCAGGCTGTTGTCGTTGTCGAATCCCTCGGGATCCGCGATGCGCCACTGCCGCACGAACGGCCAGAGGGCGGCATCCGCCAGCGAGCAGCGCTCGCCCAGCAGCCAGCCCTGATCAGCGATCCTCTGGTTCCAGTCCTGAAGGATGGCCAGCCCGGCGGCCCGTTGCTCGTCTTTGTTGGTGCCTGGGTAGCGGTCGGTGTACTTGAACCGGTCGAGATGATGTTTGAAAGCACCGTCGTTCTGCTCGATCAGCGCTGAGGCATCGCCGGCGTTGCGCAGCTCGCGAGGGTCTGCTTGATCCAGGGCCCAGTGCATCACCGCCAGGCTTTCTTCGATCACGCTGCCGTCCGGCAACACCAGCACGGGCACGGTGCCCTTGGGGGAGACCGCCAACATCTCCGACGGCTTGGCCTTGAGTGCGATCTCACGCCACTGAACCAACAGTCCTGCCTCCAGCAGCGCCCAGCGGGCGCGCATGGCGTAGGGGCAGCGTCGAAAGCTGTAGAGGATCGTCAGCACGGCATCGGGGTGGTCCCTGGCAGGGATTGTCCGATGCAGACTGACTGCTCAGGCCCGCTGCTGGTCGATGTTGTGTTGGTCGATCTGGGGTTGATCAATCTGGCGTTGATCGATCTGACGCTGACGCATGGCGAAGCGTTCCCGGTCGGCATCGCTGAAGCGATCCACGCAGTGCACGCACTGCACCCCTTTGATGTAACTCGGCAGTTCGCGTTGCTGGGCTGACACCGGCAGGCCGCAGGCGTGGCAAAGGCTGTGCTCTCCAGGTTCCAGCCGGTGGTTCAACGCCACCCTTTGATCAAAAACAAAGCACTCCCCTTGCCAGCGGCTCTCGGCTTCCGGCACTTGCTCGAGGTACTTGAGGATGCCGCCGCGCAGGTGGTGCACCTCCCCGAAACCCTGTTGCTGCAGGTAGCTGCTGGCTTTTTCGCAGCGGATCCCGCCGGTACAGAACATGGCGATGCGCTTGCTTCCCTTCTCTTCGATCAGGGGCCGCAGCGTGGACTCTGCCCATTGCGGGAAGTCGCGGAAGCTCTCGGTGCTGGGGTCGATGGCCCCCTCGAAGCTGCCGATCGCCGTTTCGTAGCTGTTGCGTGTGTCGATCACCAGGGTGTCGGGATCATCCACCAGGGCATTCCAGTGTTCGGGTTCCACATAGGTGCCCACGTTGGCGCTGGGATCCACGCTGGCCACGCCGATGGTCACGATCTCCTTTTTGCGGCGGGCCTTGAAACGGCGGAACACCGGTTTTTCGGCCCAGCTGCGCTTCACCTCGAGCCGTGCGTAGTGGTCCTCGCCCAGATCCAACGAGGCGCGTAGGTGATCCAGCAGCGCATCAACTCCGTGCTGTGGTCCGCTGATCGTGCCGTTCACCCCTTCATGGGCCACCAACACAGATCCGAGCACGCTGCCTTCGTGAGCCAGGCTCGGCAAACGGGTCAGCAATGCCTCCCGACGCTCGTCATCCAGCGGCGTGAAGGCATAGAACGCCGCCACCAGGAGTCGGCTGTCCTTGGCCAGCACAGGCTCCAGGTTGCTTGGATCCACGCTGTTACGGGTTCAAGAGTCCTCCAGCCTGCATCAGGCCGGGGCGTGCCACCTCGTTGTTAGTTGTCAGGCTTTCCTGCTGATCCGCACCGAAGCCGGCTTCAAGGGACAGGCCAGGGCATGGAAGGGCTTGTGGCCTCCTTCAAAGATCAGGCTTCCCATCGGTTGAGCGTTGGCGCTGTCGATCTTCATGGCTGAGCCACAGACCAGCACGGTGTAGCTCAACCGGGATGTCACCCACAATGAGTGTTTTGTGCAGTGTTTCCGGTTGGTGACAGTCGGGATGGTTCGCGCAGAACCTGTCCGGCCCGATCTCAATAGCGGTGATGGTGGTGACGCTGCTTGTCGTCCTTGATCGCTTCCAGGATCACCGAGAGAACAAACAGACCGAGCAGCGAGGGGATGACGATGGGATCAATCACGGCGCCTCATCGAAGGGCTGTTTCCGGTCTAGCCCTGCGCCCCCTCAGCCTGTATGCCAGTGGGCTGATCGTTACATGGGTGCAGCTGATCAGCGGGGCGAGCAGCTGGCTGGAGCCGCCGCGCCCTCTTGCCAGTTGGCGGTCACCCCCGCATCGGCGAGCAGTTGGCGGTCGGCCTCCACGTCCGGGTTGCCGGTGGTGAGCAGAACATCGCCGTAGAAGATCGAATCGGCCCCCGCCTGCAGGCAGAGGATCTGCGCTTCCCGGCTCATCGATTCACGGCCGGCGCTCAACCGCACCCGGGCATGGGGCATCAGGATCCTTGCGGTCGCCACCATCCGCACCAGCTCCAGCGGTTCGAAGGGAGCCTGCTCTTCCAAGGGGGTGCCTTCCACCGCCACCAGGCCGTTCACCGGAACGCTTTCGGGATGGGGGTTCATGCTGGCCAGCACCTGCAGCATGGAGGCGCGGTCCCGCAGGGTCTCACCCATGCCGATGATGCCGCCGCAGCAGAGGGTGACGCCGGCCTTGCGCACCCGTTGCAGGGTTTCCAACCGATCCTGATAGGTGCGGGTGGAAATGATCCTGTCGTAGTGCTCGGGGCTGGTGTCGAGGTTGTGGTTGTAGGCCGTGAGGCCGGCTTGGGCCAAGCGTTCCGCCTGCTGGTCGGTGAGCATCCCCGCGGTCACGCAGGCTTCCATCCCCATGCCGCGCACCCCCCGCACCATGTCGAGCATCGCCTCAAAGGGAGCGCCATCGCGGATCTCGCGCCAGGCCCAGCCCATGCAGAAACGATCAGCACCGGCTTCCTTGGCGGCCCGGGCCCGCTGAAGCACCGGCTCCACCTGCATCTGGGCTTCAAAGGCCGTCACGTCACTGCTGTTGTGGATCGACTGAGAGCAGTAGGCACAGTCTTCTTCGCAGCCCCCCGTTTTCACGCTCAGCAATGAGGCCAGCTGCACCCGGTAGCCCGGGTTGGCTTCTCGATGCACGGTTTGGGCCTGCCAGAGCAGCTCCATCAAGGGAAGTTCCAGCAGGGTTTGGATCTCCTCGGTGGTCCAGTCGTGGCGGATGCTGAGGGTCATGGGCGGATCGGATCAAGACCGCCGAAGCGGCGGTGGCGACGTTGGAAATCGAGCAGGGCGGCTTTCAGTGCATCGGAATTGAAGTCAGGCCAGAGCACATCGGTGACGTGAATCTCGGCGTAGGCCAGTTGCCAGAGCAGGAAATTGCTGATCCGGTGTTCGCCGCTGGTGCGGATCAACAGATCGGGATCCTGTTCGCCAGCCGTGAACAGTTCGGCGGCGATGCTGTTCTCGTCGATGCTGTCGGGGTCCAGCTCCCCGGCAGCAGCGCGTTGGGCCAGCCGCTGAGCGGCTTGCACCAGCTCCCGTCGACCGCCGTAGTTGGTGCAGACGTTGAAGTGAATGCCGTTGTTGCCAGCCGTCCGGGCCGTGGCATCGGCAATCAGCTCCTGCAGTTTCTGGGGCAGGGCCTTCAGATCGCCGAGAAAGCGAATCCGCACCTGTTCGGCCTCGAGCGCCTGCAGTTCGGACTGCAGCACCCGTTCGAACAGGGTCATGAGGAAGTTCACTTCCTCCCCTGGGCGCGACCAGTTCTCCGTGGAGAAGGCGTAGGCCGTGAGGGCTTGGATCCCCCAGTCACTGCACAGTCGCAGGGTGGCTTTCAGCGCTTCAACCCCAGCCCGATGCCCCATCACGCGGGGCAAACCGCGGGATTTCGCCCAGCGACCATTGCCATCCATGATCAGGGCCACGTGCTGCGGGAGCCGACCCGGGTCGAGGTCCGCAGGCAGAAGCGAACGATCGGCCGTGTCAGTGCTGGTGGCCGGAGGGCGGCTCAAGACAGCGATTCGGACGGAGCGCTACCCACCGTACGCCGTGCTGGAGGCATCGATTCTGCGGTGCTGAACAGCTCCCTGAGCAGTTCCTGGAGGCGTGAACTGGTGATCGGTCGTTCCAGCTTGCCCTGGTTCGCCAGAGACAGCGTGCCGGTTTCTTCCGACACAACGATGCAGATGCAGCGATCGAAGCGCTCGGTGATCCCGAGGGCCGCCAGATGGCGGGTGCCGAAACGGCTCACGCTGTCCCTCGACAGGGGAAGAATCACCCCCGCCGACTCGATGCGATTGCCCCGCACCAGCACGGCACCGTCGTGGAGGGGGGTGTCGGCGGCGAACAGGTTGAGCATCAGCTCTCGACTCAGCACAGCACCAATGGGGATGCCGGGATTGAGAAAGTCCTCAGGCCTCAGGTCGCTGCCCAGGTCCACCACAATCAGGGCCCCACGCCGCAACTGCGACAGCCGGCCTGCTGCCTCGGTGATCTGGCTGACGGTGCCTGCCGAAGCGCTGAACTCTTTCTGGGGATTGCCCAGCAACACGGCCAGCCGGCCGGTCCCCAGCAGTTCCATCAGGCGCCGCAGCTCCCCTTGCCAAAGGATGGCCAGGGAGAGCGAACAGGCCATGACGAGCGCGTCCACCAGCTTTGTGGTGAGGGGCAGGTTGGCGAAGCGCTGGACGAACCAGGCCATCGCCACCAGAAACAACCATCCCCGGAGCAGCCACAGGGTGCGCTGCTCGTTGACGCGGGAAAAAAGCAGAAAGCCGATGGAAGAGGCAAAGAGAACGTCGAGCACAAGGCGCGGATCCACCACCGCCAACACGTTCACTCCGCCCTTCTCATCACTGCTGTCAACGTAACGCGTTGAATCGTTCTGGCAAAACGTCGTAGCGCAGCAGGTCATCCGGCTGCTCCCGCTTCTGCACCAGTTCAGCTGCCCCGTCGTGCACCAGAACGGCAGCGGGCCTCGGGATCCGGTTGTAGTTCGAACTCATCGAGGCGTTGTAGGCACCGGTGGCAAACACGGTGACGATGTCACCGCTCTCGGTGGTGGGCAGGGGCAGGTCCTTCAGCAGCACATCGCCGGATTCGCAGTGCTTGCCCACCAGGTTCACGCTTTCGTCTGGCTTGGCCAGGGGGCGATCGGCCAGGCAGCAGGTGTAGAGCGACTGGTAGGTGATCGGGCGAGGGTTGTCGCTCATGCCACCGTCGATGGCCACGTAGGTGCGCACGTTCGGGATCGTTTTGCGCGAGCCCACCGAGTACAGGGTGACGCCGGCGGTCGCCACCAGGGAACGGCCCGGTTCGCACATCAACCGCGGCAGCTCGAGGCCCCGTTCCTGGCAAGCGGTGGTGACGGCTTCGGCCACCACCTGGATCCACTGCTCAATGCTCGGGGGGTCGTCCGACTCCACGTAGCGGATGCCCAGGCCGCCGCCCACGTTTAGGTCGCTAACGGGATGGCCCAGGTCACGGGCCAGTTTCAGCTTGTCGGCCATCACCGCCGCCAGATCCCGGTGGGGCTCGAGTTCAAAAATCTGGGATCCGATGTGGGCGTGCAGCCCGGTGAGTTGGGCCCAGGGCTGTCCCACCAGGCTGCGCAGCACGGGTTCCACCTGGTCGGGATCGAAGCCGAACTTGCTGTCCAAGTGACCGGTGCGGATGTATTCGTGCGTGTGGCACTCGATGCCTGGGGTGAAGCGCAGCATCAGGCGAGCCGGTTCGGCTCCAGCGGGCACTAGTTCGGCGAGGCGATCGAGATCGTGCTGGTTGTCCACAACGATCGCTACCTTGTTGGCGTACGCGAGCAGCAGCTCCTCGTCGGATTTGTTGTTGCCGTGCAGCACCATCCGCTCTCCGGGCATTCCCCCACGCAGTGCGGTCAGCAGTTCACCGGCTGACACCGCATCCAGACCGAGCCCCTCGGAGGCCGCCAGGCTGCTCATCACCAGAGAGCTGTTGGCTTTGGAGGCGTAGATCGGCAGGGATGGCCCGGCGTAATGCTTCTCCAGGGCCTGGCGGTAGGCCCGGCACGTGGCCCGAACGGTGGCTTCGTCCAGCACATACAACGGTGTGCCGTAACGCTCTGCCAGATCGCTGAGACGACACCCGCCCACAACAAGACGGTCGGTGTCGTCGAGTTCTGTGGTGATTGGGGTCAGGTTTCGATTGGGGCTCTCCGCATCCCGATTGGCCTCGAAGGGCCGTTGACTGGTGATGGTTTGGGTCACGGAGTGGCGGCGTCGAAGGGCAATCTAGGAATCGACCCTGCAGGGGGCGGACCGACTGCGCAGATCCTGCGTCTTGACCCGTCCTGGCAGCAAGCCTGTCTGGAACTGGATCAACGGGCGCTCAACGGCCTCTGGACCGCAGAGCAATGGCGGCGTGAGCTGGACGACCCCCGGCGCCTCTGCATCGGTCTTGTGCAGGCCGATGCCCTATTGGGGGTGGCCTGCGGCTGGATGGTGGCCGATGAACTGCACATCACGGCGGTGGCTGTGGATCCCGACAGGCGCCGCAGCGGCCATGGAGATGTGCTTTTGAAAGCACTGTTGCAACGGGCACGACAGCACGGTGCCGTGCACGCCACCCTCGAGGTGGCCAGCGACAACGTTGCCGCTCTGGCGCTTTACGCCAAAGCCGGTTTCCGCACCGCAGGCACCCGTTCCGGGTACTACTCCGATGGTCGCGACGCCCTCATTCAGTGGTGTCGCATCCCATCAGCGCCGTCGCCCACGTCGGCGACTTGAAGTTGTTCGGTTTCCCGTCCCTGGGAGACAAAAAAAGCGGTGAATCTTGTGGGATTCATTGTTATTTTTTGTGCGCTTCAGACCAGTCTCAGACTGGAGAGTGACCGAACAAACCGAACACTCGCAGCAGTCCCTCAACCCTGATAGCTTAGTCACATCACTGCATTGGCCCAGCGATGTTTGAACGCTTCACCGAGAAGGCCATCAAGGTGATCATGCTGGCCCAGGAAGAGGCCCGCAGACTTGGTCACAACTTCGTTGGTACCGAACAGATCCTCCTCGGCCTGATTGGCGAGGGAACGGGGGTTGCCGCCAAGGTGCTCAAGTCCATGGGGGTCAACCTCAAGGATGCCCGGGTTGAAGTTGAGAAAATCATCGGCCGTGGATCCGGCTTTGTCGCTGTTGAGATCCCCTTCACGCCCCGCGCCAAGCGCGTCCTGGAGCTATCTCTGGAAGAGGCCCGTCAGCTCGGTCACAACTACATCGGCACAGAGCACCTGCTGCTCGGTCTGATCCGTGAGGGTGAAGGTGTTGCTGCCCGTGTGCTGGAGAACCTTGGCGTCGACCTGGCCAAGGTGCGCACCCAGGTGATCCGCATGCTCGGTGAAACCGCTGAAGTCTCCGCCGGCGGCGGTGGCGGCGGTGCCAAGGGATCCACCAAAACCCCCACCCTCGACGAGTTCGGCAACAACCTCACCCAGCTCGCCACCGAAGCCAAGCTCGACCCGGTGGTGGGTCGTCACAACGAAATCGATCGCGTCATCCAGATCCTGGGTCGCCGCACCAAGAACAATCCCGTTCTGATCGGCGAGCCCGGTGTCGGTAAGACCGCCATCGCTGAAGGTCTGGCCCAGCGCATTCAGCAGGGAGACATCCCCGACATCCTTGAAGACAAGCGTGTCCTGACTCTGGATATCGGTCTGCTGGTGGCCGGCACCAAGTACCGAGGTGAGTTCGAAGAGCGCCTCAAGAAGATCATGGAGGAGATCAAGGCGGCCGGAAACGTGATCCTCGTGATCGACGAGGTGCACACCCTGATCGGTGCCGGTGCTGCTGAGGGGGCGATCGACGCTGCCAACATCCTCAAGCCGGCCCTCGCCCGAGGTGAGCTGCAGTGCATCGGTGCCACCACCCTCGACGAGTACCGCAAGCACATCGAACGGGACGCCGCCCTGGAGCGCCGTTTCCAGCCGGTGAATGTGGGCGAGCCGTCCATCGACGACACCATCGAAATCCTGCGTGGCCTGCGCGAGCGTTACGAGCAGCACCACCGCCTCAAGATCACCGACGATGCCCTTGTGGCAGCTGCAACCCTCGGAGATCGCTACATCTCGGATCGCTTCCTGCCCGACAAGGCCATCGACCTGATCGATGAAGCCGGTTCCCGCGTGCGTCTGCTCAATTCGAAGCTGCCCCCCGCGGCCAAGGAAGTGGACAAGGAACTGCGTTCCGTCCAGAAGGAAAAGGAAGATGCCGTTCGCGATCAGGACTTCACCAAGGCCGGTGAACTGCGCGAGAAGGAAGTGGAACTGCGGGAGCAGATCCGTTCTCTGCTTCAGGCCAACAAGGACGAGGTCAAGGCTGACGCAACCTCCGAATCCGGCGAACCAGTTGCAACTGAAGCGCCTGCTTCAGACAGCTCACCGATGGTGAACGAGGAGGACATCGCCCAGATCGTCGCCTCCTGGACCGGTGTTCCGGTGCAGAAGCTCACCGAAAGCGAGTCGGTCAAGCTGCTCAACATGGAGGAAACCCTCCACAAGCGCCTGATCGGTCAGGACGAAGCCGTCAAGGCGGTGTCCAAGGCCATCCGCCGTGCTCGGGTCGGTTTGAAGAACCCCAACCGCCCGATCGCCAGCTTCATTTTCTCCGGCCCCACCGGTGTGGGTAAAACCGAGCTAACCAAAGCTCTGGCCACCTACTTCTTCGGCAGCGAAGAGGCGATGATCCGCCTCGACATGTCGGAATTCATGGAGCGCCACACGGTCAGCAAGCTGATCGGCTCGCCTCCGGGCTATGTGGGCTTCAACGAAGGCGGTCAGCTCACCGAGGCGGTGCGTCGCCGGCCTTACACCGTGGTGCTCTTCGACGAAATCGAAAAGGCGCACCCCGATGTGTTCAACCTGCTGCTGCAGCTTCTGGAAGACGGCCGTCTGACCGATTCCAAGGGCCGCACGGTCGACTTCAAGAACACCCTGATCATCATGACCTCGAACATTGGTTCGAAGGTGATCGAGAAGGGTGGCGGCGGCCTCGGCTTCGAGTTCTCCGGTGAAAGCGCTGAGGAGTCTCAGTACACCCGGATCCGTTCCCTGGTGAATGAGGAGCTCAAGCAGTACTTCCGGCCTGAATTCCTCAACCGTCTCGACGAAATCATCGTCTTCCGCCAGCTCAACCGCGACGAGGTCAAGGAGATCGCCGAGATCATGCTCAAGGAGGTCTTTGGCCGCATGGGCGAGAAGGGCATCACCCTCACCGTGTCCGATGCCTTCAAGGAGCGCCTGGTGGAGGAGGGCTACAACCCTGCCTATGGCGCACGTCCGCTGCGTCGCGCTGTCATGCGTCTTCTCGAGGATTCCCTCGCCGAAGAGGTGCTGTCTGGTCGGATCAAGGACGGCGACCACGCCGAAGTTGATGTCGATGAGAACAAGAAGGTGGTGGTCCGTCACAAAGGTCAGGTGGACACGGCACCGCAACTCGCCGGTGCCAGCGTCTGATGGTTCGATCCATCTCGTCCCACTCCATTGCCCCCGCCAGCGTCTTGCGGGGGGATGGAGCCTGGGATGAGGCCTTGCCTCAGATCAAATCTCTCTGTTCACGTCCGCTGGTGCTGGGTCGCAGTGACTCCACTGCCGATCAGCGACAGCGTTTGGTGTCGGATCTCTTGGCTCATGGGCTCCAACCTCTTCAGGCTCAGCTTCAGTTTGACTGCTGTGAGCAGGATCTCAAGAGGGTGGCTGCTGTAGCCCAGGGCAGTGACGCCGTTCTGGCTGCCGGGGGCGGAAAAGTGCTGGACGCCGGCAAGTTGCTGGCCCATCGCCTTTCCCTGCCCTGCATCACCGTTCCACTCAGCGCCTCCACCTGCGCCGGTTGGACGGCTCTGTCCAACATCTATTCCCCACAGGGTGCTTTCGAAGGGGATGTGGCCCTTGATCGCTGTCCTGATCTTCTTGTCTTCGATCACGGCCTGGTGCGCCAGGCCCCACCCCGCACGCTGGCCAGTGGTGTCGCTGATGCCCTGGCCAAGTGGTACGAAGCCTCGGTGAGCAGCCGCGACAGCAGCGATGGTCTGGTGCAGCAGGCCGTGCAGATGGCACGGGTGCTGCGCGATCAATTGCTGATCGACAGCCTTACGGCGCTGAAGGATCCAGACAGTGAAGCCTGGGTGCGAACCGCCGAAGCCTGTGCTCTCACTGCTGGCGTGATGGGGGGACTGGGCGGTGCCCGTTGCCGCACTGTTGCTGCCCATGCCGTTCACAACGGCCTCACCCAGCTGAAGGCCTGTCACCACGTTCTGCACGGCGAGAAGGTGGGCTTCGGAATTCTTGTGCAGCTTCGCCTGGAGGAACGTCTGGGCGGCAACCGGCTGGCAGGCCAGGCCCACCGCCAGCTGTTGCCGTTGCTGCGGCAGCTTGGTCTGCCCGTCAGCCTTGATGATCTGGGTCTGGCGCAGGCCAGCCTCAGTGAGTTGCAGGAGGTGTGTCGCTTCGCCTGCCGCGAGGGTTCCGATCTGCATCATTTGCCCTTCGCTGTTACGCCTGGTGCTTTGCTGGAGGCCCTTGTGGGCGCTGCCGAACTCAGCCCCAGCAGCCTTTGAAGACGCTTCTGAATCAATTGCGGCCGGCTCTGCTTGACCCGCAGGCCGAGTCCCTGGCCGCTGAGGTGCAGTGGTGGATGTTGCCGGGTCTGGGTGTGGATGATCCGTTCCCGGTGGCGGTGCTCGGCCAGGGCGCTCCGTTGTTGCTGCTGCATGGTTTCGACAGCAGTTTTCTCGAATACCGTCGCCTGGCTCCCCTCCTGGCCGATCGCTTTCAACTGTTCATCCCCGACCTGTTCGGTTTTGGTTTTTCGCCGCGTCCCCGGGGCCTGACCTACGGGCCAGAAGCTGTGTTGCGGCATCTCGATGCCCTGATCGAGCGGCTTCCCACAGACGCTCCCCTGAGCCTGATCGGGGCCTCCATGGGAGGGGCCGTGGCCGTGGAGCTGGCCCGGCGTCATCCCGAGCGTGTGGCTTCTCTGCTGCTGCTGGCTCCTGCCGGTCTCACGGGGCGTCCGATGCCTGTTCCGCCCCTGTTGGATCGTTTTGGTGCCTGGTTCCTGGGGCGTCCTGGCGTGCGGCGTGGTCTTTGTCGCCAGGCTTTCGCTGATCCCGATGCGGATGTGGGTGCTCCGGAAGAGCAAATCGCCTCGTTGCACCTGCAATGCCCCGGCTGGGCGGAGGCCTTGGCGGCCTTCGCACGCAGTGGTGGTTTCGCCGGATGTGGGGATCCCTTGCCCTCCCAATCACTGCAAGTGATCTGGGGTGACAACGATCGGATTCTGCGTGCTTCGCAGAAGCAGGCGCTTCAGGCTTTGCTGGATCAGCCGGTGGAGACCTTACCCTCCTGCGGCCATCTCCCCCATATCGATCAGCCCCGAAAGGTGGCTGAGCGGTGTCAGGCGCTGTTGAACCATGGCTGATCCTGTTCTCAATGTGCTGGCTGGGGCCCTGCGCCTCTGGATTCGCAGCCAGTGCGACAGCATCGGCAGCCTCGAACTGGCCCTGAACGGCTCCAGCTGGTCGTTGCTGCGGGGGCGTCTGGATGGTGTGACCCTCACGGCGAGGGATGCCTGTTTCCAGGGGCTGCCCTTGCAGCATGTTGAGTTGCGCAGCGGTCCGATTGCGGTGGACATGAAGCTGCTCAGTCCCGGTCAGATGCTGGCCCTGAAGCAGCCGTTCCAGGTGGCGGGCGAGGTGAGTTTCAACGGCCGTCAGCTCAACAGCGCGTTGCTGGCCGAACCCTGGCGCTGGCTCGGGGACTGGATGGCTGAACAGCTGATGGGGCTCAGCCCGTTGGGGGCGCTGCGCATTGACGTGGATCTGCTGGAGTTGCAGGTGCCCGTCGCGGCCCATCAAGACCCCGTTCGCCGTCGCTTCCGCCTTCATGGGGAGCAGGGAACACTGTGCTTCCGGCCGGAGACCGCCGATGAACCGCGCATCTTGCTGCCGATGGACCCCGCCATTCGAATCGAGCAGGTGCAGCTGGCGGGTGGCCAGCTGGCCCTCAAAGGCCAGGCCAGCGTCACCCCATAGCGCTGCTTATGGGGCCAACAGTGGTTGGCATAAAGCGATCGCGTAAAAAACCACCGCTGGGGTGAACAGATAGCTGTCGATCCGGTCCAGGATCCCGCCATGGCCGGGCAGCACGTCACCGGAGTCCTTCACGCCTGCATCGCGTTTCATCATCGATTCCGTCAGGTCTCCCACCAGGGCGAACAGAGCGATCAGCGCCCCCAGCAGCAGGCCCGGCAGGCCATGCAGCGCCCAGCCCATCAGCTGGCCGCAGATCAGGCCAATCAGCATGGCCGAGATGAATCCCCCGATCGCCCCCTCGATGGTTTTCCCTGGGGAGATCGGTGAGAGGGGCCGTCGCCCGTAACGCCGTCCCACGGCCCAGGAGCCGATGTCGGTGGCCACGATCATCAGGCAGGCCGACAGGGTGATCTCCAGACCGTTCTCCAAACCGCGCAGACTCAGCCAGTGGCTGGGCAAAAACCCGAGGTAGAACAGCCCGAAAATCGATGCCGCAATGTCGGCGATGGAACCCGTTATCGGTTGCAGCAGCAGCCAACCGCAGATGGCAGCTCCAGAGAGGGGCAGAACAGCGTGGGCCACATCCGCCGGCAGCCCGCCCTGGATCGCCCACTGGGTGGTGAACAGCAGCAGTTGGCAGGCCACCAGGGTGGTTTTGGTGGCGGGGCGAATTCCCTTGAATTGCGCCATCCGGAAGAACTCCAGCAGGCCAAGGTGCACCATTCCCCCCAGCGCGGCGGTGAACCACCAGCCCCCCAGGCTCACGACAAGCAGGCCAAAGCCACCCACACCGAGGCCACTGATCAACCGCTTGCGCAGGGCTGCTCGGGCCGCTGGTGCTTGGCTCTGATCGAGGACAACCTCACGGATCACGCTGATTGGAGGCGTCCTGGATTCACAGTATCAATCGCTGTTGGTCGTGATCTCGAGGCTTGAGGCCACCTCTGCCGTCCCAGCTCAGCCCCCGCTCACCACAGACAGTGCGTCGGGGATCTGGTCTCCCCAGAACAGTTGCTGGCGTTCAAGCCAGCGCTGCCGCTGGCGATCGAGGCGTTCGCCGGGAATCAGCAGGGGGATGCCCGGTGGGTAAGGGCACAGCAATTCAGCCGCGATGCATCCCTCCGCATCCTTCAACGCCACCTCTTGATGCTCCGCCGTCCAGGCCTGGGTCGGAGACTGGGCTGGGGAGGTGACCAGCGGAAGCGGTGGGGCTTCGAAGGCTGGCAAGGGAGTGCGATCGGGGAAGCTCCGCAGCAGGTTCTGCCAATGGTGTCGCATCTGCCGTCCCAGCCCTCGCTGGCGTGCCAGCCCCAGGCAGAGGGTGAGGCTGGCTGGCTCCGGCAATTCGCCCACCAAACCGCGGGGGAGGAACCAATCGTCGGCATCCAGGCCGGTGATGCCCGCCTGCCCCGTGTGCAGGATCAGGCGCAGCGGATCCTGGTTGCTCAGCAGAGGCACGCCGCTGTGGCGCAGGCCATCGGCGAGCGCTTCAGCCTCCTGCAGCCGCTGCAGCAATTGCCGGCGTCCCTTGCGCCGTTGCCAGTGTTGAAGAGCTTCTTCGCAGGAGGCCAGCAGCAGCGCACTGGGGCTGGTGGTTTGCAGCAGGCCCAGGCTGCGTTCCACCCGCACGGGATCCAGATGCTCCCCCTGCAGCCAGAGCACCGCCGTTTGTGCCAGTGCTGCAGCCGACTTCTGCAGGGAATGCACCACCAGATCAGCGCCGCAGTGCAGGGCGCTGGGGGGGAGGGGATGCTCCACCCCAGCGGCGAAATGACAGCCGTGAGCTTCATCCACTAGCACGCAACAGCCCTGTTGCTGCAGCCGCTGAATCACCGCCGTTGGGTCATTGGCATAGCCCTGGTAGGTGGGATGCACCAGAACCGCAGCACGGATGGGGGCTCCATCGCGGGGCAGGGCCTGAAGCACCCGTTCGATCCAGGCCGAATCCGCCGGTGCCGGCTGCCCCCGGTCGCTTTGAAAAGGGAGATCAAACAGCACCGGCCGCAGGTCCCCAAGAACGCAGGCCTGAATCAGGCTGCGATGCACGTTGCGGGGCAGCAGCACCCGCTCTCCGGGCCGGACCATGGCCAGCAGTGCGGCCTGCAGCAACCCCGTGGCCCCGTTCACCCCGTACCAGCAGCGCGCCACCCCCATCGCTGCCGCGGCGGAGCGTTGGCTGTCCGCGATGGCTCCGTCCGACTCCAGCGGACCGCCAAGGGCTGGCAGTTCCGGCAGGTCCCAGACGCCGGCGCGGCGACGCAGCAAGTATCGCAGTCCATCCGGAAGGGCAGCCCCCCGTCCGTGGGCCGGCAGAAACAGGGGCTGAGCGAGGCGACGGGTGAGCTGGGGCAGAAGCGCCATCAAATCCCCTTGATCTCCTTAAAGTCTCCCTCTGTACTCAGCGCGATGCGATGCGTTACGACCCCGGGCGGGATCTCGGCTGGCTGCTGCTGCGTCCCTGGGTTGCCATCCCGCGCCTTGTTCAGGTGCTGTGGTCGCTGGCGGGGCTGGTGCTGGTGCTGCTGCTGCGTGGAGGCAGCGATGACCCTGCCGTTCAGCAGGGGCTTGCGCGTCGCATTCTCAACACCCTGACGGGTCTGGGGCCCTGCTTCATCAAGCTGGGACAGGCCCTCTCCACCAGGCCGGATCTGGTGCGTCGGGACTGGCTGGAGGAACTGACGCGCCTGCAGGACGATCTGCCGGCCTTTCCCCATGCCACCGCTCTGGCTTGCATCCGCGAGGAACTCGGTGCGCCGGCCGAGGAATTGTTTGAGGAGTTTCCCGACACGCCGATCGCCGCCGCTAGCCTGGGCCAGGTGTACAAGGCCCGTCTGCAGGGCCAGCACTGGGTTGCGGTGAAGGTGCAGCGGCCCAATCTCACCTTCATTCTGCGGCGGGATCTGGTGTTGATCCGGGCTTTGGGGGTGATGACGGCGCCGCTGCTGCCGCTCAACCTCGGTTTCGGGCTGGGCGGAATCATTGATGAGTTCGGCCGCAGCCTGTTCGAGGAGATCGATTACGGCCTGGAAGCGGCCAATGCCGAGCGGTTTTCGGCGCTCTTTGCAGATAACGATGCGGTCTACATCCCGAAGGTGGAGCGGATGCTCAGCTCCACTCGGGTGCTGACCACCACGTGGATCGATGGCGCCAAGATGCGCGACAGCGAGGAGCTGCGTTCCCAGCGTCTTGACCCAACGGCGTTGATCCGCACCGGCGTGATCTGCGGCCTGCAGCAACTCCTGGAGTTCGGCTATTTCCATGCCGACCCCCACCCCGGCAACCTCTTCGCCCTGCCGGGTCGCACCGGCGATCTCGGCCATGTGGGGTACGTCGATTTCGGGATGATGGATTCCATCAGCGACAGCGACCGGCTCACCCTCACCGGTGCTGTGGTGCACCTGATCAACCGTGACTTCTCCGGTTTGGCCAAGGACTTCCAATCCCTCGGGTTTCTCAGCCCCACGGCCGATCTCACGCCGATCATTCCTGCCCTTGAAGAGGTGCTCGGAGGCAGCCTCGGCGACTCGGTTGGATCGTTCAACTTCAAGGCGATCACCGACCGTTTTTCGGAGCTGATGTTCGATTACCCCTTCCGGGTTCCGGCGCGCTTCGCCTTGATCATCCGGGCCGTCGTCAGTCAGGAAGGCCTTGCCTTGCGGCTGGATCCGAACTTCCGAATCATTGCTGTGGCCTATCCGTACGTGGCCCGTCGACTGTTGGCGGGTGACACCAGCGAGATGCGCGAGAAGCTGCTGGAGGTGATCTTTGATGAATCAGGTCGCCTGCGCCTGGACCGGCTGGAAAGCTTGCTGGATGTGGTGGGTCAGGACGCTCCCGCTCCTGGGAAGGAATTGATCCCTGTGGCTGGGGCAGGTCTGCGGCTGCTGCTCAGTCGAGATGGTGCCGATCTGCGCAAACGTCTGCTGATGACGCTGATCCGTGACGATCGTCTGCACACCGACGACGTGCGTGCCTTGGTCGGCCTGCTCGGTCGCACCTTCGGCCCAGGGCGTCTGGCCGGCGGCCTGTTGCAACGTCTCAACCCGCTGGCGGCAGCGTGATCCTGAGATCACGATTTCAGCGAGATTGTGGGACCCACCGCTAAGGTCTCAGCTCTTTGAGATCGGCGTCGATGCCTGAGGAGATCAGCGCCCAGGAGCTTGAGCAGCTGCTCCAGATGATGACCCTGCCCCAGCCCCCCTACCTCCTGGCAGGCATCGGTTTGTTGATGGGTGTGCTCTGCGGCCTCACCTTCGGCCGTCAGGTGCAGAACAAGCTGGATGGCTGGAAGCAGGACCGACTCCCCCTGATGCCCCTGGGGACTGCGGAGATCAACCTCAGCTACGCCGGCACCCTCATCGGGGTGACATTGTTCATCGGCTGCTGCCTTCAGATCTTCGGGTTTGCCTCAGGTGCTGCCCTGCTGGTGGCTCTGTTGCTCTCGCTGCTGACCGGTGGTGCCTTGTTCTCTCAGCTGGAGCGCCTGATGCAGCAGGTGGAAGCGGGCAAGTTCAAAGCGGTTGATTTCGACAACTTCGACGAATTCTTCTAAGCCTTTTCTTCTGAGCGTTGTTTCGCTGGGTCTGTTCCTCTGGGATCTGGGCCCTTAAGCGAAGCCGCTGTTCTGCTTTGTCGGGTTCCGTCCTCGGTCAGGATGAATGCGCTCCCGCCTCATGGACGTGACAACCCTGTCTGCGGCTGTCTCCACCCGTCGTCTCCTCGTGGTGGAAGACGACGACAGCATCCGGGAAACGGTCGGAGAAGCCCTGCGCGCGGAAGGTTTCGAGGTGCAAACCTGCGCTGATGGCGCCTCAGCCCTCAATCTGATCACCGCTGAAACTTCAGATCCGGTGGATCTGATCGTGCTCGATCTGATGCTTCCGGGTTTGGGCGGGCTTGACCTCTGCCGCGAGCTCCGTCGCATCAACAACACCACCCCGATCCTGGTGATCAGCGCCCGTGACAGTGAGACAGATCGGGTGCTGGGGCTTGAGGTGGGCGCCGACGATTACCTGGTCAAACCCTTTGGGCTGCGCGAGCTTGTGGCCCGCTGCCGGGCCTTGCTGCGGCGTTCCAGTCAATCGGAGACGTCGGCCTCCCAACCGCATTCCTTCACTCACGCCAACCTGTGCCTGTATCCCAGTGAATGCAGGGTCACCCGGGATGGCACGGATCTGACCCTCTCCCCCAAGGAATACAAGATCCTCGAGCTGTTCATTCAGAACCCCAAGCGCGTCTGGAGTCGCGATCAGCTGCTGGAGAAAATCTGGGGTGTCGACTTCATCGGTGACACCAAAACCGTGGACGTTCACATCCGCTGGCTGCGGGAAAAGGTTGAGCAGGAGCCCTCATCGCCTCAGTTGATCCGAACGGTTCGCGGCTTCGGGTATCGCTTCGGCTGAGGGCGCTGTGGTGATCTCCGCCGCACTCGGCTTTGCAGCTGGCATCGGGATCACGCTTCTGCTGCAGCGTCGTCGCCGCGTTCTGGCGTCCAAGCGAACGTCCAAGGAGCGCTCCATCGTCTTGAACGCTCCCCAGCTGCTGGCCTGGATTGATGCAGCCACCCAGGGCTGGCTGATCCTGGCCCCAGATCACTCCATCGCCTACATCAACGACCGGGCTGAACGGCTTCTTCACATCCCCTCCAATCGCCTGGTTCGTGGCATGAAGCTCCGGGATGTCCTCGACATTCCTGCCTTAGAGGAGTTGATCTTCAGCAGCCGCTATCAGCTGCGTTCCCAGCGTTGTGAATGGGATCAACAGGGGACCCCGCTGGAGGCGGTTGTGCTGCCGGGCAGTGACGAATGCTGGCTGGTGCTGATCCAGAGTCGTCAGTCCCTCGAAGCCCAGCAACAGCAGCAGGAACGCTGGGTGAGTGATGTGGCCCATGAGCTCAAGACTCCCCTCACCGCCCTGATGCTGGTGAGCGATCGGCTGGAACTGGCCGTCAAGGAAGACGACACGGCTCTGGTGCAACGGCTGCAGAAGGAACTACGGCGTCTTCAGCTGCTGGTGGAAGACCTGCTGGAGCTGTCGCGGTTGGAGAACAGCCTGCCTCAGGACGACAGCGAGCATGTGCCCCTCACCCTTGAGGATCTGGTGGACAGTGCCTGGGGATCCATTGGCCCGATCGCGGAGGAACGGCGGGTGACGCTGCAGCTGGACCGCAGCGAATCCGGCCCCCTGCGTGGTGATCAGCGCCGGTTACACCGTGCGGTGCTCAACCTTCTCGACAATGCCCTGCGCTACTCCCCTGATGAGAGCAGCATCGACGTGTCCGTCCGCCAGAGCGGCGGCTGGTGGTTGCTCAGCATTCGTGACCATGGCCCTGGCTTGAGTGAGGCCGATCTCACGCGCATGTTTCAACGCTTCTACCGGGGGGATCCCTCCCGCACCCGCTCCAACCGCAGCGGCAGTGGCCTGGGACTGGCGATCGTGCAGCAGATCGCCGTCAACCATGGCGGTCGCATCGAAGCCCGCAACCATCCCGCCGGTGGAGCCTGCATGGATCTGCTCCTGCCCCGGGAACCCCTGCAATGACGCGCCAGCGCCTGCAGAAACTGATCGCTGCTGCCGGCCTCTGCTCCAGACGCCGGGCTGAGGAATGGCTGCAAGCCGGCCGCGTGACGGTGGATGGTCAGCTCGCCCGCGTTGGCGACCAGGCCGATCCGCAGCAGCAGACGATTCATGTGGATGGTCAGCCGTTGCCGTCCCGTGGTGTGGCGCGGGTGCTGCTGATCAACAAGCCAGTGGGGGTGATCTGCAGCTGCGATGACCCGCAGGGTCGCCGCACGGTGCTGGACCTGCTGCCCCCGGAGCATCGGGCTGGTCTTCACCCCGTTGGCCGTCTGGATGCCGACAGCCATGGCGCGCTTCTGCTCACCGATCTGGGTGAGCTCACCTTGAAACTCACCCACCCGCGTTACAGCCACGCCAAGACCTACCGGGTGTGGGTGAAGGGTGTGCCGCCGGAGCCGGTCCTCGATCGCTGGCGTCGGGGTCTGCCTTTGGATGGTCGCTTGACCCGCCCCGCTCGGGTGCGCCGGTTGCGGGCCTGGGGTGACCGCTCGCTTCTGGAGATTGAGCTGCGGGAAGGGCGCAACCGACAGATCCGCCGAATGGCGGAAGCCCTGGGCCATCCGGTGCTGGACCTGCAGCGCACGGCCATTGCCGGGTTGCCGCTCGGTGATCTGGCCGAGGGGTGCTGGATCTGGTTGAGCGAGGGAGAATGGAAGCCCTTGCTCGAGCGGGCTGACCCGATGGAGTGGCCCTACAGCCCATGCGACTGAAGCGTCCAGGACTTTGGTGGCGACGTCCGCGCAAGGGTTCCAGCCCTGATGCCGGCACGGTGGAGGCCCAAGAGCGGCAACGCCAGGATCTGGGGCTGCTGCTGAGGCGGCGCCGAGAGGAACTGGGCCTCTCGCTGCGTGATCTGGCCAATGAGACCCGAATCACCACCCCCGTGATCGAGGCTCTGGAGCGGGGCTGGCGTGATCGCCTGCCCGAGCGGGCCTATCTCGCCTCGATGCTTCCTCAGATCGAGCGTCGCCTGGCCCTGCCCGGGGGATGCCTCGACCCCCTGCTTCCCCCGCCGGTGTTGCTCCGCCGCGGACCTGCCAAAGCGGGCCTGGGTCGCTTCACCCTGGGCAACATCGATGTGTTCACCACCTGGCAGGGAACGGTCGTTTATGCGGCGGTGATCGCCTTCAGCCTGCTGGCCATCAACCGTCAGCAACAGGACCTGGCCCTGCGCAACAGCCTCAGCCTCGAGCCGGTGCGTGCTGATGTGGAGGCGATCAGCCGTGGTCCGAACCCGGTGGGTTCAG
This sequence comes from Synechococcus sp. N26, assembly GCF_900473975.1. Classification (NCBI taxonomy): domain Bacteria; kingdom Bacillati; phylum Cyanobacteriota; class Cyanophyceae; order Synechococcales; family Synechococcaceae; genus Synechococcus; species Synechococcus sp. N26. The sequence continues at coordinate 38,058 of NZ_UCNM01000007.1, read as the reverse complement.
ACGAAGGCATCGCGGCCCTGCGCCCCCTGGAACAGGTTCAGAAACGCACGCCTCAGCAGTGGCTTGATCTGGTGCGGGATGCCTTGCCGCAGTCCCAGGGGGTGCTGGAGGTTGTTGTGGCTGAGCCAAGAGAGCTGCATCTCTCCAGCGGTGGGGGAGATCGGGTTCAATTCGCAACGAGCGCCGGCACGCTGACCCTGCAGTTGATGGCCCCGGTCGAGGTGCGCCTGGACCCCCCGGCTGGTGCTGAGGATCAGGTGCTCTGGAATGGAGAGCCTCTGCCTGTGGATCAAGAGCGGCCGGGGATCTACCGGGTCAACAAATTGCCGGCTCCGGAGAGCGACCTCCCCCAGACCGATCCTCTGCTCCCGTAGCCGTTCAGGGCATTCCCCAGCGCGGCATCAAAGCTGCCCAGCCTCCAGCTCCAGTTGCCTTCGCAGGTGCCGGGGGTGTTGAACCTGGCCCGGTCGTCGAGGTGCATCAGGTCCTGCAGTGGGGCGATCACCAGGCCTGCGGTTGTGGCAAAGGCCATGTCGAGCAGATGCCAGGCCGGAGCACTGATCTCACCATTCACGCGCGTGGCGATGCGGCCCCGGCTGTCGGCATCCAGCCCGTTCCACCAGCCCAGCGTTGTGGGGTTGTCGTGGGTGCCGGTGTAGACGACCCAGCGATGCCCATCGGTGTTTTCCGGCAGATACGGGTTGTCGGATGCGCCGTCGAATGCGAACTGCAGCACTTTCATTCCCGGCAACCGGAAGGCATCGCGGAGTTGTTCCACATCCGGTGTGATCACGCCGAGATCCTCGGCAATCAAGGGGAGAGAGCCACCGGCATCCCTGCGCAGCTTGCGCAGCAGGGCATAACCCGGTGAGGGCTGCCACTGTCCGTTCTCTGCGGTGCTGTCCCCTCCGGGGATGGCCCAGAAGGCCGCAAGGGCCCGGAAGTGATCCAGGCGCAGCAGATCCACCATCTCCCGCTGGCGCGCAATTCTTTGCCGCCACCAGCGGAAGCGCGTGATCCGATGCTGTCCCCAGCGGTACACCGGTGAGCCCCACAGCTGTCCGGTTGCCGAGAAGTAATCGGGCGGAACACCGCTCTGGGTGGTGAGCTGGCCGTTCTCCTTGACGGTGAAGAGCGGACGGTTGCTCCAGACATCGGCGCTGTCACTGCTCACATAGAAGGGCAGATCGCCAAACAGCTGGATGCCCAGGTTGGTCGCCTGGCGGCGGATCGCCTGCCACTGCCGGTCGAGCTGCCATTGGATCAGCTGTTCCCGCAGCAACGCGTCATGGTGTTGCTCCGCCCAGGCCTTGAGGGCTTTGTTGTCATGCCGGGCCAGGGGCAGCGGCCACTCCCACCAAGCGGTGTTGTGTTGGTCGTGCAGAACCTGGAAACGGGCATGGTCTTGCAGCCAGCTGCGCTGTTGTTGCGCCCAGCGCTTGAAGGCGTCATGTCGCACCTGATCCTGCTCAGGCCAGGCGGCAAGCAGGGCATCCCCCAGGGCAGTGGCCCGTTGCTGGGCCAGGTTGAACTCCACACGCTCTGCACCCTCCAGCGGTGAATCAGCCCCTGGAGCGGCCCTGAGTGCTTCTTCGCCGATGAACCCCTCGTTGGCCAGGTCCTGGCCGTCGAGGAACCAGGGGTTCAGGGCATTGCAGGAGGGAGAGCTGTAGGGCGAGCCGGTGGGATCCGGCGGTGCCAGGGGCAGCATCTGCCAGACGCCGATGCCATGGTCGGCCAGCAGCTGGAGCCAACGGCGGCAGGGCTCACCAAAGCTTCCGCAGACGGGGCTGCCAGGCAGGGCGGTGGGATGCAGCAGCACCCCGGTGCTGCGCCCCCTTCCGGCCTTGGCCGGGTCAACGGTCGACTGATCCATGGGGGGGCCTTGGTCACCCAAGGATGGCGGCTTCAGAACAGCGCCGCATCCCCCAGGTCCTGCCCGGCCATGCCTTCCCGGGCCACGCGCTCAAAGAACTGCTCCAGCGTGTCGGTTCCATAGGACGGCGTGGCATCCGCGTCGTAGCACTGCTTCTGCTCATCCCAGACGAGCATCGATTCGCTGGCGTAGTAGCGGCCGATCCGACCAAATTCCGCCGTGTCGTTGATGCCTGGGAACACGCGAGCCAGGGCGTCCAGCACGGCGATCGGTGCATCCATCAGGGCAATCGGCACCGATAGCATCCGTTCGGGTTTGTTCAGAGCGCGGAAGAGCATCTCTCCCTGCTCCCGGGCGCTCAGCGCGGGACCCGGCCCCCCAATCGGCAGCACCTGGTTGCGTTTGGACTCGTCATGGATGCAGTCCGCCATGAACCGGGCCAGATCGGCTTCGCTGATCGGCTTGCAGCTGGCCAGGGTTCCGCCTCCGAACATCACGTAGGGGCCGCCCTTGCGGCAGCTTTCCACCTGTCCGCCCAGGCTTTTGAAAAAGGCGGTGGGGCGAACGATGGAGTGGCTCATCTCCCCATCCGCCTGCAACACGGCTTCGAAGGCCAGCTTCGCCTTCTGAAATTCCAGCAGCGGCTTCTGCACACAGATGGCCGAGAGCAGCACGTAGTGGGCCACCCCGGCCGCCCGTCCCTGCTCATACGTGTTGAGGGTGGCTGCGTGGTCAATCGCCCAGGAATCCTTGCGGCCGCCGGTGCGGGACGCCAGACAACTCACCACCACATCCGTGGGTTGATCGAAGGCCTCGGCGGCGATTGAGGCTGGATCGGTGACATCCCCGAAGCGCACCTCAGCTCCCGGGAAATCCGCGATCACCTCGTCCCTGCTCTGACGACCACCGATGCCGCTGCGCTCGCGGGCGAAGGCGATCACCTGGTAGCCCCGGTCCACCAGTTCCTTCACCACAAAGCGGCCGATGTAGCCCGTGGCTCCGAACACCACCACGCGCACCTGTTCGGGTGGTCGGCTGCGGTAGTCGTGGCGGAGGGACATCGATGACGGCTTCACGGGGCCCAGGCTAGGAACTGGAGATCTGGGCGAAACTAAGCGCCATTGCGGCTCGTCCAGCGAAATGAACTGGTTGTCGCCATCCCGAGTTCGCGGTGCGCTGTGTGTCGGTGCTGCCGTGCTGGGGATTGGTGTGACCGGGTGGTTGATGGCGACCCTCTGGCCAAAACCCGATCGCGTTGCCGCGGGCGCTCCGCTGAGTGCGGATCAACCTGAAACTCTGGCCCCCTTCCCGGAGGTCCCGGTGACGGTGTTGGTGATCGGTGTTGATGCGGATCGGCTGGGTGCCGCCTCCAATCAGGCCGCGCCCAAGGGGCCCTCCAATGCCGATGCACTGCTGTTGCTTCGCATTGCCGCCCAGGAGCCGCTTCAGGTGCTCCAGATCCCCACGGAGCTCGGAGTTCAGCTCCCTGGCGAAGAGAATCCGGGCCCCTTGGCTCAGTTGTGGCGACGGGGTGGCGTCAGTCTTCTCGGCGATGCAATCCGCGACATTGTTGGTCTTCAGCAGGGTGATCCCAAGCGCTATGTGGTGATGCCCCGTGCGGCCCTACGCCGCCTGGTGGATGGTCTGGGCGAGGTGGAGGTGGTGTTGAGCGACTCCTATAAACGCCAGGACAAGACGCAGGACTACACCGTCATGCTCCAGGCCGGACGACAGCGTCTCAACGGTGCTCAGGCGGAACAGCTGGTGCGCCATCTGCCCGATTCCAAGGCTGTCTCCCAGCGTCGCCAGCGCCAAAACATCCTTGTTGAGGGTCTGATCGAACAGGTCAAGGCTCCCAGTGGAATCGAAGTGATCCCTGGTTTGGTGAGCCAACTGAACACTGAGGTGGAGACCAACCTCAGTCGTTCGGAGCAGCTGAGCCTGGCCGCGGCGATCATCGCCAGCCCTGAACCCGCACGGATCAGCCGGCTGCCCCTGGCCGAGCGGGCCGGTGAACAGACCTTGCGCCAGATCGACGCCGGCGCCAGCCTTCCCCTTTGGCCCCAGCGTTAAGCGGGGCTGCGGAGTTGCAGCCTCAGGGCGAGGGCGTCGACGTATTCGCTCTGTTTCGGATGCTGTTCATCGGGGATCCAGCCCAGCCAGCTGAGGCCGTCCCGGCGTCGCGCTGGGCCGTTCCAGGGGCCCTGGAGCTGCACCAGGCCCAGCAGGGGCACCTGCAGTTCCCGGCAGAGAGCGGCGTAGGCCGCGGCTGCGCCAGAGATTGAACCGTCCTGTTTAGCAGTTGTCAGCAGGAGCACCGGCTGACGCCAGTCGGCCAGGGCCTGCAGCCAGCTGGCATCACCCTGCGGGGTCGGCCGGGCTGCGTCGCCGCTGAGCCGCACCAGCCCTGTTGCCGCCGGGTTGGTCTGCAGAACCTCAGCCGGTGATGCACCACTGGCCACCGTGGTGAGAGGGCATCGGCAAGCCCGTGCCAGGGCTTCACAGGCCTGACGCATTTTGAGTTCAGGCAGGGGGCCCGCACCCACCAACAGTGGGAAACCTGTGGACATGGGGGCACTGCTCACCTCTACCATCGGATTACAGCAGAATTCGTTCCGCGGGCGCCGTGACAAGTTTCCTGACAGCAGCCCGTGCCGAACAGGAGCAGATGACCCCGGACAGTCGCCGTCTGCGCCTGTTCAGCGGCACCTCGAACCCTGCTCTGGCCAAGGAGATTTCCGCGTATCTCGGGGTGCCTGATGGTCCCCGCGTCTGCAAGCGTTTTGCCGACGGTGAGCTCTACGTGCAGATACAGGAGTCCATCCGTGGCTGCGACGTGTTCCTGATCCAGCCCACCTGCGCACCGGTGAACGATCACCTGATGGAGCTGCTGATCATGGTGGATGCCTGCAGACGGGCTTCTGCACGGCAGATCACCGCTGTGGTGCCCTACTACGGCTACGCCCGTGCCGACCGCAAGACCGCTGGTCGTGAATCGATCACCGCCAAGCTCACGGCCAACCTGTTGGTGAAGTCGGGAGTTGACCGCGTGCTGGCAATGGACCTGCACTCTGCCCAGATTCAGGGCTATTTCGATATTCCCTGCGATCACATCTACGGTTCTCCCGTGCTGGTGGACTACCTCTCCACCCAGGATCTGGGAGATGTTGTGGTGGTGTCTCCTGACGTTGGGGGCGTGGCCCGGGCCCGGGCTTTCGCCAAGCAGATGAACGATGCCCCGCTGGCAATCATCGACAAGCGCCGCACCGGCCACAACATGGCCGAAAGCCTCACGGTGATTGGTGATGTGGAGGGGCGGACAGCGATCCTGATCGACGACATGATCGACACCGGCGGCACGATCTGCGCCGGTGCACGCTTGCTGCGGGAGCAAGGGGCCAAGCGGGTGCTGGCCTGCGCCACCCACGCCGTCTTCTCTCCCCCCGCCAGCGAACGCCTGTCCGTTGAGGGTTTGTTTGAGCAGGTGGTGGTGACCAACAGCATCCCGATCCCGCAGGACCGGGTCTTCCCTCAGCTGAAGGTGCTCTCCGTGGCCAACATGCTTGGGGAAGCGATCTGGCGCATCCATGAAGAGAGCTCTGTGAGCTCGATGTTCCGCTGATCGTTGGCCGCGGGCCCATGGACTGTTGAACGAGCGGGCTTGGTTCGGCTTGATCACGGTTGATCCGCGCCATCCTTGAGGCCCGGTGCTTCAACGGCGTTGGCTCAGCGGTCGAAGCCTCTGTTTGGTGTTGCTCTGGCCAGCCTGATGGCGGGGCTTCCCGCACCTCTGATGGCTGAGTCCCGATTGGACCGGTTGCTCCGAAACCGCAGCACGATGGGGGTGTGGCTGACCAATAGCCCCAGCAAGCTCTATTACGACCGCACGCGCATCAGCGCTGCGATGCAACAGCTGCAGGATGCGGGCTTCAATCGTGTGGTGCCGAACGTCTGGAGCCGAGGCACCACGTTTCATCGCAGCCGCTTCGCTCCAGTGGAGCCGCCGCTGCAGAAGGCTGGGGTCGGTCTTGATCCCATCTGCACCCTGGCAGCGGAAGGTCGGCGCCGTGGCATCAAGGTGATGCCCTGGTTTGAGTACGGCCTGATGGAGCCGGCCGATTCATCCGTTGTGCGCAACAACCCCAGCTGGGTGTTGGCCAAAGCCAATGGCCAGCGTTGGATGGCGATGCATGGCAACCATCGGATGGCTTGGCTCAATCCTGTCCATCCGGAGGTTCGTGCCCGCTTCATTGGATTGGTGGTGGAAACCCTGAAGCGCTGTCCGATGGATGGCCTGCAACTCGATGATCACTTCGCCTGGCCGGTTCAGTTCGGTTATGACCCCACCACCGTGGCGTTGTATCGGCAGGAGACGGGACTGGCACCTCCTCGGGATCACAGCAATCGGCAGTGGATGAAATGGCGGCGCAATCAACTCACCTCTCTCTTGCGTGAGTTGCGGCAACGTCTCAAGCAGGAGCGCCTTTCCACCCGAATCAGCCTGTCTCCAGGTCCCTTTCGTTCGGCCTACAACCTCTGGCTGCAGGACTGGGAGCTCTGGGCTATGGGCGGGCTGATTGAAGAGTTGGTGGTGCAGAACTATGCCTATTCGGTTCGTGGATTCGCCAAAGACCTGGATCAGCCGGCGCTGCGCAAAGCCCGCAGCTGGGGCATCCCTTCGCAGATTGGTGTGTTGGCGGGATTTGGCAAACGCACCAACTCGATGGCCGTTCTGGAACAAAAAGTCCGCCTGGCCCGCCAACGTGGTCATGGCGTGATTTTCTTCTACTGGGAAGGCTTATGGGGCAAACATGTGGCGGAGCGGTATCGAGATCCTCGCCGCGCAGCATTCACCAGGCTTGGCTCTGATTGACCAACAGACCTGGCTCGACACGATCGTTATTGAGTTGCATGAAACAGTTCACCGAAACCAGTTCCGACCCCTATGACCGTCACCATTACCGCGTCTGGTTGTGTGATGGGTCGTTCAAGGATGTCGAGAGCTACGACGATGCACAACGCGTTTGGTATTCCAGCAAGACACGGCCAACAACAATTGAGGTGATGCAACCGAAGGGGCAAAGACGTGCCAAAGGCTTTTAGATAGTTTGTTCTACGTGCTGTTCATTGATCGGCTTAGGATTAATTCAGACAGATGCATTTGGCTTTCTTCTCCGGAAGGGTCGCGTTGAGATAACCGTCTCGCTAAAATTCTGGATCATTCAATATGTGAGGTTTTGAGGAATAGCCCTCCAATGATGAATAGGCAGGAAAGTTAGGGGTTTTGAGCCATGAATCAGTTTGAGCTCAACCAGATTCGTTCCAAGCTGCGGCGGCTTGAACTCGATGATCAGTTCATCGAGCGGTACATCGATAAGTTGATCAGGAACAAAGAACCGTTTGTGACGGCATCGAAGGCCATTGATCGTTGGGAGAAGAAAGATTCAGGCCAATTTGTGCTTCAAGCCCTCGCCTGTGGCTTGATTGCAGCCCTGGCTGGTGGTTGGTTCGCCGTTGTGCAGTAGCGGGTTGGATGGAGCCATGAGCGATGCAAGCTTGATCGCCCTGTTCAGCGTGGGGATGGCCTCAACGCTGACTGTGTTGTTCCTGGCCTTTCGGCGCACCTTCCGCCTGGAGCAGGAACGCACATTGATGCGGAGAATGCGTCGCCGCCTTGATCGGATGTTCCTGAATCAAAAGCCATAAAGAAGGCTTCCTTATCACTGTTGCTCTGCAGTGTTGACCCTGTAGGTGAATAGAAGTGCCAAGCACAGCGTTCCGATCAGTGGGCCCGGTGGCAGGTCAACAGCAATCGCCAGCATCATTCCGCCACCACATAGAAGCAGCCCCGTGCTCGCGCTGCGCAGCATGAGTTCCTTCAGGCTTCGGCTGCGCTCCACGTGCATCATCACCGGAGCGCACAGTAGGCCAATCACCAGAATCACGCCCACGGCAGTGATGGCGCTGATCACCACCAGGGCGGTGATCAGGCTGCAGATCAGCCGGATCAAGAGCACCGGTCGTTTGGCGATGGCTGCTCCCTCAGGGTCGATGCCAACGAACACCAGGTCGCGGTAGCCCCACACCAACATCGCTAATAAAGCTCCGGCTGCAAAAGCTGTTCGCAGCAGATCTGTTGTGTTGGCGGCAAGCAGGTCTCCGAACAGAATCGTTTCCAGGTCCACTCGGGCATCCAGCAGCGGAACCAACAGCACGCCCAGGGCCGTGAAGCCGGCCAGCACGGTGTTCATGGCGCCCTCTTCCCTGCCCTTGAAGCGCCGGTTCAGGCGTTCAGCTACCAGGGCGCCCAGCAGTCCACTGATCAGGCCGCCGATGCTCGGCTCGATGCCGATGGCCAGGGCGATCACCAAGCCGGGCAGAACGGAATGGGCCATCAGGTTGGCCAGCAACACCCGGCGTTGGGTGATCAGCAACGCTCCCGTGGCCGGGCAGATGGCTCCGATCAACAGCGAGATCGTGAGTGGCAGAAGCCACCAGATGTCGGGCTCAGCCACAGCAGGAACTCCCCATCATGCAAGTCAGATCGCTCAGTTTTTCTCGGACCGTGTCGGGTGATCCGTTGGCCAGGATCTGGCCGTCCATCACCACCACCTGGTCGTAGCTGTCGAGAGCACTGCCCCAATCGTGGCTGCTCACCAGCAGCGTCTGGCCGGCTTCCGCCTGCTCCCGCATCACCTTGAGCAGGTGCTCGCGTGTTGGTGGATCAATGGCGCTGCAGGGTTCGTCCAGCAGCAGGATCTCGGTCTGCTGCATCAACGCTCTGGCTAGCAGGACGCGTTGTTGCTGGCCGCCGGAGAGCTGGTTGAGGCGTTGGGATCCCATGGCTCCCATGCCGACCCGCTCCAGCAACTGATCGCAGTGGTCCGCTGCTGTGGTCTTGCCCTTTCTGGGCGCCCCCAGCCGCACCATGTCGCGGGCGGTGATCGGAAACGACCAGTCAATGGCGGCCCGCTGGGGCATTAGGCCAATTGGCTTATTGGAGTTGACCGTTCCCTGGCTGGGTTTCAGTCGCCCCTCCAGCAGGTGCAACAGCGTCGACTTGCCGGCTCCGTTGGGACCAACCAGTGCTGTCAGAGTTCCCGCTTGAAGTTGCAGGTTGACTCGGTCGACGGTGTTGCGCTCCCCGTAGCTGAAGCTCAGTTCGGTTGTGCTCAGCACAGACAGCGATTCGTTCATCAGCCTCTTGGCGGCCTGGCTTGGGCCTCTTGTTGTTTTGCACACCCCATGGTGGCAATGCGTCATGCGATCGACAGAATGATAATCATTCTCACAAGGTCGCCCATGCGTCCTTCCTTGGCTCAATCAGTAGGGGTCTGTTTTGCCCTGGCTATTGGCGCTTCCGTTGTTCCGGCCCATGCGGGTCAGCCTGTTGTTGTTGCCGTCGACGGCACGCTGTGCGATCTCACTAAGACTTTGGCTGCAGATGCCGCCTCGGTGACTTGTCTGATCCCTCCGGGTGGTGATCCACACTCCTATCGCTTAAAGCCTAGTGATCGTGCAGTGATCGCCAAGAGCGATCTCATTTTCCATATCGGTTTTGGGCTTACGCCTTCTGCCACAAAACTCAATTCACCAGGAATGGTTGTGGCTGCGGGTGAAATTGCTCTGCCGTCGTATCGCGGCAGCGACCCCCACGTTTGGCATGATCCAGTCAATTCTGCTGGAATGATTCGTGTTATTTCCAATTCTCTGGCACCTCTTTTGGGGGACAGTGATCGTTCGGCTTTGCACCAACGAACAGCTAAGGCTGTAGCTGTATTCAAGGCCCTTCAGGCATGGCAAGCAAAGCAGTTTGGTTCTTTGCCGCCGGCCCAGAGAGTTATGGTCACCGACCACAAGACGTACAGCCATCTCGCCGAGCGCTTTGGGCTTGTTGAGATTGCGATGTTGGACAGCCACACAACAGGTGGAGTTTTGCGACCCTCCAGTCTCAAAAAAATTACTGAGGAGGTGAAGTCTTCTGGCGCAAAAACAATCTTTTCTCCTACTGCATACCCGAATAAAACGCTAAAGCGCATCAGTAAGAGAACTGGTTTGCCTATTTCGAAAACTCCGCTCTACGGAGAAGGTATTGCTGCAGGTCGTAATGCTGTTTCAACTGCGACCATCAATGCTTGCACGATTGTTAATGGTCAGGGAGGCACCTGTGATGTCACAGGTGCTAACACTATAAATGCTGAATGGTCTTCTATTCGTTGACCAAATCTCTGCTCAACTTCTTCTTCCACTCTTCCTAATCCATGTTCCGTTCTCGTCTTCTTCTCTTGGCTCTATTTTTGAGTCCTTTTGCTTCCATGGCTCCAGCCCATGCACATGGTTCACATGGAGGCGGTGCAGAATTGGAGGCTGGTGAATTTGATTTCACTCCCCTTTTGACCGTAGAGGGTCATGCTGGATTAGACGATAATCTTGAAATTCCAGAAAAGCACTATGCCGCTGACTTTTTAATTGGTGGCGAATTTGCTTGGGGTCTTGGTAATAATAAGCAGTTTTCTCTAAGTGCTTTTGTGGGACCTGCTTTGGTTAGAGGCGGAGCAGAGCACTTCTACGGTGAAATCCACATTGAAGATCATAGTGAGGAAGAGCATGAGCATGAAGCTCATCCAACTCGCTCAAGAGTTGATTTCAAGGCTTATTTGGAGGCTAATTACAAGCACTCAGATAGACTTAACATACAGGCTTATTGGAGCCCATATTTAGTCACAAGTGACGAACTCGAATTCCATGCTGATGAGAATGAGTGGGAAAAATTTGAGTCTAAGGGTATTAAGAATGAGCTGGGCGCAAAGGTCAAATATGCTTTTGGTGATGGTGACGTCGACTTCGGCCTGGGAGATTCTGTTTCTGATCTGATCGATGGCGCATACGTATCAGTTGATCACCGCCAAGGTTGGGGTGTGGATGGAGTTTTCATTGGAAATTACACTGATCCTCGCCTCGGAGTTGGTTTTAATTATGGAGAGACATCTTTCCAGGTCGAAGCTGGTCCTCGTTATTACACCCCTGGAAGCTATGCCAGCGATCTTGATTCCCGTACTGACTTCGCGGGCGAGATAATGATCTCTCAACCAGTCAATGATGACGTTGAATTTTTTGCACATTGGAAAGTAGTTTATTCTTGGGACAAGACTGAAGGTTGGGGTCGCGGTTATCAACATCATGTTGGAACCGGTATTGCATACAAGCTGTAATTCAAAGCTATTGAGTTATGCCTCGCCAATTTATTGGCGAGGTTTTTTGTTGTTCATTTTTTGAAGAGGTTGAAACTGTTGCTCATCCTGCATTGAGCCACTGGGCTTCGCCGATAGGTGTGTTTATCACCTTGATGAGCTTCAAGCTGTCGCCATCGATCAGTCCGGCACGGGCATGGGTTTGCTTCGCTCGCGTCAGCGTCATCAGCAATTGATTCGTCACCGGGTTCCATTGGATGGGGCTGCCCGCCTTGAGCGTCCATAGCTCCAGGGCCCTGCGTTTTGTCACCTCTCCCTCGTCGTTGATCAGCACCAGTTCGTGATTGCTCTGTTGCTGCTCCCAACGCCCCAGCACAGCCCAGATCCGTTTGCCGCGGTTATCGCAGGCCACCCCCAGCACCGCCTGATCACCGAGGTGCATTTGCTTCGGCGCTTGCCCTGGAACCACCAGCTCAATCGAGCGCCTGTAATCCGGCCAGTGCCGGATCAACACGGCCCGTCCTGAGGCACCGCAGAAGGCCCCCAGCTCCCGACTCCCCGGCAGCATCTGGGGCTTTTGCTCGGTTGCTTGCAAGGGGCGGAGGCTCAGGCCGTTTCTGATGGGCATCACCACGCCCCCTCCCGCCGGCAGCAACTGCATCGGCCCGGAGGGTTTCAGTGCCAGAGCCTTGCGTTTGCCATCGGCCTGCAGCAAAAGGGCTTGGTCACTGCCCGGCTGGAACCCACCGCTCTGCACCAGTAGATCACCATTGAGATTGCTGCTGAGATGTGCGAAGAGCACCTCCCCTTCTAATAGGGCTTTCGTGCGGCTCAGTAATGGTGGCCCTAAGGCTGCCAGACGGTTGGCGGTGCTGCGGGGTGCCAGTTGGTCCCACCACACCTGTTCGGTGCCGTTCTGATCACGTCCCACCAGGGCGATACCCCGACCATTCCCCAGGGGGACGACGCTGGGGATGGCAGGCCAGACCCGACTGATCGGCATCCACTCTCCCGATCGCGTCTGCAGTTGAACCTGCTCACCTCCCTGGACAGGCCGTGTTGCTATCAGCCAGGGTCTCGGGTCCCACCACCATTGCTGTTCCCCTAATGGCAGCCCGCGTTGGTCGTCTCCTGCGATCGATAGCTCGAGCGGAGCCGTAAGCACGACATCCGTATCGATCACCATCCGCAGTGCTGTCGTCTCCCCCAGCCACTGATGGGGCACAGCTGGAGAGATTCTGCTGGCTTCGCTGACCTGGGGCCGATTCATCGGGCGACTGAACTGCAGATCCAGTGCCGCTATGCCGCTTTGCACCTGCTGGGGCACCAGGCGCAGCAGCCGCGGGGGCTGTCGCAACAGCAGCTGTTGCTGCGCCAGAACAGCGGCGCAGGCCATCAGCATCAGCAGCAAGGGCCGGCGCGTCATGGTTCCAAGGGCCGTTCGGGTCTGGCAATCGGCGTGATGTTTTGGGGAATCACGACGGGTATGAGCCGTTCGTTCCGGGTTTGCACGCTCATCGTTCCCTGGATGGCCAACCACTGGTTGGTTTTGGGGCTGAAAGACTCCGGCCACTCCACGGCTAGGCCAGCGGGTGTGGCGTCGGCCAGGCAACAGCGCACCGTGAGCCGGGCGATCAGCGGTGGGCCCTGGGGCTGCCTCCAGACAAAACCGCTGATGCGAACAGGATTACCTGCCACAAGGTCGGGATCGGGTTGGCTGCGCAGCAAGCGCACCCATTCCGTGAGGCTGCGTTGTTCGGGGGGCAGAACAAAGGCCAACTCCGGTGGATCGGGCAGGCCCTGGGGGCGGTTGCTGGCCAGATCGCTGAAGGAGGGGCTCGGCGGAAGGACCAGCACCAGCGCAGCGATCACGCCGCTGAGCAGCCAGGGCCAGCGCCAGCGTTCGTTTTGCTTCTCTTTTTTCAGCAGAAGGGCCAGGCCCAGCATCAGCAAGACCAGGCCGGTGACCCCCACCAGGCCATGGAAGACACCGCGAAGCAGCAGATCGAGGCGTCCGCTGTGGAAGCTCCACAACAGCGTCAGGCCCCAGAGCAGCAGCAGGGTTCCGCGCTTCAGCACAACCGGCCCCTCACAGCAGCCATAGGTTGATCCACTGACCGATCAGCAGCACGCCAAGACTGGCACCGATCGCCGTGATCAGGATCGCCCTTGGCCGCATCAGCACGGTGAACAGGCCCGCGAGTTTGAGGTCCACAACGGGGCCCAGCAACAGGAAGGCCAGCAGGGCTCCTGGGGTGATCTGAGCGGCAAAGCCCAGGGCAAGAAAGGCATCCACGCTGGAGCAGACCGACACCACCACCGCCAGCAGCATCAAGGCCAGGATTGATGCCGTCGGCGCGCCCCCCACGGCCAACAGCCAACTGCGCGGCAGCCAGGTCTGTACCAGGGCCGCAATCACGCACCCCAGCACTAGCAGAGCCAGTAGATCGAGAAATTCGCGGCAGCTCTGATCCAGCACCTGCCAGGCCTTGAGGCGCCTGCCGTTCATGGATCGGGGGGGGCTGGGTGATCCGCCGATCACACCACTGCTGCGCTGCAGCAGCCCCAGGTTGCTGAGGGGCTGGCTCATGCGGCGTTCCTCCAGAAGCGCAGTGGCCAGCAGCTGCGTCTCGGGCAGTTGCACCAGCAACAAACTCAGCAGGATCGCCAGCAGAAAGGCCCCCAATGGCCGGGCCACCAGCAGCCAGGGCTGATCGGGAAACGCGGCCCAGGTGCTGGCCAGCACGATGGGATTCAGCACCGGAGCTGCAAACAGAAAGCCGAACGCCGTGCCCATCGGTGCACCGCTGGCCAGCAGACGGCGAGCGACGGGGACGTTGCCGCATTCGCAGGCCGGAAGGGCAAAACCCATCAGGGACCCGATGATCGGTGCCAGCACTGGGTTCTTGGGGAGCCGTTCGATCCAGGCACCCGGTGGCACGGCCCATCGGGCCAGCCCTGCGATGGCAACGCCGAGCAGCAGAAACGGAACGGCTTCCAGCAGTAACCCCTGAAAGATCGCCCAGGCCGTGGCGAGCTTGTCCAAGCGTTTGGGAGGCAGTTGCTTCTCAACGTTCTCAGTTCAGCTCACCCATCGGGGGGGCGTCGACATGGTTTGTTGATCGGCCTACGCGGCAGGCTGGGACGACGTAGGCCAGGGCCTGAGATGGGGTGGTGCTTCTGGATTGATCGCGGTGGCACCTTCACCGATCTGATTGGTCGCGATCCAGAAGGCCAGCTGCACGTGCGCAAGGTGCTCTCGGAGCAGGCCCGTGTTGGAGACCCTGCGGTGTCGGCCATGGAAGCGATGTTGGCGTCGGCTTCACCGCCCGTGGATCTGGGGGACGTCGACGACGTGCGTCTCGGCACCACCGTGGCCACCAATGCGCTGCTGGAGGGGGCTGGTGCTCCCTTGCTGTTGCTCACCAATGCCGGGCTGAGGGATCAGCTTTGGATCGGCGATCAACACCGCGACGATCTGTTCGCGCTTGAGCAGCCCCAGCGCCCCTTCTTGGCGCAAACGGTGCTGGAGCTGACCGGTCGGCTCGATGCCCGGGGTGAGGAGGTGGAGTCCCTGGTGCTGGATCAGCCGCTGCGGCGGCGTCTTGAGGAGCTGCGCCGTTCCGGCCTCGACGTCGCCGTGGTGGCGTTGTTGCATGCCCAGCGCAACCCAGCCCATGAGCAGTGCTGTGCTGCATTGCTGCGGGAACTTGGCTTTCGCACCGTGGTCTGCTCCCACCAGGTGAGTGTGATGCCCCGCCTGGTGCCGCGGGGGCAGACGGCCTTGGTGGAGGGGGCCGTGCATCCGGTGCTGGATGGCTACCTGCAACAGGTGCAGGGGGCGTTGGGTGCCGCCACGCCCCTGCGGGTGATGACCTCCAGCGGAGCGTTGCAGGCTCCAGACAGGCTGCAGGCCAAAGACACCATCCTTTCGGGGCCTGCGGCGGGGATGGTTGGGGCGATCGCCGCGGCGCGGATGGCCGGCTTTGACGGGGTGCCGGTGCTCGGCTTCGACATGGGGGGAACGTCGACGGATGTGTTCTGTGTGGCTTGCGCCGATGCGCAGGCTTTGCGGCAAGTGAAGGAGCAGACCGAGATCGCCGGTTTGCAGTTGCTGGCCCCACGTCTGCCGATTGAAACCGTGGCAGCCGGTGGCGGATCCGTGCTGGAGCTCCATGGGGAGCGGCTGCGGGTGGGGCCCCGCTCCGCCGGAGCGCAACCGGGCCCGGCCTGTTATCGCGCCGGCGGACCGCTCACCATCACCGACGCCAACCTGCTGCTGGGGCGGCTGCAGGTGGATCGCTTCCCGGCGGTGTTCGGCCCGTCCGGGGATCTGCCCCCGGATGGGGAGGTGGTGCGGCATCGCTTCGCCGAGCTCGCGGCAGCGCTGGGACAGACCCCGGAGCGGGTCGCATCCGGGGCGTTGCAACTGGCGGTGGAAACCATGGCCGCTGCGATCCGCCGGGTGTCGCTGCATCGCGGTGAGGACATTCGCGGCGGGGTGTTGGTGGCCTACGGGGGAGCTGGTGGTCAGCACGCCTGTCGGCTGGCGGATGAACTGGGGCTGAACACGGTGCTGTTGCATCCCATGGCCGGCGTGCTCTCCGCCTTTGGCATGGGTCAGGCCCGCCAGCGCTGCCGGCAGCAGGTGCATCTCGGCACTGCCCTCTCTCCCGAGTTGTTGGCGGCCCTGCCGGATCAGGTGGAGCGGCTGATGGCAGAAGCGCAGGAGACCTTGCATCGCCAGGGGGATGGTGCTGATGCCGACTTGGGGGAGCCGGAGGTCTGGGTCAGCCTGGCTCTGCGTTATTCCTCTGCCGAGCAGACCCTGGTGCTCCCTTGGTTCGCTGAGCAAGGCGTTGATGCCGTGATCTCGGCCTTCCAGGCGAGCCATCAGCAACGCTACGGCTACTGCATTGATGCCGATCAGGCCCTGATCGTCGAACAGCTGAATGTTGAGGTCACAGCTCCCCAACAGTTCGACGCCACAGCCACAGCCACAACCGCAGCTACAGCCACAGCTGAGAAGGCCGAACCAATGCCAGAGGTGCAGCCATCGCCGCAGGTGTCGATGCACCTGGAGTCGAGCGGCTGGATGGAGGTGCCGTTGCTGAACCGCAGTGCCCTGCGGCTGAATCAGCGTCTTGCAGGTCCGGCCCTGATTGCCGAAGCCACGGGCTGCACGGTGCTGGAGCCGGGCTGGCAGGCCCGGGTGGCGGAGGGGGGCACGCTGTTGCTGGAACGCTCGCATCCCCTAGACGGATCACCGGAGCGTGCCCAGGCTGGTAACCACGACCCGTTGCAGGCGGAACTGTTTCGTCACCGCTTCATGGCGATCGCCGAACAGATGGGGGAACAGCTGCGGCAGAGCAGTCGCTCCGTGAACATTCGCGAGCGCCTGGATTTCTCCTGTGCGTTGTTTGATGCCACGGGGGCCCTGGTGGCCAATGCCCCCCACATTCCGGTGCACCTCGGATCGATGGGCGACAGCGTCCGCGACCTGCTGGCCCAGGTGGCGATTGGTGATGTCGCACCGCTGCAGCCCGGCGACACGCTGCTCAGCAATGACCCTTTCCACGGCGGCACCCATCTGCCCGACATCACCGCCATCTCGCCGGTGTTCTGCAACGGGGATCAGCCCAGCTTCTTTGTGGCCAGCCGTGGCCATCACGCCGATGTGGGTGGCATCGCTCCCGGATCAATGCCGTCCTTCAGTCGCACCATTGCCGATGAGGGCCTGCTGCTGCGCAACCAGCTGTTCGTGCGCCAGGGCCGGGTTCTTGCCGCTGATCTGAAAGCGGTGTGGAGCGGCATGGCGACGCCGCCCCGCAACCCTCCGGAACTGCTGGCCGACCTGCAGGCGCAGGTGGCGGCCAATCAGGCGGGGATTGTGGCGCTGCAATCCCTCGTGGAGCGGGAGGGGCAGACCCTGGTGCAACGGCAGATGACCCTGCTGCAGCAGGACGCAGCTCGCAGTGTTCAGCGGCTGCTGTTGCGCCTGACGGACGCCCGGCATCAGCTGGCCCTGGATGACGGCTCCTGTCTGGTGGTGCAGGTGAACCTCGACCCGCAACGCCAACGGTTGCGTTTGGATTTCAGCGGAACATCGCCCCAACGGCCGGGCAATTTCAATGCCCCCCTGGCGGTGACACGGGCGGCTGTGCTGTACGTGATTCGTTGTCTCCTCGACAGCGACATCCCCTTGAACGAGGGCTGTTTTGCGCCGCTCGATCTGGTGGTGCCTGAGGGCTGTCTGTTGAATCCCCGGCCCCCCGCCGCTGTGGTGGCCGGCAACGTGGAAGTGTCTCAGGCCCTCTGCAATCTGTTATTTGCGGCCTTCGGCGCCCAGGCGGCCGGCCAGGGAACGATGAACAATGTCAGCTTCGGCAATGGCCGCTGCCAGTACTACGAAACGGTGGCCGGAGGTGGCGGCGCGGGTGAGGGCTTTGCCGGATCGGTGGGGCTGCAGTCGCACATGACCAACTCGAGGCTGACGGACCCCGAGGTGCTCGAGGGCCGTTATCCGGTGCGCTTGGAATCCTTCGCGGTGCGCTCCGGCAGTGGCGGCCAAGGCCGATGGCCAGGAGGCGACGGGTTGGAGCGCACGATCCGTTTCCTCGAGCCGATGAGTGTGTCGCTGATCAGTGGCTCGCGGCAGGTGGCCCCGTTCGGTCTCAATGGAGGAGCCAGTGGTGCCTGTGGCGAGAACCTGCGGCTGGATCGTGAGGGGGTGGCCCATCCCCTGCCCGGTGCCGTGCAGCTGGAGCTCCAGGCGGGCGAGGCCATTCGCATGCTCACCCCAGGGGGAGGCGGCATGGGACGTTGAGGGGGGATGCCTTCTGGTGGTGTGATGCCGATGCGATTACAGGGTTGGTGGTTGAGCGTGCTGCTGGGCTGCAGCCTCAACGGGGCTGTCCATGCCAGAAGCCTCGACCAGCAGATGTTCCAGTTGCAACTGGTGATGGATCAGATCCGTCTGGCCCATTCTGTGGAGGATCGCGTTGGCGTTTGCGTTGAATCCCGCCGAGCCAACAATCTTGTGCTTGATCTTCTTCCGGCTCTGCAATTGAATCGTCCTGGCCTCAATCACGCAGCCTTGCAGGACAGGATCCTGTTGGGATTTGATCAGTGTTGATCGTTTTCTTGTGATTGGCTTTGGGGCTGCTGTTTGAAAACCAGCATGACGACTCATTGTCGATCGGCATCTGCGGATTCAATCTGAATGCAGCAAAGCTGATGGCATGGGTTTGCTTCAAACGATCCAGGGACGGTTGCTTCAGTACGACTCTCCGTCGCGGCAGTTGCAACAGGCCCATTTCGACGCAGCCCGCCGCCTGGCCCAAGCTCAATTTCAGCTGGCTGATGCCGAATTAAGCCAACGTCTCTGGCAGGACGTAGCTGATCGTGATCTTGATGTTGATCGGATCCTGAATCTTCTCTACGGCTGCTGGTTCCAGGATGATCCTGCGGCGCTGCGTGCTGCCGACGCTGAGTTTCAGGCGCGCCGCGAGCGGGAATTGATCCCCGGGGTGTTCGAACACTGCTGAGGATTGTGGGCCTGGGACATTGTTGTGCTGGACTGACGGATCTGTTGGTGACGGCGTGCTGTTGATCCCAGAGATCCAGCCATGAACATCGTTGTTCTCAACCGTTCGGATTGGCTGGATGAACGTAGGGTTCGTCTTGTTGATCGGCGGGCGGATCACATTCGTTCGGTGCTACGGGCTGCGGTGGGCGACAGCATCCGGGTTGGTGAGCTGAATGGCGATCTGGGCCAGGGCCGTATCTGCGCGCTCGATGCAGATGCCGTGGTGCTTGAGGTGGACCTCAACCAGCCACCGCCGCCCCGCCATCGGTTCGACATTGTTCTGGCCTTGCCGAGGCCCAAGGTGCTGCGACGTTTGTTCCGCACCGTGGCCGAATATGGGGTAGCCAATCTTCACCTGATCAACTGCGCCCGGGTTGAAAAGAGCTATTGGCAATCGCCTTTGCTCGCACCAGAGAAGGTGAACGATGCGCTGCTTGGGGGGCTGGAGCGCGCCAGCGACACGGTGGCGCCCCGGGTGCACCAACATCGGCGCTTTCGCCCCTTTGTCGAAGACCAGCTCAAGGATCTCTGTGCCGGACGGCACTGCTGGATGGCCCAGATGGGGGCCTCTCTTCCCTTGCGGGACACCCCACCGGGAGCTGCCGTGGTGATGGTGGGGCCGGAGGGTGGTTTTGTGCCGTTTGAACTGGAGTTGGCCCAGGCGGTGATTGCGCAGCCCGTGCATCTGGGATCGCGCACCTTGAGCGTGGACACGGCCCTCACCACCGCTCTGGCCCTGGGATGATGGTGTTGCGTGTGTTGCTTCAACGGCGACGGCAATGAACGATCTGGCTGGCTTGCAAGCTCTTGTTGAGGACGTCGGGTCCGGCAACGTCATCGATGCCGAACTGCTCGATGGGTGTCCGGTGGAAGCCCACGAACTCGATGAAATGGATGCGTCCCAGGCCGCGCAGGTCGCCGCCCATTGCTTCGGCCTGCTCTTCGATCACAAGGTGGAGCAGCTGGAGGGGATCGAGGCGGATCTCGATGCGGGCCTCTGGACCGGCACCGTTGATGGCTTCGGGTTTCAGATCAGCCGGGATGACGTCGGCGATCTTGTGCTCGATTTCTCGAGTCAGCCGGCGTGACGGTTGATGAGCTGCGCAGCGACCTGACGGCTCGGCTGGGTGAGCAGGTGGAGCAGGTGTTCACCCGGGATGGAGCCCCTGTTGACGACATCACCGAGCTCTATCAGCCCTCTCCGGCAGGTTTTGGCGGCCAGCTGCGACTGAAACGGAGCGGCCGCCGCCTGGCCTGGGAGCTCTGGCTGGAAGACGGTGATCGCTGGAATTTCCACACCACTGACCTTGCCGATGCACCGCCACAGGCCGAATGATTGTTGGTCAGGCGCGACGGCCAAGCGCCGGTAGGGTGGGGTGCTGGTTTCAGCGGGGAACAGCCGCTGAAGGAAACGGGGAAAGAGCAGTGAAAATCTGCCGCTGTCCCGCAGCTGTGAAACGTCGGCTCTCCGCCCACGTCAGTCAGAACGCCCGCCAGATCAAACCGACGAGGATCGACTTTTGAATTCTTTGCAACTTGCCCTGCGCAGGCCGCTGCAGATCGCCGGCCCTTCGCTTCTGGCGGTTCTTCTCCTGGCCAGTCCGGCTTTCGCCCACCACCCCTTTGGCATGGGCGACAGCGCTGCCCTCACCCCCCTGCAGGGATTGCTCAGTGGCGTTGGTCACCCGCTGCTGGGTCCTGACCATCTCCTGTTTCTGCTGGCCATCGCCTTCATCGGCCTGCAACGTCCCCGCGCCTGGGTGATTCCTCTTCTGGCTGCTGGCCTGGGCGGCAGTGTTCTGTCGCAGTTCATCCCCCTGCCGGATGCCGTTGCTCCCTGGGCGGAGGCCATGGTCTCCCTCAGCCTGGTGGTGGAGGGTTTGATGGCTCTTACCGTGACCTCCACCCGTTGGTTGCTGCCGCTGGTGGCCCTGCACGGTTTTCTGCTGGGCAGCACCATCGTTGGTGCGGAACCCACCCCGCTGTTCACCTATTTCCTGGGCCTGCTGATTGGCCAAGGCGCGCTGCTGCTGGTGGTGAGCAACTGGTCCAAGTCTCTGGTTGAGCGCCTCGGCTCCCAGGGGCAACGGCTTGGCGCCGGCATCTGGATGGGTATCGGCATGGCCTTTGCCTGGGTGGCCCTGATCGACTGATCACGAGCACGCCGTTTCACAGCTTCTGACCCCAGGGATCACCTCTGGGGTTTTTTTATCTCTTCCCAGTCATGACGTTTGTCCAGCAACTGCTGGTGGCGCCCGCCGCCCTTGGTCTGATCGCCCCTTTGGCTGTGGTCAACAGCCCAGCCGCCCAAGCCACCGAGCTGAACATCAACGGCGTTTCTGATTACGCGGCTACTGCCAGTGGCAACAGCCTTGAGCAGGTCACCAGCGTCACCCAGTTCGCCGACGTTGTCCCCACCGACTGGGCCTATCAGGCTCTGGCCAACCTGGTTGAGACCTACGGCTGCGTCGCCGGTTACCCCAACGGCAGCTTCCGTGGCAACCGGGCCATGACCCGCTACGAAGCGGCTGCCCTGCTGAACGCCTGCCTCGACCGGATTACTGAAGTGACCGATGAGCTGCGTCGCCTGCTCAAGGAATTCGAAACCGAGCTGGCCATCCTCAAGGGTCGCGTAGACGGCCTCGAGGCCCGCGTGGGCGAACTGGAAGCCACCCAGTTCTCCACCACCACCAAACTCAAAGGACAAGCCTCCTGGGTGTTCGGAGCCAGTCGCTTCAAGGGATCCGCATCCCGGCTGCGTTCGGACAGCAATTCCGAGTTCGGCGGAACGGTATTCAATTACGACCTTCAGCTGGGGTTGGCGACCTCCTTCACCGGCAAGGATCAATTGACCACGGTGTTGCGTGGCGGCAACTTCGACGGTGACGGCAACGTCTTCGGCAGTGGTGGGCCGTCGGGTCTGGCCACCCTGGAAACTGCGTTTCAGGAGGGTGATCGACCCAATCTGGTGGCGATCGACAAATTCTTCTATTCCTTCCCGTTGGGGGATGAGGTCACCATCACCACCGGCCCGATTGTTGGCCAGGAAGACATGCTCGCGATCTGGCCGAGCGTTTATCCCAGTGATCCGATTCTCGATGTGCTCACGGTGAATGGAGCTCCGGGGGCCTACAACAAAAACAAAGGTGCGGGCGTGGGCATCAGCTGGGCAGCGGAAAGCGGAGCCCGCGCGTCGGCCAACTATGTGGCGGCCAATGGTGCATCAAGCGACACCCGTTCCGGTGGCTTCGCCACCGACGAGGCGGGAGGCACCGGCACCTTGCAGCTGGGTTGGGAGGGTGACAACTGGGGCGTTGCTGCCCTGTATTCCAAGGTTCAGAACGGTCAAGACCTGATCGTCTACGCCACGCCCTTCGTCAAGGATCGCTTCAGTGATCGGGGCGTGACTCACGCCTATGCACTGGGTGGTTTCTGGCAGCCACTGGAGAGCGGCTGGCTTCCATCGCTGTCGCTCGGTTGGGGCATCAATCAGTCCGACACCCAGCGCGAAGGCCAGGTGAGGACCAGTCAGTCCTGGAGGGCTGGGCTGCAGTGGAACGATGTGTTGATGGCGGGGAACAACGCCGGAATGGCTGTCGGCCAGCCCGTGTTTGCGACCGATCTGCGAGGTGGCGACACCCCTGCTGATGGTCAGTTCATCTGGGAGTGGTGGTATCAGTTCCAAGTGACCGACAACATCAGCCTCACCCCGGCGCTGTTCTATCTGTCGCGACCGATGGGTGGGTTCACACCGAATGGTTCAACCTTCCAGCAACTGGGCGGGCTGATCAAAACGACATTTGTGTTCTGAGCCGAGGGTTCTTGCGCTTGATTTGAGGTCAACCGAGGCTGACTCCTGCCATCAGTTTGTTGATCTGCGCCCTTGCCGTCTTTTTTGTATTGGGGCTGATGTAGATGATATTGACCTGAATGACGAAACAAATAAAGAAACCCCCATCTTAATGAGATGAGGGGTAAATCAGAAAAGGCAGATCAATCAGGCACTGACCTTGGAATTTCCCATGTTGTCAAGCGCTTCAGAAACGCGCTTGAAGTTAAAGCCCATACCGCGTAAGGCATGCCAAAAATGTCCTTGCAGGAAAAAGAATGCAAGGTAGAAGTGCGTATTGGCCAGCCAAGCTCGGGCTGAGTGGGCACCACCCTCAAGAGCAGTTGTGTCGCTGAAGTAGGGAGAGAAGGCGAAGTTCAATTTCAATGGATCGCCATACAATTCAACGGGGTAAATTGTTGTGTTTTGAGCACACCAAATGGCGGTCACAAATCCCATCAGAGCTACACCAGCAAGCGAGTAAGACAGGATCGATTCGCCGTTGTAGATCAAGACCTTTTTGAAGGGTCCGAAAGGGCTGGAGATGATATGCCAAACACCACCAATCGTGAGAACGAAGGCCAAAACAGCATGGCCACCCATCACGTCTTCAAGACTACTGATGGAGAGAAAATTAGCCTGATAACCCCACACCATGCCGAGGTCAATATTTGGTTCAACCTGTCGAACAGCTCCGATGGCGCTGTCGTAAATTCCATGGTGCTTTGCCCATTCAACGAAGGCAATGGCTCCGAGGCCGAGAAAAATCAGGTGATGCCCCAGGATGAACGTGAGCTTTTTGCTATCACTCCATTCAAAGTGAAACTTTTGGGCGCGGCCTTCAGCCTCTGAAAGGTCCTTGGGTGCTCGAAGTGTATGCCAGATTCCAGCTGCTCCAAGAACAGCAGACGAAACCAGATGGAATGCTGCGATCGCGATGAGGGGTTGTTGGTCAACGATTACAGAGCTTTCCCCTACGCCGAAGCCAAGGCCGGCGAGATGTGGAATCAAAATCAGCCCTTGTTCTCCCATTGGCAGTGTTCCGTCATAACGGGCCAACTCAAACAAGGTGAATGCACCTGCCCAAAACATGATTAAACCTGCATGGGCAGCGTGGGCTGCAATGAAAGAACCGCTGCGCTTCGCGACTCCTGCATTTCCAGCCCACCAGTCATAACTGACTGATGAACTTCCGTAAGACTGCATTTTCAAAAAGATGCGGCATAAAAAACATAATGAGTGCTGTCTGTCGAATAAATCTGCTTTTACATAGCTTTGCAGGCGTAAGTCATATTTAACCGGTCAAAGAGTCATTTGATCTAAGAATTTTTTGTTTAATTGCTTGGGTAACTGATTTGGATTATTTGATGCTTTGGATTGAATGCTATGAGCTGCTAAATAAAAAATTTTGGCTCTGGCAAGGGGCTAATTTGATGTCTGATTTTAGCCATTTGAGCGCAGAACTCGTATCAAATATACCCGCCTAAAGAATGCGGTGCTCTCTAGATTATGTACGAGTTTGCATGATTTGCAGGTTTGGCAGTACCTGCTTTAGACACACATCTCTTGTTGTTTAAAGATCTACGCTCAAAAAAAATCTACCTCCCGAAATTCCTAACGAGAGATAGATCACTTTGATTTTTGTCGAAACCCGTCCGAGGTCGACAATTCAATTATCCTGCTATGTATTCCCTTGAGTGTTCGAAACTTATCAAGCGAATGTTAGATCCTGAACATCTTTCAAGTCAGATGATCAAGGATCAGAGTGGCTGTCTTTCTCAGAGTGTTGCCCACTCAGAAGGCAACACACTACCGATGATCTTGAAGCTTTTTCCCCCATCGGGCTGGAGGATAAATGCGATTCCTTGCGGTTCAGGATAAATTCCTGTTGCGGCTTCAAAAGGATCATCATGTCCGATAATGATTGTGTTGGTTCCTGGCAGAGGTGGGCGTGTTAATAAAGGCATGGCATTCTTTTTCATCAGTGCAATGTGATCCTCGGTGTAATCTTTATAAGGTAAAAAATTTAATCGGGAGTCTTTTATGGTCCATTCCCCAAATGCGAGGTTTGCTGTTTTCCATGACCTGCAATACTCACTAACAATAATTTCACCGATTGGGATTCCTTTTGAAGCAAAGGCCACGCCAATTTCGTGGGATTCTTTGATTCCCTGAGTGCTCAGCTTCCTCTGAGAACTGCAATCATCGAGGCTCATCAGAGGATCAGCTTGGTCTGCGTAATCCCTCTCCGTCGTTGCATGACGAAAATAAATGACATAGCCTCCATTCTTGATGGAATCCAGCAACGTTGATCTCTCACTACTCGGTTCTGAAGTTAGACCAATGGTTTCTGTTTTAGTTTTTTGGTCCGCTGGGTTTTCAGCCTGACCACCATTGGAGGAGGCACCACTTTCTCCATTCAGACCGCATGCACTCAAAAGTAATGCAGTTAACAATGGAATAAGAATATGTGACATGAGATTGATGTTTGCAATGCTTATTTTACTTTCAGTGAATCTAGATTTTTGTCGATAATTTTTTCTTCTTTGGGGGTTGAAGTCATTGCTTTGGTTGCTACTTTTTTTGGTTTGAGTTTGCTCGCATCCAGTCGTTTTTCGCCAAATGCTTTGTAGAGAAGAAGAACCAAGCCGCTTGT
The DNA here is from genome assembly GCF_900473975.1 of Synechococcus sp. N26. Classification (NCBI taxonomy): domain Bacteria; kingdom Bacillati; phylum Cyanobacteriota; class Cyanophyceae; order Synechococcales; family Synechococcaceae; genus Synechococcus; species Synechococcus sp. N26. Next base: position 12,918 of record NZ_UCNM01000007.1, on the reverse strand, counting down.
TAGTGGAATTGATGTGATTCCACCTACAGAAATTTCGAATCCTGATAAGGACATGGGAAAACTAAAATAATCTCAAAAATAAACGTTATATTTATGTTCCTGTGATCCCGCCCGCCTTAAAACACGTTGACGCTCAATGACATTTTGAACTGTGGTCCGATGGGCTTCTGCAATTGCATCAACAAGGCCTATCGGCCATTCCGTTCCGCAGCGCATTTGTGCTTCTAATACCGATGAATCAAGTTTTGAAAACCGGGATGATTTTTGAGACATTGTGTTGATGGTGAGAAGTAGAAAACATCAACGCCAGTTATTGATGGGCAAAGATAAGACCAATCAATTGTTCTGGTTTGGTTGAAGCGACACTCTGGCTCTTGAACCTGGAGGGAGGAAGAGCCAGATGACACCCAATGAAACTGATATCATCAGATTCATTGTTTGAACAGCTCAGGTTGGAGTGAACTGCCCAATCTGATTTTCGCGTTGTGAATAGGTCCATGTCTTTCACATGCCTCAGTACCACGTTTTAATTGATGCACTCTCGTGTAAGTGATGCTAGTTTAAAAAGCCCGAAGTTTTCATTTATAGGTAGTAGGTCGATCTATAAAAATTGTGCCACATTAATTGCCTGATATAAGTGTATTTTCTGGATATTATTTTTCAGCCTATCGATTGCTGCGATTCTGAATATGTCAACAGTATCTGTCGACTGCAGGGATGATGTTAATTGATGCTTGCTATTCTTCACTTATTTGTAGACTTGCTCTTTTGCTTTAAGTGTTTGATTCTCGAGCCGCTCTTTCACCAATTGTCTAAAATCACAATAATCTATGTCTTCCGTATTTTTGTCGCGCATGATTTCCTGCGCTTCTCTCATTAAATACTCATAAGTGGCCGTGTCAGTCGTTCTGTTAGCGAGGTCAATGATGTGTGCGAAGGCTTCAATGTTAGTCAAGAATAGATCGCTGCTTTGCGTAAACTAGCTGCTGATGAATCAGGCTGTGTCCTAAATTCTACTGATCGATGTTTGTATTGATTGATTAGTGTTGATCAGTGATGACTCAGTGGTGCGTTTGATGCGTTGGTCTATATGCGGTTCTCGCTGTTGGTTTTTTGCCCAAAATGAATTGCTGAAGGCATGCACTCGCCCATGCTTTGATAACCAATTTTTATTTGAGACGAGCTTACTTGGTGTGTGCCGTTTTGCAAGTATTATATTTTTTCTATTTTATTTCGCGATGAAGAGTCATCCTGTTGAGTTGTGGACAGAATTTCATCAGTTCGAGCCTTTCAGGATTGTTTCTTCGGTTTTTAGTTGTTGTATAGCGAGAGACTCCAGGACTGCGTTTTTCAGCAGCAGTTGCTGTTCTGCATTCGGTGCATTCGAGTGTGACAATGATGCGAACGCCTTTGCTTTTGGCCATAATAATTCAGTGCATTTCTGGGAGTAAGCAACTGGACTGACTCCCCTGGTTGAGTAGAGGAGCCAGTTGTAACCCCAGCGCGATGACCCGGATCAGCCATCGGATGAAGGTGCTTCGCGAGAACCTTCAAATACATATTGGCTGGTTTTTCTCAGAGTGCGAGTACAAACTATCTAATCTCATCTTTCAAATGAATCGATAACTGGTTTTTTTCTCCTCTGTGCCTTTGGTCTCTCCCCCTGTCTACTCATTGGGGAGGAGTCAGTGGTGTGACCAGCTTGAATTGGGCCTGAATAAAACCCTTCAACCAGATGTTGCGCGTGGATTTCTTTGACTAGCTTCAATCCATTTCATTTGCACGCCAGATGATCTCAGTGGGCTCGTCAAATTTTTGCAATGCAAATTACGCTGATCTGACTCCCCGCATCGTCAGAAGGGAGTCAGTGGTGTTATCAGCGCCCAATGGTGATTGCCCCCACCATTGGTTGGAGGTTTCCTGCGGCGGAACATCCATGATTACTATGAATGGGTATAAGGATGTTGCTGCTCCAGATGATGCTGACTGATGAATCAAATGAGCCTTTGGAAGGTTAATGGGGTAAAATGTTGAATTGACTCCCTCCCTTCAAAAGCAAAGTCATTCAGTATCCCGCTGTTTAGGCGGTGGCAAGACTGTTCTGTCTCCCCCGGTTGAGAAGACGAGTCAGCTGACACCTAGCGTCCAATGCACAATGCACAACACATCATTAGATGGTGGTTCCGAGGCCCCGCAACAAGCATGGCTTTGCGGATGGATGCTGTTCCGTTGTAATGAGGCAATGACAATAGCCAAATGATCGTTGCCTACGTATCGACGTGTTGAAGTGAACAGTAAGTCAACGCTGAACTGGCTTCCCACTGAAGAAGAGAAGCCAGTTACTCTCCAGCGCCCCAATGACTGTGGATAGGCCATTGGATGGAAAGCCCTAACGGCAGAACTTCCATAAACATCATTACCCCTGCCGTAGTTTGAGCATTAATCAGATGATGTAAAGGCAGTTATCAAATGAGTCTTATCAATTTTGCCAAAGTCTCCTATTAATGTGTGGCTCAGCCTTGGCTCTGAGGGTTAGTTCCGAAGATGATGTGACTTAACACCAGTACTAGGCCAACGATTGGCAGTACGAAAGGAATCATGGATCAGGATGTACCATTCACCATATGATGAATACCGCATGAGTGGGTTGCCGAGGCAAATATCACTTTGCGATGTTCAGATGCCAGTAACGCTTAACTGACTCCCCCCTTCAGAAGAGGCTTCAGTTCCTGAACAGCGCCCAATGGTCATGCAGGGGCCATTGGATGGGTTTGAGACTCCAAAGTCACATTCGCACTGTCGATGCTACTGCTTGTTCTTAAGAGGCGATGCCAGTGATCACATGAGCCGCGCCAACGTCTATAGCTGTTCACCTAAATACTGGGCCAGCTGTGTATTGAGGTTGAGCTGGAGGTGCTGGAGCTTTAATCCGCTTGTCTACCCGCAATGGTGAGAACAGCAGAAGGTTTCCGGCAACCAGTCCTGCTGTGACAACAATCGCTGCGACCACTTCCAGCAACTCTGAGATTTTGTTTTGCGAGTTCAAGTCACCCATCAAACGCTGAACTGACTCCCCGCTCGCCAGAGAGGGAGTCAGGTCGCTCCAGCGCCCAATGGCAAAGGTAAAAGCCATTGGATGGAGGTTTGGGGACTCCTTAGACACAATCACCCCTGTTGGGAATAAGACGCGATACAGATGAGTCGGTGGCAATGGCTAAATGAGTCACCCGAATGTTGTCGCAAGCCAAATCCCTGATCGAGCCCCCCGCTTGTGAAGAGCATTCAGACCCTTAACAAGCGCCCAATGGTCAATGGAGGAACCGCTTAATGGGGGACTCGAGGTTCCATGAAAAATGATTTTACCTGTGATTGGCTGATCGCTGTGTTGATGAGGAGATGGTGGCGACCCTCCGAGAGGTGGCAAGGTAGCGGTTGGAGACCCCACCCACCCCGCTTTTTTCAGGGCAATCCAGTAGTGGGTATGGGTTGGTTCGTTGATGGGATTGACAAGTGTGCTGTTCATACACCTGATGACTCTCGAATAGCCAAGTGATGGCTCTCCTTCGTGGACCCCAGCAGCATCAGCCGTTCCTTGACTTGCTTTTATTTGTACCGTCCAAGTGGTGATCTTTTTCCCATTGCAGCAGCCGGGGGAGGCTGATCACCACAAAAGCTGCGTTCCTTGCGTTTTGACAAGGAAATACAGCGCAAACGCTCAATAAGAACGCCTCAGCGTTGTAAGCGATCCATTGGTCACTCAGTGAGCGAGGTGTACTGGGCCATATCCACATCGAGCCGATGCTTCGAATTCAGGGCGATGCTCAGCTGCTCCGCTCACTTCTTCTGAGTACGGATGGAGTTGGCCTGCAGCGTATTGAGAAAGAATCTCAATTTGAGGGCCTTATTGAGAATGACTTGCAATATCGACAAGAAGTCTGTACTGTTGCGAGTAATTCTCAATCGCGATAGTTCGTGACGACGTCTGCCTACCGTTTCTTGCCGGATGATCCGGCGGCACCTTTGTCGATGCCAAGGCTTCAGACCGTTCTGCTGGACCCTGCCGGTCGAGACCAGGCCACCGTTCTGGAAGTGTTGGAGGGTGTCTGCCGGGTGTATTGCCCTTGTGAGGAAACCGAGGGAATGACCTTGGCGTTTTTGCAGTCAGGCGACAGGCTTCGCACCGATCGCATGTGCAGTGACGGGGCTTGTGTCGAGGCACTTACGGCCCTGAAGTTTCGTCGTGACTCCGTCTCCGCGGACGAATTCGGAATCGACGCAGTCAATGAGTGGACCTTGCAGCTCCTAAGAGTCCGTCATCTGGGTCAGGCGGAACAGCGGCTTCACGCTCTTCTGGCGCTCTTGGTTAACCGGCTTGGACTTCGTTGCAGCGATGCTTATCAGCTTCCCTTCCGTCTAACCCATGATCGTTTTGGTGAGTTGATCGGTGCTACCCGGGTGACCACAACCCGCCTTCTATCGAAATGGCGTCAAGCCGACATGATCGCCATGTCTTCTGGTGATGTCACCATGCGCATTGCACCTGACCTCATCAACTCTTCACCACTCCAATTTTGAAGATCGTGAATTCCTTTGGTGTTCTTGGCGATCTCTGCAGAGAGGCTGAATGGATGCGGCAGCGACTTCAATGTGCGAGTCGTTCAATACAGCATTGTCAGCATCCCAAGCTAAAAAATCGGCTCGTTGCGGAAATATCTTTTTACCGTGCGAGATGTTTGGCTATGAAAGACTCTTTAGCTGTGATTAGTCATTCTCTTGATTCTCAATCCACGCAGAAATGTTTGTTAGAAGAATTACTGTCTCGCTGCTTGTTAACAGCTCAACTCACATATCGCCTTTCTTGAACTGATTTTACGTTTTTTGTCTGGATTGACATTTACCTGTTTAATTATTTATTGCTTTGATTTATTTTAAAAGTTTTGCTCCTATAGCCATTTACTTGCCTTCTTAGTTTTATTAGCTTATTGCGCTTAGCTTTTAATATAAATCGAGTGAAATTCTCTTGATTGATTTTGTCAAGACGTCACTCTTTATTCTTATTTGCTCTTATTGAGTATCGCTTAAGATCGAGTCAAAAGAATCATTTGACTGGCCGCCGTTCAAAGAATTAATTAAAGTTTGGCATTGATCTTTAGAGTTTGTCATGCTTGTTGGATCAGCCATACTCGAAGAATTCATTGACCACATTGAACAGGATGACTTGGTTCGTCTCCGTTGGCTCAAACGTATCCGTGAGACAGGATTTGATCAAGCATTATCGGAGTATCGTGAGTCTTTGAATCGTCTTAGACAGTCTTAGATAAGAATTTGTCTGGCAGAACGAGGTGGATGAGGTGTCTGGACGTAACTGATTTCACCTGCAGTTGAAACAAGCGTTAATTCGGGAGAGCGATGATTTGCGATTATTGATTGGTGATTTCTTTTGCATGACTTTCACTATTTTCTTTGCCACATCTACTGGTAAAACTGAGGATGTGGCTGATCGACTCAAAGAGCTTCTTCCTGGAACAGAAGCGAAGGATGTTGACAACATCGACTCAATTGATGAGCTGGTTGCAGCTGAGTCGTTAATTTGTTGTGTTCCAACCTGGAATACAGGCGCTGATGAAGCACGGTCAGGAACAGCCTGGGATGATCTGGTTCAGGAAATTCCTGACAAGGATTTTGCCGGTAAATCAGTCGCAATCGTAGGTCTTGGTGACTCCTCCGGTTATTCGGATTTTTTCTGTGATGCCATGGAGGAACTGTATACGGCTTTTCTTCAATCTGGTGCCAAGTTGATTGGTAAGGTTTCCACAGAAGGGTATACCTATGAGGACTCAAAGAGCATTATTGATGGTAAGTTCTGCGGACTTGCAATCGATGAAGACAATGAGTCGGAATTGACAGATCAACGTTTGCAGGCCTGGGTTCAGCAAATAAACGCTGAGGCCTGAATGTAATTGATTACTGAACTGTAGGCGCCCGAGAGGGCGCTTTTTTTTATCGATGCACCCAATCCACCCGTACGTCCTTCCGTTTATTCAAATACTTGTCAATTGCCATCGCTGCAATGCAACCATCAGAGCAAGCAACAACAGCCTGTTTAAAGGGTGTATTGCGGATATCTCCGATTGCCCAGACTCCTTCGAGATTTGTCATCATGTCGCTATTTACTCGAACTCCACCATTTGGGTTGACCGGTACCTGCTCTTGTAGATAGTCGGTGATTGGCAGAGAACCTGTGGAGTAGACGAAAGCACCTTGAACTTGGATCATCTGCTCTTCACGACCTCCAGATGATTGAACTTTGACAGCACTTACTCCCTGGTCATCTCCTTGTATGGAGGTGAGCCTAGTGCGCTTCCAGTGCTTTACATTTTTAGAATTGAGGAGGATTTCTACTGCTGGAGTATTTGCGTTTGGTTTATTATTGGTAATCCAATGTACTGTTGATGCAAATTTTGTAAGTACAAGTGCCTCATCAATTGCTTCATGATTTGAACCATAGACAGCCACTTCTTGGTTTTTATAAAAAGCTCCGTCACAAGTTGCACAATAACTAACCCCTTTACCAAGAAATTCGTTCTCACCGGGAAGTGTTGATGCTCTTCCCATTGCACCTGTTGCAAGAACCAATGTTTTGCCTACAAATGTTCCCTCTGGTGTATATACAGTCTTCTCTGAATCAGTCATGCTGATTCCATAAACTTGAGCCTGCTTGTATTCTGCTCCATAGTTAATTGCTTGATTTCTCATTGTTTTTAACAACTGCTCACCTGATGTGTCCCCTTCCACACCCGGATAGTTTGCAATTTTGTGAGTGATAGCAAGTGCACCAACAGCTGGATTTTTGTCCAGGATAATTGTCGATAGATTTGACCTTGCTGTATACAATGCACAAGAACAACCTGCTGGTCCTCCACCAATGATGATGACGTCGAAGGTATTCATTTGATTCATGAGTTGGTTTTACTAATACTCAGATTTTTACAGCTATTAGGGACTTGGTTCTGATGTTGCTCAGGTACCATCCTGACAAATGATTCGATCATTTTTGCAGTTTGACTCCACTCTGTAAATGGGAAGAAATGGCGTCCGTTAGAAATTATTTGGTAGCAGTCTCCAGGTTTTAGGCAGTGTCTCCATCTGATATCACTCTGTTCATCAACAACAAAGTCTTTTTCACCATTAATCACCAGTATTGGAACCTCAGCTTTGTTTAGATTCGTGATTGGTTGGCTATTGACAATAGATCCATACACTAAATCATTATCCAAGCATTTTGCTAACAGCCTCGCCATAATATTGACAACTGTTTCAGTTTTTCTATCGACCAATAGTCGGCTTAGATGGCTTAAAATATGAAATCTTGAGCAGGGTAATTGGCCCCGCATACTTTGATAATGACTAGTCCATTGATTTGTCGAGTGAGTATCTACTGATAGCACAGAAACTGATGATATGTTATTGGGATATTTTTCAGCAAATAAATATGCAATAGTACCGCTTATTCCGTGGCCTACAAGATGAACTGGATGTGGAGAGTTTTCTATCGTGTGCCTCATTAGGCTGTGGACGACTTCAACATCACATGATTCATCAAGATCATGTTCAAACGACCATCTTTTGACTTCAAAATGGTGACCCAAGCTCTGCGCTGTTCGCTTGAAAAGGCAATACAGTGATGGCTGGAGATCAATCCAAAGTATTTGACTGGTGCTCATCTGATTTTATTTTTCTTATTTTCTGATGCTTTTGATTATTTTTTCTCCCAGAGTATGCCACTGCCTGTATTCTTTATCACATCCAGGCTGATCAAGCTTTTACCTTTGATCCAGAAGAAAGCACAACCTTTCCGTGCCTTACTTGTTCTTTGATCCTTTTAATCAATTTTTTTTCGATTGGATCGGCCTTTGATTCGTAACTCAGCATGTTCTGATAGGTTCTGTCGCTTATTTTGTTGAAACAGGCCGCATTTAGATACTGATCAACCAAACTAATCTCGCTTTCCCTCAGTACTTTCATTTTGAGATGATCCTATCGTTCCTTCCATTGTCACCAAAGCTCTTCTTCGCAATCAGTTTTTACGATCAAATCTGATGTTGCATAAGCTACGCACAGAAGTGAATATCCGTCTTGCATTTGTTCATCATCTAGAAAACTTTGATCAGATTGATCAACTGTTCCTTCGATGATCTTCCCTACACAAGTGCTGCATGCTCCAGCTCTGCATGAATAACTCATATCAATCCCAGACTGCTCTGCTGCTTCTAGAACGTATTCATCGTCAGGACATTCGAAGTGTTTGACTCCATCAGGCATCCTTAATTCGACCTTGAATGAGGTCATCACTCCAATTAAAATTATACAATAACTTCAATTAGTCTCCTCTGCTCGTATATGTATCTCGCTTTAGCATCATTGGCTACGTTCTAGATTGATGTTAGCTATACAGCAGTCTTGCTTATATGATGTTGGCAGGCAACATTCAATTGTTGTTTAATTGATTCGCATGCTCTAATTTATATCATCTCTCAAATAAAGGGCTTATGTCATGAATTCAAGCACCACATCAAGAGTTTCACACTATTTAGGGTCTCCTAATGGTTGGCGTAAAAAACGACTGAAGATTGCAATGGCATTAAGAAGCCAAGGCTGGTCGCATCGGCTTATTTCTGAATACCTGGAAGTATCGCCTAAATCGTTAATGCGTGATATAAAATGTTTCGTAATCGATCCACAAGGGCTAAATACGTGACATCAGAAAGTTGATGTGTGTTAATCAACTTTCTGGTCGTGAGTCAATTATCCCTGAAGAGATGCAGGTTTGTTATTTCCTTGGTCTAGCTCGTTGTCGATGAGCAATAAAGCCGCTGCTTGATTATCAGCAAACTTCACCCGTCCAAGAAGGTGCGCAAATTCGTGTTCTGATTGGGTTTGCATTTCCACCATCGGGTCGAGAAACACCGTGGTACGCGTATCGCTCACTCTCTCTGCCATTGAATACAGCTGTTGCAATGAAGCTGTGACGTCAACCTCCATTTGAAATACGGTTGCCATCACATCTGCAGGGCATGCCCAGTTCTGCAAGGGAGCATCAACCCCTTGAAGCGCAACGCTTTGACCTCGAGCAATGATGTATTCCGCGAATTTGGCAGCATGTTCATGCTCGCTGTTGGATTCGTCTCGGAAGAATCGGGAAAATCCCCTCAACTCCCGCTCAGCAAACCAGATTGCTGCAGCGAAATAGGAGGCATGTGCCTGCCTTTCCATGTTGAGGTGGGCTTGGATCGCGCTTAGAAGATCAGAGTCAATTGCTTCTGCTATTGCACGACCTGATGGGCCGCAGGCGATAGATGACGCGGAGATCGAATTGGTTGTGCTCAGCATTTTTTACTTATCAATGTCCAAATGATACGCACAGGCAAGTCGAATTGCTCGCATGGTGTGTTATTTGCACCAAGTTAAATGAGAGTCATTATCAAGAGCAAATGAAATCTTGAATCTATTCTGTGAATTGTTTAGCTCTTCAGATCAACGCCAGCCAGCATCCGCCATCACTTTTATTGCGGTTTTCTGCGTTGCACCTAAAGCACTAATAGAAACATTGTCTGGGGTGAATTCTCCAAAGGCTTTTAGTTCCTTTGATGTACCAAGGCTCTTCAGTGGATATTCGAATGTTGGACCTGCAATGAGTCGACTACCTTTTAGTGACGAAATGAATTCAATAAATTGAATCGCCTCTTTTTTATTTTTTGCTGACTTAGCAACCCCTGCGGCACTAATATTCACATGGGCTGGGTTGGGCATAACCAGATTGATATTTGATGTCACTTTTTGATCGTTTTTTCCGCTCGCCCCTGCCTGCATTCGTGCTAGATAATAATGATTGACAAGTCCTACCCCACATTTGCCTTGTCCAACTGCACGAATCAGTGATACATCACCACCGAAATACGGCTGGCTTACATTCTCGACCATCCCTTCAACCCAAGCTGAAGCAGCAGTTTGACCATTCACTATGATTTGGTCGGCTACAAGTGACTGGTTGTAGACGTTTTTCCTTTTGCGCAGACAGAGTTTTCCTTTGAGAACTGGATTCGCAAGATCGGAATAGGTCTTAATCGTATTTGGATCAACGATATCAGGATTTACAATGATCGATCTTACGCGCCTCGTGAAACCAAACCATCGATTTGATGGATCCCGATACCGTGATGGAACATTCGACTGGATTTTCTTTGAAGACACTGGCTGCAGAAGACCAGCTTCGGCAGCATTGTTAATTCTCGCTGCATCAACCAACAGAATCACATCGGCCTTTGAATTTTCTCCCTCTCGTTTTAGACGTTCAACTAGCGATATTCCTGTGGCCTCAATAAGTCTTACTTTGATTCCAGTTTCTTCACTGAATTGTTTGTAGGCATAACGATCAGTGTTGTAATGCCGGCCTGAGTACACCCTTACTTCCTTTGCTTCCACTGAAGGCAGGACAGCAATTGTTGCGACCATACCCAGCGCTGCAAAGAACCTACGCATGCTTCAAGATATAATTACTCTTATATTACTTCAGGGGTTCCAGTCGTCATCTGTTTTTGACGTTCCACTCTGTAGCATTTGGTTCAGGCTTTTTGTTCTTGAAATTCCCTGATCGATGGACTTCCTGACGCATTCTCTTTTGCCTCTTCCTGAAGTTCGTGACTTTCAGCAACGCCTCTGTGCTCCCGACCTACCCTGGCGGGATGGCCGATTGACTGCAGGTGATCAGGCTGCACTGGTGAAGACTAATCAGCAGCTCGATCCAAATGCTGAGCTTACTATTGCGATTTGTAACCGCATTACTACAGCATTAACGAGTGATCCCTTGGTCAAAAGTTTTTCACTTGTTCGCAAGGTTCACAGTTTGTTGGTTTCTAGGTCCAATGTCGGAGATTCTTATGGATGGCATGTTGATAATCCTTTTTCCCGCCATGGTCGCCGTGATTTGTCTTTCACCTGCTTTCTGAGCGATGAAGACACCTACGAGGGTGGATCTTTATTGATCCAAGCCGGCGGTGAGGATACGAAGGAGTTTCGATTGCCACCTGGGCATATTGTTCTCTATCCTTCTTCCACTCTTCATTGTGTTAAAACCGTTGTGAGAGGTGTTCGTTATGTATGTGTCGGTTGGATAGAAAGCTATGTCAAGGCGCCTGACGACCGCTCAATTTTATTCAATATCGATGCTGGCGCTCGTGGTTTACTGGCTCGCCATGGTCGATCGGATGAACTTGACCTGATCTTTCAAAGCTATACGAACGCCGTCCGACGCTTGTCGTACTGATTTGTAGCTTTTGATCTGGTCGTCGCTGGTATTTTGTGGCTGTATCTTCATTACAATTGCATTAGTTGAGCTTCATCCAAATGCCAAAGCCTTCTGCTATCTCAGTTTTCGTTGCTGCCACGTCGCTTCTTGTTGCATCTGCACCAGCTCTGCACGCCCAAGATGCGGGTGGCCTTAAGGAATGGACCACAGATCAAGGCGTTGATGAGGAAAGTGTTTTGGATTCTGACGCCGCTGCCTTGAAGAAAAAGGCAGAGCAAGAAGATATTTGTGTTCCTATTGGGGAAGGCGAGAACTGTTGGTAACTGTTGCTTTTTCAATTTTTGGGGGCAATCCCCCCTGTTCCTTCAAAAAAAAAGCGCCCCTTGGGGCGCTTTTGTTTTGACCTGTAGTTGATCAGAACTTGAAGGTGGTTTTAACCAATGCGCCAAGTGTGTCAGATCCATCCACTGATGCATTCCCATCAGCATCCTGAACCCAGAACACTGCGGGAGTTACCGTGACGTTGTCACTGACTTGGTAATCGTAATAAGCCTCGAAAGCGAAGTTCTCGTCATCAGGGCTGCTGTCACCTTTCATTGATGTTGCGTAGCTTGAGTATGAACCGAAGCCCACCCCAAGCTTGTTGCCGTCAACGAAAGCATTCTTCCAGTTTAGGCCGACCATCCAGCCGAAACTTTCCTCAACTTGACCATCGGCTTTTGCGTCATTGAAGCCGAAGTCAATACCTGCACTGATTGTCGGTACGATGCCGGTTTCCTCAGGTGTCCAATAGCCACGAACACCAAAGGCATTCAGAGCGGCATCATCCTTGTTAACGGCAGGAGTTGAGTAACCTTCCGCAGGATCAGATCCACCACTGCCCTGTTTGTGAGCATAGAGGCCGGAGATGTACCACTTCCTGTTTCCATAACCAATTTGGCTTAGGAATAGGCCGTCGGTATCCTCACCGAACATACCTTTCTTGGAGTTGGAATCAGCACCCTCGTTGCCGTCAGCAACGTAGCTTGCAGCTGCATTCCATGCTGCTTCGCCGGGAGCAACATTTTGGCGCCATTGGATACCTGCACCCTGTCCGGTACTTGCACCCATAAGAATTCCATAACCCCCAAGCTTCATTGCTTTGAGGATGGGCTTGTAGCGAGTTGGTGTTTCCACCATGTAGTAGTTCTCTACAAGCGCACCTACCGTGACTTTGAACTCTTCACCAACTGGGAAGGTGTACCAAAGTTTGTCGATCTTCAGCGCATTGGTACCTGATTTGGCATCAGAAAGATAGGTGTTGTCGTTTGTCCAAACATTGGACATGTTCCCCGTTCTAATACGGGTGTACAACAGATCCTTACCTGTAAAGGTTGTGTTCAGGTTGAGGGTGTAGCGGTACGACATGGTTGTCGCATCGTCTTCGCATGCACCAGCTTTTGCAGCGTTGCACTCGTCGCGATCGTCGTAGCTGACGGCACCAACGAAGAAATCAGCTTGTCCTTTCAGCTTGGTGGTTGTGGAGAACTGGGTTGCTTCGAGATCGCCAACGCGAGCCTCGAGGCCGTCAACGCGACCCTTGAGGATGGCCAGCTCGGTTTCGAACTCAGCCA